>NZ_JAVDPW010000009.1:0-451736 GCF_031453975.1 Inquilinus ginsengisoli
GGGCGCGGCTGCGGCTGAGTTCGGCATCGGCGGGGGGCTTTGGGATCACCACCAGGCGCATGGGCAAGGCGGGCCAATCCGGGGTGCGGGCCTTCTCGACCAGGATTTCGGCGTCGGCGTGGCCGTGCGCGGTGGCGGCGTCGAACAGCGGCATCCAGGCGAAGGGCCGGCCGTCGCGATGGGCCAGGCTGAGGCTCTTCCAGGTGAGGCGGACGACCACATCGGCACCGTCGGCGCGGAGTGCTGCGAGGTCGTCGGGGCGGGGATAGCCGCGGTCGCCGATGCGGATCTCGCCGGGCCGCACCGGCGTCCGGGTCAGCTTCTCCGCGCCGGCCAGATCGGTGAGGACGCAGTGGCTGATCCGCTCTTCGGGCAGGTCATAGGCCAGATGCAGCCGCATCGCCCGGCCGCCCGTAGCCGCCCCAGCAGCGCCACATCGGACAAGGCCGCGATCCCGCCCAACGCCGCCGCTCCCGCCGCGCCCCGCAGCGACAGGCCGCCGGGACCATACATCAGCGCCAGCCGCAGCAGGGTCGCAGCGTCCTTGACCCCGCGCGCCCGCTGGAACGCCTTGTGCTCCCGCGCCGACCTCGTCAGCGCCTCGGCCCCGCCAAAGCGCTCGACCAGATCCTGCCAGTCCGCGTCATTCGTCAGATCGTGAGACATCCCAAGCTTGAATCACGATCCCGCCTTCTCCGGAATCCCCTATCTTAGCGCCTATGCGGCTTGACCGGGCAATCCAGGGGCCATCAAGAGCGGTTCTGGCCGCCCCTGGATGCCACGGTCAAGCCGTGGCATGACAAGCTGAGGGACGAGCGTGAGCCGTTGAGAGCGGATCCTCACCGTCGAAAAACCGCCACCGCTTCGAGATGGGTCGACCACAGGAACTGGTCGACCGGCGTCGCCCGCTCCAGCCGGTAGCCGCCATCGACCAGGATGCGGGCGTCGCGCGCCAGGCTGGACGGGTTGCAGGACACCGCCACCACCAGCGGCACGGCCGACGCCGCCAGCGCCTCCGCCTGGTCGCGGGCGCCGGCCCGCGGCGGGTCGAACACCACGGCGTCGAAGCCCTTCAGCTCCACCGCGGTCAGCGGCTGGCGGAACAGGTCGCGGCGCTGCGCCGCGATGCGCTCGCCCCGTCCGCCGCGCCCTGCCGCCGTGGCCAGGGCGTCGATCGCCGCGGCCTCGCCGTCGATCGCGGTGACCTGGGCGCCGCCGGCCAGCGGCAGGGCGAAGGTGCCGGCGCCGCAAAACAGGTCGGCGATCTTCTTCGCCGCGCCGACGCCGTCGCGCACCAGCCCTGTCAGCGCGGCCTCGCCCTCGGCGCTGGCCTGCAGGAAGCCGCCCGGCGGGATGGTGACCGGGATGCCGTCGAAGCGGATCATCCCGGACCGGCGATGCGCCACCGGGTCGTTGAAGCCGTCGGCGCCGCGCCAGGACAGCCGCGCCAGGTCCTGCGCCACGGCGAATTCCGCCAGCCGCTCGCGCATCGCCAGGTCGAGCTTGTTGTCGGCCACGACCACCAGGTCGATGCCGTCCTCCAGCAGGGTCACGGTCAGGTCGGCGCCGCCGTTCTGCGGCAGGATGCCGGCCAGCACCGCGCGCAGCGGCGGCAGCAGGGCGGTGATCTCCGGCCGCAGCACGACGCAGTCGGTCAGGTCGATGATCCGGCTCGACCCCGCCTCGTTGAAGCCCAGGAACACGCCCGACCCGCCGCGGCGGGCGGCCAGGCTGGCGCGGCGCCGGCTGCGCGGCGGGGTCTCGACCAGCGCGCCGACCTCGCCCTCGATGCCCTGGCGGGACAGTGCGTTGACCAGCAGCCCGCGCTTCCATTCGGTGTAGACCGGCGCGGCCAGATGCTGCACCTGGCAGCCGCCGCAGGGGCCGAAATGCGGGCAGGGCGGGTCGCGGTGGTTGGGGCCGGCCTCGACCAGCTCGACGAACTCGCCGCGCCACACCTGCCCGTCCGGCCGGCCCAGCCGGGCGCGCACCCGGTCGCCGGGGGCGGCGTAGGGCACGTAGATGCGGTGATCCTCCGCCGTGCCGACGCCGTCGCCGCCGCCCCCGAGGCGCTCGATCACCAGTTCGATCTCACGCCGCGACCCGGGGGTCGCGGCTTTGGTCCGTCGCATACGCTGCTTCATGGGGAAAGCCATGGCACGCGCTGCCCGGCCTTGCAAGGCGCGGTCTTGCATGCGGTTGATCGGAGGGGCCATATCCCTGGCCTAGGGGGGCGGTCCTGCGGGGCCGGCCCCGCGAAGACGTGCTGGAGACGGTCTTGGATCTCGCCGCTGTGGTCGGCCGCATGCGCGGCATGCTGTTCGAACCCGACGCCACCCTGGCCGCCCATGGCGTGCCGGCGCCGGGCTGGCGCCTGGTGGTGCGGGAACATGCCCTGCCGGTGCTGGTGCTGACCTCGATCGGCGCCTTCATCCTGCTGGTGGTGCTGACCTCGGCGTCGGAGACCGGCGCCTCGATCGGCCTGATCGCGCTGTTCATGGCGGGGCGCGTGGTCCTCAACCTCGCCGGCCTGTTCGTGATGGCGGCGATCATCCGCTTCTATGCCGGGATGTTCGGCGGCAAGGCGGGCTTCGATGCCGCCTTCGTGCTAGTGGCGCTGGCGCTGACCCCGCTCTATGTCGCCGAGATGATCGGGCCGGCGGTGCAGCTGGTGTTCTCCGGCCCGGCGGCGATCCTGCTGATCCTGCTCGCCCTCGGCTACGCCTTCGCCATCCTCTACCGCGGCACCGGCCTGGTGCTGGCCGTGCCGCAGGAAAGCCGCGGCGCCCATTTCGGCCTGACCCTGGTCACGCTGGTGGTGCTGATGATGCTGGCCGGGCTGCTGCTCGGCCCCTATGTGCTGCCGGTGCCGGCCTGATTTGCTAGCCTGACCCCATGTGCGGAAGATTCGTCCAGAAGCTGCCGCCGGAGGAATTGGCCACCGCCTACGACTCCGACGGCCCGATCCCCAACGTCCCGGCGCGCTACAACGCGGCGCCGACCCAGGACCTCGCGGTCGTCAGGTTCAACGCGCAGACCGGGCGGCGCGCCATCGGCCTGCTGCGCTGGGGCCTGGTGCCGAGTTGGGAGAAGGACCTCAAGGGCGGCGCCAAGCTGATCAACGCCCGGTCCGAGACGCTGGCCCAGCGGCGCAGCTTCGCCAAGGCGTTCCAGGCGCGGCGCTGCATCGTCCCGGCCGACGGCTTCTACGAATGGGCGCCGGACCGCACCCCGCATTTCGTCCGCCGGCTCGACGGCCGGCCGATGAGCTTCGCCGGGCTGTGGGAGGGGTGGAAGGACCCCGACTCGGGCGAATGGGTCCGCACCTTCAGCATCGTCACCGCCGACGCGATCGAGCGGCTGCGGCCGATCCACCACCGCATGCCGGTGATGCTGGAGCCGGCGGACTGGCCCGCCTGGCTGGGCGAGGAGGCGGCCGCGCCGGACCGGCTGCAGGCGATCCTGGCGCCGCCGGCCGACCTGCCGGTCGAGGCCTATCCGGTCTCGGTCCGGGTCAATGCGGTGCGCAACGATGACCCGACGCTAACCGATCGCGCAGCCTAGCCGGCCATTCCCATGAACCCCGCCAGATCGGCCGCCAGCGCGCGGTCGGCGATCATGCGCGGGACCTTGTTCTGGCCGCCCAGCCGGCCGCGGGACTTCATCCAGGCGGCGAAGCGGCCGGGCGGCAGCGCCACCACCTCCGGCGCGCCCATGCCGGCGCCGCCGGAGCGGTGGGCCGCGTAATCGTCGTTCAGCGCCGCCAGCCGGGCGTCGATCACGGCGGCGAAGCGGGCGACCGCGGCCGCATCCGGCATCGCGGCGAACTCCACATACCAGCGGTGGCGGCCGACCGGCGACGCTTCGTCCGGGAACACCGCCATGACAGCGAAGTCGCTGAGGTCGGCGCCGATCGCCGCGGCCCCGTCGACGGCGGCGCGGTCGACCTCCTCGGCGATCAGGTGCTCGCCGAAGGCCGACAGGCCGTAGGCGGTGCGGCCGGTGATCAGCACGCGCGGCGGGTCGCGCCCGAGTTGACGTGGTGTGGCCAGCCGCACCGTGTCGCCCAGCACATAGGCCCACAGCCCGGCGCAGCTGGTCACCACCAGGGCGTAGTTCACCCCCGGCTCGGCATCGGCGACCCAGTGCCGGGTCGGGGTGGGCGACCCCAGCTCCTCCACCGGCACGAATTCCAGGAACAGCCCGTGGTCCAGGCTCAGCCGCAGCCCGTCCTCGGGGGCGGCGTCCTGCAGGGCGATGAAGCCCTCGCTGGCGGCATAGACCTCGCGGATCTCGGCGGCGGTGCCGGCCAGCAGCCGCTCGAAGCGCGGCCGGTAGGGCGCCAGGGCGACGCCGCCGGGCACCAGCAGGTCGAGCGAGGGGTAGGGCGGGTCGGCCGCGTCGCCGCGGGCCCGGCGCAGCGTCCGCACCCGGTCGAGCAGTGGCAGCAGCCAGCTCGAGGTGCCGGACAGGCTGCGGATCGGCAGGTCGAGCGAGCCGCGGGCGATGCGGTCCAGCTTCTCCTCCCAGTCGGACAGAAGGGCGAGGTCCGGCCCGGGGAAGACGAAGGGCCGTGCCCAGGCCGGCAGGGTGCGGGCGGCGATGCCGCTGAGGTCGCCGCTGAAGATGCCCGGCGCGTGCTCGGTCAACGCCGTGCTGCCGCCCAGCATCAGGCTGCGGCCGCCGAACATCCGGCTGCGCGGCCGGGCGCCGAGATGCCAGGCCGCGAGGTCGAAGCCGGCGCGGACATTCGACCGGCGCATCGCGTCGCTGACCGGCACGTATTTGCTGGTGCCGCTGGTGGTGCCCGAGGACAGGGCGAAGAACGGGATGCCGCCGGGCCAGGACACATCCCGCAGCACCGGGAAGGCCGGCTGCCAGTACTCCCGCCACATCGCCTCGTAGCGGCGCAGCGGCACCGCGGCCTGGAAGGCGGCGACATCGGCGATGCGGTCGAAGCCGTGGTCGCGGCCGAAGCGGGTGGACGCGGCGCGGCGCAGCAGCCCCAGCAGCGTTCGGCGCTGGCTCTCGACCGGGTCCAGCCTGCGCAGCCGCCGGCGCCGCAGCGCCGCCGCCAGCCGGAAGGCCGGGGTCGGGTCGATCATCGCCGGACCGCCTCCAGGCGCAGCACGGTCGGGAATTCGCGCGCCACCGTCTCCGGCCGCAGCGGCAGGCGGATCGACCGGCCCTGCCGCCACAGCGGGATCTGGTCGGCGGCGTTGGCGCTGCCCAGCCAGCCATCCTGGCCGCCGAACAGGGTGACCCAGCTGGCATCGGGGTCGGACAGGTCGGCGACATGCCGCGCCATCGACCCGTAGCTGGCGTCGTGGCGGCCGCGCACCAGCCCGTGCGCGGTCTTCATCGGGGTCTCGCGCGACCCGCCGGTGGGGTAGTCGCCGAAGCTGAAGAACCGGCCCAGCACCGGCAGCCGGCCCAGGATGTGCGCCACCCGCATGCGGTGCATGTCGCCCCAGGCCGGGAAGGCGGCGGCGTCGGCGGCGGCCAGCCCGACCGCTTCGGCCAGCACCTGGCGCCGCCGCTCCGGCGCCAGCGCCGCCAGGTCGTCGGGCAGGAAGGCGATGATCGCGTTCCACTGCGCCATCAGCCGCGGCATGGCGTCGGCCGAGCTGGCGCCGTGGATGCGCGGCACCAGGTGGAACAGCAGGGCCTCGAAGGCCGGGGGGCCGGCCGAGTCCGCCGCATAGTCGCCGTCCCAGCCGGCCAGCCGGTCGACGAAGGCCGCATGCCCGCCGGCCAGGCCGGCGTCGCGGATCACCTGGACCAGGTGCCGGGTGAGCACCCCGGCGTCCAGCGACAAGGTGTCGGCCTGCAGCGCCGCCAGGTCGTCCGGCGTCAGCTGCGGTTTGGCGCCGAGCAGGGCATAGAGCCGCCGCACCCGTTCGTCGGGGGAGAAGAAGAAGCCGACCGGCACGGCGGCGTCGGTCGGCCGGTTGTTGGCGGTGGCCAGCACCCCGTCCGGCGGGTCGGTGGCCCAGGGCAGGCCGGGGGCGTCGACCAGCCCCTGCCAATGGCTGTCCGGGTCGGCGGCGTCCAGCACCGGGTCCGGCGGCGGGAAGCGGGTGCGCAGCGGCAGCGTCGCCGCCATGACCTGGCCGATGCGGCCCGCGGCGGTGGCCACCAGCATGTTCTGGGCCGAGACGCCGAAGCCGGCGAAGGCGGCGCGGAAGTCCTCCGGCGTGGTGGCGCGGCTGGCGCGCAGCAGGGCGGTGATCTCGTCGGTCGGCTCATGCCCGATCCAGCGCAGGGCGATGGTGTCGCCCGGCCGGCTGCGCGCCAGCTTGGCGTCGCTGACGATCGGGCCGAAGCGGCTGCGTCGCACCTTCCGCCGAGCCGGCCGCCAGAATCGGGTGCGGATCACCGTCTCGCGGGTCTCGATCTCTCCGGGCGGCAGGCCCGAGATATCGTACAGGTCGCTCGACGCCGACCGCATGTTGGTGCCGCCCCAGGCGATGTGCAGGCTGCGGCCGACCGCGACGAAGGGCAGGCCCGGCACCATCAGCCCGGCCATGTGGTAGCCGGGCGAGCGCATGCCGGCGACCACCCACAAATTGGGCAGCGACAGCGCCAGATGCGGGTCGCTGGCGATCAGCGCCCCGCCGCTGGCGCTGCGCGATGCCGCCACGGCGACGCAGTTGCTGCCGCTGCGGCCGGTCGCCGTCAGCAGGGTCGCCAGCGCCTCCTGTCCCTCGTCCATGGAGAAGCTGGCGGTGGCGTTGGCGCCGGCCTTCAGCATCCGGGCCCAGGTGGCGGCGAAGCCCGGCGTGCCGCGCTCGCGCAGCAGCCCGAAATAGGCCAGCCAGTTGATGTCGGTGCCGGCCAGTCGGCCGATCGTCCACATGTCGCGCAGGGTGTAGGGCTCGTGCCGCAGCCCCAGCAGGGCGAATTCCGGCGGCGGCGCCCGCTCCAGCGCGTGATAGGCGTTCACCCCGGTGATGAAGGCCTCGGCGAAGTCGCGCACATCCTGCGGCATGCGGTCGATCACGGTGTCGGCGGCATGGCGGAAGTCGAGGATGCGCAGGATGTGGTCGAGGTCGCGCGCCACCGGCCCGGCGATCTCCGCCAGCCGGCCCTGCGCCACCCGCTTCAGCAGCGCGATCTGGCCGCCGCGCAGATGGGCGTGGACCAGGCCCAGCGCCACCGCCAGGTCGCCGTCGGTCTCGGCCTCGACGAAGGGGATCTGGTGGTCGTTCCAGCGGATGTCGACCGGCCGGGACAGCGGCAGGCCCCGGGTGGGGAAGACCGCCAGCCGGTCCGCCGCGGTCACCGGGCGCGGCGCCAGGGCGCGCAGCGCCGGCACCAGCGGGGCGAGGGCGGCGATCAGCCGGCGCAGGGCCGGCATGGGTTGTTCGGCCATGCTTCAGCTGCGGCTCGCCAGCCCGAAGGCGGCGGACAGGAAGGCGGCGACGTCGCGGTCCGACCTCGCCCGCACGGCGTCGTCGCGGCCGATCAGGTAACCCTCGCTGCCGACGCAGTATGCCAGGATCAGCTTGCGGGTGAACGGCCCGGTCATGGCGATGCCGAGATTGCCGTCGCGCACCGTCAGGTCGCGCTCGACCCGGAAGTCGCAGTCGTTCAGCAGCCGGCCGATCGGGCGCGGGCCGGGCCGGCTGCCATCCCATTGGTGCACGGCGCCGGGATAGCTGATGGTCTGCACCCGCGACTCGCCCTGGCGCATCGCGGCGGCGGTGGCCTGGCAGCGTGCGGGGTCGATCAGCGCGTCGCGCTCGCCCCAGGCCATCAGCACCGGCGCGCCGGTGGTGCGCGAATCCTCGAAGCTGGTGATGCAGGGGCCGTAGAAGGCGACATGGGCAGCGAAGCGGGTGTCGCCCAGGCCGTACAGCGCCGCCAGCCGGTCGGCGATCTGGGCGTCGGCGGCGATGACGCTGGCCATGGCGCCGTAGGAGAAGCCCCACACCGCGACCCGGCTGCCGTCGATCTCCGGCCGCGCCTTCAGCCAGGCCAGGGTGGCGTAGGCATCGGCCAGGGCCATGGTCTCGGTGATCTCGATCACCCGGTCGACGAAGCTGGTGGCCATATCGCGTCGCGCCCCGAACACGTCCACCACCGCGGCGCCGATGCCCATCGCCGCCAGCTGCCGCGCATAGGTCGGCTCGCGGTTCTCGTCGATGCCGGCGGAGCCGTGCAGCAGCACCACCGCCGGCGCCTTGTGGGCCGCGTCGCCGCCGGCGGGCGGGTAGTAGGTGACGCGCGCCGAAGTGGCCGGGGCGTCGGGCCCGATGTCGGCGGGGGCGAAGGGGCTGCGGCTGGGCACCGCGACGATCCGGCCGGTGGAATCGGACACGGCCGGCCAGGGATCGCTGAAGGCGGGTTCGGCGCGGGCGGCCGGGGCGGCAAGGAACAGGAGGACGGCGACGAGGCCGATCCGCTTCTGCCAATGGGCCGGGCCGGGCTGCGCCATCCGTCGGATCCTCTCGGGTTCAGCGGTCGGCTGCGATTGTAGACGGCTTTCCGGCCGGGGCCAGCCCGCGGGCCGGGGCCACGGCGTCGCAGCCTTGAAGGCTCATCCGATCGCTCGGCGACAGAAATGTGGAGTCCCAAATATTTTATGTTGGACCCCCCAAATGTGGGGGGCGGGGCCGCGCCGGCGTTGCTAGCGTCTGCCGATCGGGTGCCGGGACAGTTCGCGGCATCGCAGGATAGGATTGGGCGATTGCATCTCAAAGCGGGAACACCGGAGGCCGACGGCGAGATCCTGACCGTGGTCGGCGGGCTGTATGATGCGGCGCTTGGCCAGAAGACCTGGCCCGAGGTGCTGTCGCACCTCGCCCTACTGCTCGGCGGCAGCGGCGCCACGCTGCGGCGAGAGCCTTCGCCCCGGCAGCGTGACGTGCCGGAGGAGCAGGAGCCGTGCGGAGGGTTGCGCTGGCGGGAGGCCGACGCCACCGGGCGGGCGGCCGAGGTCACGGTCTTTCGGCCCGCCGGCCAGCCGGCCTGGGACGAGCGGGAAGCGGCCCTGCTGCGCTATCTCGGATCCCATCTCAGCCGGGCTCTCAGGCTGGACCACCGCTTCGCGGCCGAGGCAACAGGCGGCGGCACCCGCGAAGCACCGACCAGCCGGCCGATCTCCCCGCGGGAACGGGAGTGCCTGGCCTGCATCTCGCGGGGCGCCAGCAGCAAGTTCGCGGCGCGGGAGCTGGGCCTGTCGTCCCACACCGTCGATGAACATGTCCGCTCGGCGATGGCCAAGCTGGGCGCGACGACGCGCACCGAGGCGGTGATGCGGGCGATGGAGCAGGGCCTGCTCACGCCCTGACCGCCTGTCAAGCCCTCTGTCTTGAGGGGATTGCCGCGCGCCGCCCGGCTCCTGATCCTGAAACGGCTTTCCGCCCGGCGGCATTCTTCCCGCCCCGGGACACCACGAGGTTGATCATGACGAATCGGTTCGGACCCCATGGCGGCGCGGCGATCGTGCCATGACTGCACAGCCTCTGAGGCGGCCGGAACCGTCGGCGATCGAGGATCGGATCGCCGCGCGGGGGCTGTACCTGCCGGCGCCGGTCCGGATGCCGGCGGAGACCGCAATGCCGTTCGCCTGGGCCCGCTGCCACCGCGATCGGATCTATGTTTCGGGTCACGGCCCGCAGGCGCCGGACGGCAGCGCCGCCGGCCCGTTCGGCCGTGTCGGCATCGAGGTCTCGCCCGACGAGGCCCGGCATGCCGCCCGTCTGGCGATGCTGGCCGTGCTCGGCACGCTGAAGCGAGAACTCGGCGATCTCGGCCGTATCGCCGCCTGGCTCCGGATCGAAAGCTTCGTGCTGTCGGCGCCGGGCTTCGACCGCACGACCGGCATCGTCGGCGCCGCCTCCGAACTGGTGCTCGACCTGTTCGGGCCCGATATCGGCCGGCACGCGCGCACCGCGGTCGGCGTCGTCGCGACGCCGCTCAACAGCCCCGTCGTCATTGCCGCCGAGGTGGCTCTGCATGCCTGACCCGGGCGGTTCCGATCGCAGGGGGTTGCGATGCCCCTTGGCAAGGTCCCTGCCGATCCGCGAATGTGGAACCGGGCACATATGGGACTGACCCTGGCCCGGCACCGTCGGCGCGCCGCCGCGGAACAGCGTCGAGGTCGTGCGGTGGGACTGGCCAAGCCGAAGAAGAAGGACCGCCACGAACTGATCCTGCAGCAGATCGCGGAGCACGCGTCCATCCGCGTCTCGCTGCTGGCGGAACAGCTGGGCGTCACCGGCGAGACCATCCGGCGCGACATCGCCGAGCTCAATGCCAGCGGCCTGCTCAGCCGCACCTATGGCGGGGCCACGCTGCGGCCGCTGACCAGCGAGGCCTCGTTCTCGATCCGGCAGAACCTGCGGGTGGCGGAACGCAACCGCATCGGCGCCGCGGCCGCCGGCCTGGTGGCGGATGGCGCGGTGCTGATGATCGACGGCGGGTCGACCACCTACCAGGTCATCCGGCACCTGGCGCAGCGGGCGCGCGACCTGACCATCATCACCAATTCGACCAGCATCGCCGCGGTCGCCGCCGCGAATCCGACCTTCCATGTCAGGCTGTGCCCGGGGGCCTATGACGGGGCCGAGGCCCTGGTGGCGGGCGAGGAGACGACCGAGTATCTCGGGCGGTTCAACGCCCACCGCGCCATCTTCGGGGCCTCCGGCCTCAGCCACAACGGCCCCTGCGACGTCAGCATCGGCCAAGCGGCGGTGAAGCGCGCCATGCTGCGCCAGTCCGAGGCCTCGATGCTGGTGGTCGACGCCAGCAAGTTCGGCGTCTCGGCGATCGAACGCGTCTGCGGCTTCGACGCGATCGACGACCTGGTGGTCGACCGGCCGCCGCCGGCCGAGCTGCTGCAGGTGGCGCAGGCGGCAGGCACGCGAATCCATGTCGGGCGGGAGCCGGCGGGAGCATAGCCGGACCGCCACCGTCCCGCGGAAGGGATGCCGATGGCACGACGCCGCGGCAGGCTCGATGGAAATGTTGAGTCTTCCACAAAAAATGTTGGGCTTGTAATAATAACTGTCCTATACTCCACAATTCCTAGAGGTGGGACTTCAGCGTCCTTCCTGTGCCGCTCACCGTCGCCGCGACCGCTGGTTCCCGGCCGACAAGGTCGAGCGAATCTCCCGCCCGTCTCTCCGAGGGGCCGGGGCGAGCGGACCCTGTCCGGCGGAGGCGTGATGGCGAATGAGCACGAGGTCGCCGACCTGATCGGCGCTTTCTATGCCGCGGCCCTCGGCGACGCGGCGTGGCCCGACACCCTGTCGCGCCTGGCGGATGTGCTGGGCGGCGGCACCGTCACCCTGGCCCGGATGCGCGGGGCGGCGCCGCGACGGGAGCCCGGCTGCGGCCACCGCCCGCAGGCGGCGCCGGCGCCCGGCGGCGCCCTGGTCTGGACCGATGTCGAGGCGACGGGGGTCACGACCGAGGTCGCCGTCACGCGGTCCTGCGCCTCGCCGCCCTGGAGCGAGGCGGACATCGCCCTCCTGACCTATCTCGGCCCTCATATCGGCCGGGCGCTGCGGCTCGACCGCCGCTTCGCCGCCGAGGTGCGGGACGCGCCGCCGGCGGCGGCGACCGCGACCCGGCTGCTGTCGCAGCGCGAACAGGACTGCCTGGTCTGGGTCGCGCGCGGCGCCACCAGCAAATTCGCGGCCCGACAGCTGAGCCTGTCCTCCCACACCGTCGATGAGCATGTCCGGTCGGCGATGGCCAAGCTGGGCGTGACCAAGCGGACCGAAGCCGCCGCCGTCGCCGTCGCGCACGGGCTGATCGCGATCTGACGTCCCCGGGGCGGATCGACTCGGACTTCCATCGAGTTCCGAGCTTGTCAAGATACCGGATTTTGAGGGTATTGCCTCGCCCCGGTCCAACCCCGATTTTGAAGCAGTGGGCCCGTGCGCTCCATGGCGATCGATGCCTTCGGGTCCCTGCGGCAGGGACAGGGGCGCCGCTGCCGAGGGCGCGCGGGCGCCCCCGATGCATCCCCGTCCCGGCCGGCGCACCGCTGCATGGAGGGGGTTTTCGCCGAATTGCGCAGACCAGGGCCGTGTCACCGCGACCGGCGCCCCCACCCCCTCAGGAAGCAAGCAGATCGATCATGGCGACCATCGACGGCACCCCCAACAGCGACTCCCTCCACGGCACCGACGGCGACGACGTCATCCACGGCAATGCCGGCAATGACGGGATCTCCGGCGGCCTCGGCAACGACACGCTCTTCGGCGACGACGGCGACGACACCCTCCTCGGCGGCGCCGGGGCGGATGCGCTGAATGGCGGCGCCGGCATCGACACCGCGAACTTCGCCGACAGCGCGGCCGGCGTGACAGCGGCGATCGGCGGCACCGGCCATGGCGGCACCGCCGAGGGCGACACCATCGGTGCCGACATCGAGAACCTCACCGGCTCGTTCTTCGACGACATCCTGACCGGATCGGCCGGCGACAACGCCATCAGCGGCCTGGCGGGCAACGACCGCCTGCTGGGGCTGGACGGAAACGATGCCCTGTTCGGCGGCGACGGCAATGACCAGCTGGATGGCGGAACCGGCAACGACACTCTGAGTGGTGGCGCCGGCGACGACATCATCCAGGCCAAGGCGGGCGTGCTGACGGTCGACGGCGGTGCTGGAACCGACCGCCTGTTCATCGACCGCTCGGACTCCACCGTAGGCGTCACCTTCCATCTCAATGGCGCAGCCAGCGACGGCACGACGACCGCGAACATCGAGCAGCTGGGCTACAATGGCGGCTCGGGCGACGACATCGTCTACGGCGCCGACGGCAACGACACCATCACGGGCGGGGCTGGGAACGATACGCTGGATGGCGGGGCCGGACACGACGCCCTCTATGGCTATGCCGGCACCGACACGATCTACGGCGAAGCCGGCAACGACACCATCTACGCCATGGACGGCGACGACCGGGCCAGCGGCAATGACGGCGACGACCGGGTCGACGGTGGCGACGGCACCGACATCCTTACCGGCAACGCCGGCAACGACATGATGGTCGGGGGCGCCGGCGACGATCAGCTCGACGGCGGCGCCGACGACGACACGCTCTATGGCCTGGCCGGCGCCGATGCGATGAACGGCAGCATCGGCATCGACACCGCCGTCTACATCGACAGCACCGCCGGGGTGACGGTGAATCTCGCGACCGGGCTGGGCAGCGGCGGCGATGCCCAGGGCGACACCCTGACCGGGATCGAGGACATCGCCGGCAGTGTGCACGACGACGTCCTGATCGGCGATGGCGGTGCCAACCGGCTGGTGGGCGACGGCGGCAGCGACTCGCTCAGCGGCGGCGCCGGCGACGACGAACTCGACTTCAACGGCCCCGGGGTGGTGACGGCCGATGGCGGCACCGGCACGGATCACCTCTATGTCGGCCGCGACACCACCACCCTGGGCGTCACCTTCACCCTGAACGGCCCGGCCGGCAGCGACGGGTCGACCGCGATCAACATCGAGACGCTGGACTACCGGGGCGGCAGCGGCGCCGACACCATCACCGGCGGGGCGGGCGACGACTACATCGACGCCAATGACGGCAACAACACGGTGAATGGCGGCGCCGGCAACGACTTCATCCAGGGCGGTGCCAACAACGATGTGCTGAACGGCGGTGCCGGCGACGACACGATGTGGGCGGGGGCCGGGGTCGACACCGTCGATGGCGGCGCAGGCATCGATTTCCTCTCCATGGACCGCCGCGCCGCCACCGCCGGCCTGACCTTCACCCTGAACGGCGGGGTCGGCAGCGACGGGTCGAGCGCCGTCGGCGTCGAGGCGATGGACTATGCCGCAGGGTCGGGCAACGACCGCATCACCGGGGCCGGCGGCGCCGACGCCATCCATGGCGGGGCCGGTGCCGACATCCTGTCGGGCGCGGCGGGCGACGATGTGCTGGAGGGCGGCGCGGGCGCCGACCGGCTCGACGGCGGCCTCGGCATCGACACGGCCAGCTATGGCGACGCCCTGTCCGGGGTCACGGTCGCGCTGGCCACGGGCGGGTCGCTCGGCGAGGCCCAGGGCGATGTCCTGGTCTCGATCGAGAGTCTCGCGGGGTCGAATTTCGCCGACACCCTCACCGGCGATGCCGGTACCAACGGCCTGTACGGCGGCAGCGGCAACGACGTGCTTCGCGGCGGCGCCGGCGCCGATGTGCTGGATGGCGGCTATGGCAGTGCCTCCTCCGGCGCGGCCGCCGCGCTGGAGGGGGATGGCATCGACACGGCGATGTATTCCGAAGGCAGTGTCGGGGTGACGGTCAACCTGGCCACCGGTACCGGCAGTGGCGGCAACGCGCAGGGCGACACCCTGATCTCGATCGAGAACGTCGTCGGCGGCCAGGGCAGCGATACCCTGACCGGAAGCGCCGTGGCCAACATCCTGAACGGCAATGCCGGCAACGACGTGCTCCGCGGCGGGGCCGGGGCCGACCATCTCGACGGCGGCGCCGGCATCGATGCCGCGATGTACTCGGAAAACACCGTCGGCGTGGCGATCAACCTGGCCACCGGCACCGGGGCCGGCGGCACCGCCCAGGGCGACACGCTGATGGGGATCGAGAACGTCTATGGCGGCAGCGGCAATGACGCGCTGATCGGATCGTCGATCGACAACGGGCTGGTCGGCGGCGCCGGCAACGACGTGCTGAGTGGGCTGGGGGGCAAGGACACCATGATCGGCGGGGCCGGGGCCGACCGCTTCACCTATGGCAGCGTCGGCCAGAGCCCGGTCGGCGCCGGGGCCGACCGGATCACCGATTTCAGCCACGCCCAGGGCGACCGCATCGACCTCGCCGGGATCGACGCCAACACTGCCGTGGCCGGCGACCAGGCCTTCAGCTTCATCGGCAGCGCCGCCTTCGGCCACCATGCCGGCGAGTTGCGCGAGACGGTGGCCGGCGGCGTCACCACGGTCAGCGGCGACGTCAACGGCGACGGCACCGCCGATTTCAGCATCACCCTGACCGGCAGCATCACCCTCGTGGCCGGCGACTTCGTGCTCTAGCGGGCAGGCCCAAGCCGCCCCGTCCCATCCCCTTCAGGAAGCGATCAACCATGGCGACCATCGACGGCACCCCCAACAGCGACGCCCTCACCGGCACCGACGGCGACGACGTCATCCATGGCAACGACGGCAATGACGGCATCTCCGGCGGCCTCGGCAACGACCAGCTGTTCGGCGACGACGGCAATGACGTCCTCCTCGGTGGCGCCGGGGCGGATGTGCTGAGCGGCGGCAACGGCAGGGACACGGCCAGCTTCGCCGACAGCACGGACGGCGTGACCGTGGCGATCGGCGCGACCGGCCATGGCGGCGCCGCCGAGGGCGACACCGTCGGCGCCGACATCGAGGACCTCGTCGGCACCGCCTTCAACGACACCCTGACCGGGTCGGCCGGCGACAACGCCATCAGCGGCTTGGGCGGCGACGACCACCTGCTGGGGCTGGATGGAAACGATTCCCTGCTGGGCGGCGACGGCAATGACCAGCTGGAAGGCGGCAACGGCAATGACACGCTGAACGGGGGCGCCGGCGACGATTCCATCACGGGCGGGGCCGGGGTGCTGACGATCGACGGCGGCGCCGGCGACGACGTCCTCACCGTCGACCGCTTCAACACCACGGTGGGCGCCACCTTCTCGGTCGACGGCACGGCCGGCAGCGACGGGTCGACCGCGACCGGCATCGAGGCGCTGGTGTATGAGGGCGGATCGGGCAACGACGTCGTCCACGGCGCCGTCGGCGGCGACGTCCTGGACGGCGGGGCCGGCGCCGACACGCTGGACGGCGGGGCTGGCAGCGACGTCGTGGATGGCGGTGCGGGCGGCGACACGTTGTCGGGCGGGGACGGCAACGACGTCATCAATGCCGGCGACGGTGCCGACACGATCAACGGCGGGGCCGGCGACGACATCATCAACAGCGACAACTTCAACACCCCCGACGGCGGCGACCACGCCAGCGGCGGCGACGGCAACGACTTCATCAATGGCGGGGCCTTCGCCGATGTCATGACCGGCGATGCCGGCGACGACGAGATCCACGCCGCCGGCGGCGCCGACCAGCTCGATGGCGGGGCCGGCAACGACGACCTCGACGGCGGGGCCGGCGCCGATGCGCTGGTCGGCGGCGCCGGTATCGACACGGCTGATTACGACCGCAGCGCGGACCCGATCGTCATCAACCTGGCGACCGGGCTGGGCACCGGCGGCGACGCCCAGGGCGACACCCTGACCGGGATCGAGAACGTCATCGGCAGCCGCGGCGACGACGTGCTGACCGGGGATGGCGGCAACAACGAGCTCACGGGCAATGGCGGCAACGACACGCTCAACGGCGGCGGCGGTGACGACGACCTGATCGTGGAAGGCTCCGGGGTGGTGATCGCCGATGGCGGCACCGGGGTCGATATCCTCGAGATCGACCGCAGCGACCTCGCCACCGGCTTCACCTTCACCCTGAACGGCGGGCCCGGCAGCGACGGCAGCCGATCCACCAACATCGAGATCCTGAGCTACGAGGGCGGCTCCGGCGACGACCGCATCACCGGCGGCGCCGGCAACGACTTCATCGATGGCGGCGACGGCAAGAACATCATCAGCGGCGGCGCCGGCAACGACGGGATCAGCTCAGGCGTCGGCAACGACGTGATCAGCGGCGGCGCCGGCGACGACCAGATCTTCTCCGGGCCCGGGGCGGACGTCATCGACGGCGGCACCGGCACCGACTTCCTGTTCCTGGACCGCCGCGACGCGACCGCAAATCTCACCTTCACCCTGAACGGCGGCACCGGCAGCGACGGAACGCGGACGACCAATGTCGAGGCGATGGCCTACGACGCCGGCTCCGGCGACGACCGCATCACCGGGGCCGGCGGCGCCGACTTCCTCGGCGGCGCGGCGGGCGTCGACACCCTCTTCGGCGCCGCGGGCAATGATGACCTCGACGGCGGCGTCGGCGCCGACCGGCTGGACGGCGGTGCCGGCCTCGATATCGCGGATTATGGCGACGCCGAATCCGGCGTGGTGGTCAGCCTGGTCACCGGCGGGTTCCTCGGCGATGCCCGGGGCGATGTCCTGATCTCGATCGAGGGCCTGTCGGGGTCGCACTTCGCCGATGCGCTGTTCGGCGACGCCGGCGCCAACATGATCTTCGGCCAGGACGGCGATGACGTGCTGCGCGGCGGCGCCGGCGCCGATGTGCTGAATGGCGGCTTCAGCGACGACGGCAGCGTCAACGCCGCCGCCGCGGTGTCGGAGGACGGCAACGACACCGCGCTCTACGACGACGGCACGGTCGGGGTGACGGTCAACCTGGCCACCGGGCTCGGCAGCGGCGGCGATGCCCAGGGCGACATCCTGGTCTCGATCGAGAATGTCGATGGCAGCCAGGGCAGCGACACCCTGACCGGGAGCGCGGTGGCCAACATCCTGACCGGCAATGCCGGCAACGACGTGCTCCGCGGCGGGGCCGGGGCCGACCACCTCGACGGCGGTGTCGGCATCGACGCTGCGATGTATTCCGAGGGCAGCGTCGGGGTGACGGTCGACCTCGCCGCCGGCACCGGCCATGGCGGCAACGCCGAAGGCGACGTCCTGGTCGGGATCGAGAACGTCTTCGGCAGCCAGGGCACCGATATCCTGACCGGCAATGCCGGGGCCAACGCCCTGTTCGGCAGCGCCGGCAACGACGTCCTCCGCGGCGCCGCCGGGGCGGACCATCTCGACGGCGGCGCCGGCATCGACGCCGCGATGTATTCCGAGGGCACGGTCGGGGTGGCGGTCGACCTCGCCGCCGGCACGGGCCGCGGCGGCAACGCCCAGGGCGACACCCTGACCGGGATCGAGAACGTCTTCGGCAGCCAGGGCGGCGATGCCCTGATCGGCAGCGCCGGGGCCAACGCCCTGTTCGGGGCCGCCGGCAACGACGCGCTCCGCGGCGGCGCGGGCGCCGACCATCTCGACGGCGGCGCCGGCATCGACACCGCAAACTACGCCGAGGGCACCGCCGGGGTGGCGGTCAACCTGACGACGGGCACGGGCGCCGGCGGCAATGCCCAGGGCGACACGCTGGTCGGGATCGAGAACCTGGCCGGGGGTAACGGCAACGATGCGCTGCTCGGGTCGGCCGCCGCCAATGCCCTGTCCGGCGGCGCCGGCAACGACGTCCTGGCCGGTCTGGGCGGCGCGGACACGCTGATCGGCGGGCTCGGGGCCGACCGCTTCACCTATGGCAGCGTCGGCCAGAGCCCGGTCGGCGCCGGGGCCGATCGGATCACCGATTTCAGCCACGCCCAGGGCGACCGCATCGACCTCGCGGCGATCGATGCCAACACCGCGGCCGCCGGCGACCAGGCGTTCCGCTTCATCGGCGCAGGGGCCTTCACCCACCATGCCGGCGAACTGCGCGAGGCCGTGGCCGGCGGCGTCACCACGGTCAGCGGCGACGTCAATGGCGACGGCGTCGCCGACTTCAACATCGTCCTGACCGGCGCCATCACCCTGGTGGCGGCCGACTTTACGCTGTGAGGCGTCGGGCGCCGCCCCCTGGGGTCCCGTCATCCGGGGAGCGGCGGCGCCGGCCGTCCCGACCGCCGCGGCACCCGGGGGGCGACACCGCCGCGGCAAGGTTTACGTCCAAGGAATGGAAAGTCATGGCCTAGCGGATTTCTGTCTTATCCCACATTTGTCTGGACCTGCAGGCCAAATGCGATATCTATTCTACATCCATTCTGGCGGAGAGATTTGATGCCTGCAGACGTCTCCAGTGATTTGAAGCCGAGTTCGACAAATGAGACGCGCAAGCTGACCGCGCAGATCGTCGCGGCCCATGTTTCGCACAACAACGTCGCGGTCAGCGACCTGGCTGGTCTTATCGGGCAGGTCTACGGGGCCCTGAATGGTCTTGGCATGCCGTCCGAACCGGTGCCGAGCCGGCCGGAACCGGCGGTGCCGATCAAGAAGTCGGTGCGGCCCGACTACATCATTTGCCTCGAGGACGGCAAGAAGCTGAAAATGCTGAAGCGGCATTTGCAGGCCGCCTACGGCATGACCCCTGACGAGTATCGTGACCGCTGGGGTCTGCCGGCCGACTATCCGATGGTCGCGCCGAACTATGCCAAGCAGCGCAGTACGCTGGCGAAGAGCATCGGCCTCGGCACCCGGCGCCCGGTCGAGGTGGTCGCACCGCCGCCCGCACCGGCCAAGGCCCGGCGTCCGCGCAAGGCCGCCGCGAAGTAACGGCCGATCGCGCCGGCGGTCGGGGGCGTTTCCCGGCCGTACGGCGCGCCGGTCAGGCCGGCATCCCGGCGTCCCGGGCGATCGGATAGCTGATCCGCACCGTGGTGCCGATGTTCTCCATCGACTGGATGGCGAACCGGCCGCCCAGCGTCTTCACCATCTCGGCGCAGCCGGTCAGGCCCAGGCCGACATGGCTCCCCGCCCGGGTCGAAAAGAACGGCTCCAGCGCCTTCTCGCGGACCGCCGCGGTCATCCCGACGCCGTTGTCGACCACTTCCAGGATCAGCCGGCGCCCGAGCGGGAACCGCGGCGCCAGGCGACCGCGGAGGACCACGCTGGGCGCCGCCCGCCCGGCGGCGGCCACGGCGTGTTCGGCGTTCCGGATCAATTCGTCCAGGATCAGGTGAAGCTGCGGGAACGCGACCGGCGCGTCCTGCGCCTCGTCGGGAATGTCGAGGCGGATCCGGTCGCCATGGTCCAGGCGGATGGCGTCCAGGATGGCCTTGAGCGCCACCCGTCGCGCCGGCTTGCCGGCATAGGCGATCTTCAGCAGCCCGTCATTGATGGCGTCCAGCTCCTTCGCCGCGCGCACCGCCGCGGCCACCATCTCCGGGTCGGGCGTGGTGGTGTCGGCCAGGCGTCCGATGAACAGCGCCAGGGCGGACACGCGGGACCGCGTCATATGCGCGAACAGCGAGGAGAAGGAGCGGATCTGCCGATCCTTCCGCTGCGCGAAGGCGGCCCTCTGGTGGATGACGACGCCGACGACGATCACCGCAGACAGCGCCAGGGCGAAGATCGCCGTGTTGCGCAGCGCATTCTCCTCGATCTGCGCCGTCTCGGTCAGGGTGCGGCTGTGCGCGCCGGCGGTGCCGGAGACGTGGAACATGTCCTCCTGGATCGCGGACACCCAGGCCAGGACGTTCAGGTCCTGGCCGCCATCCGCCAGGGCCGGATTGATGTTCGCCCGGATCATGGTCAGGCTGTTGTCGAGCCGGTCGAAATCCTTCGGATCGAGAAAGTGGTCGGCGTATTCCAGGTTCTTCAGCGCCACGATGTTGAACTGCAGCAGCCCGATCTCCTGCACCAGCCGCGGCTCCCGCTCCCCGGTGGCGATAGCGATCTTCAGGTATCCGATGATGTTTGCCAGCCGCTCGCGGACCTGGGAGCCCCGCCACTCGATCTCATAGGATTGGGTGAGCAGCATGTCGGTCTCTTCGCGGTAGTGCTCCGACCGCATGAACGACCACGAACTCAGGGATATGGCGACGGCCAGCGCCAGGTATGGGAACAGCTCCAGCCACCATCGCGGCATCCGGATCATGAGGCGGGGCGCAGCGCCGTGACGAACCAGACCCAGATCGAGTTCCGCCCGGGCACGTAGGAACTGGGCAGCTGGTCGTAAGGCCAGATGATGGAATAGGGGCCGGAATCGTCCAAGGTCAGCGGCCTGAAATCTTCGCCGTCCTTGCAGCGGCCGGCCTTGTGGTCGTCGGCGGAGCACGCCCGCTCCAGGGCCAGGATCGGCTTGTAGGTGTCGATCTCGTCCATCCGGATGGTGGTGACGAAATCGTCATAGGCGGAGGCTTCGATCGAGGGCACGTCGCCCAGGCCGTTGCCGGCCAGCACGTCCTTGAGCTCCGGCCCGCGGTAGCGGATGCTTTCCCCCGCCGCGGTCCAGGGCGTCCGCGTGTCCAGCTCGCGCTGGGGGAAGTCGCGCTTCAGCCGCTCCAGCCCGTATGTCGTCGTCGGCTGCCCCGCCGCGTCCTCGATGCGCAGCACCTGCGGGTCGTCATGGCCGGCCGGGGCCGCCTGGGCGGCGCCAACCAGCAAAGCCGCCAGCATCGCGGCGGCGGCCGCCATGGCCGGCGGCACAAGCCTCGACATCCTGGGTCTCACGAAGCTCCCGATTCCCTGCGCAGCCGGCGAAATCACCATCATCAGGCACCTTTGGGGAAGAGTCCGTTCTTGATCAGCTTGGCGCGGGCCTGCTTGTAGTACTTCTCGACCGTGTAGGGATCGATGCCGAACTGGTCGCCCATCTGCTCGTAGATCTCGCGGCGCTTGGCGCCCCGCGGCCGGCGCCGCATGAAATCGATGATCTCCTGCTCGCGGGGCGTCAATCCGGAATAGTAGAACTCCGGCGTGCGCTCCTTGACCTCGGACAGGGACAGGGAGAACCCGGTTTCCGAGATGTTCTGCAGGATGCTGATCAGCGTGTCGCGATCGAGGCCGGTCTTGCCGACATAGGCGTTCGCCCCGAGTCGCCTGCACTTCTCGCCTTCCTCCGGCGTGTCGGATCCGGTGACGACGATGTGCAGGGCATTCGGGCATGCCTCGACCACCTCCTTCACGACCGTCAGGCGATCGAGCGGCGACGTCGGGTCGAATCCCGGCAGTCCCGGATCGATGATGACGAGGTCGAAATCATGGTCCTTCAGCAGCCGGGACGCGGATTCCCAGGTTGCGGCCCCCTGGACGATGCAGTCCTTCAGCACCGCCTTGAGTTCATGGATCAAGGCCAGGCGCATCAGATCCTGGTCCTCGATCACCAAGGCGCGAGAGGTCTGTTCAGCCGGAATCATCGAAGCATCGTCCCGAATTCCCTGAGGCGGCGAAACCTTATCGCAAATAGGGGGGGCGACCCCCCTTTTTTAGGTTCCGCAATCAGGCTTGAAGTGTGCGTCTGATCCATGTGGGTCGGTCCAGATCTTGATGCTCGCGAAGGTGCTGCTCGAATCAGAAGTTTACTAAAAAGCGCGCCAGTTTCTCTTTATTTCCATGTCGAGGCGCCGATCGAGCTTCTTCACGATCGTCTTCGGTGCTGGAAACCAAACAATGGATTACCTGTAAAGACCCGTGAATTCGGCAAATCGATCGCTCGGCCCAACGTATCCGGCCGGGTGACGCAAACCACCACGGGTTTCCGGCCGAACCCTGCCCATGCGGACGTGCAGGGACGAGCCGAACGCAATACGGGGGCGATCACGGATACGGATGACGTGAAGGCAGGTGGCCGGGCGGGTGAATTCAGCACCCGCCCGGCCTGACTCGAGAACCACCGGGTTTGGCCATGGCACGCCTGAAGAGGGCAACTTCCACACCGGCGCCGGAAGCGCGATTTTCCACCCGTCCGGCCATTCCGTCCCGGATCCGGGACGGAATGGCCGGGGGCGATTTGTCGTCGGCGACGGCCGGTCCATCCGGCGCCGTCCTGCGGGACACTGTGCCGACCCGGTCCGGGCGCCGCGGGCAGCCCGATGCGATGAAGCAGCGGACGGTGGTGGTGACCAGGTCGGCCGCGGTCGGCTTTGCCGTGGGCTTCATGCTGGCGGTGGTCCGGACGCTCGCCCTGGATCCCGCGCCGGTGGGGCTTCGGCAGATCGGCGGGGTGGCGGCCCTGATCGTCGGCATGACCGCCGTCGGCATCGCCACCGGCCTGCTGCTGGCCCGATCCATCCCGCGCGAAGCCGTGGCGGCGGAAGAATCCGCCGATGGACAGGGCTTCCTGCTGACGACGACCCTGACCGTGCTGCTCGGCGTGGTGGTCGCGATCTTCATCCAGGCGGGGACCGGCAGCGACGCGCTGCATGCCCGGGACGCCGTGGCATCTCCGCCGCTGTCCGGCGGTCTGGAGCAGCCGCTGGCGGTGTCCGCCACCAACTGACGCCGGGAGCGGACGCGCCGTGCCGCCACCCGTCTCCGGCATCACTCCCAGGCCGCACCCGGCAGCGCGTCGATCGGGATCTTCAGATAGCGCCGGCCGTTGTCCTCCGGCTCCGGCAGCCGCCCGCCGCGCAGGTTGACCTGCATCGCCGGCAGGATCAGCCCGGGCATCGGCAGCAGCCGGTCGCGTGCCTTCCGGAAGGCCACATACTCCGCCTCGGTCTTGCCTGCGACATGGGCGTTGCCCAGCCGCTGTTCGGCGACGCTGCTCTTCCACCGCGGCTCGCGCCCGCCCGGCTGGTAGTCGTGCCCGGTGAACAGGCGGGTGTCGTCCGGCAGCGCCAGGATCTGCTGGATCGAGGCCCACAGGCGCCGGGCATCGCCGCCGGGGAAGTCGGCGCGCGCGGTCCCGCCATCGGGCATGAACAGGGTGTCGTGGATGAAGGCGGCATCGCCGACGACATAGGTGATCGACGCCAGCGTGTGCCCGGGCGAGTGCAGAACTCGCGCCTCCAGGCCGCCGATGCGGAACACCTCGCCGTCGTGGAACAGCCGGTCCCAGGACGATCCGTCGGCCGGCAGCTCCGGCAAATTGTAGATCTCACGCCACAGCGCCTGGACCGCGACGATCTTCTCGCCGATCGCCGTCGGCGCGCCGGTCTTCGCCTTCAGATAGGCGGCGGCGGAGAAATGGTCGGCATGCGGATGGGTGTCCAGGATCCAGGCGACGCGCAGCCCCGCCTGTTCGACATGGGCCAGGATCCCGTCCGCGCTGTGGGTCGCGACCGCGCCGGACCGCTCGTCGAAATCCAGCACCGGGTCGATGATCGCGCAATCCCCGGTCGACCGGTCGGCGACGACGTATTGCAGGCTGCAGGTGCGCGGATCGAAGAAGGCCCGCACCGCCGGCCGGGCGTTCGCGGCCGACACGGCATCGCGGGGCGTGGGCAGCGCCTCGGTGGCTGGAACGGATCGCATCGGGTGGACCACCTCTCCAAGATCATCAACGTACGGCCCGCCGGCCGGTTCCCGAGGTCACGCCTTGCGGCGGCGGGAAAGCCTCTATCCTACTGTGAAATTGACCGGGCCCTGCTACGGCGGAGTTTCAGCGCCGGCGGAAACGCATTACCGACGTAACGTCGCCGGTGAAGGTTGGTATGATCGGCTTGTTGTGGTGCCGCCCGCCGCGGATATGACAAGATGGTCTGATAGACACCCGGCAGAACGAGCATTTACGACTTGCGATTCGGACAGAGATTTTTGAGATGAGGCCGGCCGATCGATCCCGTGACGTGAAGACGAGACGCATTCGTCCGAGGGATCGCCGATTGCCGATGTCGCCGCCGCGCAGAAGGACGCTCCGACCATGTCACTGATCCCTCAGGAGCCCGGAAAGCCCAACCTGCCGGCCATCCCCGGCAGCGCCCTTCTGTCTGCTTCGCGGAAGGAGGAGACGGCGGCGCTGCGGCAGAACGCCCGGCGCCTGAACCGCGTGAGCCTGATCGGCGGCGCCGTCATCGCCGTGTTCGTCGTGGGGGCCGGCGTCTGGGCCGCGTTAACGCCGCTGGCCGCCGCCGCGGTCGCGAACGGGCAGGTCAGCCCCGAGGGCAACCGGCGCACGGTGCAGCATCTCGAAGGCGGCATCATCCGCGAACTGGCGGTGCGCGACGGCGACGAGGTCAAGGCGGGCGACACCCTGCTGGTGCTCGATGCCACGCGCGACAGGGCGACCTACGACATGGTGCGGATGCAGCGCCTGGCCGCCGTCGCCACCATTGCCCGTCTGGATGCGGAACAGACCAGCGCGGCCGCCATCGCATGGCCCGAGGCCATGCTGAACGAGACCCCGTCGAATCCCGCGGCCGCGGCCCTGGTCAGGGCGCAGCAGGACCAGTTCACCTTCCGTCGCGAATCGATCGTGGGCCAGAAGTCGGTCCTGGCGCAGCGCATCGCCCAGAGCCGTTCGGAAATCGTCGGGCTGAAGGGCCAGATCCGGGCCGCGGACATCCAGATGGAGCTGATCCAGCAGGAGATCGACGCGGTGGCGCCCCTGGTCGAGAAGGGGTTGGAACGGCGCCCGCGCTTGCTGCAGCTGCAGCGCGGCCAGGCCCGGCTGATCGGCGAGAAGGCCTCCGCCCTGTCATCCATCGCCAGGGCCGAACAGACCGTCGGCGAAAGCGAGATGCGGATGCTGGCGCTGGACAGCGACTTCCGCGACAAGGTCGCGAGCGAGCGCGCCAAGACGCAGAAGGAACTGGCGGCGCTGGAGGAGAGGATGCGCTCCAGCGGCGACGTGGTCGTCCGCACCCGCATCGTGGCGCCGCTCGACGGCACCGTCACCGGGCGGAAGTTCCACACGGTCGGCGGCGTGGTCGCGCCCGGCGCGCCGATCCTGGAGATCGTGCCGAAGAGCGCGAAGGTGGTGCTCGACGTCCAGGTCCAGCCCAACGACATCGATGTGGTGCGCGAGGGCCAGCCGGCACTGGTCCGTTTCGTCGCCTACAGCCACCGCAGCGTGCCGCGGGTGGCGGGCCGGCTGATCTATGTCGCCGCCAACAGCACCGTGGATGAGAAGACCGGGCGCGCCTATTTCCTGGCCAAGATCGAGGTCGACCCGGCCGTGGTGAAGCAGGTGGCGCCAGGCGTCGAACTCTCCGCCGGCACGCCGGCCGAGGTCTCGATCACCACCGGCAGCCGGACGGTGCTCGACTACGCCTTCGATCCTCTCCTCCAGACCTTCCGGTAATCGGCGGTCCCGATCCTCTGCGGCGGCGACGGCTTTTTCACGCCCGGCGCCTTCGGGAAGGGGAGGGCCAGGGCAGGGATTGCCGCCGCCCGACGGATCTCTCGCTGCACAAAAGGATATTAAATAACAGTCCGGACTACCGCCCGGGCCATTTGTTAACTATATTCAAGCTGTATTGAACGCGATCCGGTATTATCACAGCGTGAACCTCTGGTACGGAGCAGTTTGAATGAGTGAGAATGGCGCCGCGACATCGACGGCGGCTGCCGCGGATGAAACCCGGCGACTGACAGTGCAGATCGTCTCTGCACATGTTTCGAACAACAGCGTCGCGCTGAGCGACTTGCCGGCGCTGATCGCCCAGGTCTACGCATCCTTGCATGATCTCGACAAGCCGGCCGCGCCGGTGGCGGCGGAGCGGCCGCAGCCGGCCGTGCCGATCAAGAAGTCGGTGACGGCGGAGTGGATCATCTGCCTCGAGGACGGCAAGAAGCTGAAGATGCTGAAGCGTCATCTGTCTTCCGCCTACAACCTAACGCCTGAGCAGTATCGCGAGCGCTGGGGTCTGCCGGCGGACTACCCGATGGTCGCACCGGCCTACGCGCAGCAGCGCAGCTCTCTGGCGAAGTCGATCGGCCTCGGCACCCGGCGCGCATCGCCGCCGGCGCCGCAGAAGGCTGCCGCCGTGCCGGCCAAGGCTCCCCGGGGCCGGAAAGCGGCCGCCGTCTGATCGCCGGATGGTGCTTGGCCTAAGAGATCGTTTGGAAATGCGCTGACGGGAGTCGGCTGGCGGTGGTTTCGAGAACCGGCGCGCAGCGGACGTTTGAGTCCGTGAGCACCGGAAGCGCAGAAGCCGCCGTCAGATGGCCGTGCCAGTAGCATTTACAGACGGTCTCTTGGCGGGCCTGGCGAAGGCCTGTCGTGCCTCCTCGATGCGGGGCCGGCAGGCGCAGCCCTCCAGATGGTCGTTCACCAGGCCCATGGCCTGCATGAAGGCGTAGATCGTGGTCGGGCCGACGAAGGTCCAGCCGCGCGTCTTCAAGGCCTTCGACAGGCGCTCGGAGGCCGGGCTGGTCGGGTTCGACCGCCAATACTGCAGGTCCATCACCCGCGGCCGCTCCTCCGGGCCCGGCTCGAACGCCCAGAGCCAGCCGCCGAGGGAGCCGGCCTCCTGGATCAGTTCGCGCGCCCGCCGGGCGTTGTTGATGGTGGACAGGATCTTGGCCCGGTTGCGGATGATGCCGGGGTTGCCGAGCAGGCGCTCGACATCGGTCTCCGTGAAGCCGGCCACCCGCTCGATCTCGAAATCCGCGAACGCCTCCCGGAAGCTCTCGCGCTTGCGCAGGATGGTCAGCCAGGACAGGCCGGACTGGAAGCCTTCGAGGCAGATCTTCTCGAACAGGCGCTGGTCGTCCTCCACCGGCCGGCCCCATTCGCGGTCGTGGTAATCGGGATGATCGGGCATGTCGAAGTGCCAGGAACAGCGCGGCACACCGTCCGGGCCGATGGTGATGCCGTCGGCGATCGTCTTCGGGTCGTCCGGTGCCATCGTCGAATCCGTGTCGAGAGCGATGAAAAGGGCGCCCCGGATCCCGAGGCGCCCCGCCCGATCATGGCTCCGATGTGGCCTGCGTGTCAGCAGCCGAGCGCTTCGCCCGAGCCCGAACGGCTGTCGATGGCGCCGTTGCAGCGGACGCCGCCGCCCTTCTCGATCGCGGCCGGCTGCTGCCTCCGGCCCCGCGGCGCATTCATTCGCGATCCGGCCGTCGAGGACATCCCGGCAGGAACCGCTGGCGCTCCTCCTCGAAGCGGCGGGCGAGGAAGCGCCGGCAGATCGCGACGCGGCGCAGCCCGGCGGTGTCCGGATGCGACAGCATGAAGTAGCTGCGGCGGAATCCGACCTCCGGCAGGATCCGGGTCAGGCCGGGCACTTCGGCGGCGGCGAAATCATGCAGGATACCGATGCCGGCATCGGCCCGCACCGCCTCCATCTGGCCCATCACGCTGGCGCAGCGGAACCGTCGGCGCGACCGGTCCTCCAGCACCGTGACATAGTCCAGGGCCGGGGCGTAGGCGTAGTCCTCGACCCCGGTCACGACCATGTGGTCCGCCAGCGCGTCCACGGTATCAGGCGTCCCCGCCGCGGCGAGATAGCCGGCGGAGGCATAGACCCCCAGGCTGTAATCGGCCAGGCGGGACACGATCAGCCTTCCCTCCACCGGCCGGTCGAGGCCGATGGCCAGGTCCGCCTCGCGCCGCGACAGGGAAAAGCTGCGGGGCAGGGGCACCAGCTCGATCGTCAGATTGGGGTATTGCCGGGCGAAGATGCCGAGCTCCCGCGCCAGGAAATAGTTGCCCAGACCGTCGGGCGCGCCGATCCGCACCGTGCCGGCGACCTCGGCCTCGTCGTCGCGCAGCCCTTCCGCCGCGCCCAGCAGCGCGGTCTCGATGCCCTCGGCCACCGGCAGTAGCCGGTCGCCGGCCTGGGTCAGCACCGACCCCGCCGGCCGGCGGTCGAACAGCACGGTGCCGAGATCGGCCTCCAGCGCGTCCAGCCGCCGGGCCACCGTGGCGTGGTTGAGCCCGAGCTTGCGCGACGCCGCCAGCAGCTGGCCATGCCGGGCGATCGCCAGGAAGACGCGCAGGTGGTCCCAGTCCATGGCTTCAAATCCCGCACAATGGTTGCTCGATCCTGGCCATTGATGCGCGCCGGGTAAAGCGGGATGACATCCCATCCGCCCGCCGGGCCGGACTGGAGCAGGAGACGCCGTGATGCCAACCGAGATTCACCATTTCATCGGCGGCCGCCGGGTTCCCGGCAGCAGCGGGCGGACCGCGCCAGTCTTCAACCCCGCCACGGGTGTGCAGAGCGGCACCGTCGCCCTGGCCTCGGTCGACGACGTCCGCGCCGCGGTGGCTTCGGCGAAGCAGGCGTTCCCGGACTGGGCCGGCACCACGCCGCTGCGCCGCGCCCGCATCCTCAATCGCTTCCTGCGCATCCTGGAGGAGCGGACCGACGAGCTGGCCGCCGCCATCACCGCCGAGCACGGCAAGGTGCTCAGCGACGCCAAGGGCGAGGTCCAGCGCGGCATCGAGGTGGTCGAGTTCGCGACCGCCGCGCCGCAGCTGCTCAAGGGCGAGATCACCGAGAATGTCGGCACCCGGGTCGACAGCCACTCGCTGCGCCAGCCGCTCGGCATCGTCGCCGGCATCACCCCGTTCAACTTCCCGGCCATGGTGCCGATGTGGATGTTCCCGGTGGCGCTGGCCTGCGGCAACTGCTTCATCCTGAAGCCGTCGGAGCGCGACCCCTCGGCCTCGCTGCTGCTGGCCGAATGGCTGACGGAGGCCGGGCTGCCCGACGGCGTGTTCAACGTCGTCCAGGGCGACAAGCAGGCGGTCGACGCGCTGCTGTTCGACCCCGACATCTCGGCGATCAGCTTCGTCGGCTCCACCCCGATCGCGCGGTACATCTACGAGACCGCGGCGCGGACCGGAAAGCGCTGCCAGGCGCTCGGCGGCGCCAAGAACCACATGATCATCATGCCCGACGCCGATCTCGACCAGGCGGTCGATGCGCTGATGGGCGCCGCCTACGGCTCCGCCGGCGAGCGCTGCATGGCGATCTCCGTCGCCGTCCCGGTCGGCGAGAAGACCGCCGAGGCCCTGCTGGCCCGGCTGGAGCCGCGGGTCCGTGCCCTGGCCATCGGCCCCGGCACCGATCCGGAGGCCGAGATGGGGCCGCTGGTCACCCGGCAGCATCTCGACAAGGTGCGCGGCTACATCGACTCCGGCGTCGCCGAAGGGGCGAAGCTGGTGGTCGACGGGCGCGACTTCCGCCGCCAGGGCTATGAGGACGGCTACTTCATCGCCGGCAGCCTGTTCGACCACGTCACCACCGACATGAAGATCTATCGCGAGGAGATCTTCGGGCCGGTCCTGTCGGTCGCCCGGGCGCCGGACTACGAGACCGCGGCCGGCTGGATCAACCGCCATGAATTCGCCAACGGCACCGCGATCTTCACCCGCGACGGCGACGCCGCGCGCGAATTCGCCCACCAGATCCAGGTCGGCATGATCGGCATCAACGTGCCGATTCCGGTGCCGATGGCCTTCCATTCCTTCGGCGGCTGGAAGTCGTCGCTGTTCGGCGACCACCACATGCACGGGCCGGAAGGCGTGCGCTTCTACACCCGGATGAAGACGATCACCACCCGCTGGCCCACCGGCATCCGCGCCGGCGCCGAATTCGTGATGCCGACGATGAAGTGAAGCCCACCTCGAAGTGATACCGGGGGATGCTGCCGTTCGACCATGCATCCAGGACATGGTCTCGGACGCTCGACGGCAGTATTCGGTAGGGGCGTCGTGCGACGCTCCCGGCCCGCTGATCGAAGGATGCATCCGATGGCTTCAGCCACCCTGTTCACCAATGTCCGGCCGGCGGGCCGGGCGGCCACCGACATCCTGGTCCGCGACGGCCGCATCGTTCCCGCCGGGGAACCGGCGCCCGCCGGGGCCGCCGTGGTCGATGGCGGCGGTGCCCTGATGCTGCCGGGCCTGGTCGAGGCGCACACCCATCTCGACAAGACGCTGTACGGCATGGGCTGGTACCGCAACGAGGTCGGGCCCCGGCTGATCGACAGGATCGACAACGAACGGACGATGAAGCGGACGCTGGGCATCGACCCCGCCCGGCAATCCGCGCGGCAGGTCGTGCTCTCGGTCGGCCACGGCACCACCCATATCCGCAGCCATGTCGATGTCGACACCGAGGTCGGGCTGGCCGGCATCGAAGGGGTGATGGCGACGCGCGAGCGGTATCGCGACATCGTCGACATCGAGATCGTCGCCTTCCCGCAAAGCGGCATGCTGGTGCGCCCGGGGACGGTCGGGCTGATGGCCGATGCCCTGCGGCAGGGCGCGGATGTCGTCGGCGGCCTGGACCCGTCGGGCATCGACCGCGATCCCAAGGGGCATCTCGACACCGTCTTCGGCCTGGCGGACAGCTTCGGCAAACCGATCGACATCCATCTGCACGAGGGCGGCGAACTCGGCGCCTTCGCGGTCGAGCTGACGATCGAGCGCACCAAGGCGCTCGGGCTGCAGGGGCGGGTGACGCTCAGCCACGCCTTCTGCCTGGGCATGCCGGATGTGGCCGCGGTGGACAGGCTGATCGAGGGGCTGCGCGAGGCCGGCATCCACATCATGACCACCGGGCCGGCCTCGGTCGACGCGCCGCCGGTCAAGCGCCTGGCCGCGGCGGGCGTCACGATCTGCGCCGGCAATGACGGCATCCGCGACACCTGGGGTCCCTACGGCACCGGCGACATGCTGGAACGGGCGATGTTCGTCGGCATGCGCAACAACCTGCGCCGCGACGACGAGCTGCAGCTGGCGCTCGACATCTGCACCCATGGCGGCGCGGCGGTGATGGCGCTGGACGGCTACGGCATCGAGGCCGGCTGCCGCGCCGATTTCGTGCTGGTCGAGGCCGAGACCGTCGCCGAGGCGGTGGCCGGCCATCCGCCGCGACGGCTGGTGGTGAAGGGCGGCCGCGTCGTCGCCCGCGACGGCCGCGCCATGGCCGAGGCGCCCTAGGACCAGATCCTGGCCAGACGGCGCAGCGCGGCGTTGAGCGCCAGGGCGAAGACGATCAGGGTGGCGGCGACGGCCAGCACGGTCGGCATGTCGCCCAGCTCCATGGCGTGCCGCGCCAGGAAGCCCAGGCCGCGCTGCGACGCGAACAGCTCGCCGATCAGCACGCCCAGCAGCGCCAGCGACACCGCGATCTGCACCCCAGACATCACCTCCGGCACGATCGCCGGCAGGATCACGGTGCTGGCCGCCTGCCACGGCGTCAGCCGCATCACGCTGGCGGTGCGGCGATAGACCGGCTTGGTCTGCAGGATGGCGTTCATGGTGAAGAGGGCCAGCGGGATCATGCCGTGCATCACCCCGAACGCCACCTTGGCGGACATCCCCAGGCCGAAGATCAGCAGCACGACCGGGTACAGCGTCACCTTCGGCAGGGCGTAGAGGTTGATCAGGATCGGCTCGGACACGCCGCCGGCGAGGCGGTGGCTGCCGAGCAGCACGCCGAGGACCAGGCCGCCGGCGATCGACAGCACCGCCGCCAGCAGGAAGGCCTGGCCGGTCTCGGCGCAATGGCCCCAGAAGGCCGGGGTGGCGGCCAGGGCGCGCAGCCGGTCCAGGGTCTCGCCCGGCCCGGGAATGGCGGTCCCGGCGCTCAGGTGCAGGACCTGCCACAGCACCAGGAACACGGCGACGATGAGGGTGACGCTGACGGCCTGCCTCATGGCGTCACCGCCCCCGCCGGGCGTTCAGCCGGCGGTCGACCATGTGCAGCCCGGTGTTGATCGCGACCACGGCCAGGATCACCAGCAGCATCAGCCCGTACATCGTCTGGTTGTCGAAGTTGTTGTAGGCATAGGCGATGGAGTAGCCGATGCCGGAGCCGGACAGGATGAACTCCGACGCGATCACGCCGATCACGGCATAGGCCACCGACAGCTTCATCCCCGTGAACAGATAGGGCAGGGCGGCCGGCAGGCTGATCCTGAGCGCGGTGGACAGCGGGCCCATGCGCATCACCCGGGCGGTGCGGCGCAGCGCCGAGGGGATGCGGTCCAGCCCGTTCAGCGTCGCCGTGATCATGGCGACGATGGCGAGCATGACCGCGACCGCCGTGATCGCGCCGCTGCCGACCCCGAACAGGATGATGAAGACCGGGTACAGGATGAAGGTCGGCACCGCGTAATAGCTCGCCAGCATCGGCTCCAGCCCCAGGCGCAGATCCGGCCAGGCATGGATGCCCACCCCCAGCGGGAAGCCGAGCCCGATCGAGATCGCCGCGGCCAGGGCGATGTCGCGGAAGGTGGTGAGGATATCGGCGTTGAAGGTGCCGGCACGGAGGATCCGCCACAGCGCCTGCGCCATCTCCGACGGCGGGATGATGGCGGTGTGCCGGATCGCGCCGCCGCGGCACAGCAGCTCGAGCACGGCGACGGCGGCAACGATCACGGCAAGGCGGATCCAGGCTTCGCGCGGCATGGCCGGGGCCTCCGGGTTCGGGTCAGTGCACGCCCATGTGCTTCAGGGATTCGACCCGCAGCTTTTCCCAAAGCCGCGCGTTGATGGCGCCGAATTCCGGGGTGGCGATGACCCGGCTGTCGCGGTCGCGCGGCCAGCCGGTCTCGACGAAGTCGATGAACACGCCCGGCCGGGCCGACATCACCCCGACGCGGTCGGCCAGCATCGCCGCCTCGTCCAGCGAATGGGTGATCAGCAGCACCGTGGCGTTGGTCTCCCGCCACAGCCGCAGCAGCTCGTCGCCCATCAGCAGGCGGGTCTGCTGGTCCAGCGCGCCGAACGGCTCGTCCAGCAGGATCAGCCGCGGCTGCAGCACCAGGGTGCGGGCGATGCAGACACGCTGGCGCATGCCGCCGGACAGCTGCGGCGGCAGGGCCCCGGCGAATTCGCGCAGGCCCATGAAGCCGATGGCGTAGTCGACCCGGCGGGCGATCTCCGCCGCGTCGACCCCGGCCCGGCGCAGCCCGAAGGCGACGTTGTCGCGCACGGTCAGCCAGGGGAAGGACGCGTCCTCCTGGAACACCACGCCGATGCCGTCGGGCACGCCGGTGACCGGCCGGCCCTCGAAGCTGGCCTGGCCGGTGGTGGGCGGCGCCAGCCCGGCCACCACGTCCAGCAGCGTGGACTTGCCGCAGCCCGACGGGCCGACCACCGAGAAGAACTCGCCGCGGCGCAGCTCGAGGTCCAGCGGCCCGAGCGCGTGGATCTGGCTCTCGCGCTTGCGGCCGCCGAACACCCGGGTGATGCCCTTCAGGACGACGTGCAGCTCCTCGGTCTGGCTCATGGGCTCCCCGGCCGGCGGGCGGCGCTGCGGCTTCGGCAAGGGCGTGACGCTCATTGTTTCGCCTGCAGTTCGGGCGGCAGGTAGGCGGTGTCGATCAGCTTGGACCAGTCGACGCCGTCCTGCACCTCGCCGACCAGCGCCAGGCCCTTCACGGTCTCGTCCAGCTCGGCCTGGTTGATCTCGCCCTCGCTCCAGTAGCGCGGCCCGATCATGTTGGCCACCGCCTCCTGCGCCACCTTGGGGTCGAGGGTGAAGGTGCGGCCGACGATCTCCGCCGCCGCCGCGGGGTCGGCGTAGATCGCCCGCACGCCGGCGCGGCGGCCGGCGATGATGGCCTTGATCACGCCGGGATTGGCCTCGGCGAATTCACGGGTGGTGATGCCGACGGCGGTGGTCATCGCCGGCAGGATGTCCTTGGCCCGCGCCACGGTGCGGAACTCCGCCTTGCGGATGATCGACAGCGGCTCGATCATCCCGGCCGCGGCGACCTCGCCCTGCTGCAGCAGGGTCAGGCTGTTGCTGTAGCCGCCGGAGGCGACGCGGGTGACCGAGGCCGGGTCGACGCCCTCCTTCTGCAGCTCCATCAGCAGCAGCATCTCCGACACGCCCTTCGGCGAGGTGATGGCGACCTTCTTGCCGGCAAGGTCCTTCAGCGACTTGATGTCGGAATCCGGCATGGTCAGCAGGGTGGATTCCGCGGCGCTGCGGATGGCGGCGTTGACGATCACGACGTCCAGCCCCTGGCGCTGCGCCGCCAGCGCGGCGCTCAGCGCCACCTCGCCATAGGGCAGGGGGCTGGCCAGGATGTTGCGCACCGTGGTGCCGCCGCCGCCGGACCCGATGATGCCGGTGATGTCGACGCCCGCCTCCTTGAAGAACCCCTTCTCCATGGCGACCGCGTAGGGCGCGCCGTAGAGGCTGGTGCCCCATTGGGTGACGGAGATTTCCGCCGCCCGGGCGGGTGCGGTCAGCGCGGCGGCCAGCGCAAACACCGCCGCCATCGCCTTGCCTGCCATTCCTGTCATCGCCGTGTCCCTGTTTGTTTATCGGTTATGGCTTTCCGTCCGGCCGCGCTTCCGCGCGACGTCGTCACACCCCGCTGCTGCGGCCCCCCGCCGTGACGGTCTCGCGGATGTCGATCCCGGCATGATGCCCGGCCATGGCCGCGGCGGCATCGAGATCCTGCGGCGTCGAGGCGCGGATCAGGAACAGCGGCTGCCCCGCCCGCACCTCCTCGCCCACCCGGCACAGCAGGTCGATGCCGGCGCCGGGGTCGGACGGGGCGCCGGCGCGGCGGGCGATGCCGGCGATGGCCCAGCCATCCATCGCCGCGATCGGGCCCGACCGGTCGGCATAGACCGGCTGGACCAGCGGCGCGGGCAGGATCGGGTCCGCCCGCCGGCCCTGGGCGTCGACGATGCGGTCGAAGGCGTCGCGCGCCCGGCCGCTGGCCAGCAGCGCCTCGGCCAGGCGGCGGCCTTCCGCCTCGTCGCCCACCGCGGGGTCCCAGGCGATGATCCGGCCGGCGTAGAACAGCGCCTTCTCGCGCAGATCGGCCGGCCCCTCCGGGCGGTTGTCCAGGATCTGCAGCACGTCGCGCACCTCCAGCGCCGGGCCGATGCCGCGGCCGATCGGGGCCGTGCCGTCGGTCGGGAAGGCGCGGACGGTCAGGCCCAGCCCGGCGCCGACGGTCTCGAACAGGGTGGCCAGCTCGGCCGCCTCGACCCGGCTCTTCAGCCTGGCGCTGGGGCCGTAGGGCAGGTCGACGATCACATGGGTCGAGCCGGCGGTCAGCTTCTTCGACAGGATCGACGCCACCGACCAGCGGTTGGAATCGAGCCCCAGCGGCCGGGTGATCGCGTTCATCACGTCGTCCAGCGCCGAATGGTTCAGCCGGCCGTTCCAGGCGATGCAGGCGCCGGCGGCGGCGACCGTGCGGCGCACCTCCTCCACGCTCAGATCGACCCGGGCGACGGTCTCCATCGCATCCGCGGTGCCGGCGGCGGAGGTGATCGCCCGCGACGAGGTCTTCGGCATGGTCAGGCCGTGGGCGGCGACGATCGGCACCACGATCAGGGTGATGCGGCTGCCCGGGATGCCGCCCATGGAATGCTTGTCCACCACCAGGGGCGCGTCCCAGCGGATCCGTTCCGAGAAGGCGCTGCGCACCCGGGCCAGCGACACCACCTCGTCGTCGCTCAGCCCCCGGTTGGCGGCCACCAGGAAGCCCGCGACCTCGCTGTCGGGATAGCGGCCCTCGACGATGTCGCGCACCACCTGCGCGTACTGCTCCTCGCCCAGCGCGCCGCCGCGGATCTTGCATTGCAAGGCCCCTCGGCTTTCCGGGGACGGGGTGCGGCGGATGAAGATGTCGGTGCCCGCCGCCATGCCGAGATCGGCGAAGGCCTCGGTCGACAGGCCGATCTCGTCGTCGTCGAGCAGCCGCGGGTCGTCCAGCACATTGACCTGGGCCCGGATGCTGCGGTCGCCGGCGACCACGTCGATCTTGTGGGGGCCGAGATAGTCGGTCGCCCGCAGCACGGTGCCGTGCCGCGGCAGGAAGGCCGTGTTCTGCCGGCCGGTGTCGATCGGCACGGCGCGCAGGCGCAGGCGCGACGCCTCCTGCTGCACCAGCCGGACGAAGGCGGCGATGCCGGCCTCCGGCGTGCCGTCATTGGCGACCCGGACGACGCGCACGCCGCCCGCGAAGGCCGCGGACAGGTCGGGCGCCGGCCGGGCCAGCCGGGCCGCGATGTCGGCCCCGGCCTCGCGGCCCCGGCCGGCGATGCGGCGCGCCAGCACCGCGGCAGGGGCCGAGACCTCGACCAGCACCAGGCGCGGCACCCGCTCGGCCAGCGCCGGCACGGCGGAGCGGGAGCCGTTGGCGATGACGTGCCGTCCCTGGCGGCAGGCCTCCAGCAGCTCGATCGGCAGGCCGTAATGCAGGCCGTGGGCCTGCCAGGTGATCAGGAACCGGCCCTGCTGCTCCAGCGCGGCGAAGGCCTCTTCGGTGGTGCCGTCATGGTCCTCGCCGGCCGCCCCCGACGGGCGGGTGATGACCCGCCGGGCGAAGTGATAGCGGCCGGACGGCGCCAGGATCGCCCGCGCGCCGTCGATCAGCGTGTCCTTGCCCGACCCGCTGGGCCCCACCACCAGGAAGAAGATGCCCGGGCTCACGCCGCCGCCCGGTCGGCTTCGTCGAGCCCGATGTCCATGGCGGGCGCCGACTGAGTGATCTTGCTGGTGGAGATGTAGTCGACGCCGGTCTGGGCGATGGCGCGGATGGTGTCGAACCGCACCCCGCCCGAGGCCTCCAGCGGGATGCGCCCGGCCACGGTCTCGACCGCCCGGCGCATGATCGGCACCGGCATGTTGTCCAGCATGATGACGTCGGCGCCGGCCAGCACCGCCTCGTCCACCTGCTCCAGCGAGTCGCACTCGACCTCGATCTTGGTCAGCATCGGCAGGGTGCGCCGCGCCCGGCGGACCGCGGCGGCGATGCTGCCGCAGACGGCGATGTGGTTGTCCTTGATCATCACCCCGTTGTCGAGGCCGAGGCGGTGGTTGAGGGCGCCGCCGCAGGCCGTGGCGTGCTTCTCCAGCACGCGCAGGCCCGGCGTGGTCTTGCGGGTGTCCAGCAGCCGGGCCCCGGTGCCCGCGATCTCGGCCACGTAGCGCGCGGTCTCGGTGGCGATGCCCGACAGGCGCTGGGTGATGTTCAGGGCGGTGCGCTCGGCCGTCAGGATCGCCTGGGCCGGGCCGCCGACGTCCAGCAGCACTTGGCCGGCCGCGACCCGGTCGCCGTCCTTGACCCGGACGGTCACGGCGCAGCGCGGGTCATAGCGGCGGAACACCTCGGCGGCGACCTCGATGCCCGACACCACCATCGGCTCGCGGGCATTCATGACGAAGGCGCCGGTCTCCTCCGGCTCGATCATGACCTGCACGGTCAGGTCGCAATAGCCGATGTCCTCCTGCAGCCAGAGGTCGATCAGGCGGGTGGTCGCGTAGCGATCGTACATGGCATGAGCCTCCGCATGCGAGTTCGACCGCCGCGCGGCCGCTCGTTCTTCAGAATGCTTTTGTATGTACGCAAACGATAACCATGACTTGGTTAATCTGTCAAAGAGAAAGATTAGGCACTGACTGAAACAAATATGGGCAACTAGACGACTTCTCGATACAGCGTTATTTCTCTGGCTGAGAATATCCTGTTCAATAGAACTCGGGCGTGAGGCGGGTCTTGGCTGTTCGCCTCGCTTCGATATTATTTCTCCAACTGAGAATTTGAGATGCGAAGGCGCTCGCGAACCCGCCCTTCGCGGGGGTTCGGGCCGGCAAAGCTCCGCCAGCGACGACGACCCCTCTCTATCGGAGCCGTTGCCGGCGACGGCTGCGTCGCAGGTCAGGTCACTCGGGATAGACCGGCTTGTAGGCCTTGGCCTCGATCTGCGCCTTGACGTCGTCCGGCCGCGGCACGCGGGCGAGGCCGTGGTCGTAGATGTATTCCGCGACCTTGGTGGCGACATGCAGCGAGGCGGCCAGGATCTGGCTCTGCGGCGGATAGATCAGCCCCTTCTCCAGGCTGTCCTCGCCGACCTGCTCGGCCACCGCGCGGGCGGCGACGATGAACATCTCCTCGGTGACGCGGGTCGCCTCGGTCGCGTAGACCGCCATGCCCATCGCCGGGAAGATGTAGACATTGTTGCCCTGGCCGGGGACGAAGCGCTTGCCGTCGACCTCGACCGGCGGGAACGGGCTGCCGCTGGCGAACACCGCCCGGCCCTGCGACCAGCGATACGCCTCCTCCGCCGTGCATTCCGAGCGCGAGGTCGGGTTGGAATAGGGGAAGATGATCGGCCGCTCGTTCACCTCGGCCATCGCCTCGATCACATGCTGGTTGAACAGCTTGGGCACGGTGCTGACGCCGATGATGCCGTTCGGCTTCAGCACCTTCACCGCCTCGGTGAAATCATGGATCGGGTCGCAGTCCAGCGCGAAGGGCCGCTGGAACTCCGCGAGGTCGGTGCGCGACGTCACCATCAGGCCGTTGATGTCGAACAGCGCGTTGCGCTTGCGCGCCTCGGCGATATCAAGCCCTTCCAGCGCCATCGCCTGCGACAGCAGCTCGGCGATGCCGGTCGCGGCCGACCCGCCGCCGAGGAACAGGAAGCGCTGGTCGGCCAGCTTGCCGCCGGTGATGCGCAGGCTGGCGTAGATGCCGGCCAGCGCCACCGCCGCGGTGCCCTGGATGTCGTCGTTGTAGGTGCAGACCTTGTCGCGGTAGGCCGCAAGGATCGGCACCGCATTGACGTTGGCGAAGTCCTCCCACTGGATGCAGCATTTCGGGTAGAGAAGCTGCACCGCCTCGACGAATTCGGCGATGAAGGCGTGGTAGTCGTCGCCGCGCACCCGCTCCTCGCGCAGGCCGAGATACAGCGGGTCGTCGAGCAGGTCCTGGTTGTTGGTGCCGACGTCGAGCACGATCGGCAGGCACACCTCGGGCGGCACACCGGCGCAGGCGGTGTAGAGCGACAGCTTGCCGATCGGGATGCCCATGCCGCCCAGGCCGAGATCGCCGAGGCCGAGGATCCGCTCGCCATCGGTAACGACGATGAAGCGCACATCCGGCTGCGGCCAGTGGCCCATCAGCTCCTTCAGCCGGCCCTTGGCCGTGATCGGCAGATACAGGCCGCGCGCCGCCCGGAAGATGTGGTTGAACTTCTGGCAGGCCTCGCCGACCGTCGGGGTGTAGACCAGCGGCATGAAGGTCGCTGGGTCGGACATCAGCACCGCGTAGAACAGCGTCTCGTTCCGCGCCTGCAGGTCGGACAGCAGCAGGTACTTCTGCAGGTCGACGTCGAGATTCGCCAGCTCGGTGTGGATGCGGGCGACCTGGTGTTCCAGCGAACTCGGCGTCGGCGGCAGCAGCCCCTCCAGCCCGTGCCGGCGGCGCTCTTCCTCGGTGAAGGCGCTGCCTTTGTTGGATCTGGGGTCGCGCAGCAGGGCATAGCCGGTGCGGGGCGTGTCGGAAGCCATGGCAATCTCTCCCGTCAAGGCGGTGCGGCGGATCGGCTTCAGGCTAAGATCCCGGGTGGAAATCCCGGCGCGACATGGCGCCGCGCCCAGGCCTATTCCCCTCAGGATTTGAACACGATCATCTTCTCCTGGGTCATCTCGCGCATCGTCCAGGGGATGCCGCCGACGCCGGCGCCGGATTGCCGCTGGCCGGCGAAGGGCATCCAGTCAGTGCGGAAGGCGGTGTGGTCGTTGATCATCACCGCCGAGCCATCCAGCCGCGGCGCCACCTGCAGCGCGAAGCCGAGATCCTGGGTGAAGACGGCCGACTGGAAGGCCACCGGCAGGCTGTTGGCGGCCTGGATCGCGGTTGCGACCTCCGAGAAGCCGTAGACGCAGGTCACCGGGCCGAACACCTCCTCGCGCGACACCTTCGCGCCGGCCGGCGACTCGACCAGCACGGTGGGGGCAAGCGTGGTGTCGGACAGGCGCGTGCCACCGGTGGGCACTTGGGCGCCGCCGGCCTTCGCCTCCTCGATCCACGACAGCACCCGGTCCGCCTCGCGCGGCAGGATCAGCGGCCCGACCTCGGTGGCCGGCAGCAGCGGGTCGCCGACCTTCAGGGCCTCGACCGCCGCGGTGAAGCGGGTCACGAACTCGGCCTTCACCGCGTCATGGACGAAGATGCGCTGGACCGACACGCAGACCTGGCCGGCATGGTAGTAGCCGCCCTTCACCAGCGACGGGATCGCCCGGTCGAGATCCGCGCTGCGATCGACGATCACGGGTGCGGCGCCGCCATGTTCCAGCGCGCTGCGGGTGCCCGGCGCCAGCTTGCTGTGCAGGTGCCAGCCGACGCGCGCCGAGCCGATGAAGCTGAGGAATGCCACGCGCGGATCGGTCGCCAGCGCCTCCGCCAGCGCGTTGCCTTCGGGCAGGAAGGTCTGGCACCACGGCTCCGGCAGCCCCGCCTCGCGCACCAGCGCCACGAATTCCAGGCAGCTCAGCGGCGTGGTCGCGGCCGGCTTGATGATGACCGGGCAACCCACCGCGATCGCCGGCACCACCTGGTGCACGATCAGGTTCAGCGGGTGGTTGAAGGCGGAGATCCCGGCGACGACCCCGATCGGCTCCTTGATGGTGAAGGCCAGGCGCCCGGTGCTCGCCGGGGTCAGGCCCATCGGGATCTCGCGGCCGGCGAAGTTCCGCAGCTCGTCCGCCGCGTTCTGCACGCCGTCGACCGCGCGGCGTGCCTCGACCAGGGCGTCGGTTAGCGGCTTGCCGCCTTCGCGCGCGATCAGCCGGGCGAAATGGTCGACCTTGCCGGCCAGCAGCTCCGCCAGGCGGCGCAGAATGGCGATGCGTTGATGCGGCGGCAGCCATCCGTCGCGGTCCAGGAACACCCGGCGGGCGGCCGCCAGCTTGGCCTCCAGCGCGCCGGCGTCGTCCGACGGCACCTCGGCGAAGGGGACGCGGTCATAGGCCTGAACGACCTCGATCATGGTCTTTCCTCGGTGTTCGGTTCACGCCGCTCAGCCCAGCCTAGGGATCGGCGCATGAGGTGCAGGATCAGATGGCGCATGGATCATAGCGGCAGGCGGACGCCGTACCACCTGCATGCCGAAGCTGAGCGGTCGAGGGGTCAGGATGAGCGCACGACGGCGGAACATCCGCGCATCGGAGCTGGTCCCCCAGAGGGGAGGGCTCTCTAAACTTTGGAAATCCTGGAGTTCCGGTGGTGGGCGCGACAGGGATTGAACCTGTGACCCCTACGATGTCAACGTCGGGGGCCCTGGTGCCGGGCCTGTTGATTTACCTACGCTTTTCGGGTCGGCCTGGCCGTATGTGTCAAAAATGGGTCAATCTCGGTCCCCGGTGTACCGCCGATCGGAAGGCCGTCGACCGCTGCTCGCTGCACGCTGGAGACGGTGTGCGCGTAGCGCAGCGCCGACCGCGGATCCCGCCATCCGCCCTGGGACATGACCGTGCGAAGGTCTGTGCCGCGTGACAGCAGCGAGGTCGACAGCATGTGTCGGAACCAGTGCTGGGTGACCTGGGCGACCAAGCGGGCGTCCTGGCGAAGCTGGAGGGCCGCCGGCAGGTCGCCGGCGCGCCGGGCCCACACGGAGCGGCGGAGGAGCGTCTTGACGGTGCGCCAGCGCATCCCTCGATAGGCCGCCTTGTTCTGGCCGCCGGTCCCGGCGTCATGGCCGCGGCGGCTGTAGGGCTTCCGCTTTGGCGTGACGAACAGCGGCGCCTCGCGGTCGCGGACAGGGCCGCGGTGCTGCAGGTAGTCGATGACGATCTGGACCGTCCAATCGTGCAGCGCTGCCGTCACCGAATCGCCGTTCTTGGTGTCGTGAAAGGTGATCTGACCTCGGCCCGGCGCGAGGATGGCGTCGCAGATCCTGCAGCCCAGCAGGATGGAACTCACCCGCGCGCCGGTGGACCACTCGACCGCAAGCTGAGGCTTCAGGTGCCATCCGGCCTGGTCGATCATCAGGGCGATCAGATCCGCCCGCAGGTCGACCACGCGGCGCCGGCTGGGCGTCTTCGGCTTGCGGGCCTCGTTGTCTCTGTCGATCGCCGGCAGCCGCTGTAGCCATACCCTGGGCTCCTCGGCGCACCAGTTCAGGAAGGTGAAGACGGCATCGAGGTAGCGTTCGCGGGTCTGCGGCAGGTTGCCGGCCTGGCGCTTGTCGATGAACCGATTCCATCGCTCGTCGCTGATGCCGGCCAGATCGTCCCGCGGGAACTTGCGCGTCATCTCCTGGACCACTGCCACATCGAAGCCATTGAGCGGCCGAGCGCGCGTCCTGTTCAGGTACTGATAAGCCGCAACCGAGAATGCGACCGTCGGCCGGACGCCGTGGACGACCTCCCGCCGGAGGGCGGTGCACCACTTGTCCCTGAGGGCTTCGGCATCGTCGCGGTGCTCTGGCCTGGCCTGAAGCTCTGTACTGCGTCGAATGCGGACTGAGCGTCCGTCGACCCGAAGAGTGCCGACGACATACCAATGGCCGGCCCGCTCGACGACTCGAGGACCCGCCGGCGCTTTGCGGTGTCTTCGTCCCGGATTGCCATCCGGAGCGCCCGGTACCCTTGTTCGTCCCATCGGCGGCTTGCCCCGACATAGTGGTGGTGCTGCAGCCGCTGGTGCCCGGGCGCCCGCCGCACATCCTCGGCAAGACGGCCCTGCAGCCAGCGGGAAGACTTTCCGAGACGACGAGCCACTTCCGCAAGTGTCAGATCGTCGGGGAGCCCAATACGGGCCCGGGAGGGCGGGCGCATCATGGCCTAATCCTGTCGCCAGCGGTGGCGGTGTCTGGGCAGCGGCTTCATCGCGTAAATGCCCGCGCCCTCCCGGCCCGGAACATCATGCTGTGTGCGATTCGCGCACGGTCGCGAGGCTTAGCCCCCGCTCTCGCCATTCCTCAGGCAAATACTGCTCGGCCAGGGCCGGGGAAAAGCGATGATGATCGTTCAGAACGGCAATCGCCAGTTTCATTGCCGCGGCCGCGCGTCTGGGCAACGGCCCCTCGTTCTCCACGGCCATTCCCCGCGATACTGCAAGCACGGCCAGGGCTTCCTCGACAGTATGCGGCACGCAATGCATGAGCAATTCTTCGGCCGCATCGAGTCGGGACGTCAGGAACTCCCACCGATCGCGCATCTTGAGTTCTTCGGGCGTGTTGAGATGGGTCTCGGTGGTGTCAGGGTTTGGGAATTTCCCGTCCAGCGCCTGGATCTCCGGAATCATCGCGGCCATCTCGTCGATAAGGCATCCGACCAGCGACCTACCGACCGGATGGGAAATGTGGTTCGGCGCTTTCGATGAGCGCGTACGCGGTGGCGAAATCGTCGCGCTGCCGTCGAGCGGGGCCATAGTCGTTCTCCTATGTCTTGGTCGTGATGGGTCTGATTGGCGCAGGCCTAGTGCCTCGCCGAGGCTTCCTCGGCGGCGACCTGCTCACCTCGGACTGTCGCTGCCTTCCCGCTGGCGAGCGCGAAGCGGAGCAAGCCCGGATCTTCGGCGCTCAGTGCCGAGAGCACCGCATCGGCGATGTCGGCGGGGCTGCCTCCGTCTTCGGCGGATCGACCGATGGCGCAGGCCATGACAAGCAACGTGCGACAGTCGGCCATGGCGACCGTCAATTCGCTCGCCGTCTGGGCGGGGGTGATGCCCCTCGCCAACGCCTCACGGACGATGTTCTCCATGGTGTCTCGGATTTGCCGAGCCGCGATCTTGTCGGCCGGGGTTTGGAGCAGGCCTGCGAACTGGGGCGATGCCTTCCAGGGCAGCCGGCGCGGTGAACGCTCAGACCGAGTCCCGAGCCTCATCCGAGAGGTGCGCAGCAGATCGGTCCGGTCGCCCTCATCCAGAGCAGCGGCTGCTGCGGTCATCGCCTCGTCAGCCTTCCGCCATGCGTCGAACTGGGCGGCCGGGGCGGAGAAGGAGGTCACGGTTGGGGCCGTGCTGAGGCGGTCGAACTTTGTCATTTGATTTGGCCTCGTAGCTGGAGGGGGAGCGGTGCCGGCGAATGCCGGCGCCGACCAATCAGGCTGCAACGAGATTGGGGGCGTGGAGCTTCACGTCCCGCCCGAGCGCTCGATCCCGCATGTAGTCGGCGAAGATGTATTCGGAGAAGTCGGTGCCAGTGACGCCGAGGTGTTCCATGAGGAACGCGGTCGCGCGTTCGATCGCCTGGACGCCGAGGTCGGTCATCACGCCGTTGTCGCGGTCCTCGTCGATGTGATTGTGGGCAACCGCCAGCATCATCACCGCATCGACCGCGTTCTTGGGGAACTGCGTCAGAAGCCGGATCTGGTCGGCGACGATGTTGCCGTAGCACAGCGCTTTCAGACTCTCCCGACCCTTGCCCTCTTCCTCGGACTCATCGCCTTTGCCCGGGTGGTCGTCCATGCGGTTGAACTCGCGCGCATGGAGGCCCAGCCTGTCGGCCAGGTCTTGAACGATGGTGCGGGTCGTGGGCTGCGGGAAAACGTCTCTGGGCATGTGTGCCTCCCCAATGGGCGCCCCAGCGGGCGGTCAGCGATTGCTGACAGGCAAATCATAGTGTGGGCTATTGCCCACCGTCAAGAGCCATGATGGCAATAGCCTCACCGGTGGCAATCGCCTTCACAAGCGCTTGCCGTCAGTAGTCTCGCAAGAGGCGATTTTCCACTGGCGCGGCCCACTCAACCTCGGCATCCAAGATGGGTGGGAATTTGTAGCTGATCAAAGTAAAGCGGCCAATTTCCTTAGAAGGTGCGAGGTCTCGTACAAAAGTCCTCCCATCCTTCAGTCTAACAACGTACGGGACGCTCGGAAAATTCTGATCTAGGTCTGTCGGGCGTCCATATATTAGCGTATCCCCGTCCAAAAAAACGGGTTCTAGACTATCTCCGCGCACCTCAAGAGCTTCGCCGCCTGTGAGGCCGGCAACCAGAATTGCATCTTTGTTGGGCCAGTCTTTTGGGTAGCGGACTTCCCCGCCGCCGCCGACATACCCAACGACCGGTACGCGTCGGAAAGGACTAAGGGGCGCGTCAATCGGTTCCGAATCTCCGTCATCCGTGAGCCAGGAAACAGTGACTTCAAGCGGCTTGGCCAGCGCGCGGAGCGTGTCCAAGCTCGGGCTGCGACCGCGCTTGAGAATGTCACGCACGGTTGTTGGTCCCAGGCCGGCGGCCTCGGACAACGCCCGCATGCTGAAGCCCCTCTCCAGCATCCGCTGTTCCAGACGTTTGAGAAACCGATCATCCATGGGTGGGATTATGCCCACACTGGCGGACGATTTGTTGAATGCAATAACCCATTGCCAAGTGGGCAATTGCCCATTATGATCGCCTCATGCAGCACACAATCGGCCTTCTCAAGGAAATCGACGCGTTCCTGGCAGCGACCTGCATGAAGGAGACGACCTTCGGTCGAAAGGTCGTCAACGACGGCAAGTTCGTGCCCAGGTTGCGGGCCGGGGGAGACGTTGGAACCCGCGTGGCGGCGAGGGTGCGCGAGTTCATCCATTCGACGCCTTGCGAGGAGATCTCCTCATGATCTTCGGGCCTGATGACGGGCATGGCTGGCCGCGTGGGATCGCATGTCGCGCCTCACGCAACCATCATCTCTCGGCTCCAGTGCGGCGGGAGAGCGGCAAATCCGGCGCACAAGCGTCGGACTGTGTCGATGATCTTCCGAATGCGGTTCGGCATCGCTGGTCCTTCCGTCTTTCATCTGACCATGGCCGGGGGCGTCGAGGCATGACGCCAGCGGGCTTCGGTAGCATTGAGCCGGGGCCGGAGCCTTTCCCTCCAGCCCCGGCCGCATCGGGATGGCGCCGGACGCCGGAAGGCCGCCCTGAACGTGCTCTCGATCTCGCCACCCAGATTCTCTGCGGAGTACGTCCATCCGACAAGGAGCGGCGCGCGGAAGGTTCCAGCTCCCGCGCCGCCTGCGATCGACCTGTGAATGACCATCGTCTCCATTCCCTGACCATGGAGTGGAACGGCGTTGGAAATCTCGAAAAGTTCTTTCAGAAAATCCCGAAATCAGGAGCCCCCGATGACAGCGGACGCTTTCGCTGAGGAGGTTCGATCCTGCCTGCCGGTGATCGCGGCGCCGATCCGAGCCAACGAGCCGGTTCCCTCATGGCTGTCTCGCGCGGCCAGGATGGCAGGCATCTCCGTCGCTCGTGCCCGCGCCTATTGGTATCGCCAGGTCGAGCGACCGCGGGTCGACGAGTATTTCGCAATCATCAGCGCCGCTGACCTCTCGCAGCGCCGACTAGCCGACATGGAGTCTGCCTATGAGGCTGATCGGGAGCGTTTTGCTCGCGATTTTCCGCGCCTGGCGCGCTTTCTTCCTCCTTCGCTCCGAGCGCCGGCGCCGAGTCCCATCCAAGTCGAAGTGGCGGGCCGATGATCCTCCACGACACCGGGGATCCGGTTGAGGGAACACCTCCCGTGTGAAGGGAGTGCTCTCCGCCCCGATCCCTTGGCCTTGATCTGCGCGCTCAATCTGACTGTGGCCTAGCCCGGCAGCGAAGCGCCCCACGAAATGGAGATAGCATGATCCCCCACGTCACGATCGACCCGCGCGCGCCCATCTATGCCCGCGAGCAACGCCCGCGGTTGCAGGAGCGCATTCGCGATTCAGGCAGCAACCATCTGATCCCGATCCTTCAAGCCGTCGACGGCGCAGACACCCTATTCATGGTGATCTCGCAGTGCCCTCCGCCTGCGGTCGCTCTGCGGTTCGCTGTTCCGGCCGACCGGTCCGCCATCGTCATGATCGGCGACGACTACGACGAAGCTCTCGGGCCGAAGGCCTTCCACAAGCCTTCCGTGCGCGACGCAATCCGGGCCGCCGTTGACGTGGTGATCGTGTCGTCTCGCGCCGAGCCGCCGGTCTACTGCTTGGCCGCATTTGCAGCCGTCCAGTTCCAGCGTCCGGTCATCATCATCGAGACCAGGCTTGAATGTGAGCAGCCGTGGACCGACTGCGTGCGGTCGGTCGATGTCTCGAAGCACATCACGCTCTGCACCGTCCGCCCCATGGGCAACGCGTAGCCCGACTTCGTGCCCCGCCTGCGGCGATCCCTGCCCGATGAACCAACAGGTCAGCATGAATTCAGCAGACATCGCGCAGCATATCAGGCCCGTGGCGCTCCACCTGCTCGGCCAGCCGAACGACAGACTCTCGGAGCCGGAGAGGCTGCGCTGGGGAACGCATGGCTCGCTGGTGGTTGAGGTCGGCGGCGAGAAGCAGGGCACATGGTACGACCATGAGCAGATGTGCGGCGGCGGCGTGCTGGATCTGATCCAAGCCCGCGCTGGGCTCAGCGGTCGGGACGCGGTCGACTGGATGAAGCGAGAGTTGCACATCGAGGATGCGACGGGCCCGGCGCCCAGGCCGCAGCCGCGCAAGAATTTCAATGTCGTCGCCGAATATACCTACGAACATTCGGAAGGCGGCGTTGCCTTTCAGGTGCTGAGGCTCGACCCGAAGGATTTTCGCCAGCGCCGACCAGACCCGGACGGGGGCGGTTGGGTATGGAAGATGAAGGGCGTCGAGCTGCTGCCGTACCGGCTGCCTGAGGTCGCCGCTGCAGTCGGAACGAGGGCCATCCTGATCGTCGAGGGCGAGAAGGACGTCGACAACCTGCGTGGGCTCGGCTTCGTCGCGACCTGTAACCCGGGCGGAGCCGGCAAATGGCCTGACCACTTCGTGAAGTGGTTCCGCGGCGCCGACATCCTGCTTCTCCCCGACAACGATGATGCCGGCCGCGATCACGTCAACGACGTGGCTCGCAAGCTTCACGGCGAGGTCAAGTCCATCAAGGTGCTGACGCTCCCCCGGCTGCCGCACAAGGGCGATGCCTCGAACTGGATTGAGGGGGGCGGGACACGTGACCAGTTGATCGAACTGGCACACTCGTCAGCCATTGAATGGGATCCTGCGACGGCGCCGCAGCCACATGCTGGTGGCGGCGTCGACGGCGGCAGCGGGAAAAGCCGGCCGGTGGTCCGTCTGGAAAACGACAAGCTGCACCAAAACGTCAACAGCACCGAGGAACTGCTGGTCAAGTCCGGGCGCCCAATCTTCGTCCGTGCCGGCCGGCTGGTCCGCCCCGTGACCGAACAGGTCGACGCCGCCAATGGCAAGACCGTGCTGATCGGGAAGTTCCGGGCCATGTCGAACGACGAGATGGCGGACGTGATGGCGGAGACGATCCGGTTCGAGAAGTTTGACGGCCGGTCCGAGGATTGGGAGGCAACAAAGCCACCGCGGGACGTCGCCGGCATCCTCCTGAACCGCGAGGGGCAATGGGGGTTCCCTCAGGTCATCAGCATCATCACCACACCGACCCTTCGCTTTGATGGGTCGCTTCTGTCGACCCCTGGCTATGACGCTGCGACCCGCGTCTACTACGCCGAGGACAAGCGGCTTCAGATGCCGGCAATCGCGGACCGACCAAGTCGGGATGACGCGCTGAAGGCGCTACAGCTGATTAAAGGCCTCCTCACCGGATTCCCCTTCGTGTCCGACGTGGACCATGCCGTTGCACTGTCTGGAATCCTGACGGCGGTCTGCCGCCCAGCAATGCCGGTTGCCCCCCTGCACGCGGTCCGCGCCACCACAGCGGGCAGCGGCAAGACCTACCTGGTCGATGTCTCCAGCGTTATCGCGAGCGGGCAGCGCTGCCCGGTCATCACCCTGGGGCAGACGGAGGAGGAGACCGAGAAGCGCCTTGGCGCCTACCTGATGGCCGGCGTGCCGATCGTCTCCATCGACAACGTGAACGGCGAGATGGGCGGCGACATGCTTTGCCAGGCGGTGGAGCGGCCAATCGTCCGCGTCCGCATTCTCGGCCGGTCCGAGGCGCCAGCCTTCGAGGTTCGGTCGACCTTTTTCGCCACCGGCAACAACCTCCAGCTTCGCGGCGACATGACCCGCCGGGCGGTCGTCTGCAACCTGGATGCCGGCGTCGAGCGGCCGGAGCTGCGCGCGTTCGATTTCAGCCCTGTCGAGCGAGTGCTGGCGGGCCGAGGGGCTTATGTGGCTGCGGCGCTGACGGTTGTCCGCGCCTACCTCGTAGCCGGACAGCCGGGCAAGCTGTCGCCCATCGGGTCGTATGAAGTCTGGTCCGACATGATCCGGTCGTGCCTGGTGTGGCTCGGCGAAGGCGATCCGGTTGCCAGCATGGAGAAGGCGCGAGAGGAGGACCCCTATCTGGTCGAGATCAAGGAGATCTTTGGACAGTGGCGGGAGTGCCTCCAGCTGGGCACGAAGTACTCCACCAAGACGCTCGTGAGCTATGCGACCGACGGCTTCGGAGATGGCCAGCTACGCTATCCAGACCTGAACGACGCGCTGATGAAGGCGGTCGGGCAGGGGGGACGGATCTCGTCGAAGTCGCTTGGCCGCTGGCTCGTCCGCAATGCGGGACGCGTCGTTAGTGGCATGAAAATAATAGTCTTTCCGGATGATAAAAACGGAAACCTCTACTCCCTGGTCAACTTGGAGTGACCGGGATGGAAGGGGGGTTTCAGGTGATTTCTCTGGTTTCTGCCACCAACACGCGAAAACTGTCAAAGGACAGTAATGCTTACCTATGACAGTTTAGGGGTAGTGGGTGGCGGCTACCCACAAAAGCCCGGAAACCCCCCGCCCCGCGTCTCTGCCGTGCCGTCCCATCACCGGATATTGGAGAAAGCCGATGAGCGAACCGATGAAGCGCGACGAGTGGTTCCGCGTCTGGATGCCGTACTGCCTGAAGCAATTCGACGAGACGAAGGTCGGCAAGAACGTCTGGCTGCCCCTGAACCGCCACTACAAGCCGCTGGGCCAGCCGAGCGGAGTATGGGTCGACTACAACGACTTCGCGTCCCACGCGATCAAGTTTTCTCGCGATCCGCACGAAATCGATGGTGTCTGGGAAGACAAGGATCCTCATCCAAATTGGCTCTACCTCTATTCGGACAATTCGGCTCACCGGGGCGACTACTTCGTCCGGCTTGGGAGGCTGATGACCCATGGGAAGGGCTGGAAGTGAGCATGGAGCGCGGCGCCTGCTTGAGTCTCCCCAATCTGAGCCACAGGAACTCGTAGATGTTGAAAGCACGACGTCGCCGGACCGGGCGCCCGAGATCGCAGAAGCCGCGCCACCCTGGCGGCCAGGTCGTGCGCGACACGACGCCCCCGCCGCCGGAGGTCATCGCCCGCCGTGGTGCTAACTGGCAGGACCAGGACGCCGGTGACGTGTTCGGGATCATGCAGCGGCGCGATCTGCTTCCGGATCGGTCGGACGAGAAGCCGATCCCAGGCCCAACGCCAACGGAACTGAAGATCGCTGGGCAGACCTATTCTGGCCTCATCGCCACATACGAGCAGATCATCGGCGCTCCGACCTGCGCCGTGGCTCGGAGCGGAGGCCGCGCACTGGCAGCAGAGGATGTCGGGCACTCGGTGAGCGTCCGGGCGAAGATTGGCGCCTGCAGGATCGCCCTAAGCGATTTGGACCACCGTGTTGCGGTTGCCCTATCCAGGGCCGTCGCCGCGGTAACGCATGAGCAGATCGAGGATGCGTTGCGCTGGGCTGATTGGATCGTGCCCGGGCTGGTGCGCCTGCACGAGCGTGCCGACGACATTCGCAGGGCAGGGCGGACCGCGGCCGACCAAGCGGCGCGTCGCCAAGCGGCGTGAACGTCGCAGAAGATGGTTGCAATCTCGTTTGAGATATGCGACTTACATTATGTCGGGAATCGAAATCCGCCTGACGACAGCCCGCCCCGGGGCAATCCTGCGGCGGGCTTCTCATTTCAGGTCCGGCGGTCTCGCGGCCAAGCATTCGAGGAGTGTCAGCTAAGGCGGCCGGCTCCTTCAGAAGCGATCCCGGGCGCCGCGGCCTTTCGCTACAACGGTCATCAAATATGCCGCGGCCCGTGGCTTGGGTGAGGGAAGGTCAAACCTAACATTCCTGTAAGCCAGAAATGGCGAGACTCACAGGAGCTGACTTTGACCGCGTTCTCTAAGCTTGCCCAGGCGGGGCTTCTTGCAATTGGTGTCTTGTTGGCGATGCCGGTGGTGTCATCGGTCGCTCAGGCCGCCGGCCCGACCTGGCACGGAAGGCATCACCACCACGTGAACCACCATCGCCATCACGACCGCCATCATGATCGTCACCACCAGTGGCATCGCCACCGCTGAGTAACGCTTGGCGGTAGGCCAGGTTCAAGAGCCTGCCCGGGAGTCCGTGGCGGGCTCTTCTTTGTACCTAACTGGCCAGCCAGTCCCGGAAGCTCAATTTGGACCATCCTCCCGCTGGTGTGGATTGTCGCGATGGCCTGGAGGGCGTTGAAGGCCGAGATGGTCGTGATGGTCTCGAAGGACGGGCAGGACGAGAAGGTATCGGTGGTACTGACGTGCCGGTGGCCGGATGACCCGGAGAAAATAGAACCGGACACCCGCGCTTATCCCGCGCCGTGGTGTAATCGATGCTCCCGAGCCAGTTCCCGCTGGTCGCCGACCACGCGTGCCCTCCGGAAATGAACGCTACGTACTCCATGTTTGTGTCGAAGATGTTGTGTCCTGGATCTAGCCAACCGACTAGATCGCAATCTTTCGAGAACAAGGGTTCCATATACTTCGTCCAATAAAAAGTATTGTTGAAAATACCAGCCCGCCCGTCACGAATAGGCGTTTCTGGTTCGGCAAGTATCCGGCCGCTGTCAGCGGTTCGCAAGCCGTGATTTCGAGGTCGAAAGTCCGTCACGGCCGGCGTCAGGCGCTTTGATTGTTTATCCGAGGAAATCAGCCGATGCCGAAAGGAGGGAAGCGCGAGGGCGCTGGTCGCCCGGCTGGCGCGAAGAACAAGCGCACCGCGGAGACGCTCGCGGCCATGGAGGCTGCGGCCGAGAAAATCGCCGAGGTTGTCCCCAACGCCTTCGACGGCGACGCGCACGCTCTCCTGATGGCGGTCTACAAGGATCCGAAGCACGAGTTAGCGCTGCGCATCGACGCCGCGAAGGCGGCCATTCGCTACGAGCGCCCGGCGCTCGCTGCCGTCGAGCACTCCGGCGAGATGACACTGCACCACGAAGACGCGCTGTCCGAGCTGGAATGACGGCGACCGCGCTATCGCCCCGTGAGCGCGCCATCCGGCTGCGCCTGCGGGACGATTTCGTTCACTACGCCGCCAAATGCCTGAAGATCCGGACCAAGGCCGGGTCGGTCGACCCGCTGGTCCTGAACAAGCCGCAGCAATACCTGCACACGCGGCTGGAGGCCCAGCGCCAGGCGAGCGGCAGGGTTCGGGCGATCATCCTGAAGGGGCGGCAGCAGGGCTGCAGCACCTACGTCGGCGGCCGGTACTACCACAGGGCATCGCATCGCCGCGGCGTCCGGGTGTTCATCCTCTGCCATGAGGCGGAGGCGACGGCGAACCTGTTCGACATGGTGTCGCGCTACCACGAGCACACGCCGCCTCTGGTGCGGCCGAGCACGAGCGCGGCGAACGCCCGGGAGCTGACGTTCGATCGCCTGGACAGCGGCTACAAGGTCGGGACAGCGGGCACCAAGGGGGTTGGGCGCTCGCAGACGGTGCAGATGTTCCACGGGTCCGAGGTGGCGTTCTGGCAGTTCGCCGAGACGCACGCCGCCGGCGTGCTCCAGGCGGTGCCAGATATGCCGGATACCGAGGTGATCCTGGAGAGCACGGCGAACGGGGTGGGTGGGTTTTTTCACGAGCAGTGGCAGAAGGCCGAGGCCGGGCAGTCCGAGTACCAGGCGATCTTCATCCCGTGGTTCTGGACCCCGGAGTACCGCAAGGCGCCGCCGGCCGGCTTCACGCTCACCGATGAGGAACAGGAATACGCCAGCGCCTATGGCCTGGACATGGAGCAGATGGCGTGGCGCCGCAGCAAGGTCGCCGAGCTGAAGGATGCGTGGCTGTTCAAGCAGGAATACCCGGCCACCGCGGCCGAGGCGTTCCAGAACAGCGGCCACGACAGCTTCATCCCGGGCGCGCTGGTCGCCGCGGCTCGCAAGCGCCAGGTCGAGCCCTCGGGCCCACTGGTCATCGGCGTCGACCCGGCATGGATGGGCGACGACAGGACATCGATGGCGTGGCGCCGCGGCCGGCGGACGCTGAAGATCGAGAGCAAGAGCGGCCTTGATACGATGGCGACGGCCGGCTGGTGCAAGGCCGTCATCGATGCTGAGAAGCCGGCGCGGATGTTCATCGACGTCGGCGGCGTGGGCGCGGGTGTCGTCGATCGGCTGATGGAAATGGGATACGGCGAGGTGGTGCGGGCCGTGAACTTTGGCTCTGCGCCGCTGGAGCCTGAGCCGCCAGAGGGCGGTGGCCCGCTCAACCGGCGCGCCGAGATGTGGAGCAAGGGCAAGGAGTGGCTGCAGGACGTCGCCGGGGTGCAGATCCCGGACATGGACAGCCTGCACGCCGACATCACTGGCCCTGGCTACAAGTATGACAGCAACTCGCGTGTCGTCCTGGAGAAGAAGGAAGACATGAAGCGTCGCGGCGTTCGCAGCCCCGACGAAGGTGATGCTTGGGCTCTGACGTTCGCCGAGCCAGTCGATGTGGCGAACTCGTGGGCCAAGAAGATCGTCTACAGCAACAAGGGAATCGTCTGATGTTCTACGACGTGACGGCAGACATGGGCGGCTTCGTCATGGCCGACCTGGACGGTGATGGCGTGGACGAGTCAAAGACGCCGAACATCAAGATCATCACGGTCGAGGCGAAGGACGGCGACGAGGCCGCGGCGCTGGCGCACGCGCAGGGCGCGGTCGCTGTGCGCGGCGTTGTGCCGGCGGAGCGTGGTCCGGAGCCCGAGCCTGCCGACGACACGAAGCGTGGCCCTGGCCGCCCCCGCAAGGTCGCCTGAGAGGCATCTGAATGGCCTACGCCGCCGACGACGCCCCCGCCGAGAGCAAGGGCGACGGCGAAGCCATGTCCGACAGCGAACTCGCCTCGCTGATCGACCAGTATGTGGCGGACAGCGGCGGCATGTGGGACCAGCCTCTCGCCAAGTTCCGCGAGAGAGCGCTGGCCTACTACCGCGGCGATGCGCGTGGCGATGAGATCGAGGGCCGCTCGTCCGTCGTCAGCCGCGACGTGGCCGAGGCGGTGGACGGCATGCTGCCCGACCTGCTGGAGATCTTCGTCAGCGGCAACGAGGTCGTGCGGTTCGACCCGATGGGGCCGGAGGACGAGGACGCCGCCGAGCAGGCGACCGACTACGTCAACTGGATCTTCAGCCAGGACAACCCGGGCTTCGAGATCCTCTACACCTGGTTCAAGGATGCCCTGCTGTTCAAGAACGGCATGGTCAAGGTGTGGTGGGAGAGCGAGGAGCACGTCAAGGACGCGGCCTATGCCGGTCTGACCGAGGACGAGTTGAAGCTGCTCAGCAGCGACCCGTCCACGGAGATCATCGAGACGACGCCGACGGTCATGGCGGCCGACGCGCAGGCGGCGCTCGGCGGGCCCCTGTTCGACGTGAAGACGCGCCAGACCGTGCCGGGCGGCCGGGTCTGCGTGGGCTGCATTCCGCCCGAAGAGTTCATGATCTGGAGCCGGGCGACCGGCACCGACAACACGCCGTTCATCGGCCAGCGCACGCAGAAGACCAAGTCGCAGCTCATCCAGGAGGGGTTCGACAAGGACATCGTCGACGGCCTGCCGAGCGACGATGAGGGCGATGACCTGCACGGCGAGAAGCTGGAGCGGTTCAAGGACCTGACGCAGATCCCGATGAACAACCCGACGCTGGACGAGTCCATGCGCCAGGTGTGGGTCGAAGAGGTGTTCATCAAGGCCGATCGCGACGGGGACGGCATCGCCGAGCTGCGCAAGGTGACCAAGGTCAACGAGGTCATCCTCGATGACACCAAGGTCGACGACAATTGGTTCGCGATGCTCTCGCCGAACCCGATGCCGCACACCTGGGAAGGCCGCAGCATCGCCGACGACACGATGGACATCCAGGACATCAAAACGGCCGTCACCCGCGGCAGCCTCGATAGCCTCTACCTGTCGAACAATCCGCGGCAGCTGGTCAGCGACAAGGTCAACCTGGACGACGTGCTGAACAGCCGCCCGGGCGGCGTGATCCGGGTCAAGCCGAACTCGGGCCCGTTGTCCGAGAACTACCAGGCGCAGGTGACGCCGTTCGTCGGCCAGTCGTCGTTCCCGATGATCGAGTACCTGGATTCCGTGATCGAACGCCGCACCGGCCTGATCCGCCAGGCGCAGGGCATGGACCCGGACGTCATCAACAAGACGGCGACCGCGGCGCGCATCATGAACAGCGCCGGTCAGCGTCGCCTCAAGATGATCGCGCGCATCTTCGCGGAGACCGGCGTCAAGCGCGTGTTCAACCTGATTTACGCCTGCGTGCGGAAGTACCAGCAGCAGCCGAAGGTCATCCGCCTGCGGAACAAGTGGGTGCCGATGGATCCGCGCGGCTGGGCCGACAAGATGGACCTGAAGGTCTCCGTCGGCCTCGGCACGGGCGACCGGACCGAGCAGCTTGGCGCGCTGATGCAGGGCATCGTGCCGGCGCAGCAGGCACTGGTGATGATGCAGGGCGGGCAGCCCAAGGGGCCGTTCGTCAAGCCGGAGCACCTATACAACACGGCGCGTCGCATCGTGGAGTACAGCGGCATCAAGTCGCCCGAGCTCTACTTCGCAGACCCCGACGACCAGGCCAACCAGCCGCCGCAGGAAGCGCCGCCGCCCGACCCGAAGATGGTCGAGGCGCAGGGCAAGCTGCAGATCGAGCAGCAGAAGGCGCAGGGCCAGGCACAACTGGACCAGCAGAAGGCACAGACGCAGATCCAGCTTCAGGCGCAGCAGGGGCAGGCCGACATCGCCATGCGCCGCGAGATGGCCGAGCAGGAGCTTCAGTTGAAGCGCGAGGAGCTTGCCGCGCGGCTGCAGATGGAGCGCGAGCGGGCGGTGCAGGACTACGAGCTGCGGCGCATGGAGATGGACGCTGAGATCGCGCTGAAGCGGTACCAGATCGAGAAGCAGGCCGAGACGGCGCAGGCCACCAACGTGCCGAAGCCTGAATAGATGGCCGGCGCGAAGGGGTTGCTGCAGGTCCAGCCGACGCCGGTCATGGGCGGCCTTCTAGGCGTGCCTGGATCGGATGACGTCGCGGCCGGGCCGCCCGATCTATCAGATCGCTACAACACGCAGTTGGCTGCCGAGGATGAAGCCGCCTTTGCCAAGTGGCTGGCGCAGTTGAGCAAGAGCAAGGGCTATGACGCCTCCCAGGATCTCGCGGACTACGACCTCCGCGGCGCCTGGAGGAGCGGAGCCAAGGCAGCGGCCAACGGGCATCTGCCGGACACGTACAAGAAGCCGAACCATCCGACCTTCTCCGAAGAGAGCCAATACAGCAGCCCTGATACACCGGGCGGCAAGTGGGTGCAGAACGGCAAGGCTTGGGAGTTCGCGGCATCGCCGTTCAACCTGCGCATGACGCCGCCAGAGGCGCTGCAGGCCTATTTCGCAAGAGCCGAGCCGGAAAGCCGGCTGCGGCTGCCGGAGGGCGTGCAGCCTACGCCGGTCGGGCTGCTGGGAGCGCGCCAATGAACGCCGAAGCCGCACTGGCCCGCGCCAAGAACGCCGAGCAGATCATCAACGATCCGCTCGTGGCCGCCGTGCTCGACGGGATCGAGCGGAAGTGGGTCGACGCGATCGTTGCCAGCCCGGTCGCTGACGCGGAAGGGCGCGAGCTGGCGTACCGCATGTTCAAGGCCGTGCAGCAGTTCCGTGACGAGTTCGCCGCCATGATCGGCGACGGCAAGATCGCAGCGGCCGAACTGGAGAGATCAAACCGTGACTGATGTGACCGACGCCGCCCCCGAGAACATCGACGATCGCGCCGACTATGTCATGGGCCTGCTGCAGGCAGAACCCACGCGCGACGGGCAGGGGCGGTTCGCGTCCACCGAGGCGCCGGCCGATGAGGCTGCCGCGCCCGAACAGAATTTGGGCGACGCGCCCGAAGCCGCACCGGGAGACCCGGCCAGCGGTGATGAAGCCGATACCACAACCGAACAGGCTGCAGAGCCTGCCATCGCGTTGCCGATCGGTTGGAGTGCGGAGAAGGCGGAGGCGTTCAAGCAGCTCCCACCCGACGTTCGTGAGTACATCACGGCCCGGGAGAGCGAGCGGAACAGCCACCACAGCCGATCCGTGCAGGAAGCCGCCGAACAGCGCAAGGCCGCAGAGGCCGAGCGTCAGGCGGTGTCAACCGAGCGGCAGCGTTATACGCAGGCCCTCGGCCAGGTGTTGCAGAACATCCAGCAGACGGCTCCGAAGCCGCCCGATCCGGCATTGGCTACGTCCGACCCGGCGAAATACATCGCCCAGAAGGCGCAGTTCGATCACGTGTTGGGCCAGTTCCAGGCCACGCAGGCAGAGATGCAGCGTGTCCAGGCCGAGGAGGCTGAGCATCGGGAGAGGGCGTTCCAGGATCATCTCGCGGACCAGGGCAAGATCCTGGACGAGAAGATCCCCGAATGGCGCGACGTGGGGAAGCGGACCAAGGAGCAGCGGGAGATCGCTGAGTTCCTGACCGCCACCGGCTACAGCCGCCAGGAAGTCGACGCCGTCGCCGATGCCCGTGCCGTGCAGATCGCCCGCAAGGCGATGCTGTACGACCGCCTGATGGCACAGAAGCCGGCTGCCAAGCTGGTGCCGCCCGTGGCGCCGCCGACGATGAAGCCGGGTGCTGCTGCAACCTCGCCGAAAGCCGCGAACCTCGCTGCCATGAAGCAACGCGCGCTCGCCACCGATGATCTCCGCGGAAGAGCGGAATTCGTGCTGGCGGCTCTGAACACGAGGTAATTCGACATGGCTATCGTCGCCAACACCTTCACCACCTTCTCGGCGATCGGCAACCGGGAAGACCTGGCGGATGTGATCTACAACATCTCGCCGACCGATACGCCGTTCATGGCGACCATCGGCAAGACCAAGTCCTCTGCGGTGCTGCACGAGTGGCAGACCGACGCCCTGGCCGCGCCCGGGACCAACGCGCAGCTCGAAGGCGACGAGGTCGCGTTCGCTGCCGCGACCCCGACCGTCCGCATCGGCAACCGCTGCCAGATCAGCCGCAAGGAAGCGATCGTCTCCGGCACGCAGGACTCTGCCGTCGACAAGGCTGGCCGCCAGCGTGAAATGACCTACCAGCTCATGAAGCGGTCGAAGGAGCTCCGCCGCGACATGGAGACCACGCTGACCGGCAATCAGGCGCCCGTCGTCGGCAACACCACCACCGCTCGGCAGCTTCGGCCGCTGTGCTCGTGGTATGCGACCAACGACAGTCGCGGCGCCGGCGGCGCGGACGGCACCGCCACCACGGCGGCGACCGACGGAACCCAGCGGGCGCTGACGGAGACCCTGCTGAAGGGCGTCCTGCAGTCCTGTTGGACCGCGGGCGGCGATCCCGGCCTGGTGATGGTCGGGCCGTTCAACAAGACCGTCATCTCCACCTTCACCGGCAACGTGACCAAGTACCAGGACACGTCCAACCAGAAGCTGTCGGCGAATATCGACGTGTACCGAAGCGACTTCGGCACCCACAAGATCGTCGCCAACCGCTTCTCGCGCGACCGCGACGCGCATGTGCTGGACACCAGCATGTGGGCGCTGGCGACCCTGCGCGCGCCGAAGACGGTGGACCTGGCCAAGACCGGCGACGCCGAGAAGGCCATGATCATCACCGAGTACACCCTGGAGAGCCGGAACGAGGCCGCGAGCGGCATCGTCGCCGATCTGCTGACCTCGTAAGCAGAGCAATCCAGGCTGGTCGATGGGGCGTCCTTCGGGGCGCCCCTTTTCTTTGGAGGGCCGTCATGAGCGGGCTGCTACTCGACGCCGACGGCACGAAGATCGAGCGGCTTCACTTCGCCCCCGAGGGCGACTTCGCCGTTGAGACCATCCAGGACGTCGAGCCGACGCTGGAGGCCAACAAGCGGCTGCGCAACGACAATCCCAGCGGCATGGGCTCGTCGCGCGAGCTGCAGCACGTCGCCAGCATCCCCCCGGTGGTCCAGTTGATGTGGTTCCAGCGCTACGGCATCGAGGCGTGGAACCAAGATCACATGCCCGCGGTCATCCGGCTTCTCAACGATCCGGAATGGTCGCTTCTGCGCACGAATGAGGGCACAATCTGATGGCGCTCGCGACCCATACCGACCTGATCGCCGCCGTCGCTGATTGGCTGGCGCGCAACAGCATCACGGGCGGCCGTGCCGACGACTTCATCACGCTTACCGAGGCGAAGTTCAACCGCGAGCTTCGCGTCCCGCAGATGGAATCGCGCGCCGCCACGTCGATCGCGGCCGGCGACGCCTACCTGTCCGTGCCAACCGACATGCTGGCCATCCGCGTCCTGACACACGACAGCCAGCCGAATGAGCAACTGCAGTATGCGACGCCTGACTGGCTGCGGGGCTTCTACCGCTCGATGCCTGGCCGGCCGAAGCACTACGCCCAGTTCGGCAGCGAATGGCAGCTCGGACCGGTCCCCGACATCAACTACACCTTCGAGGCCATCTACTGGGCGCGGATCCCGGGGCTGAGCGCCGAGAACCCGACCAACTGGCTGTTGCGGGACGCGCCGGACGTCTACCTCTACGGCGCGCTGTTTCAGGCCTCGGTCTACTACCGCAACGCCAGCGACATCTCGCTCTACAGGAGCCTGCTGGAGGAGGCGGTGGCCTCGCTGGAGCACGCCGGATCCGACATGTCCATGAACGGCTCGCCGCTCCAGACCAGGTGCCGCTGATGTCGATCGAGACTTGGGTCAAGCGCCCCCCCGGCAGCGATGAGACGGTTTGGGATGGCGGCGCGACGGCCTGGGATTTCGACTTCTCGTTGATCGACCCGAGCAACTACCTGAACTGGGTGGGCCTGACCAACTGGGACGATGGCGGCCCGACCTGGGATGACGGCCATTCGGTGTGGGACGTCAACGTGGTGCTCCTGGCCGGCGAAAAGCGCACGAAATGGGACGGCGATGGGCATGGCGAAAACTGGACCCTCAGGCCGCCGGGGGTCAACTGATGCCGCGCATTCCCTTTGGCCCGTGGACGCCTGACGAGCCGCCCCTGGACGGAACAGGCCTGGTCACGGCAACCAACGTCTCGCCGCAGTCGAGCGCGACCGGCTACTACCGGTCCTGGCCCGCGCTGACGCCGATCAGCAATGCCTTGTCCGGCGCCCCCCTCGGCGGCGTCGCCGGCAAGAGCAACGACGGCAAGGCCATGAGCTTCGCCGGCGACATGACGAAGCTGTACCGGCTTCAGGCATCGACCTGGGGCGATGTCAGCAGGGTTGGCGGCTATTCCACGGCCACGCCGGAAGTCTGGCGCTTCGTGCCATATGGCTACGACATCATCGCGACCAACTACAGCGACGCGATCCAGAAATTCACGATCGGCACGTCCACCAAATTCGCAGACATGTCGGCGACTGCGCCGCGGGCGCGCCACCTTGCCGTGGTGCGTGACTTCCTGGTGACGGGGAACACCTCTGACACGGACGGCCAGCGCGCCCTGCGCGTGCGGTGGTCGCCGCTCGGCAACCCGAGTGGAGATTGGACGCCCAACGCCACGCTGCAAACGGATTTCCAGGACCTGACGACCGGCGATGAAATCATGGGGCTGGTCGGCGGCGAGTACGGCGCCATCATCTGCCGGTCAGCCATCTACCGCATGACCTTCGTCGGGCCGCCTTTGGCCTTCCAGTTCGATGAGGTGGTCCGCAACCACGGGTGCGCCGCATCAGGGTCCCTTGCCACCGATGGCACGATGTCGGTGTTCTACGCCGAAGACGGGTTCTATATCTTCAATGGCGTCGCCCTGACGCCAATCGGCGTTGGCAAGATCAATCGGTGGTTCGAAGATAATGTCGCCCCATCGAGCTTCCCGACCATGTCGGCGCAAATAGACGCCACGCGACAGTTGTACGTGCTGTTGTTCACGTCGAAGGATTCCCCGAACGGCCAGCCGGATACGCTACTGCAGTACAATTGGGTTTCGGATCGGTGGACCATCATTCGGCAGCCAGCACTGGTTCTCGTCCGGCTCCTGTCTACGGTCTTTACCCTGGAAGACCTGGACACCGTATCGATGAACCTGGATGTGCTGCCGGCCTCGCTGGACAGCCGCCTGTGGTCTGGCGGCGTGCCGTACCTCGGGGCGTTTACGCAGGATCTCAAATTCTCGGCTTTCGCCGGGCCGGCGCTGGTCGCGGAGATCGAGACCGGAGAGGCCGCATTGGGCGGCGGCGTCAAGGCTCGTGTCCAGACTGTGCGTCCCCTGTGCGACGGCGAGGCGTCTGTGGTGGTCAAGCACCGCGATGACCAGTGGGGGCCCCAGCAGGAGACGACGGCAGAGACGCCGACGCGGGCCGGGGACTGCAAGTTCAACGTGGACGCGCGGTTTCATTCGATGAAGCTGACGATCGGCGGTCCCTGGACGGTGGCGCAGGGCGTGGACTTCACCTTCGTTCCGACGTCGGAGACCTGACGTGTTCCGCCTCGCTTCCGTTGCCGGCGCGTCACCTCGCGACCTGGCGCAGATCTGCAACGAGCTTCGCGACGGCAAAATCAATGCAACGGGGACGGTGACGTTGACGCCGAGCGCGACGGCGACCGTCGTGCTGGATCCGAGAGTGTCGATCGAGACCGTCATCCTGCTGATGCCACTGACGGCCGATGCCGCGGCGGCACATGCCACCACCTGGGTTTCCGCGCAGGACAGCGGGACCTTCACCCTGACACACGCGAGCACTGTCAGTGCGGATCAAAGCTTCCGATACGCAGCACTTGGCTAGCGAGTGGCGGCGCGTTGTCGGCTGGCTTGTTCCTGCGATCGAAATGGGCGGCACGCATCGTCCGGCGGACGTGCTGGACCTGGTCATCTCGGGTCACGCGCAGCTGTGGGCCAACGAGGACGCCGCGGGCGTCACGCAGCTCGTGCCGACGCCCCTCGCGAACATCTGCCGGTACTGGCTCGGCGGCGGCGAGATGTCCGCCTTGAAGGCGCTGGACGAGCCGATTGAGGCATGGGCGCGCGAGCAGGGATGCACGCGCATCGAGATTCAAGGGCGGCGGGGATGGGAGCGGGCGTTGCGCGGCTACGAGTGCCGCGGCGTCGTGCTGACGAGGGAGTTGTAAAATGGGTGGTGGCAGCCAGACGAGCAAGACGGAGTCGGCGCCGTGGAAGCCAATCCAGGGTGAACTGTCTGATGCCGCCAATCAGGTGCAGCACGGATGGCGTGATGCCTATGCGGCGGGGCCGACGCCCACGTCGCCGTACATGCAGCAGGGATGGGATGCCATTGCGGGCCAGGTCAACAACCAGGGCTCGCTGCTGAACAACACGCTCGGGCTGGCCAACAATACCGTCCAGGGCAACTACCTCAGCGCCGGCAACCCGTATTTCCAGCAGGCGTATCAGGGGGCTGCCGACCAGGCGACGCGGGCCTACAGCAGCGCGGTCGACCCGGCGATGCGACAGTACCAAAGCCAGATGGATCAGAATCTGTCGCAGTGGAAGAACGCCATCTCGCCCGGAATCGATGCGCAGTTTGCGGCCGGCGGGCGGCTGGGATCCGGCCTGTTCGCCAACGCCCGGAACGAGGGCGAAACCAATGTCGCGCGCCAGTTCAGCGACGCGCAGTCGAACCAGGCGCAGTACTTGGCGGACAGCAACGACGCGCTGGCCAGGAACCTGACCAGCACGGCCGGCAACATGGCCTATCAGAACTACGGCGATGAGCGCGCCCGGCAGAATGCGGCCATGCAGCAGGCCCCGGCTCTGTCGACGCTGCCGGGCGGGATCCTGCAGCAGATCGGTCAGCAGCAGATGGATGCGCAGAACGCTCAGAAGCAGTGGTCGCTGAACCTGGGGCAGCAGTACGTCGGGGGGCTGGCCCCGCTCATGGGCGCCGGGGGCACTTCGACGACAAAGCAGCCCGGGCAGAACCCGTGGCTGCAGGCCCTTGGCCTGGGGCTGCAGGGCGCGGCGATGTTCGTCTGAGGCGGTGACATGGGTCTCCTGGACTGGTTGGTCGACCGCAATCCGAATGCGGCACCGATCCCGCTCGACTATCAGCCGAACAAGTCTCTGGCTCCCGGCGTTCCGCGCCCCGGCGCCATCCCGATGGCTGATGCGCCGGCCGTCATCCCCGACTGGCAGCGGCGCCTAGAGAAGCGGGAGAGCGGATTCAATCCGGGCGCCAAGAACGACTTGGGCTATTTCGGGCTCTATCAGTTCGGTACCCCGGCCGCCTCGGACGCGGGCTTCTACACACCTGCACCTGGAGAGAGGAAGAACGCCTGGCAGGGGACCTTCAACGTTCCCGGCTTCCCTCAGGTCCGGACGGCACAGGATTTCGCTTCCAGCCCTGATGCACAGCGCTCCGCATTCGGCATGTGGACCGCTTATCTCGACGACGAGGCCAAGCGGCTCGGGCTCGACAAGTACATCGGCCAGACCGTCAACGGCGTCCCGGTGACACGAGAGGGCCTGCTGACGGGGATGCATATCGGCGGGCCCGGGGGCGTCAAGGCATTCCTGACCGGCGGCGATGATCGCAGCGACAAAAACGGGACATCGGTCGGCGACTATATGCGCATGGGCGCGGGTGTCGGTGGCAGTACCGGCGGTGACACGGCGATCGGCGGCGTCGGCCAGGACAAGATTGCGCCTCAAGCGGCGGGAGGAAATGGAATGGCCGGACAGGGCTTGCTCAATCTGCCGCCGGAGGTCACGCAAGGGCTTCTCGGTTCGTACGAGCCGACATGGCAGGACAAGGTGGGGGCGCTGCTGTCCGGCGCGGGCGGGGCGCTGGCTTCGTCTGGTGGCGGACAGAATTGGGGCGCTGCCGGCTCTCAGGCGATGCAGGCTGCCTATCGCGATCGTCGGGCGCAGGGGCAGCGCGGGCGCAGCGACAAGGCCATGCAGTCGCTTGTGGCGGCCAACCCGCAGTTGGGCGCCATCGCGGCTCTTGGCGGTCCCGAGATGCTCGCGCAGGTCCTCGCGAAAAAGATGATTCCGGGCGATCCGCAGACCATGATGAACGTCGGCGGTCGGGTGTACGACCCGAACACGCGGCAGTTCGTGACCGAGGCGCCGCCTCCGGAGGCTCCGCAGGCCATCCGCACGCTGCAGGCGCTGGGGGTGGATCCGTCGACCCTGACGCCGGAGCAGCGCCTGCAGATGGGCGGTATCACTCCGCAGAAGCCGGACAAGCCGGAGTACCGCGAGGTCGGTGGCAGGCTGGTGCAGGTCGGCCCGACCGGCGTCCAGGACGTCACGCCGGAGAGCATCCGCGCCAAACCTCCGGAGTCCACTGAACTGGGCAAACTCCAGGCTGAGCGTGCGGCCTTGCCGCCGGGCGACCCGCGCATCGCTGAATACGACGCGAGGATCGGCGCCATGGGCAAAACCGGCGGCGTCACCGTCAACAACTTCCCCGCGGAGATCGGAGCCCGCCTCGGGCTGGGCAACCAGTTCCTGGACAACGACCTGCCGGAGATCCGCAAGCAGATCGACGCCGGGGCTCTGGAGGGGCTGGGCTCTCGGGCGCAGATGGCCCTGGGCGCCGGCACTCCAGGCCGCATCGTGGCGCGCATTCAGACCGGTGTGGATGCCCTGCGGCGCAATCTGACCGGCGCCGGCATGAACGCGGCCGAGGTCGATGAGTATGTCGGCCGGTATCTGCCGACGTCCACCGACGGTGCCACCACGATCAAGTCGAAGCTGGATGGCTTGGAGGCTGACCTGATCGCCTCCCGCGAGGGGGTGCTGGCTGCCAAGGGCGGCGGCAACCCCGTGGCGATCAGCGGGGCCCCGTCGAGCGCCGCGCCCCTGCGAGCCGCGCCGTCGGCTCCCGCTGCGCCTGTTCCGATGCCGGCGGCGCCTTCGGGAGGCCCTGTGCCGGGCACGGTCGAGATGGGATACCGCTTCAAGGGCGGCAATCCGGCCGATCCGAACTCCTGGGAGAAGGTCCAGTAATGGCCGGTCCTTGGGAGAAATACGCACAGCCGCAGACGGCACCCGTCGAGGCTGGGCCGTGGGCAAAGTACGCCGCTGCGCCAGCGCAGGAAGAGGCCCCGGCCGTTTCTCCGCTCGATGCGATGCGCGAGCGCCAGGCGCAGATGTTTGCGCAGCGGGTGGAGGCCGGCAAGGATCAGATGCGCGGTCTGATCGATCCGCGGATGCAGAGCGCCGTGATGCAGGGCGCCACGCTCGGCGGCGCGGATGAGGCGCTGGGTGGCATCGCGGGCGCCATCGGCGGCACGATCGGGGACGCGATCAACGGCCGTGCGCCATCCATCAGCCGGCTCGGCGAAAACATCGGCCAGGGCGTCGACCTGGAGCGTCAGAATGTCCACGGGTTCGAGCAGGATCATCCTGGCCTTTCGGCTGGCGCGACGGTCGGGGGCGGGCTGCTGCTGGGTGCACCGTTCGCAGGTGCGCTGAAGCAGGCGCCGGGCCTCGCCATGAAGTTGCTGCAGGGCACGCTCCTTGGCGGCGGGGCAGGCGCTACCGCGGGCTTCCTGAGCGGCGAGGGCGGCATAGAGAGCCGTCTGGCAGGCGCCGGCACTGGCGCGGCTGTCGGCGGCCTCCTTGGCGCCGCCATCCCCGCCACTGGCGCGCTCGTGCGCAAGGGCTCCGATGCCTTCAAGACGCTGTTCCGCATGCGGCCGGCTGAGGAGCAGGCCAACCGCCTGATGGCTACCGCCCTGCGCCGTGACAGCCTGGATCCGACCACAGCCAGCGCGCAGATGGCGAAGGCCGGCGACCAGCCGGTGGCGCCCGCTGACCTCGGCCCGAACATGCAGCGCCTGCTCGGTTCAGCCTATCGCGCGCCCGGGCAGGGCAGGGCGCAGATCAGCGAATTACTGGACGCACGCGGCGCGCTTCGGCCGCAGCGTCTGGGCGACATCATCCGCCAGAGCTTCGGCAACCAGGACGACTTCTACTCGACGATCGACAGCCTGCAGAAGGTCCAGAGCGCCAACGCGAAGCCGCTCTATGACGCGCTCCGCAAGGCCGATCCGGCGACCTTCAACACCGACGAAATGAAGGAGATCCTCAACACGCCGGCCGGTATGCGCGCGATCAACGCTGCCGAGCAGCGGGCGAAGAACCTGCGCGAGCCTTTCCCGCAGCTTCTGGAGAATGTCACCGATCCGGCGACGGGCGAGACGATGCTGAAGGTGACGAAGATCCCGAACTTCGAGGCGCTGGACCAGGTCAAGCGCAGCCTGGACAACATCATCGAGGATGCGCGCGACCCCATCTCCGGCAAGATCCCGTCCGAGGTCCGCGATATCGTCCGGGTCCGGGGTGACCTGATCGACGAAATGGACGCCGTAACGTCGGCCAGCCCGGGGGATCCTGCGTCCTCCCTCTACCGTCAGGCCCGCGGCGCCTTTGCCGGCCCGGCGCAGAGCCAGGATGCGCTTTGGCTCGGGCGCGACATCGCCAAGGGTGGGGGCGACCTTGAGCCACTCCTGCGCAAGTTCGGCAAGCTGTCCGATGCCGATAAGGACATGGCGCGCCTGGGCGTCGCGCGCCAGCTCGCCGAGATGGTCAGCCGCGGCAGCGAAACGCGCAACCAGGCGCTGGGCTTCCTGTCGCCGCAGATGCGGGGGCGCCTCGAGGCGATCTTCCCAGATCGCGCCAGCTACGAGGCGCTTGAGGACGCGGTCCGTCGCGAGAGCCAGATGGTCGGGACCGACAGGGCGGCGCGGTCGGGTTCGCAGACGGCGGAGCGCCTGACCGAGGATGCCGATCAGGGCGCGCAGCTCGCCAACCTCGGCGAGATGGCGCAGATCGGTGAATCCCTGCTGTCGATGAACCCCATGCGCATTGCGCGGACGGGGATCGGCGTGGCCGCCAGGCGCGCACAGGGTATGAGCGAGCCGGTCTCGAAGGAGTTGGCCCAGCGTCTGCTGGCGAGCGATCCGGCAGCCCGCGCGCAGGTCATGCAGCAGCTTCAGCAGCAGATGTTCACGCCGAAGCCGCAGCGGCCTATCGCAGGGCTGCTTTCAGGAGAAGCGCGAGTAGCGATACCAGGGCTACTGGGATCATATACCGCCCCAACAGCCAACCGTTGACCAGCCAGTCATCACGCAACTTGTCGTCGTAGTCGACGATGAAGTGCTGCGGGTGTTCATCACGCGGCTTGGCGAACACTGACAAGTCGCCGAGGCGGAACGGCTTCGGTTCAGCTTGGTTGTCGGGCATCCGTAAAATCTAGCACATCCGCCCCGCCTTCAGCAGCGGGCTTTTTGCGTTGAGAGGGGCCATGCCAGTCTACACCGACTACAGCGCCGTCCCGGCCGACAACAACACCCCTCCGCCGGTCGGCGCCCCGGAGGGCATGCCGCCTTCGTCGGTGAACGATGCCATGCGCTACCACATGGCAGTGACCCGCATCCTTGGCGACAACACCGTCAAACAGGGCGGGTCCGCTGGGATGGCGGACAACGATGTCCATATCGGACTGGCCCTCGACGGCAGCGGCCTCCTCGCTCATGTCGACTCAGGGGCAATGGGCAAGATTTGGACCGACAGCATCGCCCCCGCTACAGATTCGACGATGACGTTGCCCAATGGCGTCAAGTTCCTCTGGCAGTCAATCACGGTATCGACCAATGGATCTGGAGTGGGAACGGTGGTCTTCCCGGCTGCCTTTTCTGCCAATCCCGTTGTGATTGTCTGCAATGGCGAGGCGGGGTCGCGACCGAATACCAGCCTGAGTGTCCTCGGGTTTAGCGCGTCTTCATTCCAGTTTGTGGCCAATCCCAGCACGCCGAGCGCCCTGTTCCGCGTGAATTACATCGCCATCGGCCCGGGGGTCTGAGCATGTCCTCTTCCATTGATCCGACCAAGCCGGCTACCGGCGCGGCGACCACGCAGAGCGTTCGCGACAACTTCGCGGCGGCCAAGGCTGAAATCGAGACGCTGCAGGGCACCGCAACGACGCTGTCCGGCCGCATCACGACAAACGAAGCGGACATCAACGCCGCTGAGTCGTCCATCGCCATCAACGCGTCCAGCATCAGTTCGACGAACGCCGCAGTCGGCACGCTGAGCAACCGCGTCACGGCGATCGAGGCGACGCCGCCCGGGACGGACACGATTTACCGCGCCACCAAAGCGGCGCTGGACGCGGACCTGGCTCACGATCCAGATACGGGCGCCATCCTGACGAACGATCCGACGCCGGCATTCAACAACCCCACGATCTGGCGGAAGGTCGGCGCGAGCGGCACGGGATCGTGGGCTCAGAGCGTCGACCGGCTGTCTCCCATGCAGGCCGGCATCGACGCCAACACGGCAACCCTGGTGCCGTTCACCACCAACATCAAGCCGACCGACACCACGACACTGCCGCAGGGCACGTTCGGGACGATCTTCAAGGACGTGGGCGGCCTGGTCGCTGGCGGCTTGGACAGCAATCTCGACTGGTGGTTCTTCTCCAAACTGCACACGCAGGGCGGCGAGCAGATCGGCGCGTCGACCGACCCGAATGTCATCTTTCAGGTCAACGATCTGAATGGCAACGTGGCGCTGCGCATCTCGGCCGACGGCCATTCGGACTTCATCCCCGGCTCGGGCGGCACGACCGCGGCGGCTCCGCCTGCGCTTGGCGCCGACATCGTCCATATCATCCTGCGCGGCCAGAGCCTTTGGCAGGGTGCAGAGTCCATCCCGGCCGTGTCGACGCCGGCGCTTGGCTATGGCGGCCTGATGTTCGGGGGCTACGGCGTCCGGACCTGGGGCATTGATTCCCCGCTCGACCCCACGCTGCGCCCGGATGCCAAGTTCAACTTGGTGCCGCTGGCCGAGAGCGACAGCAGCGGGGTTGGCGAGACGATCGCCAGCGGGTTGGTCGCGCAGCTCAAAGACATGATCGTTGGTCACTACAAGACCGGCTCGCGCAGCGCCGGGCAACAGATCCTCTGCAGCTTCGCCGATCAGGGCGGCCGGCTCCTGGATGAGATCCGGAAGACGCCGACAGTTCCGGACGGCCTCGGCGCCTACTATGCCACGGCGATCGATGACGTCCGCCGGGCCTTCACTGCCGCGCAGCTTCTGGGCAAGTCCTACGCGGTTCTCCTGGTCGACTTCGGACAGGGCGAGGCCAACGGCAACCCCCAGATGGTCCGTGGTGGGCCGATCCTCCCTTGGGCGACGTTCTGGCCACAGTACCGCGATCAGCTGCTGCAGTTCCGCACCGACATGGAGACCGACATCAAGGCGATCACTGGCCAGGCTGGCCGGATCCCGTTGGTGTCGTATCTGACCGAGGGCCCGGTCACCAGCCATGCCCAGATCATGGCCGGCGACGCCGAGCCGGGCCTGGTCCAGGTCGTGGGGCCTCACTACGACACCCCGACGGCGCTCAACAGCCATTACGGGTCGCCGGTCGTTCACGGCAACGAGATCCACCGCGCGGCGGATGGCACGCGGCTGATCGGGTGCCGCCATGGCAAATGGATTGCGCGTCAATATCTCCACGGCGAGCGGATCATCCCGCACCGGATCACCGGGGCGCGCTATATCGGCTCCAACCAGATCCTCGTCGACCTGCAGGTCCCGCGGCCTCCCGTCGTGATCGATACGACCTGGCTACCCGCGCAGACCGCCGCCATGGGGTTCTCCATCTGGTCGGGCGTTGGGGAAACGGCGACGCTTAACGTCGCGGTCACCAAGGTTGAGGTCGCCGGGCCGGCTCAGCTCAAGCTGACGCTCGCGGGGGCTCTGCCTGCCAGCCCGCATCTCCACTACGCCAGGCTGGCGACAACGGACCCGATCGCCCTGCCGCTCCTGGCCTACCAGGACGGCCTCGGGGCCATCTTCGGGTATGCGACCAAGGAGCTGGTGTTCGCGGGGCTGATCAAGTCGACCCTCCAGCCGTTGGTGAACGAGGGGTGCTTCTACGCCAACAACACGACCGCGCCGCGGGTCATGAACCGCGCCCTGATCATTCGCGACGTCCAGGAGGTCGCGGGGCAGACGAAACTGATCGGGCAGGTCAACGAACTCGGCGTCGGGGCCGCCTTCCTGCCCGGCGACATCATCTGCCCGATGCGCGGCGACCCCTACGGCAACATCCGGGACAGCGACAACGAGTATTGCCCGCTGACCTTCAGCGACAGCGCCTACGGCACGCGGGCCGGGCAGCGGTATCCGATGTGGAACTGGCTCTCAACCGACCTCGATGTGGAGATCTTGTAATGAAAATCATCTCGTCCATCGCCGCGACCCGCACCGATCTCCCCATTGACGGCGTCCGTGGATTCCCGCTGTCCAACCTGGCAGGCCTGTACCTCTTCGACGGGACGGACTCGACCTCGAACATCAAGAACTGGGCTCCGGCCGGCGGCACGACCGCCACGGCGTTCGGCGGCGATTCTCTCGATGCCGTGTCGCTGCTGACCAATGGCGGCATCAACATCAAGGCGACCGCCAATATTCCCGGCCCCACCGTGGACTGGACGGCGCCGTGGTCGGCCATCTGGCAGGGTAGGGTCAACCAGCCGACCAACCCTGCCGGCGCCGCGCCGTGGACCAGCATGTTCATCGGCTGCGAGCAGACCACGACCCGCGGCATGATCGTCTACCAGACGGTCGGCACGAGCTACCCCACCAGCACGACGCCGGTTACCGCGACCATCCGCCAGAGCGTGAACGCCACACAGGGCGGCGTCACAGGCGGCCCGTCAGCTCCTGGGCTCGTTTACACCTCCATGGTGACGTGCTGCCTGCGGTTCGACGGCAATGTGACTGCCGACGCCATCTTCATGCGCGGTGGCACCATCGTCTCGACGATCAGCAAGACCGACGTCAACAAGACCGGCATGGTGACGAACGCCTCCTCCGTGGTGCAGACGAACATGAAGCACACGGCGGGCAGCGCGAGCGTCAGCTACACCCGTGGCGACCTCTCGCTGGAGGGCTTCACCGTCTATACCGAGTACGTGACCAACGCGAAGCTCAGCGTCATCGACCAGGCGCTGAGCGCCATCCGCGCAGCCCGCGGGCGCTGAACTGCCTATCGCTTCTGCGGCTCCTTGATTGCCTGCTTCACCAGAACCTCGATGCCCAAGCGTATTTGGCGCAAATCGTCAGCCATGGCCTCCAATGCTTCGATCTGACGGGCCTCTGGTGTCATCGCAGCACGGCGCTCGGCCACGGTTTGGCGCTTCACGATGGTCATTAAATCCTCCCATGAAATGGCCGGATGATCGCAGATCGGCGACGCCAAGTCGAAATAGCCAATACCCACTGCGGCGCTTAGTTCACGGTGTCATTACCGTCGTGGCGGGAGGCGGGGCCCGGGATCTCCTTGATAAACGCATCCTTTGAAGACCACTTGTGGTCCTGACCGCAATGCAGGCATTGCGACTCCATGTTTCTGTAACTGTTGTCGCCTTCCATCGTTTTCTTGTTGGTGTTGATACCTGTGTGGAAGTCGAGGCCTGTCACAGGGCACTTGACGTAGATCCCGCCCATGAGAAATCGCTCCATCAATATTTTCTGCCAATAGCGACAGTCTATCACCACCAGCCCGCCCGGCAATCCCGGCGCGGGCTTTTTCATGTGCGGAGGGGCCTGAATGTCAGACACCGGAAAGAAGGCCGATTGGAGCTACCGCATCCTCATGGTGGTCATGACGGCCGCCATTGGGTGGGGGGTGAACTGGATCGGCGAGAAGGTCGAGACGCTGGGCAGCCTGCCGGGCCAGGTCCGCAAGATCGGCGACGACCAGACGGCGCTCAAGGTGTCGGTCGACGACGTGAAGAAGGCGCAGGAGGAGATGAAGCGCACGCAGTCCGGGTTCGCCACCGGCGAGCAGGTGGGGACGCTGCGCAGCGATGTCGACAAGCTGACCGGCCGCGTCGACACGATGGAGACCACCGTCAACAGCCTAGTCAAGCCAGCGCGGCCGCGATGAGGGCGCTCCTGCTGCTGCTCGCTCTCGCCGCCTGCGGAGACGCCGCGACCGCGCCGCCCACTATGGCGCCGGTGGACATGCCGCGGGCACCGCGCGGCATCGCCCTGCAGTGCGCCGTCGAGTTCGAGCCGATCGTGCTGCCGACCACCACGGCGGAGCAGGTCGAGGGCCGGCAGCGCGACAGGGAAGCGGCGCGCCAAGCGATCGAGACATGCGACGGGCGGAGGTCCAGGGCCGTCCGGCATATTAGGCGCCTCGGCGCCACCGAGTGAACCAGCCCCGCCTCAAGCGGGGCTTTCCATTTCAGGAGGCCGTCATGACCGCCGCCCGAGGCATCCGCAACAACAACCCGGGGAACATCGATCGAGGCAAGCCGCCGACAAAGTGGCTTGGCCTGGCGTCGCCGGCCGAGATGACGCCGGAACAGAAGGCCGAGAGCCGGTTCGCCGTCTTCCGCTCGCCGGAGTACGGCATCCGGGCGCTGGCCAAACTGCTCCAGACCTATCAGTCCAAGCACGGGCTGAAGACCGTCCGCAGCATCATCGACCGCTGGGCGCCGCCGTCGGAGAACGTCACCAGCGCATATGTCGCCGCGGTCGCGAAGGGCGTGGGTGTCGGGCCCGACGACACGGTCGACGTGCGGCACTACGCAACCGCGGCAGCGCTCGTCGCCGCCATCATCGCGCATGAGAACTCCGGGTTCCGGTATGCGCCGGCCGTGCTCGGTAAGGGGTTGGTGCTGGCCGGGGTGAAGCCGGACGCATGAGGCTCCCGGGCAACTGCCTGCTGGCGGCTGTCGTCGCCGCGATCTGCGGCAGGCGCTTCCGCCAATGCAGGAACCCGGCCGGCCGGCTGCACTTCTACTGGCTCGACCGGACCGGCGCCGCCTGGGAGTTCTATAAGCAGGGCGCCAGCAAGAAGACCTACATGCAGAACGCTTTATATCTCGGCGAGGTCCGGCGGAACCCGAAGCTGGACACCTGACCGCTCCCCCACCGATCCGTTCAACCCGCCCGCCTCGAGCGGGCTTTTTGCTGCCCAAGGAGGGCTCTCATGGAGACCGTGACCCGTAACTGGACCGACCTTTCACGCAAGGTCATCGGCGCCGTGGCCGGGGCGATCGTCGCCGGCACCGCGACCGTGTCGGGCCTGGATCAGGTGATCCTCTGGCTGTGGAACGGCGTGGCCGGCCTGGCCGGTACCGGCGCCGAGATGCCTGTCTCCGTCGCCGCTGTCATCGGGACCGCGCTGGGCGCCTTCATCGGCGGCTATCTGCCGAGGGAGAAGCTGGCGTCGACCGCCGAAGTGAAGCCGACGCCGTGATCCGCATCGCACTCGCCGTGGCCCTGCTCCTGCTGTGCGCGGTCGGGGCTGCGGTGCTGTGCTGCGGCTGGTCGAGGCGGCGCAGGCACAGGCGCATCCGGGAGGAGCATGAGGCGGAGGCGGTGCGGACGCTGGAGGACTGGGCCAGGCTGCGCGGGATGTGAATTGGTGAGTGGCCGCGGCGTCAGCCGGGCTCCACCGGCGCGGCCGTCAGGATCTGATGGTCGGCAGAACAGGCAGGCCGGTGTTCGACTCCCAACTCAGCTGGCTCACATGGGCACGGAAGTAGGGATAGGCGGCAAACCGGCCGATCCTGCGCATGAAGGCTTCGACGGCCGCCTTGTTCATCTCCTTGATGCCGGAGTAGATGACAAGATAGGAACAGTCAACGCTCAGGACAATCTTTCTCTTGCAGCGAACATCGATCTTGAAATCGATGTTCGACATCGCCGCGCCTTGCTCGGGGCTATAGCTATAATTGACGAGGTCCCAGTCATAGCCGTGTTTAAGGCTGTCCGGGCGTTCCTTCATGCAGCGCCAATAATCAGGCTTCACGTCGAAGGCGCTGGAGACAAGGATGATCTGTGCAAGCTCCGCAGAGCCCGCGACGGCGTTATAGTCGTCGCGGGTGTATACGGGCTCCACCGGCGCTTCGACATTCGCCGTGGTTTCCGGCACCGTGGCTTCCGGCTCGCTGGGCTTGGGCGTGCGGGCCATCCTCAGGCGGCGTCCGTGAGGCACTCGTCCGCACCGTTGTCGTTGCCGGGACCTTCCCGCCAGCTGGACCTGCCGTCGGACAGGCGCGCGATCTCAATCCAGAGTTCGAACCCGCCCTTGGTCTGCCGGCGTTGGGGCGCAGTGTCGCCGAATTCAGCCTCATAGGCTTCGCGATCGCTCGCCAGCCGATCCTCGACGGTGGGGTTGGAAAGGCGGCAGGTCTCGCCCATCGCCGCGAAGATGCGCGCCACGGTGCGCAGGCGCAGATCGTGCGCATCGTCAGCGAACATCTGCGAGACGCGGGCCGGCGACACGTCGAGCGCGCGCGCGAGATCCGCCTGGGTCCAGCCCTTCACGTTCATGAGGGTCTGGATGCAGAACTGCACATCGACGACGAACGCCTCCTCGGCTTCGATGATCTCAGCTCTATCGGTCGACGTCATCTTGCCCATCGCACTATTCCTCCCCAAAATCACACGGCTTCACAAATCTGGCGCATAGAATGGGCCGCCTTCGCAAGCAACGCCTGGTCTGCGGCGTTATTCTTCTTGCTGGGGTCGACGCAAACGCCGATGAAATACCGATTTTTGTCAATAGTCATCTGATGCCCATAGACCCTAAACTGCCGCACCTTGAGAGCCTCGATCATGATCTTTCGGCCGTTGGTTTCGCCAGTTGGCCACCTGCCCTCGTTCGCGAACTGCTTGTTCGGCAGGTGTTGCGGTCCATAGTCGGCCAACTTGCCCATGATACCTTTCAGACGGCCCTTGCGCTTTGTGTCGAGACCGTCGATGGCAGCCTCGACCTCGGTGGTGACCAGGATGGACATCACGGTGCCAACGCGCAGCGGCTTTAGTGCCGCAATGAGGTCGGTTTTTCGGGGCGCCATTCTAGCCGGTTCTGTTAAGGAATATATTAACTCTATGGGGCGGGAAAAGGGCAAGACGGAATTCACGTCGAACATGCCGCAGCGTCGGAAACGATCGACCCGTCCGGATATACGAACGCGTCGACTGACGCTGTTTTGGGTCGGCGCTACGCAACATTCGAGCGAAATGATAGAACGGTACATCAGCTATGATCAACCGGTTGGTGGATCATGTCGCCAAAAGTGGAGCGGGTGATGATCCGAAGGGGGTAGGAAGTGACTTCCTGCAGGGTGCGCCGCCGTGCGGCCCTACCCCTCGACGGCTGCCTCCGCCGCGGCCTTGGCAGCCCGCTCGATTGAGGTGTGATCTGGCCCTGGTTCCGGACCGATCTTCCAGATGAGCTGGATCACGCCAGTTCGAGAGACCTTGAACCGGGCGCTATACGGCGGGCAGGCGACGGTCCCCTCGGAGCCGTCCCATTTCACCGCCCAGTCGGCGGGGTCAAAGCCGTTGGCTTGGTCACCCTCCGCGGTCGCCCTGACAAGCGTTCTCCAGCGCATCCCTGGCGGCCGCTTCGGCGGCTTGGCGCATCCGTTCGAAATCGGCGCCTTCGGACCAGTTCGATCCGACGTAATTGATATGCAGCGAATCGTCTGAAGTGCGACCGCCGAAGACTCCATGAACTGTTCCGCAGAGGACCGATCCGCCGCGGCCCAGTGGTTGCAACACAACCGTCCAGTCTGCCTTGTCATACCCGCTGGCCATGATCCCCCCATCCAACAAGGCGCCATGTTTGAATGAGGCGTTCAAGGAATTGGTTCCGAAGGAGACTGCAACGGATCGCGCGTCGTGAGATCCCGCCACGAGTCTCTGTGATCGACGTCGAGATGCCTCGTTCGCGCGGTGATCATGGCACGATCAGTAGCCGGCCACGCCGGCTACCCCTTCACCATCTGAAACACAGCGTCCTTCGCGGCTCTCTCCAAAGGCCCAGCCGGTGCGGCGCGATCCGACACAGGCCGGGCCTCGGGCCGCCGCGGTGGGGGAACTCTGGCGACCAGCGGCATTCGAACATTCCGAGGCGGGAACGTCTAGTCAGTCGTTCGGGGCATGGAGCCCCGGGGCCGTCGCCTCATAAAAACCTGCTAGCGAACCGTAAGGCGATATATCCATAGATCGCCCCACTTATCCTGTCGACCTATACCGCATTCATAATCTCCCCGGATCCAATTCTGATCCTTGTGCTCCAAAGATCTAATCCGAGCCCAAATTCTGCAGTTGTCCACCGATCCGACGTCCATCTGCCTCTGATCTATGGTCAGATTTTCTCTATAAGGATAGTAGAATGCGTCAACGTATTCCCATGGGGCTGGATCGTTGGGCCAGATCCAGTTTGCTATCGTGGTGTTCGGGCTGCCGAATATTGACCATATCCCATAAATCAGCGGGATCAGCAGCAGCAGTTCCCACGAGTCGTCTGACGACGACGGCATAATATTCCCCCGAGAATAGGGGATAATCTCAGATCGCTTACCCGAAGTCTAATCCAATTCCGGGGGGCGCCAGGCCTCCGCCGATCTTCATCGCCATCGAGTCGAAGTCGCTCCATTCGCTTCCTGGCTTCCGCCGGCGCCCGCGAACCACATTGCCGGACGATGACGCCGGCCGATCGCCTGAGATCGACCTGGGAGGCCGTCAGTGTGCCTTCTTCTGTCGCGTCGACCTGAAGTAGCCCTTCGGCGGGCTCACGTTCCGTACCACCCGGGACGGTCTGCCGGCTTTGTGAGCGGCTTTTTCTTCCATGCGCTCCAATCGGCGCTCCTCTTCCCGAGCCTCGCGAGCCTCCTTGAGCAACCCCAGGCCTCGCTGGATCTCGTCGCGGCCCGCCAATTCTTGCAGTCGCTGTCCGATCAGCCGCGAGGCCGCAACCTGCAGCGAGCCGCGGACTATCATCTCTTCGCCCTCGGTCTTGGTCCGGTCGGGATACTGCATGCGCTCCAGCGCATCGTAATCCATCCCCACATCGAGCATGCGCCTGACCTTGTCGACGCTAGGCCCGATCTTTGCGACCTTCCGATATGCGTCGAGCGTCTTTACATACTCTCGGGCAGCGAGTTCCAACTCCTCAGCATCTCCCGCCCCACGGGTGATCCGCATGGCGTTCGCGGCAAGGTGCTGTAGAGCGAGGCGCACTTGTTGCTCGGCCCGAACGCGGACCTTCTCCGCGCGCCGGCGTTCGATCTCTTCTTCCGGCGTTTCGCTAACGACGCGCATCGGCTGCCTCCTGCCCGAAATCAGCCTAAACGAGGGCGGACATGTACGCCACGGCGTGATGGCTGATCCATCGACCGCGTTGCTGGCAGTCTTTCGCCCCATCAGCGTCGTTGATTGATCGGCCTAAATCCGGCGCCAGCTCCGCGTCAGAGACGGATCGGAAGCAAGTTGGCGGCGAGCCGGGCGCACCCTGGTAGGAGACGCGCTCGCATTGGCCGCGGGCAGGATGCGCCAAGACCTCGATAGGCGCTGCTCAGGGCCCAAATTATATTTAATGCAGTAGTATTATCCGCGCGCTCCGGTCCTATAATCCGTTCCAAGAGGAAGCGTCGGGGTTTAGGAGCCGGCTCGGACGATTCTCACGTAGGCCATCGAGCGGTCAGAATATGATCCAAAACGCCAATGGTTTGACCCTTCCCGGCGCTTCCTGAACAGCACTCAAGGTGGCCATAATCATCAGGAGGTAGGAGCCGTCCACTGGGACGAACAGCGGACCGGACGAAGACCGGGCGTTTTGGGAATTTCATCTGGATTGCGCCCGGGACCGCGCCTGCCCCTCGCCACCGCCATTGGCTATCGCATATGATGCGTTGATATGAGGAGCAGCGGCGGGGTGTGTTTCTGAGGCGCAGCCCCGCCGCCAAATCGACGGACCCGGTAGCAGCCGGGACCTTCCAACAACGGCTTTTCTGGAGCCATTGATGACGCTTGCCAATGTGCCCAGTTTGGGTACGCTTTTCAACATGGCGTTTGGCCGCGGCCGTACTCTTGGCCGCAGAGAGGCCGAGGTATGAGCGTCGCAGCGAAGGCCCAGCCTCTCACGAAAGCCCCCTGCGACCCCGCCGAAATCGACGCCGATGCGTTCATCGATCGAATGATTGGCCTCGGATGGGAGCCGTGGATGGTCCTCCATGCCGACGGACGTCCCTCTTTTGGAACCCGGTTGCTCAGCCGGCCATCCGACTTGGTCGGACCGATCGAGCGCAGTCGGCTTGAGAAGCTGTGGTTGGGGACCGCCGCGCGCCGCGACGCGGTCAAGATCGCATTGGACGTTAGGGGGCTGCTGTATCGCGCAGCCTAAGCCGCGTTCGCCAGGACGGAACAAATCCAAAACGCGAGCCAGGATTTTGTGCCGGTTCGTTCCCTTTCTGATCACGGCGGTAACGCCTCCGATCCGGCCAAGCCATTGATTCAGCTGGATTGAAAATCCGGGAACAAGCTCGGTGCAGCGGTTCCTTAGGGAGTGCTCGCCGCTAGATCTTTTCATACATCGAGAGACCGCCATGAGAGGGCGGTGTCCTAGTGCCGGCCCTCTTGCCTGAACCGTGCCGGCGCCTCGCAGTTCGCATCCCCGGCCCAGACGCCGCGCTTGGCGCGCTCGGCCTCCTCCTGCGCCGGCAGATAGGCGTTCCGACTGTACCGCGGCAATGCCCAAGCCCAGCCGCTGCGCACCATGGCGTCGCCGATGCTCTGCCGGCCGGCCCAGCACTCAGCGACGGTCCGTCCGTATCGGTCCCGGTCTCGCGTCCGGCAGCTCAGTTCGCCGCCGGCGAGTATGGCGGTCAGCCCCTCGGTCGCCTCGGCGCCGATCGCGCGCTCGCGACCGTCGATCATGCAGGTCTGGCCGCGCTCGGGCGCATCGAAGCCCCAAAGCCGGATCCGCTCGCCGTCGAGGCGGATCGTGTCGCCGTCGACGACCTGGACCGCGGCGAGGGCGGGGGAAGGGAGGAGCAGAGCAATGAGGATCAATATCGAGCGCAAAGCTAATGCAGATCTCAGTTGCCTGATGAAAGAAAATCCTGGAGGGAGATTCCACCAAACCAATCCTCCGGCAACCTGATCTCGAACGGTTCGATGTTGAACACGACAGGCTGTTCGTCTTCGGGGAGCAGGCTTCGCACGGCGGCGATTGCTCCTCGAACTGAGTACCCATTTTCTCGCAGCAAATTGTAGCCGGCAATGAAATGCGAGCCCGTAGTCACCACATCATCAAACAGGACAATTTGGCCCTTAGGGTCCCCGGTCAGCCTCATCTGTGCCTTCAAAGCGTAGGGGTCGCGTGACCCTCCCTTATGGGAGGGGTCCATCGCCTTTGCCCATCTAAGGCATGGAAGCATTTGGACGTCCCCATTTGAAGCCTGCGCCACCCTTTCCGCCAAGATCGCCGTTCGGAATGGGGTGCTGTTGCCGACTACAGCACTAGAATTGGGGATCGGCACAAGCGTGATCGGGCGATCGTGAATGCGCCGTAAGCGACCAACGGCCCATCGAGCGAATTCGCCCAGAACCACATCAGAGTTTCCGGGGCCGATTCCGATTTTTATTCCAGAAACCGGGAATTTGTACTCACGAGTTACCCTCTCTCCCTTTACGGTCTTCTTAAAGAAGTTTGCTGAATAATCCTCGTCGCGCCACTTGACACCGTCCGTCCAGGTACGCGACGCGCAAAACGCATGTATCTTAATCGGCATCTAAAATGTTGCTCGCCCGCAATACCGCCAAAACGTCATCGGTTCGTTCAAGCACATAGCAATTTGGCTTGCCGACAAACTTGCCCGGCCAGCTCAAGGACCTATTCTCTGCCACAGCCTTGGCAATGAATAGTGGTCGACCAATGCGCATACATTCTGCAGCCTGATGAAGAGTTCCAGAAGTATCTGAAGCTTCTATAACGATAGTGGCGTCCGACATCACTGCCATTAACCTGTTCCGAGTGGGGAAATTGGCTTTGAATACGGAAGCCCCGACCCCGAACTGCGAGATCAAGAGATGATCTAAATAAACTGTCTCCTGAAGTTCCGAATTCTCGGCAGGATACGCTTGCGTGATCGGAGTGCCAATCACACCGATCGTTCTGCCGTCGTGCCGGATGGCCGAGGTCATTGCCTCTGTATCAACGCCGCGGGCCAAGCCTGAGACGACGACGATGCCGTAAGGAACCAATTCCTTTGCAATCCGTCGCGCTCGTGCAGCGCCCTCAAAGGATACCTCGCGAGTACCGATGATCGCTACTGACGGCGCGGCCGCCAAACTGAGATCTCCGGCGCAGTGGAGGATTTGGTCGCCGTAATCGCCTCTCTGCAGATCGCCGCCAAGCTTGAGCTGGCGCACCTTCGCATTGAGGCGATTTGTTCCACGAATCAGGGAATTGAGCGACACGTCCTGGACGGTTGAAGGAGGCGTATATTTGCTTCGCTTCACTGAATGTCCCGCAGCATGGGCCAATGTAACCGCCATAGGCATCCCCTCTTCCGCCTGGCGACCGCGCACCTGCGTCGAATCACTACATTCTGCATTTCGGGGTCGCATATGCAACTAGAGTTTGCGTTGTCAAGGTCTCTGCGCATCGAGCACGTTTTCTCGCGCTGAACGAACCTACCGGGAACATCCGTGTGTCAAAGTTGTGCCAATCTCCTGGCACGTTCCTGCGCTGTTCTGCATGACTCTGCGGGTCCCCCGGGAGGGGATGGCTCTCTAAGCCTTTGATTTCCTGGAGGTCCGGTGGTGGGCGCGACAGGGATTGAACCTGTGACCCCTACGATGTCAACGTAGTGCTCTCCCGCTGAGCTACGCGCCCGGCACCGGGAAGGACGACCGAAGCCGGTCGTCCGCGGGAGCGCCGATGTAGCATCATCCCCTGGAGGGTGCAAGCGTCAAACCATATAGCTCAACTGGCACCGTCGACAGCCCTCGGGCGCTGGGATATGACGGTGGCATGGATGGTCAACTCGCCTCGCAGTCGCCGGCGTCCGACGCGGTGGCGATCGCCCTGCCGTCGGGCCCCCGCCTTCCCGTCGTCGTCGCCTCGCCGCACAGCGGCCGCGACTACCCGAGGGCGTTCCTCGACGCCGCGCGGCTCGACCCGCACACGCTGCGCCGGTCCGAGGACGGCTTCGTCGACGAGATCTTCGGCGAGGTGCCGGCGCGTGGCGTGCCGCTGCTGCGCGCGCTGTTCCCGCGCGCCTTCCTCGACGTCAACCGCGAGGCCTTCGAGCTCGACCCCGAGATGTTCGACGATGCGCTGCCGGGCTGGGTCAACACCCGCTCGCCGCGCGTCGTCGCCGGGCTCGGCACCATCGCCCGCATCGTCGCCCAGGGGAAGGACATCTACCGCGGCAAGCTGCGCTTCGCCGAGGCGGTGGAGCGGGTCGAGCGCTACTACACCCCCTATCACGCCGCGCTGCGCCGGCTGGTCGACGAGACCCGGACCGAATTCGGCCGCACCATCCTGCTCGATGCGCATTCGATGCCGTCGCAGGGCGCCTCGCGCACGCCCGGCGGCCGCTCGGTCGACATCGTGCTGGGCGACTGCTACGGCAGCGCCTGCGCCCCCGCGGTGACCGAGGCGGCCGAGCAGTGGCTGACCGGCTGCGGCTACGCCGTCACCCGCAACACCCCCTATGCCGGCGGTTTCACCACCCGGCATTACGGCCGGCCGCGCGCGGGCGTCCATGCGCTGCAGATCGAGCTGAACCGGGCGCTGTATATGGAAGAGGCGACGCTGGCCCCGACCAAGGGCCTCGCCCGGCTGACGGCCGACATGACGGATTTCGTCGCCGCCCTGGGCGCCATCGAGCCCGAGGCGCTGCTGCGCTGACGCCGCAGGAGAGGTGCTGAGCGATCGCGGACAGGTGATGCGGTCTGCTGCATAAGATGCCAAATCGGGATCCTTAAGAATTTGTTGGGCAATCTCTGAATTGCCAAAGATTTCATATGTCACCCGATAGATCTCGCGTGACATCATCGGGTAACCCGGCTCCCCGAGGTTCAGAACCTCAACAACATCTGCGGGAGCAAGGCGATGAGCCTTCTGCATGGAACCAACGGCGACGATGTTCTGACGGGCTCCGATTCAGCAGACCTGGTGCTGGGGGAGGACGGCAACGACACCATCGCGGGCAATGCCGGCAATGACCACCTGTTCGGTGGGGCCGGCGACGACAATATCAACACCGGCGCCGGCGACGACATCGTCCATGGCGGCACCGGCAACGACACCATTGGTGGCATGGCTGGCCACGACATCGTCTTCGGCGACGCCGGCGACGATGTGATCGCCTGGAACGATCCGACCGGCGACACCGTCTTCGGCGGTGCCGGCAACGACCACATCATCGGCAGCGACACCGCGGCCGACATCAGCCATGGCGGCGATGGCGACGACGTCATCCAGGCCTTCACCACCACCGCCGCGAACGCCACCGCGGGCGACCACCTGTTCGGCGGCAACGGCAATGACACCCTGATCGGTGGCGACGGCAACGACGTCATCCAGGGCGGCAACGGCGACGACACCATCACCGGCAATGGCGGTGTCGACCACCTCTCCGGCGGGGCCGGCGACGACACCATCAACGCCGGCGCGGGCGACGACATCGTCCATGGCGGCAGCGGTGCCGACCACATCGGCGGCATGGCCGGCCACGACACCGTCTTCGGCGATGCCGGCGACGACGTCATCGCCTGGAACGACCCGACCGGGGACACCGTCTTCGGCGGCGACGGCAACGACACCATCACCGGCAGCGACGTCGCGGCCGACGTGATCTTCGGCGGCGCGGGCGACGATGTCCTCCAGGGCTTCACCACCACCGCCGCGGCGGCCACCGGTGCCGACCGGATCGATGGCGGCGACGGCAACGACACGATCATCGGCGGCAGCGGCGCGGACCGGATCGACGGCGGCAACGGCAATGACAATATCAGCGGCGGCGACGGTGCCGACCACCTGAACGGCGGGGCCGGGGACGACACCATCAACACCGGCGCGGGCGACGACATCGTCCATGGCGGCGACGGTGCCGACCACATCGGCGGCATGGCCGGCCACGACACCGTGTTCGGCGACGGCGGTGACGACGTCATCCAGTGGAACGACGCCACCGGCGACACCGTCTTCGGCGGTGCCGGCAACGACCAGATTATCGGCAGCGACACCGCGTCCGACATCAGCCATGGCGGCGACGGCGACGACCTGGTCCAGGCCTTCACCACCACCGCGGCGAACGCCACCGCCGGGGACCAGCTGTTCGGCGACGCCGGCAACGACCGGGTCATCGGCGGCGACGGGGCCGACCACATCGAGGGCGGCGCCGGCAACGACATCCTCACCGGCAATGGCGGCGCGGACACCTTCACCTTCCACAATCTTCAGGCCGGCAACGACACCATCACCGACTTCAACGTGAACCAGGACCGGATCAGCCTGGTCGGCTTCGGTCACGGTTTCGACCCGCTGGCGCATCTCAGCGACAGCGCGGATGGCGCCGTGCTGGATCTCGGCGGCGGCAACCACGTCACCCTGGAACATGTCGAGGCCGCCCACCTCACGGCCGCGGACTTCGTGTTCGTCTGACGCCCCTCGCGGTGCTCCCCCCACCGCGATGGGCCTGAGGTTCGGCGACTCGGCATGGCTCCCCCCACCCCGGAATGGGATTCCCCCATCCCTTCCCGGGTGGGGGGAGCTTCCGTTCGGGATCCAGCCCGTATTTCTCACACTCCCTGCGTCCTGTGCCGGTTCAAAATGCCGACGGGGCAGGAGAGCGGCGCAGCGCGATGCGGTGGCATCGGGCCAGCCGTTCGACGCACCCTGTCGGCATTTTCAACCGGCCCGAAGGGTCGTCTTGCGGCGGCCCGCCCCGCATCCGACTCACCGCAAGACGACGCAGGGTGTAGGGAGTGTGAGAAATGCGGGCTAGGCGGGAAGCGTGACCGTCTTGTCCGGCCAGGCGCACAGGTCGGTGACCACGCAGCCGGGGCACAGCGGCTTGCGCGCCTTGCAGGTGTAGCGGCCGTGCAGGATCAGCCAGTGATGCGCGTGCCGCTTCCAGCGGTCCGGCGTCACCCGCTCCAGCACCTTCTCGACCGCGTCCGGCGTCTTGCCGGGGGCCAGGCCGGTGCGGTTCGAGACCCGGAAGATATGGGTGTCGACGGCGATGGTCGGCTCGCCGAAGGCGACGTTGAGCACCACATTGGCGGTCTTGCGGCCGACGCCCGGCAGCGCCTCCAGCGCGGCGCGGTCGCGCGGCACCTCGCCGCCATGCTGCCGCAGCAGGATCTGCGACAGCGCGATGACGTTCTTGGCCTTCGTGTTGTAAAGGCCGATGGTGCGGATGTAGCGCGACAGCCCCTCGACCCCCAGCGCCGCGATCTTTTCCGGCGTGTCGGCGACGGCGTAGAGCGGGCCGGTGGCCTTGTTCACCCCGACATCGGTCGCCTGGGCGGACAGCACCACCGCGACCAGCAGGGTGAAGGGGCTGTGATAGATCAGCTCGGTCTCCGGCTCCGGCGTGCGGGCGGCGAGGCGGGCGTAGAAATCGTCGATGGCGGCGGGCTTCATGCGGCGCAGCCTAGCGATGCGAGGGCGCTTCGACCATTGCCATGCGGCGGGCCAGCACTATGCTTTCGGCATGCGCAGCAGCAGCCTCACCCGGATCGGCGCCACCGGCGCCGTCGCGGATCCCGGTCCGATCCTGTTCGAACGCCTGCTGCGTCCCAAGCGCAGCCTCGGCCGGGTCGGGTTTTGGATCGTCATCGGCGTGGTCGGCGCCACCAGCCTGTTCAACGGCCTGCTGTTCCTGGCGCTCGGCGCCTGGCCGGTGTTCGGCTTCTACGGCCTCGACGCGCTGCTGCTGTATTTCCTGATGCGGCTGAACCTGCGCCGGGCCGAGCGCAGCTGGGAGACCATCCGCCTGACCGCGGAGCGGCTGGTGATCGAGCATGGCGACCATCGCGGCGTGTCGCACCGGATCGAGCTGCAGCCCTATTGGCTGCGCGTCGCGGTCGACCGCAGCGAGGTCGGGCAGAACCGCATCACCCTGGCCAGCCACGGCCAGCGCATCGGCATCGGCGGCTTCCTGGCGCCGGCCGACCGCGCCGGGCTGGCGCGCGACCTGTCGGCGGCGCTGGACCGGCTGCGCGGCGGGGCCGGGCCGGACGAAGACTGACGCCGAAGGAGAGGTTGATGGACGAGGTGCGCTGGGAGCGGATGTTTCCGGATCAGCTGGAACGCCGCTTCGCCGAATCGCCGGTGCTGTACCTGACCTACGGGCTGTGCGAACCGCACGGCCCGCACAACGCGGTCGGGCTCGACACCCTGAAGGCGCACGGCATCGCCTGTGCCGCGGCGCGACTCGGCGGCGGCATCGTCGCCCCGCCGGACCATTGGCACATCCATGAGGTCGGCGACTACGCGATCTGGGCCCGCGATACGGTGGGCGAGGTGGCGCGCGACTGGATGACGGCGGTGCCGCCCTGGCACCATTTCAAATCGATCTGCTACCAGCTGCGCGCCGCCGACCGCATCGGCTTCAAGGCGGTGATCCTGCTGACCGGGCATTACGGCCAGAACTACCGCGACCTCGCCACCATGGTCGGGCTGGTGCAGCCTTTCGTCGGGGCCCGGCTGCACTCCCTGCCGGATTTCGAGGCCGATCCGGCGGGCTTCGACGGCGACGGCCGCGCCGGCGGCGACCATGCCGGGCGGATCGAGACCTCGCAGCTCTGGGCGATCGAGCCGGATTGCGTCGACAGCTCGCGCCTGCCGCCGGCGGATGCGCCGGGACCGCATTTCGCCATGGGGCCGGACGCGGCCCGGGCCCGGCGCCGCGACGGCGAGGCGATGGTGGCGCGCCAAGCCGAATGGCTGGCGGCGAAGGCGCGTGAACTACTGGCGGCGCATGACGCGGTGCGGCCGACGGCCCGGCTGCTCGGCTTCCGCGATGTCGAGCGGCTGTGGGACACTGTGGTGGCGCCGGCGCTGCCGAATTTCCTGACCATGCAGCGCGACGGCTACGGCCTGGACCGGACGGTGCCGCCGGACAGCCGCTGGCACCTCAACTGGCTGGCGGCGGAGGAGGGCTGAGCCTCCGGCCGCGATCGCAAGAACCGGGTTGTTGGCGGCGGCCGCCGGCACGACATTGACAGCCATGAGCACGCATCCCGCATCCAGCCCGGCCGAGGAGGACGAGCCCTTCCACGAGGCGATCTCCCGGGCCATCGCCATCCTGGTGGAGCGACGCGAGGATCCGCCGGACCTGACCGCGCTGGCCGCCGAGGTCGGGCTGCACCCGCACCACTTCCAGCGGGTGTTCTCGCGCTGGGTCGGCATCAGCCCGAAGCGTTTCGTCCAGTATCTGCGGCTCGACCACGCCAAGCGGCTGCTCAGCGCGCCGACCAGCCTGCTCGACGCGGCGCTCGACACCGGCCTGTCCGGCCCGTCGCGGCTGCACGACCTGTTCGTCACCTGCGAGGCGATGACGCCGGGCGACTGGAAGGGGCGCGGCGCCGGGCTGACCATCCGCTGGGGCCTCCATGCCAGCCCGTTCGGCCCCAGCCTGATCGGCACCACCGACCGCGGCGTGTGCTGGTTCAGCTTCGTGGTCGGCGGCGAGGCCGCGGCGATCGCCGAATTCGCCGGCGAATGGCCGGGGGCCGAACTGGTGCGCGACCAGGCGGCGACGGCGGAGGTTGCGGCGCGGATGTTCGCGCCGGTCGCGGGCCCCGCGACAGGCAGCCTGCCGCTGCCGGTGCTGCTGCGCGGCACCAACTTCCAGGTCAAGGTGTGGGAGGCGCTGCTGTCGATCCCCTCCGGCCGGGTCGCAAGCTATGGCGACGTCGCCGCCGCGATCGGCCGCCCGTCCGCCAGCCGGGCCGTCGGCGGCGCGGTCGGGTCCAACCCGGTCTCGGTGCTGATCCCCTGCCACCGCGTCATCCGCTCCAGCGGCGTCATCCACAACTACCGCTGGGGCGCCGACAAGAAACAGGCGCTGCTGGCCTGGGAAGCGGCGCGGACCAGCGCCGCGGCTTAGGGATTCGGGTCGGCCGCGGGCCGCGAAATCCGGGCGTCAGCCCAGGCCCAGCACGTCGGTCATGGAGTAGAGGCCGGGGGCGCGGCCGCGGCCCCACAGCGCGGCCTTGAGCGCGCCGCGGGCGAAGATGCCGCGGTCGGTCGCCCGGTGCGCCAGCTCGATGCGCTCGCCGGCGCCGGCCAGGATCACCGTGTGCTCGCCGACCACGTCGCCGCCGCGCAGCGTGGCGAAGCCGATGGCGCCGTCGGGGCGCCTGCCGTCGCGGTCGACGGCGCGCGCGGCATCGAAGTCGACGCCGCGGCCTTCGGCGGCGGCGCGGCCCAGCAGGATCGCGGTGCCGGAGGGGGCGTCGATCTTGTGGCGGTGGTGCATCTCCACCACCTCGATGTCCCAGCCGGCATCCAGCGCCCGTGCCGCCTGGCGCACCAGCGCGGCCAGCACGTTGATGCCCAGGCCCATATTGTAGGACTGCACCACCGGTGTGTGCCGCGCGGCACGACCCAGCGCCGCCAGATCCTCGGCCGAGAAGCCGGTGGTGCCGACCACATGCACCGCCTTGCCCTGCGCCGCCAGCGCGGAGAAGCGCACCGAGGCCTCGGGCCGAGTGAAGTCGACCACCGCGTCGGCGGTGGCGAACAGCTGCACCGGATCGTCGCCGACCGTGACGCCGCAGGCCGCCCGTCCGGCCAGCAGGCCGGCATCCTGGCCGACCGCGGCGCTGCCCTCATTGGCGATGGCGCCGTGCAGCACCACCGAACCGTCGGTGACATCCAGCACGGTCTGGATCAGCATCCGGCCCATGCGGCCGGCCGCCCCGGTGATGCCGAGCTTCAGGGCGCCCTCGATCGGGCGCGGGGTGTCGCCGGCGGTCATCGGGTCGCGATCCTCATTCCTTGAAGAATTCCTTCACCTTGGCGAAGAAGCCCTGGCTTTCCGGGCTGCTGCCGCCGCCGCCCTCGCGCTCGAACTCCTCGAGCAGTTCGCGCTGGCGCTTGCTGATGTTGACCGGGGTCTCGACCTGCAGCTCGACATACATGTCGCCGCGGCCGGGCGAGCGCAGCACCGACATGCCCTTGCCGCGCAGCCGGAAGCGGGCGCCGGACTGGGTGCCGGCCGGCACCGTGATCTTGGCGCGGCCGCCGTCGATCGCCGGGATCTCGATCGGCCCGCCCAGCGCCGCCGTCGCCATCGGGATCGGCGCCTTGCAGAACAGGTCGGCGCCGTCGCGCTGGAACAGCGCGTGCGGCCGGATCGACAGGAAGATGTAGAGGTCGCCGGGCGGGGCGCCGCGCGCGCCGCTCTCGCCCTCGTTCGACAGGCGGATCCGGGTGCCGTCGTCGACGCCCGGCGGGATGTCGACCTTCAGCGTCTTGTCCTTGCGGGTGCGGCCCGAGCCGCTGCAGGCGCGGCAGGGGTTCTTGATCACTCGGCCCTGGCCGCCGCAGCCGGGGCAGGTGCGTTCGACCGTGAAGAAGCCCTGTGAGGCGCGGACCCGGCCGGCGCCGCCGCAGGTCGGGCAGGTCACCGGCTGGCTGCCGGGTTCGGCGCCCGACCCGTCGCAGACCTCGCAGGCGATCGAGGACGGCACCTTGACCGTGGCCTGCTTGCCCTGGAACGCGTCTTCCAGCGAGATCTCGAGGTTGAAGCGGACATCGGCGCCGCGGCCGGCCTGGGCGCGCTGGCCGCCACCGCCGCGCCGCCCGCCCATGAAGTCGCCGAACATCTCCTCGAAGATGTCGGCGAAGCCGCCGGAGCCGAAATCGGGCCCGCCGCCGCCGCGCGGACCGCCGCCGCCCTCGAAGGCGGCATGGCCGAAGCGGTCATAGGCGGCGCGCTTCTGATCGTCCTTCAGGACGTCATAGGCCTCGCTGATTTCCTTGAACTTGTGCTCGGCGTCCTTGTTCCCGGGGTTGCGGTCCGGGTGGAACTGCATCGCCAGCTTGCGGTAGGCCTTCTTGATCTCGTCCGCGCCGGCGCCGCGCGCAACCCCCAAGAGCTCGTAAAAGTCCTGCTTCGCCATCCGCATCCTCGTGCCGCACCGGGAGAGCCGCACGGCCCCGGCCCGGATGAAAACCGCCCCCGCGCGGCCCCGTCGGGGACCTCGCGGGGGCGGTGTCTGCCCTCAATCGTGTGTCGCGATCACCGAGTCGCGGTCACGCCGACTTCTTCTTCTTGTCGTCGTCGACTTCCTCGAAATCGGCGTCGACCACGCCCTCTTCCGGCTTCGCCGAAGCCTGCTCGCCCTCGGGGGCGGCGCCGGTCTCCTGGCTGGCCTTGTACATGGCCTCGCCGATCTTCATCGCGGCCTGGGCCAGCGCGTCGGTCTTGGCCTTGATCTGGGCCGCGTCCTCGCCGGTCAGCGCCGTCTTCAGCTCGGCGATCGCGCTCTCGACCGCGGCCTTCTCGGCCGCATCGACCTTGTCGCCGTGCTCGACCAGCTGCTTCTCGGTGGTGTGGACCAGCGCATCGGCGTGGTTCTTGGCCTCGACCACCTCGCGCCGCGCCTTGTCGGCCACGGCATTGGCCTCGGCGTCACGCACCATCTTGTCGATGTCGCCGTCCGACAGGCCGCCCGAGGCCTGGATGCGGATCGCCTGCTCCTTGCCGGTCGCCTTGTCCTTGGCGCTGACATTGACCAGGCCGTTGGCGTCGATGTCGAAGGTGACCTCGACCTGCGGCATGCCGCGCGGGGCCGGCGGCAGCCCGACCAGGTCGAACTGGCCCAGCAGCTTGTTGTCGGCCGCCATCTCGCGCTCGCCCTGGAACACGCGGATGGTCACCGCGGTCTGGTTGTCCTCGGCGGTCGAGAAGGTCTGGCTCTTCTTGGTCGGGATCGTGGTGTTGCGCTCGATCAGCCGGGTGAACACGCCGCCCAGCGTCTCGATGCCGAGGGACAGCGGGGTGACGTCGAGCAGCAGGACATCCTTGACCTCGCCCTTCAGCACGCCGCCCTGGATCGCCGCGCCGATGGCCACGACCTCATCCGGGTTGACACCGCGGTTCGGCTCCTTGCCGAAGATCTGCTTCACCGTCTCGATGACCTTGGGCATGCGGGTCATGCCGCCGACCAGGATCACCTCGTCGATCTCGCTGGCCTTCAGCCCGGCGTCGCGCAGCGCGGCGCGGCATGGCTCGACCGTGCGCTGGATCAGGTCGTCGACCAGCGCCTCGAGCTTCGCCCGGGTCAGCTTGATGTTCAGGTGCTTCGGCCCGGTGGCGTCGGCGGTGATGAAGGGCAGGTTGACCTCGGTCTGCACCGAAGAGGACAGCTCGATCTTGGCCTTCTCGGCCGCTTCCTTCAGGCGCTGCAGCGCAAGGCGATCCTTGCGCAGGTCGATGCCCTGCTCCTTTTTGAACTCGTCGGCCAGATAGTCGATGATCTTGGCGTCGAAATCCTCGCCGCCGAGGAAGGTGTCGCCATTGGTCGACTTCACCTCGAACACGCCGTCGCCGATCTCGAGCACCGAGACGTCGAAGGTGCCGCCGCCGAGGTCGTAGACCGCGATCGTGCCGCTGGCCTTCTTGTCCAGGCCGTAGGCCAGGGCGGCCGCCGTCGGCTCGTTGATGATGCGCAGCACCTCCAGCCCGGCGATCCGGCCGGCATCCTTGGTGGCCTGGCGCTGGCTGTCGTTGAAGTAGGCCGGGACGGTGATGACCGCCTGGGTGACCTTCTCGCCCAGGAAGTTCTCGGCCGTCTCCTTCATCTTCTGCAGGATGAAGGCGCTGATCTGGCTGGGGGCGAACTTCTCGCCGCGCGACTGGACCCAGGCGTCGCCATTGTCGCCGGACACGATCTGGTACGGCACCAGGTCCTTGTCCTTCTGGGTCATCGGGTCGTCGTAGCGGCGACCGATCAGGCGCTTGACCGCGAAGATGGTGTTCTCGGGGTTGGTCACGGCCTGGCGCTTGGCCGCCTGACCGACCAGCCGCTCACCCGATTCGGTGAAGGCGACGATCGACGGCGTGGTGCGCGCGCCTTCCGCGTTCTCGATCACACGGCCCTGCGCCCCGTCCATGATGGCAACGCAGGAATTCGTGGTGCCGAGGTCGATACCGATGACTTTGCTCATCTCTTCCTCATTCCTTCAGCAGGTCGCGTCTGGCCCTCGGTGAGGCACCGCCGGGACCCCCAATCAATGATATGCCGCCCGCGGGCAGCGTCGCTCCCACGGTCATATAGGCGGGGCGTCCACGGGCTGCAACGTCGAGTCTTCAGGATTGTGACGCCGGGCCTATGCGCGCTTCGGCGTGCCGAGGAGGATGCCGGCCAGGAAGCCGCCGATATGGGCCTGCCAGGCGATCTGGGCGTCCAGCCCCATCAGCCCGCCCCCCAGCAGGGCGAACAGGACGTTGGCGATGACGGTGAAGCCGATCAGGTTCATCGCCAGCCGCCGCCGGGCCGGGTCGTGGGTCGCCAGCATCAGCCGGCAGAACGCGCCGATGCAGCCGGACACCGCGCCCGAGGCACCGTACAGCTGGATCTCCTGCCCCCAGCTGGCGGCGACCTGGACCAGCGCCGCCGCCACCGTGGTGGCCAGCAGCAGCACGATGTAGCGGCGCTTGCCGAACTGGCGTTCGCAGACGCTGCCGAAGGCCAGGAAGAAGCCGAGATTGGCGACCAGGTGGATCGGCTCGACATGGATGAAGGCGTAGAACACCAGCGAGGAGATGACCGTCAGCGCATCCAGTGCCGTCCACCGGTCGAGTTCCTCAAAGTAAACCGGGACCACGACCATGCGGTTGATGATCGGTCCCCACAGCGTCTCCGGCAGCAGGTGGATCGCGGCGAAGACGGCGACCAGGACGACGCTGAGCCACATTGTGATCGGCGGGACGTTGAAGATCGGCTGGCGCGACATGGCCTCTCGGCTCTCATGGGGATCCCGGCCTCATACAGGAGCGGGGGCCGGACCGGAAGCCCGCGCGGTGCCGCGCAGGCCGGGATCCCGGGATCGATTCGGCCCATGATCCCGTTCTGAAGGACAGGATGACCGGATTCGCCATCATCGAGGCGCCGTCGACCCCGGGGATGCCATCGCCGCGCCCTTCGTGGCAGCGCTGATCGCCGGCCTGTCGGATGATGACGGCCGTGACGGTGGACGCGGGGGCGCCTGACCGGCTATCTCATCGGCATCATGCCTGCCGAAACCGAAGAGACGGACGAACCTCCGTCTAGCATCCGCCGATGATCGTCGAAATCGTCATCGTCGTGCTGCTGATCCTGGTCAACGCCTTCTTCGCGATGTCGGAGATGGCGCTGGTCAACGCCCGCCGGGCCCGCCTGCAAGGCATGGCCGAGGCGGGCCATCGCGGCGCCCGCGCCGCCCTCACCCTGGCCGAAGATCCCAGCCGCCTGCTGTCCACCGTGCAGGTCGGCATCACCCTGGTCGGCATCTTCGCCGGCGCCTTCGGCGGCGCCACCCTGTCGGTGCCGCTGCGCGACTGGCTGGCGACCCAGCCGGTGGTCGGGCCCTGGGCCGACGGGCTGTCCTTCGCCCTGGTGGTGTTCGCCATCACCTATTTCTCGCTGATCGTCGGCGAGCTGGTGCCGAAGCGCATCGCCCTGAACCACGCCGAGACCATCGCCGCCCGGGTCGCTCGGCCGATGCAGCGGATCGCCTCGGTCGGCGCACCGGTGGTGTGGCTGCTGCAGCGGTCGACCGAGCTGGTGCTGCGCCTGCTTGGCATCTCCTCGGTCCAGGGCCAGACGGTGACCGAGGAAGAGGTCAAGTCGCTGATCGCCGAGGGCACCGAGGCCGGCGTCTTCGTCGAGGCCGAGCGCGAGATGATCGAGGGCGTGCTGCGCCTGGCCGACCGGTCGGTGCGTTCGATCATGACGCCGCGGCACGAGATGGTGTGGATCGACCTCGACGACAGCCCGGACGAGATCCGCAAGACCATCTCGTCGAGCGGGTGCAGCCGGTTCCCGGTGGCGCGCGGCTCGCTGGACGAGCTCGAAGGCATGGTCCAGACCAAGGACATGCTCGACCGCATGCTGCAGGGCGGGCCCTTCGACATCGCCGAGACCATGCGCCCGCCGCTGGTGGTGCCGGACGGCACGCCGGCGCTGAAGCTGCTGCAGACCTTCCGCAGCTCCGCCATCCACCTCGCGGTGGTGGTGGACGAATACGGCAGCGTCGAGGGGTTGGTGACGCCCAGCGATATCCTGTCGGCGATCGCGGGCGAGGTCGGCGACCTCAGCATCGACGCCGACGGCTATTCGATCGTGCGGCGCGAAGACGGCAGCTGGCTGGTCGACGCCATGACCCCGATCGACGAGGTCGAGCGGCTGCTGCGCCTGCGCGGCCTGCGTTCGCCGGAGGACGACTACCACACCCTGGCCGGCTTCGTGCTCTGGCACCTCGGCCGCATGCCGAAGGTGGCGGAGAGCTTCGTCGAGAACGGGATGCGCTACGAGGTCATGGACATGGACGGCAACCGCATCGACAAGGTGCTGGTGCGGGTCGAGATGACCGAGCCTTAGAGACCGTTTGGAAACGCGCCGGCGCGGCCGCCTGATGGCGGTTCCTGCGCTTCCGGTGCTCACGGACCGAACGTCCGCTGCGCTCCAGCATCGACGGCAGCACCGCGCGGGTGCAGTGCCAGGCGCCCTCCTCGCGTCACCAGTCCACCACGGTGCCGTCGGGCATGACGGCGTCGCGGGTCGGGAAGGGTTCCTGTTCGAAGGGATGCTTCGCGGCGACCTTGAGGTCGACCTCGACGCCCAGCCCCGGCGCCTCGGGCACCGCCCAGGCGCTGCCCTCGCGCCGGATCGGGCCCTGGACCACCTCGAAATACCAGGGCACGGCGCCGGTCATCTCCTCCTGGATCACGAAGTTCGGCGTCGCCACGTCGTAATGCAGCGCCGCCACCCCGGCGATCGGCCCCAGCGGGTTGTGCGGGGCGATGCCGCAGCCGGCGACCTCGGCCAGCGCCGCGATCCGCCGCGCCTCGGTCAGCCCGCCGCAATGGCACAGGTCGGGCTGGGCGATGGCGATGGCACGGGCATCCAGCAGCGGCGCGAATTCCAGGGCGCTGGTCAGCCTCTCACCGGCCGCGACCGGCACCGGTGATCGCGCCGCGATCTGCTTCATCGACGCCACGTCGCCGGGCGGGATCGGCTCCTCCACGAACAGCGGCCGGGCCGGGGCCAGCGCCTCGATATAGGCCAGGGCGGCGGTGGGCGAGGCGGGGCGGCCGTGGAAGTCGACCATGATCTCGACGCCGGGTCCGACCGCGGCGCGCAGATCGGCCATGGCCCGGCCCAGGCTGTCGATCTGGGCGACGCCGGCGGTGTAGTGGGTGTAGGGCACGTTGACGATCTTGAAGGCGTCGTAGCCGGCCTCGACCACGGCCAGGCCGCGCTCGACCAGCGGGCCCGCCTCCATGGTGCCGTAGACCGCGTTCATCTCGCCCATGCCGAGATGGGTGTAGACCGGCACCCGGTCGCGCAGCTTGCCGCCCAGCAGGCGCCACACCGGCACGCCCAGCGCCTTGCCCAGGATGTCCCACAGCGCGATCTCGACGCCCGATAGCGCGGTCATGCCGATCACGCCCAGCATCCAGAAGCCCTGCTTCTTCACCGCCCGCACCGCGGCCTCGATGTCGCGCGGGTCGCGGCCGATCAGCAGCGGCGCGATGTCCTCGACCGCGCCGGTGACGGCGCGGGTCTTCCATTCCAGCGTCGCCTCGCCCCAGCCGTAGAGGCCGGGCTGGTCGGTCAGCACCCGGACGAACACCCAGTTGCGCAGCCCGGCATTGACGACATGCGTCTCGATCGCGGTGATCTTCACTCGGCCGTCCCTCACGATGTCGTTGAACGAATCATATGATCAAAGGGGTCGGGCCGCATCGGCTCTTCGTCTCCGCGACGTCTGTCTGTCATCTTGATCGCCTAGGATGCCGGCCCGCCGTTCCAGCCGGATGCGAGGCCGAGCCAGAACCACGCCCGATACGCCGCAGCCGCTCTATCAGGAGGCTGGGACGCGGCCGTCGCGGGCGCTGCCCTGCGAGCTGCATGTGAATGCCCGCGTCGCGGCCGGCGGCCGGGTGACGCTGGACTTCGCCAACACCGGCGCCCAAGGGGCGGTGTTTCGCGTCTACGACAATCTGCATCTCGACCGCATCCCGCGCCGCTACACGGTCGAGGCCGGCAAGCGGCTCGAGGATGGCTGGGATGCCGATGCCAGCGGGGGACCAGGGCACGCTGACGGTGGCGCCGGGCGCGACCGCGAGCCGGCGCTGGAGCCGGGCGGACAGCGCCGGCTGGTACGATTTCACCATCGCCGCCGACGGCTTCGAACGCCGCTTCGCCGGCCGCCTCGAAACCGGCCGGCCCGGCGTCAGCGACCCGGCCATGGCACTGCATCTGGCGATCTGAGGGGCAGGGGCGGCCCGCCGCATCCGTCGGGCCGTCAGCGGGCTTCGCCTCCAGGCCTGGGTGCCAGCAGTGCTTCCAGGTCACTGCAGCCTTTCAGGTCTCTGGCTCCGGGCATGACCGGAGTCTCCGTCATGGCGTCGTGCGTCGACCTCAAGAGGGCGTCGCGGTCCAGGGTCTGGCGACCCGGGGCGAGCAGTCCTGGAAGCACAGCGTGCAAGGCGTCGTTGAGGGGGTGGGAATTGTCGGCAGCGAAGATCCCCGCGCACACGACACCAAAGGACGAGACGATCCATCCCTCCTCCTTTTCGATCCAGAATTGATAGGTGCCCTTCTGGTCGACCGCGGCCTCGGGAGCGGCGGTCTCGTAGGCGTCAATGAATGCAGCAGCGCAACGAATTGAAAAAGCCATCCCCGACCCAATCTCAGTCTGATGCTGTACTATTCTTTTTAATATCTTCGTATCTAGAATCTCTAGTCCATCAAGACGCTCAAAAACATAAGACTTCCATATGATCATTCCGGTTAGGCAAATTTTATCTAGAGCTTGAAGATCCCTTGCTTCGACTGGATTCGCGATCTGCAGGACGTCCAAATTCCATGCAGCATCCAATATTGCGGCTGCGGCTGGATCGGCCATGCCCGGAATGCCGCTTCCATCGGTGCCTGTGGGAGCCATCTTTCTGAACGCGTCGAAGGCGGCTTGGCTCGCGGCCAGGGCACCGGCCAAGGCATCGATATCGGCCTTTGCGGGCGCGCCGGTCAGAATCAGCGCGGCGATCAGACCGGCCCGGGCCTTCATTCCCATCATGATGCGAAGCCCCCCTCACCTTCGATTGCCAGGCCGTTGCGCCGACCGATGCCCGATCCTACACCGCCAGTTCCCGCTGGTGCGGCTGGGCGTGGCGGATGGCCTGTTCGAGGTCGACCGAGACCAGCTGGCTGACGCCGCGCTCCATCATGGTCACGCCGTACAGCCGGTTCACCCGCGCCATGGTCATGCGGTGATGGGTGATGATCAGGAAGCGGGTGCGGCCGCTTTCGGCCATCTCGGACAGCAGCGTGCACAGCCGGTCGACATTGGCGTCGTCCAGCGGCGCGTCGACCTCGTCCAGCACGCAGATCGGCGCCGGGTTGGTCAGGAACACCGCGAAGATCAGCGCTGCGGCGGTCAGCGCCTGCTCGCCGCCCGACAGCAGCGACAGGTGCTGCAGCTTCTTGCCCGGCGGGCTGGCGTAGATCTCCAGCCCGGCCTCCAGCGGGTCCTCGGTGTCGGTCAGGGCCAGATGGGCCTTGCCGCCGCCGAACAGCCGGGTGAACAGTGCCCGGAAATGGCCGTCGACCACGTCGAAGCTGGCCACCAGCCGTTCCCGCGCCTCGCGGTTCAGCGAAGCGATGCCCTGGCGCAGCTTGGCGATGGCGGCGGTCAGGTCCTCCTTCTCCGCCGCCAGCCGGGTGTGCTGGGATTCGATCTCGACGATCTCGACCTCGGCCCGCAGGTTGACCGGGCCGATGGTCTCGCGCTCGCGGCTCAGCCGGTCCAGCTTGCGGGCGATCTCCTCGGCATCCGGCCGTGGGGCGTCAGGGTCCAGACCCGCCAGCGCGGCGACGGCCTCGGGCTCACAGTCCAGCCGCTCGGCAATGCGGATCTTCAGCCCGTCCACCGCGGTCTGGCCGGCGACCACCGCGGCCTCGCCGCGCACCCGGCCCTCGCGCGCCTCGGCCAGGGCCGATTCGGCGGCGCGCAGGGCGCGGTCGGCGGCGTCCTGGCGCTGCTCGCCCACCGCCAGGGCATCGGCCGCCAGCCGGCGCGCCCGCTCCGCCGTGTCGATCTGGCCGATCAGGGTCTCGCGCCGCGCCGCGATCTCGGCCGGTTTGGCGTCCAGCTCGACCAGCGTCGCGTGCGCCTCCTCCAGCCGCGCCTCCAGCTCGGCCAGCCGGTCGGCGCTGCCGCGGGCCCGGCTGTCCCAGCCCTGGACCTCGCTCTCGATGGTGCGCAGCCGGTTGCGCCGGCCGCCGGCCTCGCGCTGCAGCCGCTCCAGCCCCGACTGCCGGGCGCCCAGCGCCGAGCGGGCCTCGGCCAGTGACGAGCGGATCTCGCTCACCGCCCGGCGCTGGGCCTCGCCATCCGGCAGGGCCTCGATCTCGCCGGCGATGTCCTCGCGCTCGCGGCCGGCCTCGTCGCGGTCGGTCGACAGCCGCTCGGCCTGGGCCGTCAGCGCCGCCAGCCGGCTGCGCCGCGCCGCCTCGGCCTGGGCCGCCTTGCTCTGCGCCTCGCGCGCCCGGCCGATGGCGGCCACCGCCTCCTGCTGGCTGCGCCGGGCGGCGCGGTCGGTGTCCTGGGCGGTCTGCGCCGCCTGGCGGGCCGTATCCATCGCCCGGCGCGCCGATCCGGCGGCATCCGCGGCGGTCTCGAGCTGCGCCTCCAGCTGTTCCAGCCGGTTGCGCTGCTGCAGCCGCGCCGCGGCGGGGGAGGGGGCGCCCGGCCGGGCCACCAGCCCGTCCCAGCGCCAGCGGCCGCCGGCCCTGGTCACCAGCGCCTGGCCGGGCGCCAGCGCCGGCAGCAGCGCCTCGGCGGCGGCGGCATCGGCGACCACGCCGACATGGCTCAGCCGCCGGGCCAGCGCCGCCGGGGCGGTGACATGGCCGGCCAGCGCTTCGGCGCCCTCCGGCAGCGGTGCGGCCGAGTCGTATCCCGGCAGCTCGGCCCAATGCAGCGGCGCGCTGCGGTCGGCCGGAACCGACGCTTCGTCGCCCAGCGCCGCGCCCAGCGCGGCCTCCCAGCCGGGATCGACCCGCAGCAGGTCCAGGATCGGGGCCCGGGCATCGCCGGGCTTGCTGTTGCCCAGGGCCGCGCGCAGGCCGTCGGCCTCCGCCTTCAGCCGGGTGGCGGCGCCCTCGGCCGCCTGCGAGGCATCGCGCGCCGCGGCCAGCGCGGCATCGGCCGCCTGCTTGCGGTCCTCCGCGATGTCGACCGCCTCCTGCGTCGCCTCCAGCCGCTCCTCGGCCTCGGCCAGCACCGCGGCGGCGGCCTCGGCGCCGTCGGCGCCGGCCAGCTCGGCCTCGACCAGGGCGATCTGGCGCCGGGCATCCTCGTCCCGGCGGGCGAGGTCCAGCAGCCGGCCCTCCAGCTCACGCTGGCGCTTCAGCAGGCTCTGCCGCCGCGCCTCGTCGCCGGCCGCGGCCTCGGTCAGCGCGGTCAGCTGGCCGTCGAGCGTGTCGACCACCTCGCGCTGGGTGTCGATCGCCGCGCGCGCCTCAGCCTCGGCATCGGCCTCGCCGGCGCTCTGGCGGTCGATCCGCTCGCGCTCCTCGGCCAGCCGGGCCAGGGCCTGGGCGGCGTCGGTGGCCAGTGACCGCTCGCGCACCAGGTCGCCCTTGACCTGCTCCAGCCGCCGGTTGGTGTCGAGGATCGCCTGGCTCAGCCGGCCGGCCTCGGCCTCGAGTGTTTCACGTGAAACCAGCAGGCGCTGCAGCGTCGCGGCCGAATCGGCGTCGGTCTTGCGCAGCGGCGGCAGGGCGGCGGCGGCCTCGGCCTGTTCGGTGGTGCCGCGGGTCGCCGCGATCATGCGCTCGCCGACGATCCGCTCATTGGCGTCATAGGCCTGGCGGGCGGCGGCCAGCACCGTCACCGCCTCGGTCCACTGCAGGTGCAGCAGCACCGCCTCGATCTGGCGGATCTGTTCGGAGATGGTGCGGTAGCGCACGGCCTGCCGCGCCTGCTTGCGCAGGCCGCCGAGCTGGGCGTCCAGCTGCACCAGCACGTCGTCCAGCCGCAGCAGGTTCTCATCGGCCGACCGCAGCCGCAGCTCGGCCTCATGGCGCCGGCTGTGCAGGCCGGTGATCCCGGCCGCCTCCTCCAGCACCTGCCGCCGCTCGGCCGGGCGGGCGGAGATCATGGCCGCGATCCGGCCCTGGCTGACCAGGGCGGGCGAGGCCGGGCCGGAGGCATTGTCCTGGAACAGCAGCTGGACATCGCGGGCGCGCACCAGCTTGCCGTTGATGCGGTAGTCCGACCCGGTGCCGCGCTCGATCCGCCGGGTGATCTCGATGCTGTCGGCGTGGTCCCAGCCCGGCGCGCCGCGGTCGGCATTGTCGAGGGTGATCGTCACCTCGGCCAGGTTGCGCGCCGCCCGGCCGGTGGTGCCGCCGAAGATCACATCGTCCATCTCCTGGCCGCGCATGCGCCGGGCGGAGTTCTCACCCATCGCCCAGCGCAGCGCCTCGACCAGGTTGGACTTGCCGCAGCCGTTCGGCCCGACCACCCCGGTCAGGCCGGGTTCGATCGTCACGTCCGTCGGGTCGACGAAGGATTTGAAGCCCGACAGGCGGAGCCGGGCGAAATGCACGGCGGCGGGTCCCAGACCGTCAGTTGGTCGCGACGCCCTTCTCGGCGAGCTTCTTGTCGAAGAGCGCCTTGAAGGTGTCGAAGCTGGCCTCGCCCTCGATCTTCTCGCCCTCGACGACGAAGGTCGGGGTGGCGTTGACCTGGTAGGCCGTGGTGGCGTCCTGGCCCAGCTTGACGATGGCGTCGGCGACGCTGTTGTCGGCCAGGCAGGCGTCGAACTTGTCCTTGGGCAGGCCGGCCATGCCGCCGATCTGGGCCAGGGCCGCGATCGGGTCCTTGGCCGTGGCCCAGCTGGTCTGGGTCTGGAACAGCACCTTGGCGATGTTGAAGTACTGCTCGCGCGGGGCGCAGCGCGCCATCATGCCGGCGCGCAGGTCCAGCCCGTTCAGCGGGAACTGGCGGAACACCAGCTTCACCTTGCCGCTGTCGATGTAGGTCTTCTCGATCTGCGGCAGCACGTCATTGGCGAAGGCGGCGCAATGCGGGCAGGTGAAGGAGGCGAATTCCAGCATCGTCACCGGCGCGTCGGCCTTGCCGAGCACATAGTCGGTGTCGGTGATCTTCGGGTCCCAGGCCTGGGCCGAGGCCGAACCGGTCATGAACGTCGCCGCGGCGAGGGCCAGGCCGGCGAACAGGGTCTTCAGCATCCGATGGTCTCCATGCATTCAGGCCTTATCGCGGCGGCGTTCGGGCATAAAGCGCCCGGCCGAACGCCGCAAGTCGGGATTTCCACTCCAGGTCGTCGACCGCATCGAGCGACTGCGCCAGCATTGCCTCTTCCGCCGGGGTCAGGGCACGGCGGCGCGGTGTCGCGGGCCGGCGCGCCAGCGGCGCCTGGACCAGCTTCATCCGCACGATGGCGGCGTAGCCGAAATGGCCGTTGATCCGCTCGATCAGCCGGTCCTGGTCGTGCTGCAGCAGCAGGGCGTCGGCGGGGTCGACCCGCAGCGCCAGCGTGCCGCCGTCGCGCCGCCCGGCGGGAAAGGTCAGCTTCTCCGGCACCGCGCGGTCGGCCCAATGGTCGCCCACCACCGCGGGCCAGTCCGCGAACAGGCTGCCGATGGCGCTGCGTCCGCCGCCCAGCGCCTTGCGGGCCAGGGCGGGAACCAGGGCGGCCATGGATCTCGGATAGCTCATCAACAGGCCTTCGGGGCGGGGTGCTGCGACCGGATCGAATTGCGGGACTCGTGCCCCTAGTGTTACGCCATGGGCACCGGAGCGGCAACGCAAGCCATGCCTGACACAGCCACGTCCACCCCATCCCATCCGGGGCCCGATCTGGCCCCTTCGCTGCTGGCCTGGTACGACCGGCATCGCCGCGTCCTGCCCTGGCGCGCGCTGCCGGGGCAGAAGGCGGACCCGTACCGGGTCTGGCTCAGCGAGATCATGCTGCAGCAGACCACCGTGGCGGCGGTGAAGGACTATTTCCTCGACTTCACCGGGCGCTGGCCGACCGTGGCCGACCTCGCCGCCGCGCATCTCGACGATGTGCTGCGCGCCTGGGCGGGCCTGGGCTACTACGCGCGGGCTCGGAACATGCATCGCTGCGCCGGTCTGGTGGTGGAACGCCATGGCGGAGTGTTCCCGTCGGACGAGGCGGAATTGCGGCAGCTGCCTGGGGTGGGCGACTACACCGCGGCGGCGATCGCGGCGATCGCCTTCGACCGGCCGGCCGCCGTCATGGACGGCAATGTCGAACGGGTGATGGCGCGGATCTTCGCGGTCGAGACGCCGCTGCCCACCGCCAAGCCGACCCTCAAGGCGCATGCCGCCGCCCTGACCCCGCGGCGCCGGCCGGGCGACTACGCCCAGGCGGTCATGGACCTGGGAGCCACCATCTGCACCCCGCGCAGCCCGAAATGCATCCTGTGCCCGTGGACCGAGGCGTGCCGGGCCCGCCGCCGCGGCATCGCCGAGACGCTGCCGGCCAAGCTGGCCAAGGCGGCGAAGCCGACCCGCCGCGCCGTCGCCTTCTGGCTGACCGACGACCAGGGCCGAGTGCTGCTGCGCCGCCGGCCGCCGAAGGGCATGCTGGGCGGGATGATGGAGTTCCCGTCCTCCGCCTGGCTGGAGCAGCCGATGCCGGATCTGGCGGCGGTGCGCGGCGAGGCGCCGGGGGCGGCAGATTGGCGGATCCTGCCGGGACTGGTGCGCCACGGCTTCACCCATTTCGACTTCGAGCTGACGGTGGCGGCGGGCCGGAGCCGCGGTTCCCTGGACGGGATCTGGATGGCGCCCGACCAGCTGGGCGAGGCCGGGCTGCCGACCGCGATGTGGAAGATCGCCCGCCATGCCCTGCGGCATCTTGAATGACGGGGTCCGGCGCCTCAAATCAGCCTTAGTCACCGGCCCTGATCCGACCTCGTCAGGACGGTGCGGTTGCGCAAGTATCGGCCCGGGCCGGTCAGCGGCGATTGGCGTGCGACTCTGTGGCGCCCCGTTTCGTCTTGATCTCCGGGCCTTTGTTCTTCACCCTGCCGGCGCGCTGGCCATGAGGCTGCGCGCGATCGTAAGGAAACCGTGTCCATGTTCATCCAGACCGAGCAGACACCCAACCCGGCCAGCCTGAAGTTCCTGCCGGGCCGCGCGGTGATGGATGCGGGCACCGCCAACTTCCCGTCGGTGGAAACGGCGGCGCGGTCGCCCTTGGCGCAGCGCCTGTTCGAGATCGACGGCGTCACCGGCGTCTTCCTCGGCACCGACTTCGTGACGGTGACCAAGGCCGACCCGGTCGACTGGTACGTGCTGAAGCCGTCGGTCCTCGGCGCGGTCATGGAGCATTTCACCGCCGGCCGCCCGGTTCTGGTGGCCGAGACGGCGGCGGAAGGCTCCGATGCCGCCACGGGCGAGGAATCCGAGATCGTCGCCCAGATCCGGGAGCTGATCGACACCCGCGTCCGGCCCGCCGTGGCTCAGGACGGCGGCGACATCGTGTTCCAAGGCTACGAGGAAGGGGTGGTCTACCTGCACATGCAGGGCTCCTGCTCCGGCTGCCCCAGCTCGACCATGACGCTGAAGGCGGGCATCGAGAACATGCTCAAGCACTACATCCCCGAAGTGACGGAGGTGCGCGCCGTCGCCTGACGGCGGGCTGCGCTCCCCCCGGCGGCGCTCCTGAGACATAGGAGCGTCCGCGAACCCGGTCGTGCCGATAGGCGGGGCGCCCGGGGTCGCTGATCCGGGCGCAACCGTGAACGAGGTCCATGCAGGTTCGTTTGTTCCGACCGGCCGCCGCCTTGGCCGGCCTTTTGCTGATCGTGCCCCTTGCCGTGGCAGCCGCCGAGCCACCGGCACCCCCACCCCCCGCGATCGTCGATCAACAAGTGGCAGATCTGCCGCCGCTTCTGGCTGCACCGGCCTCGGCCGTGCCGCCGATCGACAAGACCTCCGACGTCGTCCTCAGGGTCGACAGCGCGGGCAAGCTCAGCGACATCTTCGACAGCGTCGACTACACCCTCGCCGATGTGCGCGACGGTGAGGCCGAGGTTCCGCGCCTGCTGGTCGAGGCGATGCCCGACGATTTGCGCCGGCTCGGTTCCCTCGATCTGCGCAAGGACGTGTTCTTCAACGCGCTGCTGCCGCTGGTGCTGCGGGTGAACGAGGACATCCGGCACGACCGCGACCGGCTGCTGGCGCTGCAGAGGCTGCAACGCCTCGGCCTGGAGCCGCGGGGCGAGGCGGCGGCCTGGCTCAGCGCGCTGAGCGAGCGCTACGGCGTCGCCGACGGCGACATCGACGCGCTGCTGCTGCGGGTCGATGTGGTGCCGCCCTCGCTGGCGCTGGCCCAGGCGGCGGTCGAATCCGGCTGGGGCACCTCGTACAGCGCCCAGCGTCGCAACGCCCTGTTCGGCCAGACCACGGGGTCCGCGGTGCGCTACGCCGCCTTCGAACGGCTGATCGACGGAGTCGCCTCCTACGCCCGCAATCTCAACACCCATCCGGCCTATGCCGCCTTCCGGGCGCAGCGTGCAGCGCAGCGAGCCGCGCGGCAGAAGCTTGACGGCTATGATCTGGCGTCGACCCTCACGCGCTATTCCAGCCGCGGCACGGCCTATATCCGGGATGTTCGGGCCATGATCCGCGGAAACGACCTGGTCGAGCTCGATTCCGCCCGGCTTGCCGCGGACCGCGCGATCGGCTTACCTGCCGCCAGCTGAAATTTTCTGCAGCAGGGCCGGCATGGCGCTCGACAACACCGCTCTCAACACGCTGTTCCGCGAAGCCCGCGCCAGGTGTGCCTTTCTCGACGAGGCGATCCCGGAGGCGACGCTGCGGGCGGTCTACAACCTGCTGAAGCAGGGCCCGACCGCCGTCAATTCCAGCCCGGCCCGGATCGTCTTCGTCACCTCCGAGCCGGGGCGGGCGGCGCTGCGGTCAGCGCTGGGTCCGGCCCTGGATTCCGACGTGGTCGGGGCGACGCTGCAAGCACCGGTGACGGCGATCGTGGCTTACGATTCCGCGTTCCACGAACAGCTGCCGCGGCTGCTGCCGGACCAGCCGCAGGCTGCGGCGCGCTTCGCCGCCCAGCCCGAGATGGCGCAGGATACGGCGCAGCGCGGCGCGGCGATGCAGGCGGCCTACCTGATCATGGCGGCGCGCGGCGTCGGGCTCGGCTGCTGGCTGGTCGGCGAATTCGACCGCGCCAAGGTCGACGCCGCCTTCCTGTCCGGCACCCGCTGGCGCTCCAGCCTGCTGGTCGACATCGGCTATGTCGACCGCAGCAAGGAATTCCCCCGCCGCCCGCGGCTGGAGTTCGAGGACGTCTGCCGGATCGTATGAGCGACTATAGCATCCCCGGGTTCAGCGCACTGTCCGACAGCCGGGGATAGGCGGCGGCGCCCGGCAACTGGTAGTGCCACCATTCGAAGGCATAGCTTTCCCAGCCGGTGACCGCCATCAGCCCGGCCAGCAGCACCCGGTTGCGCTGGGCCTCGGCCGGGATGTCGGGGCTGGCGTGATGCGACCGCTCGTCGATCTCGTCGAAGCCCGTGCCCATGTCCAGCACCCGCCCGTCCGGATCCTGCAACGTCAGGTCGACCGCCACACCGGCATTGTGGTTCGACCCGCCGCGCGGATCGGCGACATAGCGCGGGTCGGGCAGTGCCTCCCAGAACCGCCACTGCGCCTCGATCGGCCGGAAGGCGTCGAGGATCCGCAGGCGCAGCCCGATCGCCCGGGCCGCCGCCGCGGTCTTTCGCAGCGCCGCCGCCGCTTCGGGGTGGAGATAGCAGGCCGCCCGGCGGTAGATGATGCGCCCGGTCAGGTTGTCCGGCGTGGCATAGCGCAGATCGATCTCGACGTCGTAGGCTTCAGGACGAATTTCCGTGAGCAGCATGATGGGTCCAGCAAGGGCGGCGGGCGGCAGAAGGGCTAGCACGCCGGGCGGATGCGCGGGAGGCGGCGCGTGATCGTGCTCGGCCTCGACGCGGCCGGCGCCGGCTGCGGCGTGGCGGTGCGGCGCGACGGCCGGGTGGTGGCCGCCCGCACCGAAGCGATGGCCCAGGGCCATGCCGTGCGCCTGGTGCCACTGGTGCTGGAGGTGCTGGCCGAAGCCGGGGTGGCGGTGGCGGAGATCGACCTGTTCGGCGTCACCACCGGCCCCGGCTCCTTCACCGGGCTGCGGGTCGGGCTGGCCACGGTCGGCGGATTGGCACTCGGCGCCGGCCGGCGGATCGTCGGCATCCCCAGCTTCGATGCCGTGCTGGCCGATCTCGATCCGGTCGCCGACGGCACCATCCTGGTGGCCCTGAACGGCCGCCGCACCGAACCCTTCGCCCGGATGTTCGATGCCGCCGGCCGGCCGCTGCTAGGGGCGCTAGCAGGGCCTTTGTGCCTGCCCGCCGCCGATCTGGCGGCGCTGATCCCGCCCGGGCCCCTGACCGTGGCCGGCGACGGCGCCGACCTGCTGCTGCCGGCGGTGGCCGGGCGGGCGGGGGTGCGGCGCGCCGGGCCGCCGGCGATCGATCCCGCCACCGTGGCCCGGCTGGCCGAGGCGCGGGCCGACGAGGCGCGCGAAGGCCCGCCGCCGCCGCTCTATGTCCGCCCGCCCGACGCGGTGCCCCTGGCGGACCGCGTGTCGAAACCGTGACCGCACTGCGGGTCGTCCCGGCCGGTGCGGCCGAGGCCGGGGTGCTGTCGGCCCTGTACGAGGCCGGCTTCGGCGAGGCCTGGGTGGCGCAGGAGCTGGCCCGGCTGCTGTCCAGCCCCGGCGTCTTCGCCCTGATCGCGCTCGATGTGGCCGATGAGCCGGTCGGCTTCGCGCTGGGCCGGGTGGCGGCGGACGAGGCCGAGATCCTGTCGATCTCCCTGCTGCCGGCGCAACGCCGCCGGGGCGGCGGCCGGCTGCTGCTCGACGCGCTGGTCGCCCGCTGCGCCGCGGCCGGGGCGGCGGCGCTGTTCCTCGAGGTCGCGGTCGACAATGCGGCGGCGCTGGCCCTGTACCGCCGCGCCGGCTTCCAGGAGGCCGGGCGGCGCAAGGGCTACTACAAGGTCGGTGACGCCGCGGTGGATGCGCTGGTCATGCGGCAGGAGCTGGCGCCGGGCAACGGCGCGTAGCCTCTCCCGCTTGCAGGACCTCTTCAAAATAATCGGAGGCGGCTCTTCTTTTGTCCCCCCTCCCCTTGCGGGAGGGGGGTAGGGGGAGGGGTCTGCGCGCGTCCGCGCGAAGGCCTCAAAAGATTAGGCTGAGCAGGATTGCCAGTGCCCGAGCCGGCTCGGGCGGCGGAAACCCCCTCCCCCTACCCCCCTCCCGCAAGGGGAGGGGGGACTTATTTTGAGCCGCGCCGCGAGTCGAGGCGACGTAAAGGGCTACTGCCGGGTCGGCCGCAGCACCTCGGCCAGGGACCGGGTGGCGCTGCCGCGGGGCAGGGGCTTCTGCTGGCTGTCATGCGGCGACCAGCCGGCCAGGAACAGCACCTCGAAGCTGGCCGGGATGCGCCCGTCGGGCTCGGCGAAACGCTCGGCGTAGCGGGCGGCCACGGTGGGCCAGAAGCCGCGCGGCGGCGGCGCCGGGTTGCGGTTCAGCCCGGCATTGGTCTCGCCCATGCCGCGCAGGTCGGCGAACAGGCGGAAGGCGTTCTCATAGGTCACCGTCACCGTCTCGGCATCGGCCACCGGCAGGGCGAAGCCGGCGCGCTGCAGCAGCCCGGCGGCGTCGCGCAGGTCGGCGAAGGGGGAGAGGCGCGGGCTGGCGCCGCCCAGCAGTTCGGTCTCCGCCTCGGTCAGGGCGACGCGCAGCTCGGCCAGGGTGCCGGCGCCCAGCATCGCCGCCAGGAACAGCCCGTCCGGGCGCAGCGACTGGCGGATCTGCAGCAGCGCCCCGGGCAGGTCGTTGACCCAGTGCAGCGACAGGTTGGACAGCACGAGGTCCAGCGAGCCCTCGCCGAAGGGCAGCAGCTCTTCGTCGCAGGCCAGGGTCGGCCGTCCGTTGGCGGCGGCCCGGCCGGCCAGGGCCGGCGACAGGTCGGCCTGGACCAGCGTGCCGACGCGGTCGGTGCCGGCCAAAGCGCGGGCCACGGCGCCGTCATGGCAGCCGAGGTCGAGCGCCGCCGGGAAGCGGCGGCTGACGTCGAGCAGCCGGTCGGCCAGCATCGCCGCCACATGGTCGAACAGGAAGCCATGCTCGGCCAAGCCCGGCGCCGCCCGGTCGCGCCGCCGGCGCACCAGCGCCCGGTCGAACACCATCATGCCGTCGGAAGTCGTCATGGCGCGCACTATAGGGGCAGCCGCTGCGGGCCGCGAGCCGCGCGGCGCTCGACGGGCGCAGCCCGGATCTGTACCGATTGGGGGGCTGCAGGGAGACGGGCGATGGGCGGAAGCGACAGGCCGGTGGCGCTGGTGACAGGGTCGACCTCGGGGATCGGCGCGGCGGTGGCCCGGCGCCTGGCCGCGGAAGGCCATATGGTGGCGCTGCATTCCCGCGCCTCCGCCGCGGCCGGCGAGGCGCTGGCGGCGGAGCTCGGCGCCAGCTACACCGCGGCCGACCTGGCGACGGATGACGGCCCGGCCGCGCTGGTCCGGGCCGTGCTGGCGCGGCACGGCCGGCTCGACGTGCTGGTCAACAGCGCCGGCATCACCGCCACGGTGCCGCATGCCGACCTGAAGGGCGCGACCGCCGAAATCTGGCGCCGGCTGCACCAGGTCAACGTCATCGCCCCCTGGCTGCTGGTGGCCGAGGCCGAGGGGGCGCTGCGCGAGGCAGCGGCGCGCGGCCGGCCGGCGGCGGTGGTCAATATCGGGTCCCATGCCGGGACCCGGCCGAAGGGCGCCTCGATCCCCTATGCCGCGTCGAAGGCGGCGCTGCACCACATGACCCGGCTGCTGGCGAAGTCCCTGGCGCCGGCGATCCGGGTCAACGCCGTCGCCCCCGGCCTGGTCGACACGCCGATGACCGCGAGCTGGGTCGAGGCGCAGCGCCTGTGGGCCGAGGGGTCGCCGATGCGCCGCGCGGCCCGGCCGGAGGATGTCGCCGACCTGGTCTTCTCGCTGGTCCGCTCCGACTACGTCACCGGCGAGGTCGTGATGCTGGATGGCGGCCTGAACCTGATGTGAGGCCGGCATCCGGGATGTGAAAAGCACATGAGAGCCATGACGCCGCGTTTTCGCGTGCCTATGTCTTGGGCAGCCGTGCCCGGCCGTGGAATACTCGGGCGCGGCGAGGATCGGGGAGAGAGCATGCGCTGGACCGGCTCGAGGGCCCTTTTGCTGTGCGGCGTCCTCGGGGCCGGCGTGCTGCCCGCCGCGTCGGGATGGGCGGACACATCCGCCGTCGTCGCCAAACAGTTCCTGGTCACCACCGCCCACCCGCTGGCCGCCCAGGCCGGCTACGACGTGCTGGCCGAGGACGGCACCGCGGTCGACGCCATGGTCGCGGTGCAGCTGGTGCTGAACCTGGTCGAGCCGCAGTCGAGCGGCATCGGCGGCGGCGCGCTGCTGCTGCATTTCGACGGGGTGACCGGCGACCTGAAGACGCTCGACGGCCGCGAGACCGCGCCGCGGGCGGCCGACAGCCGCATGTTCCTTGGGCCGGACGGCCAGCCGCTGCCCTTCTACGGCGCCGTGGTCGGCGGCCGGTCGGTCGGCACGCCCGGCACGCTGAAGCTGCTGCTCGAGGCGCATCACCGCTGGGGCAAGCTGCCGCTGGAGCGGCTGTTCCAACCGGCGATCGACCTCGCCGAGGGCGGCTTCGCGGTCTCGCCGCGCCTGGCCGGGCTGCTGGCCGGCGACACGGTGGAGCGGCTGAAGGCCGACCCGACGGCGCGCGACTACTTCTTCCCCGGCGGCCAGCCGCTGCAGGCCGGGCAGGTGGTGAAGAACCCGGCCTTCGCCGAGACCCTGCGGCTGATCCTGAGCGACGGGGGCAAGGCCTTCTACCAGGGGCCGATCGGTGCCGACATCGTCGCCGCCGTGCAGGGCGCCGCGGGCAATCCCGGCCGGCTGGCGGCGGAGGACCTGGCGGCGTATCGCGTGGTCGAGCGCCAGCCGCTCTGCACCGCCTACCGCCTGTGGCAGGTCTGCGGCATGGGGCCGCCCAGCTCCGGCGGCATCGCCGTGGGCCAGATCCTCGGCCTGCTCGAGCATTTCGACATGAAGGCGATCGGGCCGGACACGGCGGATGCCTGGCACCTGTTCGCCGAGGCCGGGAAGCTGGCCTATGCCGACCGCGACCGCTATGTCGCCGATGCCGACTTCGTCTCGGTGCCGGTGCCGGGGCTGATCGACGACGGGTACCTGACGGCGCGGGCGCAGGCGATCTCGCTCGACCGCGCGGCGGCGGTGCCGGTGGCGCCGGGCAACCCGCCCTGGCGCAAGGCGCAGGAATGGACCTCCGACACCTCTGCCGAGCCGCCGGACACCAGCCAGGTCTCGATCGTCGACGCCGACGGCAGCGCGGTGTCGCTGACCACCACGATCGAGGGCAATTTCGGCTCGCATCTGATGGTGCGCGGCTTCCTCCTCAACAACGAGCTCACCGACTTCTCCTTCCTGCCCGAGGCCAATGGCCGCCCGGTGGCGAACCGGGTGGAGCCGGGGAAGCGGCCGCGCAGCTCGATGGCGCCGACCATCGTGCTCGACGCCGAGGGCCAGCCGGTGCTGGTGATCGGGTCGCCCGGCGGCGCCCGCATCATCCCCTATGTCGCCGAGGCGATCGTCGGCGTGCTCGACTGGGGGCTGGACATGCAGCAGGCGATCGACCTCGGCCACGTCGTCAACCTCAACGGCCGCACCGAGCTCGAGGCCGGGACGCCGGTGGCGGGGCTGAAGGACGCGCTCGCCGCCCGCGGCCATGACGTGACGGTGACGGAGCAGAGCAGCGGGCTGCAGGGCATCGAGATCACCAAGTCAGGCCTGGTCGGCGGCGCCGACCCGCGGCGCGAGGGCGTCGCGCTGGGCAAGTGAGCCGCGGCGATGCGCCCATGGCTCCGGCAGGCCGGGACCGCGGTGCTCGATGCGGTGCTGCCGCTGCGCTGCCTGTCCTGCGGCGCCGAGATCGCGGCGCCGGGGGCGCTGTGCTCCACCTGCTGGGCCCAGCTGGATTTTCTCGGCCCGCCGCAATGCCGCTGCTGCGGCCTGCCCTTCGAGCATGCGGCGGCGGCCGGGGCGGGGGAGGATCCGGTCTGCGCCGGCTGCCTCGCCCATCCGCCGCTGTGGGACCGGGCCCGCGCCGCCGTCCTGTATGACGATGCCAGCCGCAAGCTGATCCTGGCCTTCAAGCATGGCGACCAGACCCATGCGGCACCGGCCTTCGGCCACATGCTGGCCCGGGCCGCGGCACCATTCCTGGCCGAGATCGACCTGATCGCGCCGGTGCCGCTGCACCGCTGGCGGCTGCTGCGGCGGCGCTACAACCAGGCGGCGCTGCTGGCGCTGGCCCTCGGCCGCATCGCCGGCCGGGCGGTCGCCCCCGACCTGCTGCAGCGCCGCCGGTCGACGCCCAGCCAGGGCGGCCAGGACCGCAACGCCCGGCGCCGCAACGTCGCCGGGGCCTTCGCGGTGCGGCCCGGCCGTGAATCCCTGGTGGATGGGCGCCGCATCCTGCTGGTCGACGACGTGCTGACCACCGGCGCCACCATCGACGAATGCGCCCGGGTGCTGCGGCGCCAGGGCGCGGCCGGCATCGACGTCGTCACCCTCGCCCGCGTGCCTCCGCCGGGCGGGTAAAACGGGGCTTGAGGCCGCGTCCAGCGAATGGGGGCTATTCGCCGCTGGCGGAACCACTGGCATCCGCCGCCGAAAATCCTCATATTCGGAGGACTCTTCGGAGGAACCGCATGCCCGACGTTACCGTCTACTCCAGCCCGTTCTGCCCTTACTGCTACATGGCCAAGAAGTTGCTCACCCAGAAGGGCGTGAACTTCGAGGAGATCGATGTGGTGGCCGAACCATCGCGGCGCGAGGAAATGCGCCAGCGCGCCGGCGGCCGCAACACCGTGCCGCAGATCTTCATCGGCGCCACCCATGTCGGCGGCAATGACGACCTCCAGGCGCTGGACCGCGCCGGCAGGCTCGACCCGCTTCTCGCCGAGACCGCGCCGGCCTGACCGTCCCGCTCCGAGGGCGCCGCATGACCCGCTTCACCGCCGCCTGCGTCCAGCTCAATGTCGGCACCGAGATCGAGCCGAATCTGGAGCAGGCAGGGGTGTTGATCCGGCGGGCGCGCCATGCCGGGGCGGATCTGATCGCGACGCCGGAGAACACCGACTTCATCGTCCGGGGCCGCGACGCCATCCTGGCCCGCGCCCTGCCGGAGGCCCAGCATCCCGGCCTGCCCTGCTTTGCCGGGCTGGCGCGCGAGACCGGGGCGACGCTGCTGGTCGGGTCGCTCGGGATCAGGCTGCCGGGCGGCAAGGTCGCCAACCGCTCCTACCTGTTCGGCCCGTCGGGCGAGATCCTGGCGCGCTACGACAAGATCCACATGTTCGACGTCGACCTCGCCGGCAGCGAACGCTACCGCGAGAGCGCGATCTTCGACCCGGGCGACGAGGCGGTGGTCGCGCCGCTGCCCTGCGGCGGCACGCTCGGCCTGACCGTCTGCTACGACCTGCGCTTCCCCTATCTGTACCGGGCGCTGGCCCAGGCCGGGGCGGACATCCTCAGCGTGCCCTCCGCCTTCACCCGCAAGACCGGCATGGCGCATTGGCATGTGCTGATGCGCGCCCGGGCGATCGAGACCGGCAGCTTCGTCATCGCCCCGGCCCAGACCGGCGCCCATGACAAGGGCCGCCTGACCTACGGGCATTCGCTGATCGTCGCCCCCTGGGGCGAGGTCCTGGCCGATGCCGGCGAGGATGTCGGCTTCGTCACCGCCGAGATCGACCTGGCGCGGGTGGCGGAGGCGCGCAGCGCCGTGCCCGCCCTGCTGCACGACCGTCGCGTGGCGCCGCCGCGCCCACCGTTGCGCGCGGCCGCGGGGTAGCCCCCGGCCCATGCCCATCGAACGCTATGGCGTGCTCAAGGGGCGGCCGGTCGACCGCCGCCTCGCCACCGATGACTCCGACCACTACCAGATCCGGGTCGATGACGGCGCCCGCGACCATCGCATCGCCATCAATGTCCGTGGCTCGTCCTGGCCGTCGCTGGTCGAATACCTTCTCGACACCGATTTCGACCATGTGCTGACCGCGCAGGTCGCGGCGCTGCCCCTGGGCCTCACCCTGATCGCCCCCGGGCTGGGTCTCGACTATGTCCGCCAGGCGCTGTTCGACCGTTCGCACATGCGGCCGCTGCCGGCGACGCGGCCGGGGCCGGACAACGACCTGAACGAGAAGATCGACAGCATCGTCGCCCGCGCCATCGGCGAACCCGGGGCCATGCTCTACGCCTTCGGCGAGCCGTTCGGCCCGGACCCGGTGACCGACCGCACCTTCGGCTTCACGCCGTCCCGCGGCATGCACGACGTCCACATGAACCAGGGCAGCCCGGAGGGGCGGTTCCTCGGCGACAACGGCCTGGGCCAGGACGGCGCCGTGCTGGTGTCCTTCCCGCAGGGGCGCTGGTCGGCGCTGTTCCTCAAGTTCCAGTCCCAGGCCTGGCGCACCGACGACGCCACCGGGCATCCGCGCCAGCCGGTGCGCGCCCGGCAGCGCAGGCTGCAGGACTGACAGCCGTTCAGTTGCCGGCCAGCACCAGGTTGAAGGGCTGGATCCCCATCTGGAACAGGGCGTCGTTGAGCGCCTTGACGCTTTCCTTGATCGGATGCTGGTCCCACTCCTCGTAATGCATCTTGATCAGGGTCGCGACCCGGTCGGCATCCCTCGGCGACAGGGCGTTCAGCCAGCCGACCATCTTCTGCTCGGACAGGCCTAGATACTTGAACGACTTGGTCAGGAACGGGCCGGCCGTCGGCGGGTCGTCGTCGGTCGAGGTGGCGTGCTTGGCCAGCTGCTCGGCGATCTCGGGCCTCACATTCATCGCCTGCAGCCAGTCGCTGTCGGCCCCGTCGAACTCATGGGAATGCTCATAGGCACCGACGCCGTAATTGATGCCGGCCGCGATCAGCATCAGCACGGCGCCGACCCCGGTCCAGGCCGCGGCGCTGAGCCCGAGGATGGTGCCGGCGCCCGCGCCGACCCCCGCCGAGACCCCGGCCTCCATCGCGCCGGGGCCCATCAGGAAGGCGAGATCCCCGGCCGCGCTGAAGGTGTAGGCCAGGCCGCGGATCTTCTCCGGCGTCTGGTCCGAATTCCAGTACTGCACGGCATTGGCGGTATCGAGGCCGAAATAGGCGAAATCGGCCATGTCCCGCAGGATCGGGCTCAGCACGCCCTGCTTCAGCCCGTTCTTCAGCTTGTCCGGCATCGACAGCCCGTCGACCTGCCCGGCCAGCCGGTTGTAGCTCTGCCGGATCAGGCTGTTGTCGCCGCCGGGGGTGAACCGGCCCTTGAACCAGCCGTCGCCGAGGGCGGCGTTGCCCAGCTGCGACACCGACATCAGGCCGTGCATGATGGCGTAGGACCCGTCGGCCAGCAGGTTGCCGCTCTGGGCGAAGCCGGCGGCGGCGAAGACCGCGTTCTCGCCGAACATGATGCCGCTGACGCTCGATGACAGGCGCCCCAGCGCCCGGGCGTTGAAATGCTCGCCGTTGGGCCCCTTGAAGCTGCCGTCGGGCTGGACCGTGAACTCCTTGCCCAGGACCAGGCCCTTCAGCGCCTGCTTGGCGGGGCTGCTTGCGATCTTGGGGTCGGCCAGGGCGATGTTGGTGACCAGCTTGGTGGATTGGTAGACGACGTTGCGGACCGAGCGCTGGACCCACAGCGTGTTGGTCGGGGTCACCTGGCTGCCGCTGCCGCTCAGATCCGCGGCGGGGGTGGCGGCGACCGCGGCCTTCACGCTGTTCTGCTTCAGGTTGCCGAAATCGGGGCCGTTCTTGATGCCGCCCTTGCTGTCGAAGCCGGGCGTGCCCTTCAGCACGTCGTCATAGCCGGCAACGGTGGCGGCGATGCTCTGCGCGATCTCGGTCTTGTCCTGAAGCTGCTGGCCGTCCTTCTCGATCTGGTCGGTCTCCTTCGGGTGCTTCTGCAGCACCGTCTGGATGTATTTGTCGATCTGGGCGCTGTCGCTGTTCCCGCCCCAGTCCCGGATGGCGACGCCGAGGAACTTGGCGTGGTCCAGCGCCGTATTCTTCAGCGACTCGATCGAGCCGTTGAACTTGGTGATGCCCTCCGTGGCGGTGTACAGCGCGCCCTGCGACAGCAGCGGGTTGCTGTCCTTGGCCTGGGCGGCGATCGACAGCGACAGGGCCACATCGCCCTTGCTGGTCGCGTCGAGCGCGGTCTGGTAGTAGCCGAAGGGCAGCTGGAACACGTTCTGCTGCGCGCCGCGCTGCACCGGCTGCTTCGATTCCGCCACGACATAGCCGGCGATCCGGTCGACCGCGGCCCGGCCGTCGCCCTTCTTGCCGCCATCGGCATAGGTCGCGTGCTGGCAGGCCGCGGCCAGGTCGGCCATGACCCGCGAGGCGTGCTGCACCTCCGGGCTGCCCGGCGACATCACCATCGCCTGGGGGTACTTGGACACATCGTGCACGATCGACTGCGCGGTCGACTGCACCGTCGGGTCGTTCATGATCGCGATGACCTGGGCCGGCGTCGCCGTCTTCGGGTCGGTCACCTCGTTCAGCTTCTTGGCCGCCGCATCGGCGCCGCCCTGCCTGTAGGCGTCGGCCACCGCCTTGGCCGGCCGGTTGACCAGCACCTCCTGCTGCGCGTCCAGGCTGCCCTGCCTGATCGCGTCGGCCAGGCGCGGGTCGCCGCCGGTATAGGTCATGTAGACTCCGGTGCGGCCGGTGATCGACCCCAGCGCCGTGCTGCCGGTCTGGCCGTCGGCGGCGGCGATGAACTGGGCCGCCGCCTCCTTGCGCAAGGCGTTGTAGGTCGGGTCCGAATCCTTGGCCTTGGGGTCATAGGGCGTCGGCGACTTGGCGGTCTGCAGCAGCTTGCCCAGCTGGTCCTCGGTCCGGCCCTGGCCGATCAGCTGGCGCGAATACAGGTTCTCGGCGTCGGCGACGGCGTCCTTGAACACCGGGTCGTTCGGGGCCCGCGCGGCGATCGGCGCCGCCAGCGCGGCGACATCGGGCACCGCCTGCTGGGTGCCGGCATATTGCAGCTCCTGCACGATCGTCGCCGTCAGGTCGCCCTTCAGCTCGGCCGCCCTCTCCGGCGCCAGCACCTTGATCGAGGCGTCGGCCAGCTCCTTGCGCTGCTGCTCCAGGAAGCCCAGCCGCGTCGGATCGAGCACCAGGATGGTGTCGCCCTTGTCGCCCGGCTGCAGGTGGTGCGACGCCTCGGGCGGGTTGGCCGGGCGGTTACCGAAGGCCTGCAGGTCGAGGGTCGGGGTCGCGGCCAAGTTGGCGCGCAGCAGCGAATCGTCGTTGTCCTGGCTCAGGTCGACGCCGGCGCGGCGGTAGATGTTGTAGGGATTGTCCCCGTCATGCAGCGGATGATAGGTGGCGATCCCGGCGGGCGGCTCGTCCGGGCCGAACACGTTGTCGGCCGCGTCGTCGCCCGGCTTCGGCGTCACCGGGGCGGTGACGGGCGGCACCTGGGGCGGATCGGCCGGGGCGTATTTCGCCTGCTGCACCGCCAGGTCGAAGGTCGGCTGGTCGCGCTTGATGGCCGGCTGCTGCAGCAGCCAGGGATACCGCGGCTTCTCGGCGATCGGAGACACCATCGCGACCTTCCTTTCCCATGCTGGGATACGGCTTGGGAGATCGGGCCAAAGACGACGCCGGGCCGAGATCTCCGAGGCGGCAGCAAAACTGCAACAATTCCGATCATCCAGATTTCCGGCCAATGATCAAGGCCAAGCATCCGCTGGATGATTGGCCTGTGCCGTGTTGTCGTCCGATCGCCGGTTGGCCTCGGTGCGGCCGAGAAATATTGGATTTGATCGAATTTCGGACAGGATCGGCCGAATTCCATTGAATCGGCGCAGCAGGGAAATCGGTTTGCAGGCTGGTCACAATACATAGTATACGTGTTGTGACTAATGGAGATGTCCTATGCCCGAACTCGGTTTCATCCTCCTCTATGTCGACAGCCCGGCCGCCAGCGCGGTGTTCTATGCCGACCTGCTGGGCCGCAAGCCGGTCGAGACCTCGCCGACCTTCGCCATGTTCCCGCTGCGCGAGGGCGTGATGCTCGGCCTGTGGTCGCGCCACACGGTCGAGCCGGCGGCCCAGGCCGCGGGCGGTGGCGGTGAGATCGCCTTCATCGCCGAGGACGCCGACGCCGTCCATGCCGATTGGGTGCGGCGGGGGCTGGCCATCGCCCAGCCGCCGACCGACATGGATTTCGGCCGCACCTTCGTCGCCCTCGATCCCGACGGCCACCGCCTGCGGGTCCTGGTCCCGTTCGCTCCATGACCCGGCATTGGGTCGCCGTGGCCAGCCGCGATCATGTCCGGCGCGGCGTCGCGGGCGGCTTCGCCCAGGTGTCCCACGGCAAGGCCGGGCCGCTGGCGCGCATGGCCGAGGGCGACTGGATCGTCTATTACGCGCCGACCCACACACGGGGTGGGCCGGATCCCTGCCGCGCCTTCGTAGCACTCGGGCGGATCGCCCCTGGCGTGCCCTACCAGGTCGAGATGACGCCGGACTTCCACGCGTACCGCCGCGACGTCGCTTGGCAGCCGGTGCAGGAGGCGCCGATCGCGCCGCTGGTGCCGGACCTGTCCTTCCTGCCCGACAAGCAGCGCTGGGGCTATCCCTTCCGCCGCGGCTGCTTCGCGGTGCCCGAGGCGGATTTCCAGCGCATCGCCGCGGCGATGGCGGTCCCGGCCGAAAGGGAGGGGCAGGGCGCATGACCACGGATTGGACCGGGATCACCCGCCATGCCGGGCCGGAGGACAGCCCCGGCTTCCTGCTCTGGCAGGCCTCGACCGCCTGGCGCCGGGCGGTCGAGGCGGCGCTGGCGCCGCTCGACCTCACCCATCCGCAATTCGTCGTGCTGGCGGTCACCGGCTGGCTGACGCGGGACGGCGCGGCGGTCGCCCAAGTCGAGATCGCGCGCTTCATCCGGCTCGACGCCAACACCGTGTCGCAGGTGCTGAAGGGGCTCGAGCGCCGGGGCCTGGTCAGCCGCCGTCCTGGCACCGACGAACGGGCCAAATCTCCGGCGCCGACCGAGGCCGGGGCGGACCTGCTGCGCCAGGCGGTGCCGGCGGTCGAAGCGGCGGATGCGGCGTTCTTCGCGCGGCTGGGCGACCGTGCCGGCGACGCGCTGGCCCTGCTGCGCCGGCTGGGATCGCCGGCCGGCGAGGTTGCCTGAGGCCCGCCGCTCCCGCATACTGCGGCGCTGACCGATCCCAGGAGAGCAAGATGACGACGTTCATGTCCCAGCAGAAAGGAGTTCCCGCCTCTTGCAAGGACATGACGATTCATGTTGTCCCGAATTCGGAGATCGCCGGCGCGTCGAGACGCCGCCTCTAGCGACCTCGCTCTCCTCCCGCACAGCACCGCTGCCGACGACGTCCAGCCCGCCTCTCCGCTGACGCGCCGCACCGACCGCGACGTCCCGCGTGCCGTCGCCCGGGCGCGGCTGCGCAAGTTCCTGTCCGCCTACCGCCCGCACATCCCGCTGCTGGCGGCCGACCTGTTCTGTGCCGTCGTCGTCTCGGCCACGGCGCTGATCCTGCCGCTCGGCGCCAACATCGTGACCCGGCGGCTGACCGGCCTGGATGCCGCCCCGCAGGCGCTGGACGAGGTCTACATCCTCGGCGCGGCGATGCTCGCCGTGGTCCTGCTCCAGGCGCTTGCCGACCTGTTCGTCGACTACCAGGGCCATGTCATGGGCGCGAAGATGGAAAGCGCCCTGCGCCGCGAGCTGTTCGGGCACCTGCAGAAGCTGTCCTTCAGCTTCTACGACCGCGAGCGTACCGGGCAGCTGATGAGCCGGATCACCAACGACCTGTTCTCGCTGGGTGAGCTGTACCACCACGGGCCCGAGGACCTGGCGATCGCGGTGCTGAAATTCGCCGGCGCCATCGCCATCCTGGCCTGGATCGACCTGCCGCTGGCCCTGATGATCATGGCCGTGCTGCCCTTCGCGGTGGTCTACGCGCTGCACTTCAACCGCCGCATGAACCGGGCGCTCGAGCTCAGCAAGCAGCGCATCGCGGCGGTCAACGAGCGGGTGGAGGATTCGCTCGCCGGGATCCGCGTGGTGCAGTCCTTCGCCAACGAGGATGTCGAGAACCGGCGCTTCGAGGTGCAGAACGCCGCCTTCCTTGACAGCCGCCGCGCCGGCTATCGCAGCGAGGCCTTCTTCTCGATGGGGACGGAGACCTTCCCGCAGCTGATCACTGTGGTCATCATCGTGGCCGGCGCGGTCCGGGTCGCCGAAGGGCAGCTCGCCATCGCCGACATGCTGACCTTCCTGCTCTGCGTCGCGGCGCTGGTCGACCCGGTGAAGCGGCTGGCGAATTTCGCCCGGCTCTGGCAGGAGGGCTACACCGGCTTCACCAGGATGATGGAGATCCTGGAGATCGAGCCGGACATCCAGGACCGGCCCGGCGCCACCGTGCTGGCCCGGCCGCGCGGCGCGATCTCGTTCCGCGACGTCGGCTTCCGCTACGAGGACGACCGGCCGCATGTCTTCCGTAACCTCTCGCTGGACATCCGGCCCGGCGAGTTCGTCGCCCTGGTCGGCGCCTCGGGCGGCGGCAAGAGCACGCTGTGCGCCCTGATCCCGCGATTCTACGAGGCGACCGAGGGCCGGATCCTGATCGACGGCACCGACATCCGCGACGTCACCCTGGCGTCGCTGCGGCGGGCCGTCGGGGTGGTGCAGCAGGACGTCTACCTGTTCGCCGGCACGGTGGCGGAGAATCTGCGCTATGGAAGGCCGGACGCGACCGAGGCGGAGATCGTGGCGGCGGCCCGGGCGGCCAATGCGCATGACTTCATCACGGCGCTGCCGGACGGCTACGACACCGATATCGGCCAGCGCGGGGTCAAGCTGTCGGGGGGCCAGAAGCAGCGCCTGACCATCGCCCGGGCCTTCCTGAAGGACCCGGCGGTGCTGATCTTCGACGAGGCCACCAGCGCGCTGGACAACGAGAGCGAGCGGGCGGTGCAGGCGGCGCTGCTGGACCTGGCGCGGGACCGGACGACGCTGGTGATCGCCCACCGGCTGTCCACCGTGCGCCACGCCGACCGCATCCTGGTCCTGAGCGACCAGGGCATCGTAGAGCAGGGGACGCATGCCGAGCTGCTGGCCTCCGGCGGCGCCTATGCCGGCCTCTACCGGGTGCAGGCCAGCTTCTGACGGGTGTCGGCCGCCCGCAGCTTTCGGGGGCTGCGGGCGGCCGGATCACCACAGATACGGCACCAGCCGGGCGGTGGCGCGGCTGTAGGCGGCATAGGCCGGGCCGAAGGCCTCGGCCATGAACCGCTCCTCGATCGCGGTCTTGCGGATGAAGGCGATGGCCATCAGCGCCAGCGCCACCAGCCCGGCCCAACGGTCGATGGCGATGGCGGAACCGGCCGCGGCCAGCAGCATGCCGGTGTAGATCGGGTGGCGGACCAGGGCGTAGGGACCGCTGCGGACCAGCTCGTGCCCTTGTTTCACGGTGACCGTGCCGCTCCAGTTGCCGGCCAGGCGCAGCCGCGCCCAGACGGCGAAGCCGAGGCCGAGCGCCACCAGCACGGCGCCGATGATGTCGAAGCCGGCCATGCGCGGCAGGATCGGCAGCGCCAGCACCGGGCCGGCCATGGCCGGCTGGACGAGCAGCGCGACGGCCAGGGCCAGCGGCAGGATGTGGGACAGGCGCGAGGCCGCGGATTCCCGGCGGGCCGTCGGCTTGGTGCCGAAGGCGGCAAGGAACCAGTAGACGAGCCAGGCCGCCCACAGGCCGTTGATCAGGATCGCCACGGCATCCTCCGTGCTCAATCGTCGGGCGATGCTAGCCAAACCGGCTGTCCGCGGCCAGCCGGCCGCGACCTCGGTTGCGGCGAGGCGTGAAGCCGCCTACGCGCCGATCGCCGCGATGCGCCGGGCCAGCGCCTCCAGCCCGTGGTCGCGGATGCCGAGTTCGGCCAGATGCTCGAAGGTGGAGCGGAAGTACTCGGCGCAGCTGCCGAGCTGGCCGCAGGCGCCGGCCAGCACCCGGGCCGTCTCGTCTTCCGACAGCCGGCCGGCGTAGCGCGGCTGGGTGCGGTTGATGGTGAAGGTGATGGCCCGCACCGGCCCATCCTCGGTGGCGGCCGTCACCCAGCGCGGGGTGTAGGAAGCGGTGACCATCTCGCGCCGCCAGATCAGGTCCAGCTCCTCATGCACAGCGTCGGCGGCGATGCGGAAGGCCACGCCGCGGCAGGTGCCGCCGCGGTCGAGGCCCAGCACCAGCCCCGGCCGATCCGGCGTGCCGCGGCCCAGCGCCGTCCACAGGCAGAAGCGGCGGTGCCAGCCATGGATCAGGCCGGTCCGGCGCTCGACGAAATGGAAGGCCGGATTCCAGATCAGCGAGCCATAGGCGAAGACCCAGACGTCGCCGGTCGCCCCTTCGGCGTCCAGCATCGCCCGGCGTGAGTCCGCCAGCGCCTCGAAGGACAGCAGCTTGGCCGTCGGGTCGCCGGCCGCGACCATGCGCTGCAGCACGCCGTCCTTCAACGTCTCACGGGTGATGGCGGTGGTCTGAATGACCGACGGGGCGTCGCTCACGGCGTCTCCCACCGCCCCGAGGTGGCGGAGCGGAAGACGGCGTCGATCACCCGCATGTTGGCCAGGGTGTTCTCCAGCGGCACCGGCTGCTCGCTCTTGTTCAGGATCGCCTCGGCGAAGGCGGTGGCCGCCAGGCCGTACTGGTCGCAGACCGGGATCTCGACCGGCTTGATGCCCTCGCCGAACAGGCTCGACCCGTCATCGACCAGCAGCCGGCAGGGCCGGTCGTTGGGGGCGTTGAACGGGATCTCGACCTCGATCCGGCCCTTGGTGCCCAGGAAGTGCATGCGCTGGTAGCCGGGAAGCTGGGTGGAATAGACGAAGCTGGCCTGGATGCCGTCGAAATCCAAGAGCGCGCTGCCCAGCCGGTCGACCTTGAACACCGGGTCGCGGTCCAGCAGCGACACCACGCGGCGCGGCTCGCGCCCGGTGACGAAGCGCGCGGTGGTGATCGGGTAGCAGCCGATGTCCAGCAGTCCGCCGCCGCCGATATCCGCCTTGTTGCGGATGTTGTTGGGGTCGATGTTGCGGTAGGTGAAGGCGCCGGTGATGGCGCGCAGCTCACCGATCGTGCCGTCCTGGACCAGCTCCCGCACCCGCAGCCATTGCGGGTGGGTGCGCACCATGAAGGCTTCCTGGATGCGGCGGCCGCTCTTGTCCCGCGCCGCGATCAGCTGCTTCGCCTCGTCGGCGTTCAGCCCGATCGGCTTCTCGCACAGCACATGCTTGCCGGCCTCGACCGCCTTGATCGTCCATTCGACATGCAAATGGTTCGGCAGCGGGATGTAGACCGCGTCGATCTCGGGGTCGGCCAGCAGCGCCTCATAACTGTCATAGGCGACCGGAAGCCCGTATTTCGCGGCGGCGGCGGCGGATTTTCCGGCCGATCGCGACGCGATGGCCTTGACCCGGCAATGCGGCGCCCGGGTCAGCGGCGGCACGACCTTGTCGTTGATCTTGGCGGCGCCCAAGACGCCCCAGACGATCGTTCCTACGGCCACGCCCTGTCTCCTCTCGATCGGAAAAGCCCGACGTTTCACACATCCGCGACGATCCTAGACGGTCTCGGCATCGCGGAGGAGCGCTCAGGGCGCAGGCACAGGATGCGGTTCGGGCGACCCGGCCAGCGCCGCGACCGGCGCGAGATCGGCGACGGCGCACAGCCGCTGCACCACCCCGGCCCGCGGCGATGCCACCTCGCCATGCTCATAGGCCACCACCTGCAGCCGGCCGCGCACCGCCTCCAGCAGCTCGCCGGCCTGCAGCAGATGCGCCGGCGTCGCCGGCCGGCCGAAGCGCTGGTGACCCTGGGCGAAGGTCTCGTAGATCAGCACCCCGCCCGGCGCCAGCGCGTCGGCCAGCACCGGCAGCAGCGGCCGGTGCAGGTAGTTGGTGACGACGATGCCGGCGAAGCGCCGCCCGGCAAAGGGCCAGGGCCCGGCCTCGATGTCGGCGGCGACGATCTCGATGCCCTCGGTGCCGGCGAGGTCGCCGACGCCCTGCAGGTCGATGTCGACGCCGGTCACGGCATGGCCGCGGGCCCGGAAATGGCGCAGGTGGCGGCCGCCGCCGCAGGCCAGGTCCAGCACCGGCGCGGTCCTCGGCACCAGCGGGGCGAAGCGGGCGACCCAGGGAGAAACGAGGGGGATATGCAGCAGCGGCGGGGCTGGGAGCGTCATTTTCTTTGCGGCTGGCGGTGGAGCATCGTATGACAATTATGGAGCATGGAACGCGAATGATATTGTACGAGTTGCGATGCGAGGCCGGCCACGGCTTCGAGGCCTGGTTCCGGAACAGCGGCACCTACGATGCGCAGGTGGCGGCCGGCGAGGTCAATTGCCCGGTCTGCGGCAGCGCCGCGGTGGAGAAGGCGCTGATGGCGCCGGCGATCGCCAAGCGGTCCGGCGGTGACGGCAATGCGCGTCGCACCCACACCACCATGGCCGATGCGCGCCGCGAGCTCGAGGCCCTGCGCCAGAAGATCGAAGAGAACTGCGAGTATGTCGGCGATCGCTTCGCCGATGAAGCGCGCAAGATTCATTACGAGGAAGCGGCGCATCGCGATATCTATGGCGAAGCGACCGAGACCGAGGCCCGTGAGTTGGAAGAGGAAGGGATCGGCGTCGCCCGCATTCCCTGGGTTTCTCGCACCGATTCCTGACCAGGTCCGCGGCGGCTTCCTTCAATTCTGGCGGTTTCATGACGGTGTCTTGCTGACCGCGCCCGTGCGGTTCGCATCTTGTCACCGCCGTCGCCAGCCGCTACTGGGTTGTCCATCGACGATCGCTCGGGGTTCGACCGATGGTCGCCGGGGCGTGCCCACGACCGATGGCGCGGTATAATGAACGTATGTCTTTTAGCGAACAATTACCGGACCCTGCTGTTCGAGAAGATCGCGCGCGGTCTCGAAAAGAACGGGACCCGGGTCTTCTGGATCGCATCCAGCCGGCGCTGGGCCGACACCCTGATCGGGATAGGCACGCCTGCCGACAGGATTCTGTGCCTCGCCGACTTCAAGGATGAATGGAAGCAGGGCCGGGCGTCCGATCCGGCCGATCCGTCACTGACGCTGCTGGAGGCGGGCGGGGTCGGCGCCAACGAAGTGATCATGATGGACCGGGAGCTGCGCTACCAGCCCTATGCCAAGGCCTACCTGGCCGTGATCGCGCGTGAGATCTCCCGCTTCCTCGAAGCCCATGACATCCGGGCGGCCTTCGGCGAGCAGACCTGGGCCTTCGAAGTGGCGACCGCACTGCTGTGCAAGGCCCTGGGGCGGCTGTATCTCGCCCCGTTCACCGTGCGCGTCCCGGCCGACCGGTTCGGCTTCTTCATCGGCCACAACAACGTCGAGCTGTTCGAGTTCCGCAAGCCGGACCGGGCGGATCGCGAGGCGGCCGAGGGCATCCTCGAGCAGCTGAAGGGCCGCTCCTACCGGCCGTACTATTTCCATATCAACAACAAGATCCAGTTCTTCCGCCGGCACTGGCTGGGCGAGATCGCGCTGCAGCTGTCCTCCAAGGTCAGCGCCGGGGACGAGACCCTGCCGCCCTTCACCCGCCGTGCCAAGTGGCGCCTCAAGCGGATCGTCAACACCTATCGCACCCGCTGGCAGAAGCCCTTCGAGCGCGACCTGGTGGTGGGCGAGCGGCCCTTCGTGCTGGTGACGCTGCACATGCAGCCGGAATCGTCGATCGATGTCATGGCGCCGCGCAAGGCCGACCAGCTCGACAACATCCGGGCCCTGTCGCGGGTGATCCCGCATGGCTGGGAGATCTACGCCAAGGAGCATTCGAACGCGATCGGCTTCCGCCCCCCGCAGTTCTACGACGAGCTGCGGCAGATTCCGGCGGTGCGCCTGATCGACCCCTATGCCGACACCTTCCAGCTGATGGAAGCGTCGCAGCTGGTATTGTCGCCATCCGGCACCGTGTGCTTCGAGGCCGGCCTGCTCGGCCGCAAATCGGCGACCTTCGCGCCGATGTTCTTCGACCCGGTGATGACGCCGGGCACCATCGATCTTCCGTCGCTGAGCCGTGCGGATTTCGACCGCCTGATGGAGCGGAACGACACCAGGGGCCGGATCGATCCGGTCAGCTTCCTGGCCTGGGTTCAGGCCCAATCCTTCCCCGGCCGCGCCGGTGACCTGAGGAGCGATCCGGCCACCATGGCCGAGGGCAACATCGCCGCCTTGACCGATGGCTTCATGACGCTGCTCCATGCCCTGGATGCGCGCGAACAACCGAATGCGAGTGTGGCATGAACGTCACGACCCAAAGCCCTCTCGGCATGGACCATGAGATCGCGGACGCCGCCCCGCGCAACAGGACCGACGCGAACTTCGCGCAGGACCTGGTTGCGGCGGGCTGGGCGCGCCGTTGGCTGGTGGCGCTGGTGGTGGTGATCGCCATCGCCCTGGGTGTCGGCTTCGTCATGATCTCGCCTGTCCGCTACACCTCGCGGCTGGTCATCATGCCGACCGAGGCGTCGCAGCAGCTCTCGGATCTCCTCCGCAATGCCGGGGGATCGGTGATCGCCAATTCCCTGGGCAGCCTGACCGGCAGCGAGCAGGTCACCTATTTCGACCGCTTCACCAAGCAATTGACCGCGGTCGGCACCGCCACGGCGCTGAAGACGCATCCCGGCCTCGTCGAAAACCTGATGGATCTGCGCTGGAACGACGACAAGAAGATCTGGGAGAGCACGTCGTTCACCACCCCGATCAAGGCGGCCCTCGGTCTCGAGACCTCGGTGGACACCAGCGCGCAGGTCGTCGCCGAATTCCTGCGCAAGGCCTTGGCGCAGGAACAGGACCGGGATTCGCCGATCATGACCCTGTCCATCGACGCCCAGGACGCCGAGGTGGCGAAGCAGGCGCTGAACTCGCTGTACCAGTACAGCGACGACCAGATCAAGCAGTCGATCTACCAGCAGACCCAGAGCAAGCTCGAATATCTGCAGCGGCGGCTGACCAGCGTCACCGTCAACGACTACCGGCAGACCCTGATCAGCCTGATCCTCGATCAGGAAAAGATCCTGATGCTGATCCAGCCGAACCTGCCCTTCGCCGCAGAGGCGCTGGAGCAGCCGGAGATCCTGTCGGAGCCGAGCTCGCCGAAGAAGGGCCGCATCCTCGCGCTCTCGGCGGTGATCGGCCTTTTCGTCGGGATGGGCATCGCCTACCGCCGCGAGCGCAAGCGCCGGGCCTGAGCCCGTATTCCCCACTTTCCCTGCCTCATGCGTCGCCTTGTGGCGAGACGGATGGGGGGCGGGACGCGAAAAGCGTATCGGTTGGGTGCGTCGAACGGCTGGTTGGATGCCACCGCATCGCACTGCGCCGCTCTCCTGCCCGTCGGCATTTTGAACCGGCGCGGGACGCAGGGAGTGTGGGAAATACGGGCTAGCGCCGGCTGATTTCAGGTCAGGTCACGCTAGAAGGGCTTGCACTTGGCGTTGCCTCTCCCGCTAGGCGGGACCTTTTCAGAACGGCCTTCCACCCTTCCGCCGTCATTCCCGCGAAAGCGGGAATCTCTTGCAGATCAACGGTCTACGAGATCCCCGCTTTCGCGCGGATGACGAATCGAGGATTTCTGAAAAGGTCCCGCCAGGCGAGAGAGGCCACGCAGAAGACGCTTGGCATCCTGTCGTTCTTCGGCCGAGCGCGCCGGCCCGATTCCACCCGAAACAATCATGCTCCAAGCATCGCGGCGGCTTCCGGGAAGCCGCGCCTCCTCTCAGGGGTCCAGCGAGACGGGCGCGGCACCCCGCGGCGCCCGGTCGGCGATGGCCCGGTTGATCCGCTTGCCCAGCTCGATCGCCGGCTTTTCCAGCACATGGAAGATGGCGTGGGCCAGCACCAGCGACAGCGCGACGGCCAGCGCGATCCTCGCCAGGGCGTTCAGCCCCGGGGCGAAGGCATCGGCGACCAGGTCGATGGCCTTCTTCGCATGGTTGTGGAACAGGTAGAGCGAATAGCTGATCCGCCCCAGCCAGACCGCGGTGCGGCCCTCCATGCGGATCCGGGTGGACAGCAGCATGAACAGGGCCAGGGCGATGTAGTACGACAGCATGTACCGCACCCAGTACTCCTCGAGGCCGAGGTCGATGTCGTAGGCCAGGAGGCTGATGGGCGGCATCGCCACGAGGTAGAGGGCGAGCATCCAATATGCGTAGCGCCGATGCTGGGCCGACTGGTTCAGCGTCGCCTCGCGCCACAGCGTGCCCCAGAACATGATCGACAGCGACAGCGGCACCGCGACCGGGGCCTTCCGCTCCAGGTAGAAGCGGGCGACGGCCAACAGCAGTGCGATCACCAGGAAGCCGATACTGGCGGCGAAGACGAACCGGGCGGAATAGAGCAGCCCGAGCGCGAAGGCGACCGCGCATGAGACGTAGAACAGCAGCTCGATGAACAGGGTCCAGTAGATGCCGATGATGTTGGGCTGCCCGAGGGCGGTCTGCGCCATCGTCACATTGGCGAGGATGGTGCGGGCGGATGGCAGGGCCTCGCCGGCGATCGCCATCAGGGCGATCCAGGCCACCATCGACAGCCAGTAGGCCGGGTACAGGCGCAGGATGCGCGAGACGGTGAAGCGCGCGATCGGGGCGGGGCCGCGCGGGAAGCTGTAGGGAATCACGAAGCCGCTGATCGCGAAGAAGACGATGACGCCGACCTTGCCCGGGTCGACGACATCGTAGATCAGGTCGCGCAGCGCGCCGGTCGCGATCGGCTGGAAGTTGTGCATCCACACGACCAGCAGGGCCGCGATGCCGCGCATCGAGTCGATATAGGCGAGACGGCCCGGCTTCATGGGACGAGATGTCCTTCGTTGGCGCGGCGTTGCCGCCGATGGCGTCCCTGGCCGGGCATGTCGGTCACGCGATGGGGGTGGGCTGCCGGGCTTCGGTTCCCAGCGTCTGTTTTACCAGATCGGCCAGGCCTTCTTCGAGCGTGAACTTCGGCGCCCAGTCCAGGGCGGCACGGATCTTGGTCGTGTCGGCCGACAGCGACGGCCGGTCGAACTTCCGGAACTGCTTCTGGTCTTCGATGATCGGCCGCGGGTCGCCGGCGAAGCGCTTGATGGTCTCGACCACGTGACGCACCGGCGTCGGGATCGACGAGGCGACGTTGAACGCCTCGAATCGTCCGGTGTCCTTGAACAGGGCGGCGATCGCGGCATCGGCGATGTCGGAGACGTGGATGAAGTCGCGGGTGGCGCCGAGATAGCCCATCTTGATCTCGGGCTGCGACCGGTCGCGCATGCGGTCCAGGGCGTCGGGGATCAGGTGGGGGTTGGTCTCGCCGGGGCCGAAGGCGTTGGCGAAGCGCAGGGCGACGGCGGACAGCTTGTCGTTGGTGCGCGTGGCATAGGCCAGCAGGTGTTCGCCCAGCAGCTTCGACAGGCCGTAGGCGTTGACCGGGCTGGGCTGGTCGGCCTCGCGATGCACCACGTCGAGCGGCGCGTAGACATCCATGGTCGAGGCGAAGACGATCTTGCGCGCCGGCGTCCGCTCGAGGGCGCGGAGGACGAGCTCCGTGCCCCGGACATTGGTGGCGAAGGTCTCGTCCGGATGGCTCATGCAGTAGGGGATGAAGTGGATGGCGGCGAAATGGATCGCCCCGTCCGGCTGGAACCGTTCCACCGTCTCGATCAGCTCCGGGCCGGCGCAGGTGCCGAGGTCGAGGCGCTTGAGCGTCGCCTCGGCCGGCAGGGAGCTTTCGCGGCCGAAGGACAGGTTGTCGATCGCCAGGATCTCGTGGCCGTCGCGCGCCAGGCGTCGGGTGATCTGGCTGCCGATGAAGCCCGCGGCGCCGGTGATCAGAATGCGCATGAGTCCTGAACCTTTGGTTTGGAGATGTCGGTGCCGGCCCGGCCTTCGAGCTGCTGCGCGAGGGCCTGCCAATCCAGTTCGTCGGCGCGGGACAGGCCCTGCCGTGAGAAGTCGTCCCATCCTGCCGAAGCCGCGACCAGGCCGCGGGCGAAGGCGTCGACATCCGGTGCCGTGACCACGCCGCAGGCATAGTGGTCGACGATGGCGCTGGTGCCGTTCTCGGCGAAGCTGGCGGTCACCGTCGGCAGGCCGCTGGCCATCGCCTCGGCGACGATGCGCGGGAAGCCCTCGCGCCGGCTCGGGATCGCCAGCAGCCGGGCCGAGGACAAGAGGTCGATCTTCTGCCGCTCGGTGACCGACCCGAGGATGCGGATGCGGGCGGCGGCGGGCGAGGCGGCGGCATGCGCGCGCACGGCCGGAAGCTCCGGCCCGTCGCCGGCGATCACCAGCTCATCCAGACCGGCTTTGCCGCGGCCGTCATCCCCGGCGGTGTCCAGCCGGGCGAAGGCGTCGATCAGCAGGGACAAGTTCTTGTGCTCGGTGACGCGGCCGAGATAGAGGATGCCGCGGCGGTCATCCGCCGGCTGGCTGCGATAGGCCGTCCGGCGGATGCCGCTCGGGATGTAGAAGACCGGCCGTCCGGACGCGGCGCCGATCTGCTCGCACACCGCCAGGCCGACGCCCATGTTCTGCCCGCTCAGGCGCGGCAGCGTGCGCTGCAGGAAGCGGTAGAACCCGGCGTTGCGCACCTCGCACCAGTCGAGGATGGCGGTCTTGCGGGCACGGCGCGGCGCGAAGGCGATGTGCGCCAGCGGCCATTGGTTGAACAGGGTCAGGTCGAAGCTGCGCGCCTTCAGCACGCCGCGGACCCACCAGGCATATCTCAGGATGGTAATCGGATTGCGCGGCAGCAGCCGGGACTGCGGCCTCTGGTAGTGCTCGTCGACCGGGAACCGATGCACCTCAATACCGTCGGCAATTTCGCGCGCCGGCAGAATCCGTTTGTGCGAGATGCAATAGACCGAGACATTGTGGCCCCGTTCCCGAAACACCTGCGCAAGCTCGGCAAAGCGAATTTCCTGTCCGCCAATGCTCGGCGGATACAGTTCCGTGAAAATGCCGATGTTCATTCCGGGCACCAACGAGCAGCATCACAATACGTCATGTGTCTATGTTCTTTTTGTCCTTAATTTGGCAACTGGATAACACGGCCACGTTTGGCGATGAAAGGCCGAATCCGCCGCCCTCAGGCGCGGGCCGGCGGGGGCCTCAGCCGCCCCTGGGCCGCTGGGGCCAGGCCTCCAGCCACAGCTGTTCCGCTAGCGCCTCCCGGAAATTGTACTGCGGGGCGTATCCCAGGATCTTTCGCGCCGCGTCGATCGCGATCACCCGGTCGATCGCCGCCGGCAGCCGCCAGCCGAGCTGGCGGTAGGCCCCTTCGACGAAGGGATGGCGGCGGCGCAGGGCCGGCAGCGGGTCCTGGCGCAGGCCTGGGCAATCCTCCGGCGTGAAGGCGCTGGCCGCGGCGATGTTCAGGATCGGGCTGCCGGGGATCGGCCGCTCCGCCGCCAGGATGTGGGCGCTGGCGACATCCCGCATGTCGACGCCGCGGTACAGCCGGTCGTTGACCGTCTCGTTCGCCGCCGCCGGGAAGAAGCGGCCGCAGCGCAGGACCACGCAGCCATCCGGGAACTCAGCCGCTGCGGCCAGGACCAGCGCCTCGGCATCGCGCTTGGTCTCCTCATAGAGGGTCTCCGGCGCCACCGGCAGCGCCTCGGTCACCCAGACCGCCGCCGTGGCGGATCGTATCGCGGCGCCGTACAGCGCCGTGGTGCTGGTCAGCACCAGCCGCCGCACCCCGGCCGCGCGCGCCGCCGCGACCACCGCCTCGGTGCCGCCGACATTGGTTTGGCGCATCTGGTCGACCGAGGCCGGCGCGCCGGGGCCGCCGTTGAGGCCCGCGGTGTGGATCACCACCCGGGCGCCGCGAAAGGCCTGGGCCAGGGTGGCGCGGTCCAGGATGTCGGCGCGGTGGGTGACGGTCGGCGCCTCCATCCGGTCGATCCCGGCCACCGGCCCGGCGCCGAGCAGCGAGGTGGCGATGCGCGATCCGAGATAGCCGGCGGCCCCGGTGACGACGATCATGGGGGCAGGACGATCATGTCAGCCCGGCTTCGCCGCGGTCAGGATGTAGTTCACCGCCAGGTCGCGCGGGGCCAGGCGCCAGTCGCCGCGGCGCGGATCCGGCACCATGCCGGCGATGTCCCCGACCGCCAGCCCGGACCGGCGCAGCGCTGCTGCCAGCTCGTGCGGCTTCAGGAACTTCTTCCAGTCATGGGTGCCGCGCGGGATCATCCGCAGCAGATATTCCGCGCCCAGGATGGCGAAGGTCCAGCTGCGGCTGGTGCGGTTCAGGGTCGACATGGCAAGGGTGCCGCCGGGCCGCAGCAGGGTGGACAGGGCGCCGCAGAAGGCGTCGACATCGGCGACATGCTCGACGATCTCCAGCGCCAGCACCGCGTCGAAGCGGGCGCCGGACGCGGCGAGATCCTCGGCGCTGCCGTGGCGGTAGTCGATCGCCAGCCCGGATTCGGCGGCATGGGCGCGGGCGACGCCGATCGCCTCGGCCCCGGCATCGACCCCGGTGACCTCGGCGCCCAGCCGGGCCATCGGCTCCGACAGCAGGCCGCCGCCGCAGCCGATGTCCAGCACGCGCAGGCCGGCCAGCGGCTTCGGCGCCAGCGGGTCGCGCCCCAGCCGGGCGCACAGCCGGTCGCGGATGTAGCCGATGCGCAGCGGATTCATGCTGTGCAGCGGCCGGAACTTGCCGTCCGGGTCCCACCAATCCGCCGCCATCGATTCGAAGCGGGCGATCTCGGCGGAATCGACCGTCGCCGCCGGGCTTTGCGCCATCACGGAAGGTCCTCGTCTCTGAGTTGCGTCGGGCGGTTGCGTCGGTCCGTGCGACGCAGTATGGGTAGCGGGCTTCGCGGCCGCAATGCCGGCATTCCGGCGCGGGGCGCCCCTGTCACCTCAAACCCGCGGCGGCCAATGGCGCGCATTGTTCAGAAGTTTGGCGGCACCTCGGTCGCCGATGTCGAGCGGATCAAGAATGTCGCACGTCGCGTCCAGGCTGAGGTCGCGCGCGGCAATCAGGTCGCGGTCGTGGTGTCGGCGATGTCCGGCGTCACCAACCAACTGGTGAAGTACTGCAACGACATCGCGCCCCTGCATGATCCGCGCGAATACGATGCCGTGGTCGCCTCGGGCGAACAGGTGACGTCGGGCCTTTTGGCCCTGGCGCTGCAGGAGATCGGCCTGCCGGCGCGGTCGTTCCAGGGCTGGCAGGTGGCGATCCACACCGACGGCGCCCACGCCAAGGCCCGGATCCTGGACATCGACGCGACGCAGCTCGAGGCATCGATGGCGCGCGGCGAGGTCGCGGTGATCGCCGGCTTCCAGGGCGTCTCCTCCGCCGGCCGCATCACCACGCTGGGCCGCGGCGGGTCGGACACCTCGGCGGTCGCCCTGGCGGCGGCGCTGAAGGCGGACCGCTGCGACATCTACACCGACGTCGACGGCGTCTACACATGCGATCCACGGATCGTGCGCAAGGCGCGCAAGCTCGATAAGATCACTTACGAAGAGATGCTGGAGATGGCGTCGTTGGGCGCCAAGGTGCTGCAGACCCGTTCGGTCGAGATGGCGATGAACCATCGGGTCCGGGTCCAGGTGCTGTCCAGCTTCGAAGACGTGCCCGGAACCCTGGTCGTGGACGAGGACGAGATCGTGGAGAAAGAGGTCGTCAGCGGGATTGCCTACAGCCGGGACGAGGCCAAGATCACCGTCGTGCGCGTGCCGGACCGGCCGGGCGTGGCGGCGTCGATCTTCGGCCCGCTGACCGACGCGAACATCAACGTCGACATGATCGTCCAGAACATCTCCGAGGACGGCCAGGCGACGGACCTGACCTTCACCGTCGGCAAGGCGGACCTGGAGCGTGCGGTCAAGGTGCTGTCCCAGTTCAAGGACGGGCTCGGCTACAGCCACCTGATCCCGGACGAGAACGTGGTCAAGATCTCGGTCATCGGCGTCGGCATGCGCAGCCATGCCGGCGTCGCCCAGCGCATGTTCAAGGCGCTGGCCGAGAACGGGATCAACATCCAGGTGATCTCGACCTCGGAGATCAAGATCAGCGTGCTGGTCGCCGAGCAGTACACCGAGCTGGCGGTCCGCGCGCTCCACACTGCCTACGGCCTGGACAAGGCCTGATGGGGCCGGCCTGATGACCCGGCCGGCGGGCGGGCCCGCCCCGGGCATCGGACCGTCGCGCCGTCTGCTCGCCCGCCTGCGCGACGTCATGGCGGGGTCGGGCACGGCCCAGGCGCGCCTCGACAAGATCGTCACCCTGATCGCGGCCGAGATGGTGGCCGAAGTCTGCTCCTGCTACGTCGCCCGTCCGGGCGACGTGCTGGAGCTGTTCGCCACCATCGGCCTGAACCCGGATGCGGTGCACCGCACCCGGCTGCGGGTGGGCGAAGGCCTGGTCGGCGAGGTCGCGACGACGGCGCGGTCGCTCGCCATCGCCAACGCGCCCAGCCATCCGAAATTCGCCTATCGCCCGGAAACCGGCGAGGACCCCTACGAATCCTGGATGGGCGTGCCGATCCTGCGCGGCGGCAAGGTCCGCGGCGTGCTGATCATCCAGAACCAGATGCGGCGCAACTATTCCGAGGATGAGGTCGAGACGCTCGAGACCATCGCCATGGTGGTGGCCGAGCTGATCGTCGGCGGCGAGATCGCGCGCCCGGGCGAGGTGGCCAGCCCGACCGCGGTGTCGCTGCCCACCCGGCTGCACGGCCTCGCCCTCAGCGGCGGCCTGGCCCAGGGGCTGGCGGTGCTGCACCGGACCCAGATCACCGTGCGGCAGATGATCGCCGACGATCCGGTGGCCGAGGTCGAACGGCTGCGCCAGGCGGTCGAGTACATGCACCGCTCGCTCGACGACCTGGTGGCCGACCACCGCGCCGGCGGCATCGGCGAGGGCGAGGACATCCTCGAGACCTATCGCATGTTCGCCGAGGACCGCGGCTGGCTGAACCGGATCCACGAGGCGATCGACACCGGCCTGTCGGCCGAAGCGGCGGTGCAGCGCGTCCAGAACGACATGGCCGCGCGCATGGCCCGGGTCGGTGATCCCTATCTGCGCGAGCGGCTGGCCGATTTCGACGACCTGGCCAACCGCCTGCTGCTGCACCTGGCCGGCCGCACCTCGGCGGCGGCGCTCGGCACCCTGCCCGACGACATGATCCTGATCGCCCGCGCCATCGGCCCGGCCGAGCTGCTCGACTATGACCGGCGTAAGCTGCGCGGCCTGGTGCTGGAGGAGGGGTCGGCCACCAGCCATGTCGCGATCATCGCCCGCGCCCTCGACATCCCGGTGGTCGGCCGCTGCATCGAGGCGATGCGGCTGATCGAACCGCTCGACCCGATCGTGGTCGACGGCGACCATGGCAACGTCTTCGTGCGTCCGTCGGAAGACGTGATCGACACCATCACCAAGGCGATCCAGACCCAGGTCGGGCAGCGCCGCCTCTACGCCGAGGAAGCGCGGCTGCCGGCAGTGACGCGCGACGGCGTCGCGGTCTCGCTGTTGCTGAACGCCGGCCTGCTCTCCGACATGCCGCATCTCGACGCGGTCGGCGCCGACGGCATCGGCCTGTACCGCACCGAGATCCCGTTCATGGTGCGGTCGGAATATCCCAGCGTCGCCACCCAGACCGATCTCTACGCCCGGGTCATCGACCTGGCGGAGGGGCGGCCGGTGGTGTTCCGCACCCTCGATGTCGGCGGCGACAAGCGGCTGCCCTACTTCGCCGAGATGGATGAGGAGAACCCGGCCCTGGGCTGGCGCGCCATCCGCATCGGCCTCGACCGGCCGGCGATGCTGCGGCAGCAGCTGCGGGCGCTGATCCAGGGTGCCGCCGGACGGCCGTTCGGGGTGATGTTCCCGATGGTCGCCGATGTCGGTGAGCTGGATGACGCCCGGGCGCTGTTCGACCGCGAGCTGGCGCGGGCCGCGGCGCAGGGCGTGGCGGTGTCGTCCGACCTCCGCGTCGGGGTGATGCTCGAGGTGCCGTCGCTCTTGTGGCAGCTCGACCAGGTGCTGACCGCGGTCGATTTCGTCGCCGTCGGGTCGAACGACCTGATGCAGTACCTGTACGCCGCCGACCGCACCAACACCCGCGTCGCCGCGCGCTACGACACGCTGTCGCCCGGCCTGCTGGCCGCCCTGGCCGAGGCGGTGTCGCGTTGCGATGCCGCCGGCCGCAGGATCAGCCTGTGCGGCGAGATGGCGTCGCGGCCGATCGAGGCAATGACGCTGCTGGGCTTGGGATTTCGATCCTTGTCGATGCCGGCGACGGCGATCGGCGCGGTGCGCACCATGGTCCGCAGCCTCGATCTGGCCGAATTCTCGCGCTGGCTGGCGCGGGTGCGGGTCGCCTCCCGCGGCTCGCTCCGCCCCGCAATACGGGACTATGCGCGCGACCATGATGTCGTAATATAGTGCGAAGGATCCGGATTCGTTTTGCCGTCCGGATGGAATCGTCTAAATAAAGACTGTCGTCTCTGTCGTGGGGGGAGTGGGCCTCGACATCATGACAGAACGGCGTGCCGGCTTTCCTCTGCAACATCTTCGGTCAGCACAAAGCGGCTCGAACGACATGGCCCAAAGCAACCGCAAACATCTCGCCGTGGTTCCTGAAGCGGCGGAGTCCCCCGACGGTCACCCAGACACGACGCCAGTGGACGACGTGATCGACATGAACGCCCCGGTCGGCCGCATCCTCGCCCAGGCGCGCGAGCATGTCGGCTACAGCCTCTATGACGTGGCCGCGACGCTGCGGATTCGCCATGGGCTGCTCCAGGCGATCGAGGATGGCCGGCACGAAGACCTGCCCGGCCCGGTCTACGCCATCGGCTTCATCCGCACCTATGCCGAGTTCCTGGGCTTCGACGGCGACCAGATGGTGGCCCGCTACAAGCAGGAATCGACCGCGGTCAAGAAGAAGCCCGACCTGGTGTTCCCGGCGCCGGTGCCCGAGGGCAGCCGCATCCCGGGCGGCGCCATCCTGATGATCGCGGTGCTGATCGGCGGCCTGGCCTATGCCGGTTGGTACTATCTCTCTTCCGCCAACCGCGACGTGGCGGAAGAGATCGCGGCCCTGCCCTCGCGCTTCGCATCCCTGCTCGACGGCAACACCCAGCCGAACCCGAATCCGGGGCCGGTGGTGCAGCCGGCCGCCCCGAACAGCGCGCCGAACCTGCAGGCGGCGGCCCCCGCGGCCGAACCCGGCCCGGGCGAGCGGATGACCGCCGGCCCGATCGTGCCGGGCCCGACCGCCCCGGCCGGCACGCCGGCCCTGCCGATGCCGGCCGAGGCCCAGAGCGCGGCGCTCGCGCCGCCGTCCCCGGGCGCGGCGCTGCCCCCGGCCGCGACCGTCGCGCCGCCGGCCCCGGCCGCACCGCTGACCGCCTTTGACCGCCCGCTCGGCGCGGCCCTGGCGAACGAGCCGCCGGCCCCGGTCGTGGGCGACGGCCACATCGTGCTGCGCGCCACCGCCGACAGCTGGGTCCAGGTCCGCGACCGCCAGGGCGGGCTGGTGATGACCCGGGTGATGGCGGCGGGCGAGACCTATGCCGTGCCGTCGCAGGACGGCCAGCGGCTGACCACCGGCAACGCCGGCGGGCTGCAGATCGAGGTCGACGGCCAGCCGGCCACCGCCCTCGGCGCCCCGGGCCAGGTCGTGCGCAACGTCGCGCTCGATGCACAGAAGCTCCGCGGTGGTCCGGCGACCCCCAATTGACCCTGGGCGGCGCTCGTTCGACCCAGGCCGGATCCCATCGGATTTGGGATGCGGCCGGCGCCGGGCTATCATGCGTTTGGTCGCAGCGGCGCCCCGCGGATTGCAGGAACGCCGCCATGGGGCCATGTTGTCGCGAAACGCCATCTCGCCGCCAAACGAACGCATCACCTAAGGTCCTGTCATGAGCGCCGTCCGCGCCTATCGCCAGATCCAACGCCGCAAGTCCCGTGTGATCCATGTCGGCAAGGTGCCGGTGGGCGGCGATTCGCCGATCACCGTGCAGTCCATGACCAACACCCGGACGACGGACATCCAGGGCACGATCGACCAGATCCGCCAGCTCGAGATCGCCGGGGCCGACATCGTCCGCGTCTCCTGCCCGGACGAGGAATCCAGCGCCGCGCTGAAGTTCATCGTGCCGGAAGTGACCGTGCCGATCGTCGCGGACATCCATTTCCACTACAAGCGCGGCATCGAGGCGGCCCAGAACGGTGCCGCCTGCCTGCGCATCAACCCCGGCAACATCGGCTCGAAGGAGCGGGTGGCCGAGGTGGTGAAGGCGGCCAAGGACTACGGCTGCTCGATGCGGATCGGCGTCAATGCCGGGTCGCTGGAGCGCGAATTGCTGGAGAAGTACGGCGAACCCTGCCCGGAGGCGATGGTCGAGTCGGCGCTCAACCACATCCGCATCCTCGAGGACCACGACTTCTTCAACTTCAAGATCTCGTGCAAGGCGTCGGACGTGTTCCTCGCCGTCGCCGCCTACCAGGCGCTGGCCGAGGCCTGCGACTATCCCCTCCACATCGGCGTCACCGAGGCCGGCGGCCTGCGCAGCGGCACGGTGAAGTCCTCGGTGGGCCTGGGCATGCTGCTGTGGGCCGGCATCGGCGACACCGTCCGGGTCTCGCTCTCCGCCGATCCGGTCGAGGAGGTCAAGGTCGGCTTCGACCTGCTGAAGTCGCTCGGCCTGCGCCATCGCGGCGTCAACATCATCTCCTGCCCGTCCTGCGCCCGGCAGCAATTCGACGTGATCAAGACCGTCGAGGTGCTGGAGCAGCGGCTGGCCCACATCACCACCCCGATGACGGTCTCGGTGATCGGCTGCGTCGTCAACGGCCCGGGCGAGGCGACGATGACCGACATCGGCTTCACCGGCGGCGGCAAGGGCACCCATCAGGTCTACATCAACGGCCTGCCGAATCATCGGCTGAAGGATGAGGGCATCGTCGACCACCTGGTCTCGCTGGTCGAGGACAAGGCCCGCCAGATCGACGCCGAGCGGGCGATCGCCGAGGCGGCAGCGGCCCAGGCGGCTGAGTGATGCGGCGCCTGTCCGGCCGCTAGCGGGCCCGGTCCCCTCTCCGACCGGCCCCGTTCCCTTGACTTGAGCATCCCGTGCATCTCGACGAAAACCTGAACCGTGTCCTGTCCCGCGTCGCGGAGCTGCGCGACGGCATGGGCACCGGCAAGCTGACGCCGGACCAGTTCACCGCCTTCTCCAAGGAATATTCCGAGCTCGAGCCGATCGCCGACGAGATCTCGGCGCTGCACCGGGCCCGGGCCGAGCTGGCCGAACTCGAGACGCTGGCCGCGACCGAGACCGACCCGGAGATGAAGGCCCTGGCGCAGGACGAGCTGTTCGCCCTGCGCGACAGCCTGCCGGGGCTGGAGCGGCGGGTGCAGGTCCTGCTGCTGCCCAAGGACGAGGCCGACGATCGCAACGCCATCCTCGAGGTTCGGGCCGGCACCGGCGGCGACGAGGCGGCGCTGTTCGCCGCGGATCTGTTCCGGATGTACCAGCGCTACGCCGCGATCCGCGGCTGGCGCTTCGAGGTGCTCGACATCGCCGAGACGCCGCTGGGCGGCTACAAGGAGGCCTCGGCCGAGATCAACGGCCGCAGCGTCTTCGCCCGGCTGAAGTTCGAAAGCGGCGCCCACCGCGTCCAGCGCGTGCCGGAGACCGAGACCCAGGGCCGCATCCACACCTCTGCCGCCACCGTGGCGGTGCTGCCGGAGGCGGAGGAGGTCGACATCCAGATCGACGACAAGGATCTGCGCATCGACGTGTTCCGGGCCCAGGGCGCCGGCGGCCAGCACGTCAACAAGACCGAAAGCGCGGTCCGCATCACCCATCTCGCCACCGGCATCGTGGTGGTGATGCAGGACGAGAAATCGCAGCACAAGAACCGCGCCAAGGCGATGAAGATCCTGCGCGCCCGGCTGTACGAGGCCGAGCGCGCGGCCAAGGACGCGGTGCGCGCCGCCGACCGCAAGAGCCAGGTCGGCTCCGGCGACCGGTCGGAGCGGATCCGCACCTACAACTTCCCGCAGGGGCGGGTCACCGACCACCGCATCAACCTGACGCTTTACAAGATCGAGAAGGTGCTGGCGGGCGAGGCGCTGGACGAGCTGGTCGAGGCGCTGATCGCGGAGGACGAGGCGGCCCGCCTCGCCGCGCTCGCCGACCAGCCCTGAGAGTGGTGAGAATCGCCGAGGCCCTGCGCGACGGCACCGCCCGGCTGGCCGCAGCCGGCATCGACAGCGCCGTCTCCGACGCCCGCATCCTGCTGATGGCGGCGCTCGGCTGCGATCGGACGGGGTTGCTGTCGCGCGCGGCGGAGGCGCTGCCGGATGCGGCGGCCGCCCGCTATGCCGGCTTCCTGGCGCGGCGGGCGGCGCATGAGCCGGTGTCGCGCATCCTCGGGCACCGCGAGTTCTGGAGCCTCGATTTCGCGCTCGGCCCGGCGACGCTGGACCCACGCCCGGACAGCGAGACTTTGGTCGAGGCGGCGCTGGCCGCCTGCCCGGACCGGCCGCTGCGCGTGCTCGACCTCGGCACCGGCACCGGCTGCCTGCTGCTGGCCGTGCTGCACGACCGGCCGGCCGCCTTCGGCCTCGGGGTCGACCGCAGCGAAGCCGCCGCCGCCACCGCCCGCGCCAACGCCAGGGCGCTGGGCCTGGCCGACCGGGCGGCCTTCCTGGTCGGCGACTGGGCCACGGCGCTCGACGCCCGCTTCGATCTCGTGCTGTCCAACCCGCCTTATATTCCGGAGGCGGAGATCGCCGCGCTGGACCCCGAGGTGCGCGACCACGACCCGCATCTGGCCCTGTCCGGCGGCGCCGACGGGCTGGACGCCTATCGGGCGCTGGCGGCGGCACTGCCCGGCCTGCTGGCCCCCGGCGGCACGGCGGTGGTCGAGCTGGGCATCGGGCAGGCGGCCGATGTGGCGGCGCTGTTCCGGGCCGCCGGCCTTGACATTGCCGCCACGCCGCACGATCTCGCAGGCATTCCGCGCTGCCTCGTGGCGAAAAAAGAATTTGGCCCGGCGTCGGAATGCCGCTAGGGTTCAGCTATTCCGTTCATTCCGGACTTGACCGCACGAGGCGGCCGCCGATTCGGCGTTGGAAGGGACGAGGACGCTGGGCCCTGCCGCATCAGGCGGCATTGTGGCACGGCAGCGTGGCAAACAGCGATCTGCAGAAGCAAGGCTGATGAGACCAGGACCGAATTCACGGCGTGCGCGCGGCAGAAATAGCGGCGGGGGCGGCGGCGGCGGGGGTGGCGGTGGTGGTGGAGGAGGCGGGGGCGGCGGCGGTGGTAATCCGCAGCGGCGCTCGAACAGCCTGCCCAACCGCAACCAGACCATCGACAGCAACGGCCCGGATATCCGCATCCGCGGCAATGTCTTCCAGGTCTATGACAAGTATATGGGTCTGGCGCGCGACGCCCATTCGTCGGGCGACCGCGTCATGGCCGAAAACTACCAGCAGCACGCGGAGCATTACGTCCGCATCATCAATGCGATGAACGAGGCCTATGGCCAGCCGCCGCATCAGCAGCCGTCGCCGGACGGCAGCCGCGAGCAGCCGGGCGTCGATTCCGATTACGATCCGCTGACCAGCCCGGCGCCCCAGCGCCGCGAATTCGAGGCGCGCAGCGAGGGTGGCGATCGCCCGCAGCAGCAGCAGCGCCGCGATTTCGAGCCGCGGGGCGACAATGGCCAGCAGCGCCGGGACTTCGAACCGCGCGGCGAGACCAACGACCGCCAGCCCCGCCGCGAATACGAAGCCCGCGGCGAGAATGGCGATCGCCAGCAGCAGCCGCGCCGGGACTTCGAGCCGCGCAGCGAGAATGGCGAGCGTCCGCCGCGGCGGGAGTTCGAGCCGCGCAACGAGGGCGGCGACCGGCCGCCGCGCGAGCAGAACTATCGCGACCGTGACGGCCGTCCGCCGCGCGACCGCGACCAGAACGCCCGCGATCCCAACCGCGAGCAGCAGGGCCAGCCTCGCGGCGAGCGCTTCGCCGGCCAGCGCGACGGCCGGCCGGACTATCGCAACGATCGGCAGCAGCCCTCGCTGCGCGACCTGAACGCGCCGCAGCCGCATGTTCCGGGCCCGCTCGAATCGCCCGCGCTCGAAGATCCGGCCTCGGCCAGCTTCGGCGCCGACCCGCGGGACCAGGAAGACAGCACCGTCGGCAGCAGCGTCGATATGGAACTGGCATTGCCGGCATCGATCGTCGCCCGTCCGCGCCGTGGCCGTCCGCCGCGCGCCGTGGCGCCGGCCGAAGTCGCCGCACCCTCGGCCGAAGCTCCGGCGCCCGTCGCGCCGGCTCCGGCGCCAGAACCGGCCCCGGCCCCTGTGGCTCCGCCCGAAGCATCGGCCCAGCCGGCCCTGCCCGGCGTGACCGCGGGTGACGAGGCGCCCGCGGCGCCGAAGCGCCGGCCCGGCCGGCCGCGCAAGGTCAAGCCGGTGGAAGGCAGCGAACCAAGCGGCGAGTGATCGTTCTGCAGATCCAAAGGAAAACCCGGCTTCGGCCGGGTTTTCTGCTTTCAGGCCACAGGTGAAGCGATTCGCAGCGAAACGCTTTCCTCACCAAAATCCAATAAGTCGATGAAACCGCGGTAGAGATTCGGGAACCCGATCCCGAAACCTTCTGTTGTCGAGGTATCCCTGGCGAGATGCCTTGCTGGACAGGAGAATAGATCATGCGAACCACCCTGATGGCTGCCGCTTCTGCTTTGGCCCTTCTGGCTGTGCCGGCCATGGCGCAGACCACGACCGGCACGACGGCGCCGGCAACCACCACCGCGGCGCCCGCGGCCACGACGGCCGCCCCCGCGGTCACGGCGGGTGAACAGACGCTGCCCGACAGCCACATCCTCGGCTCCGACCTGATCGGCGCCAGCGTCACCAACGCCAACGGCGATTCGATCGGCAAGACCTCCGACGTGCTGGTCACCAAGGACAGCAAGACGGTCGACGCGGTGGTGATCGATGTCGGCGGCTTCCTCGGCATCGGCTCGAAATCCGTCGCCATCCCGCTGGAGCAGCTGACCATCGGCGCGCGTCCGGACCAGGGCGTGAAGACCGCCATGACCAAGGAGCAGCTGGAGGCGCTGCCGGCCTTCGAGGGCCGCAAGGCCGAAGCCCCGCCGCCGGCCGGCGGCACCATGGGCGGCAGCTCGACCACCGGCACCACATCCGGCGGCTGATGCGGCTGGGACACTGCTCGGGTCTCGGCGGGCCGGCGCTCCGAAGAGCGCCGGCCTTTTGCCGTCGGCGTCAGAGAGGGGTGAAGTGGCCGGGCGTGCCGCGCACCTGGCGGAAGCCGAGTGGGGCCGGCGCGCTCAGGCGCGCATGGTCGATCCGGGCCGCGTTCATCGCGGCGAGGGCCGGCGTCTCCGCCAGGGCGGCCACGATCGAATGCCAGTCCTGCGGGGCGTCCCGGGCTTCCAGCGCCGCGGCCAGGGCGCGGGCGAACTCCAGGTCTTCCGGATAGTCGACCGTCATCCGCAGCGCGGCGTGGCCGGTGTCGGACGGCGCGGCCTGCAGGTTGACGCGGTCGCAGTCGGGATGCCGCCGGATGTAGGGCGAGACATGCTCGCGGTCCGGGGTCAGCGTCGCCTCCCGCTCCGCCCGGAACAGCCAGTCGGCGGTCATGATCTCGCAGTCCAGGCCGTGCGGATAGCTCGACGGGGCGCAGTTGGTGGCGTAGTCGGCCGCGGCCTCGCGCTGCAGCGCCACCACATCGCCGCACAGCACGGGGTCGATGAAGGGGCAGTCGGAGGTTACCCGCATGATTTGGCTGGCCCCCACCAGGCGGGCGGCGCCGGCGTAGCGGGCCAGCACGTCGCTTTCGGAACCGCGGAAGGCGGTGCAGCCCACGCGCTGGGCGGCCTCGGCGATCACCTCGCCCTCGGCGGTATCGACCGTGGCGCAGCACACCACGTCGATGCCGGGGATGGCCAGGCAACGCGTCAGGCATTCCTCCAGCACGGTGCGCCGGCCCAGCCGCTGCATCACCTTGCCGGGCAGCCGCGTCGATCCCATCCGGGCCTGGATGATTGCAGCCGTCACCGCCATCGAAGGACTCCCTGTCGATCAAAAAACGGGCGCATCCGCCGGGATGCGCCCGTTGAACCGTCCGTTCCGGCTCAGCCCTTCTTCAGCTCGGCCTCGAGCTCCGGGATCAGCTTGAACAGGTCGCCGACCAGGCCGTAATCGGCGACCTGGAAGATCGGCGCCTCTTCGTCCTTGTTGATCGCCACGATCACCTTGGAATCCTTCATCCCGGCGAGATGCTGGATCGCGCCGGAGATGCCCACGGCGATGTAGAGGTCCGGCGCCACCACCTTGCCGGTCTGGCCGACCTGGTAGTCGTTCGGCACGAAGCCGGCGTCGACCGCGGCGCGGCTGGCGCCGATCGCGGCGCCGAGATGGTCGGCGATGCCTTCCAGGATCTTGAAGTTCTCCGACGACCCCATGGCCCGGCCGCCCGAGATGATGATCCGGGCCGAGGTCAGCTCCGGCCGTTCGGACTTGGTCAGCTCCTGGCCGACGAAGCTCGACAGCCCGGCATCGGCCTTGGCCTCGACCGTCTCGATCGCGGCCGACCCGCCTTCCGCCGGCGCGGCGTCGAAGCCGGCGCCGCGGACGGTGATGACCTTGATCGGGTCGCTCGACTGCACCGTGGCGATGGCGTTGCCGGCATAGATCGGGCGCTCGAAGGTGTCGGCGCCGATCACCGCGGTGATGTCGGAGATCTGCTGCACGTCCAGCAGGGCCGAGACGCGCGGCAGCAGGTTCTTGCCGGCGCTGGTGGCGGTGGCCAGCACATGGCCGTAGCCCTTGGCGAGGTCGGCGACCAGCGGGGCCACCGTCTCGGCCGGCTGGTGCTCCAGGGCCGGCGATTCGGCCAGCAGCACCTTGGTCACGCCGGCGATCTTGGCCGCAGCCTCGGCCGCGGGGCGGGCGCCGGACCCGGCCACCAGGATGTGGATGTCACCGCCGATCTTCTGGGCCGCGGTGACGGCGTGCAGCGTGGCGGCTTTCAGCGTGGCGTTGTCGTGGTCGGCTACGATCAGGATCGACATGTCTTTCATCCCCGCCTTCAGATCACGCGCGCTTCGGTCTTCAGCTTGGCGACCAGCTCCTGGACGCTGCCGACCTTGACGCCGCCCTTGCGCTTCGCCGGCTCGACCACCTTCAGGGTCTTCAGCCGCGGCGCCGGGTCGACGCCCAGACCGGCCGGGGTGATGGTGTCGAGCTGCTTCTTCTTCGCCTTCATGATGTTCGGCAGCGACGCGTAGCGCGGCTCGTTCAGGCGAAGGTCGGTGGTGACGATCGCCGGCAGCTTGACCCGGATGGTCTCGAGCCCGCCATCGACCTCGCGGGTCACCAGCGCCGTGCCGTCCTCGATCACCAGCTTCGAGGCGAAGGTCGCCTGAGCCCAGCCCAGCAGGGCGGCCAGCGACTGGCCGGTCTGGTTGGCGTCGTCGTCGATCGCCTGCTTGCCCAGGATCACCAGCTGCGGCTGTTCCTTGTCGACCAGCGCCTTCAGCAGCTTGGCCACGGCCAGCGGCTGCAGCTCGACATCGGTCTGGACCAGGATGCCGCGGTCGGCGCCCATGGCCAGGGCGGTGCGGATCGTCTCCTGCGACTGCGCCGGCCCGATCGACACCGCGACGATCTCGGTCGCCTTGCCGGCTTCCTTGATCCGGATCGCTTCTTCGACCGAGATCTCGTCGAAGGGGTTCATCGACATCTTGACGTTGGCCAGGTCGACGCCGGACCCATCGGCCTTGACCCGGACCTTGACGTTGAAGTCGATCACCCGTTTGACCGGGACCAGGATCTTCATCGGCTCGCACTCCATCGGACGGCGCTTTTTACGCTGCGGTATGACGCTTTTAGGGCCCAGGGACGGGATCGGCAACCGCCCCGGGGCGGATAGCGCACAGAGACCCGGATTCCGGGCCCCGGGTCCATCCGATCCGCGACGGTTTGTAGCCCGCCGCCGACGGCGGGCAGGTTACGGCTTCGGCAGGCCGGGGTCGAAGGTCGGGCCGCCCATGCAGGGCGCGACGATGTCGGAGCATTGCGCCGTGCGCTGGTAGCCGCCGGAGGTGCGGTACCGGACCTCGGCGACACGGCCGTCGACCACGGTGAAGGTGGCCTCGCAGTAGTTGGGGTCCAGCGCGCTGGTGCCGATCGGGAAGCCGACTCCGGCATTGACCGGGCTGACCCCGATGCTGGCGCCCGGGCCGCCGGTGCCGAAGCTGCCGGCGCCGGCCGCCTCGTCCGCGCTCATCCCCGCGCTCTGATAGGTCAGGTACTGGGTGTTGCCGACGTTGCGGGTGCGGTTGGGCGTGCCGGCGCAGGACAGCAGCTGGGCCTGGCTGGTGCCGACCAGTTCGGTCTGCGCGGTCAGGGCTTGCTGCTGCCGGGCGGCGCGCTCGGCGCAGCCGGTGAGGGCGACGATGGCGAGCCCGGCCAGGACGGCGTGGCGAAGGGACATGGACAACGACTCCGAGGGCAGGACGACAGATTTAGACCACGATATCACGGCCGGCGCGATCGCGAGCCGGCTTCGTCGCCCCCGGCTTTGGGCAATGCGGGGCCCTAGAGCTGCCGGGCGATGCGCTGCGCCATGTCCTGCGGCGACAGCTGCGGCGGCAGGATGTCGAGCACGGTCCACTCCGGCCCCATCAGGTAGGTGAAGGCGGAATGGTCCATCAGATAGGTGGCGCCGTCGCCCTGCGGCGCCTTCTGGTAGTAGACGCGGAAGGATTTTGCCGCCTTGGCGATCTGCTCCGGCGTGCCGCTCAGGCCGACGATGCGGGGGCTGAAGGCCTGGGCGTACTGGCCGACCACCTCGGGCGTGTCGCGCTCCGGGTCCACGGTGACGAAGACCGGGACCACCTTGTCGGCCTTCGGCCCCAGCTGGTCCAGCGCGGTGGCCATGGCCGACAGCTCGGTCGGGCAGACGTCGGGGCAGGTGGTGTAGCCGAAGAAGACCAGCGCGTATCTGCCGGCGAAGTCCTTCTCGGTGACCGGCTTGCCGGCCGGGTCGACCAGCGCGATCGGGCCGCCGACCGAGCCGAACTGGCCGACCCCGCCGCGCCCGCCCGGCGGGCCCAGCCAGAAGGCCACGGCGGCGGCGATGGCGATGGCGGGCACCGCCAGGACCAGGATGCGCAGGATCCGCTTCTTCCACATCTCGACCGGTCTTCCCCCTCGCGTCATGATCCCCGTCATAGGCGCGGCGCGGCCGCCGCGGAAGGGCGCGCTGCGTCGCACGGATCGAGGGGGACACATGGCGGATCGCAAAGGGCCGGCGGCGGCGACCGGCGATGCGGATGCGGAAAGCGGCACCGCCGGCGGCGACGACCGCCGCGAGGCGCTGGCGGCGCTGGAGGTGATGCGCCGACGCGGGCTGATCGACGAGGCGACCTATCTGGCCCGGAAGCGCGAGATCGAGGCGGGCTGAGGCCGCTACCCCATCAGCACCGCCAGCAGCACCGGCAGGGTGGCGATGCTGATCAGGGTGCCGACCACCACCGCGCCCGCCACCTCCTGCACCGGGCCGCCGTAGCGGGCGGCGAACAGGTAGTTGAACACCGCCGGCGGCATGGCGGATTGCAGGATCAGCACGCTGGCGGTCTGGTGCGGGATGTCGAACAGCCAGACCACGCCGATGCCGGCGGCGAGGCCCAGCGCCAGGCGCAGCCCGGCCAGCCACAGGCTGAGGCCGAGATTGGCGATGCGCAGGCTGGCCAGCGAGACGCCGAGCGCGATCAGCATCAGCGGCAGGGTGACGCCGCCCAGCAGCTCGGTGGCGTTGGCGAGCCAGCGCGGCGCCTCGATGTCGGCGGCGGCGAAGGCGATGGCCAGCAGGATGGCGTAGATCGTCGGCGTCTTCAGCAGCTCCGTCCACTTGCTGTGGCCGGAGGCGCAGGAGACGCCGACGGTGAACTGCAGCATGGTCATCGCGGCGGAGAAGGGCAGGGCCAGCGCCAGCCCCTCGTCGCCGAAGGCGAAATAGGCGATCGGCAGGCCGAGATTGCCGGCATTGGGCAGCATCACCGTCGGCAGGAACGGCCGCACCGCATGGCCCGACAGCCGCAGCGCCAGCCCGCCGACCAGGCCGCAGGCGAACACCGCCAGGAAGGCCAGCCCGGCCTGGCCCAGGATCTCGCCGGCCGGGACATGGAACTTGGTCAGGGCCGAGAACACCAGGCAGGGCGACCCGACATAGGTCACCAGCCGGGTGACGAAGCCGAGGTCGAAGGGATGGCGCGACCGGGCCCAGACATAGCCGACCCCGGCGGCGGCGAAGACCGGGGCCAGCACCGGGACCAGGGCTTCGATCAGGGCGATCATCGGCGCGGCGCCACCGGCCCGCCGGTCGCCTCGGCGCAGCGCCGGACCAGGAGGGCGATGACCACGCCCAGCCAGGCGCCGGCCACGATGTCGGCGGGGTAGTGCGAGGTGACGACGACCCGGCTCAGCGCCACCAGCCCGCCCAGGACGGCGAAGGCCCAGCCCCAGCGCGGATACAGGATCCACAGCGCGGTCATCGCCGTGGCCATGGTCTGGGCGTGGCCGGACGGGAAGCTGTTCGAGAACAGGTCCCAGCCGAAGGGGTGGGGCGCGAAGGCGTCCTGGCGGAACAGGTGGCGCGGCCGTGGCCGGCCGATCGCGGCCTTCAGCAGCCAGTTGGCCACGGTGGTCGCCACCAGCGCCGCCAGCATGAAGCCGAAGCCGCGGGCTTGCCGCAGCCGTCGGGCCCGCACGTCGCCATAGGCGGCCAGGAAGGCGGCGACGCGCCAGCCGAGCCAGCCCAGGATCGCCAGGGCGTACCACCACACCCCCAGGCCGATATCGGTGAAGACCTTGATCGCGGCGATCGCCGCCGACCGGCGATGGGCCTCGAACCACAGCGCCGCGGGCCGGTCGACAAAGGCGACCAGCAGCAGGCACAGCACCAGGACGGCCAGGAAGCTGGCCAGCACCGGCCGCCCGGCGAGGCGATGCCTCGATGCCGCAATGATCTCCGACAGCCCCACGCGCCCCTCCGTTGCATCGGTCGTTTACGACGGAATGGCAGGGGCGGGAAGCGCCGTTGCGGTCGTTGTTCAGCGCGAAGATAGGAGGCTATCCTTTCCCCAAAGGGGAGAGAGGCGCATGGAATGGACGCCGGCAACCAGACAGGACGTCCAAGAGGCGCTCCGGAGGGATTGGACTGGCGCCGATCCTGTCCTCCAGTCGAGACTCGGTCACTACCTTGTGGAGCCGTCTCCCGCGCTGCTGATGCGGTTCGGCAAGGAAGAGAATGCCTTCATTGTCGCGCGCGGCGCCCGCTTCGTTGTGTTCTTCGACGACGTAGAGGAGGAGTTCGGCATCGCTGAGGAGGTCGACGGCCGCCTGTCGGGCGTCTCCTTCTGCGGTGACCTGATGTTCGCACTGCAGGAGCTTCATCGCCGGGAAGGTGGCGAGCGGGACTTGAAGCCGTGAGCGCGAAACCGTGTCCTCACAGATCGAGCACGAGGTCTTCCGTGGGGCGGCTGCAGCAGATCAGCACTGTGCCGTCGGCCGGCGGGTCGATCGGCGTGGGCTGGTAGTCGACGGTGCCGGCGACCAGCCCGGTCTGGCAGTTGTGGCAGACGCCGGTCCGGCACGACCACCGGACGGGGACATCGCACGCCTCGGCCAGCTCGAGCAGGCTGTGGGCATCCGGCCGCCAGCGGACGGCGAGGCCGCTGCGCGCGAAGGTGACCTGCGGCCCGGTGCCCGCGGGGCCGTCCGGCAGGTGCGGCGGGCGCTTCGCACCGGCGGCCACGCCCGGCGTCATCGAGGGGCCGGACCCGAACGCCTCGGTGTGGATGCGGCCGGCGGCCACGCCCCAGGCCGCGAGGCCGCTGGTGAATTCGCTCATGAACGCGGCCGGCCCGCACAGATAGACATCGGCGTCGCGCGGCACGCCCAGCTCCTGCAGCACGCCCACGCTCAGGCGGCCGGGGGCATCGAAGTCGCGCCCGGGCCGGTCGGCGGGGCCGGGCGCGCTGTAGCGGATATGGCTGCGGCCATGCGCCAGGGCCGCCAGCAGCGTGCGCACTTCGGCGGCGAACGGGTGCTCCCCGCCGTTGCGGGACCCCTGAATCCACCAGACCTCCCGGGTGGATGAATCGGCGGCCAGGGCATGCAGCATGGCGAGAACAGGGGTGGCGCCGATCCCGGCGCTCAGCAGGACGACGGGGCCGTCGCCCGGCTGCAGCACGAAGCCGCCGCGCGGGGCGCTGACCTCGACGACATCCCCGATCTGGACTTGCCCGTCGATGTAGCTCCCGGCCACGCCATGGGCGTTGACGCCGACGCTGACGCGATAATGGGACGTGCCCTGCTCGCCCGACAGCGAATAGCTGCGCAGCAGGGGGGCGGCGCTGGATGCGGGCTTGAGCCGGAGCACCACGAACTGCCCGGGCGATGCCGGCGCCAGCGGATGGGTGTCGACGGGTTCCAGCACCAGCGATGTCACGCTGCCGCTCTCGCGGATCTTGCCCGCCACCCGCAGCGGCCGGAACCCCGGCCAGGCCGGGGGCGGGGCAGTCGCCGGACCCAGCCCGGGATTGCCCGCTGCGGTTCCGCCGCCCTCCCGGCGCTGCCGCAGCAGCGCCTCGAACGAGGTGCGCCAGCCCGCGCTCAAAGCCGGGATGCGCAGCGCCTGCTCCAGCTGTCCGGTCGGATGGCCCGGCAGGTACAGCAGGGCGTTGGCCTGGGCGACGGTCAGCGGCTCCGGGCCGGCGGCAAGCTGCTCGATCTCGTCGCCGGCCCCGACCTCGCCCTCCTCAAGGACGCGAAGGTAGAATCCCGGCCGGCCCTCCGCCACCAGCATGGCCGCCATCTGCGGCTCGTCCAGGCGGATGCCGACCCGGTAGCAGGTGACGCGCGGCTGGGTCACCTCGAACACCGCCTGCCCGATGCGATAGCGATCGCCGATGCGGACATCGTCGTCGGACAGGCCGTCGACGGTGAAGTTCTCCCCGAACTGTCCGTAGCCCAGCTCGGCCCGGCCGAGCCGCTGTTGCCAGTGCCGATACGAGTCGAGCTGATAGACGAAGACGGCCCGATGTTCCCCGCCATGGCCGGCGAGGTCGCCCTGGCCGTCGCCATCGATGTTGAGGCGCCGGACCATGCGCCGGCCCTGGACCGGCTCTTTCCAGACGGCCGTCCGGACCGTCTTTCCACGCCACGCGATATCGCGCGGCAGGCCGACATTGACTGAAAGCAATCGCGCCATTGTTCGCTCTGCGCCAGAGGTCCGGATGGGCTGAGCTTGTCCCGCGGCTCGGCCGGGGGCAAGGGCTTCGCTGCCGACCGGTGCGGCAGATGGCGGGCCGAGCCTGCGCGAAGGCTGAGATCCGGGTGCAGTCCAAATCCGGCATCGCAATCTTAAATAGCGTACAATTTGTGTTTTATTATAAAATTGATCTACTGATAAATGCGTTATTAAAATTCAATGCGGGCCCGATACGTAGATCAACAGGAGTGCAGCATGGGCGACCCCAGCCAGGATCGCGCGGCCGAGTCCGGCCTCGACCTTCACCCCCTCGCCGGCCGGATCGGCGCCGAGATCCGCGGGCTCCGCCTGTCGGGCGATCTCGACCCCGCCACCCTCGCCGGGCTGCGCGCGGCGCTGCACCGGCACAAGGTGGTCTTCCTGCGCGACCAGCGGCTCGACGATGCCGGGCAGGAGGCCTTCGCCCGGGCGCTGGGCGACCCGGTGGCGCATCCGACCCAGCCGGTGGCCGGCGGCGCCGACTTCCTGCTCGAGCTCGATTCCGCCCGCGGCCAGCGCGCCAACTCCTGGCACACCGACGTCACCTTCGTCGACGCCTACCCCCAGGCCTCGATCCTGCGGGCGGTGGTGCTGCCGGAGTTCGGCGGCGACACCATCTGGGCCAACACCGCCACCGCCTATCTCGACCTGCCGGCGCCGCTGCGCAGCCTGGCCGACCAGCTCTGGGCCCTGCACAGCAACGACTACGACTATGCCGCCTCGCATCCCGAGGCGACGGCGGAGCGGCTGCGCTACCACCGGGAGGTCTTCGCCTCGACCCTGTACGAGACCGAGCATCCGGTGGTGCGGGTGCATCCGGCGACCGGCGAGCGGACGCTGGTGCTGGGCCATTTCGTGCGCCGCTTCCTCGGCCTGTCGGCCAATGAATCGGCGCAGCTGTTCACGGCGCTGCAGGCCTATGTGACGCGGCCGGAGAACACGGTGCGCTGGCGCTGGCGGGTGGGCGACGTGGCGATCTGGGACAACCGCGCGACCCAGCACTACGCGGTCAACGACTATGGCGACCAGCGCCGCGTGGTGCGCCGCGCCACCATCGCCGGCGACGTGCCGGTGGCCATCGACGGCCGCCGCAGCGTGACCCGGGTCAAGGCGGCGCGCGAGGCCGAGCCGGTGGCGGCATAGGCCGTCACCGGCCGCCGGTCACCACAGGGTGTAGCCGCCGTCGATGACATAGGCCGCCCCGGTCACATAGGCGGCGGCGGGGCTGGCCAGGTAGACGGCCAGGGGACCGATCTCCGGCGGGTTGCCCGGCCGCCCCATCGGCACGTTGCGGACGAAGGTCTCGATCACTTCGGGCGCCGTTTCGTTCCAGGCCCGGTTGGCGTCGGTCATGAACAGGCCGGGGCAGATGGCGTTGACGGTGATGCCGTGCGGCGCCCAATCGGCCGCGGCGCAGCGGGTGAAATGCAGCACCGCCGCCTTGCCGGTCTCGTAGTGACGCCCGCCGATGTCGCGATTGGCGATCAGGGCGCTGATCGACGCGATGTTGATGATCCGGCCGCCCTGGCCGCGGGCCAGCATGGCGGTGCCGATGATCCGGGTGCCCAGGAAGCAGCTGGTCAGGTTGAGGTCGATCATCTCGCGCCAGGTCTCCAGCGTCTCGGCCTCGATCGGGACGTTCACCTCGCGGTTGCCGACATTGTTGATCAGGATGTCGACGGGCCCGGTTTCGGCCAGGATGCGCTCGAAGGCCGACTGGCATTCCTCCGGCACCGCCATCTCCGCCTTGACCGTCCAGGCCTGGCGGCCGCGCGCGCGGATCTCCGCGGCGGCCGCATCGAGCGTCGATTGGGTGCGCCCGGTGATGATGACATCCGCCCCGGCCTCGGCCAGGGCCAGCGCCATCTCGCGGCCCAGGCCGCGGCTCGCGCCGGTGACGAGAGCCCGCTTGCCGTCGAGCCCGAACCAATCCGCCAGTCCCATCCGAAGCCCCCATCTCTGCGCGTCGCTGCCGGTCCGACGCCACCATGGCATGGTCCCACTCGGTCCGGTAGCGCAGGCAGGTCGGCGAGCGGGAGAAAGGCCGGCGCAAGCTCCGATGGTGCGTAAACACGATGTATATAGTTTAATCCGCGTTTTTTGTTCATGATACGTTCCATGGATATGACGCAATCCGACTCCGGCGAGATCCGGCCGACCGACCCCGACCTGAAATGGACGGGATGGGCGCTGGACCGGCTGCGTGAGGCGGTCGAGATCGACAGCCGCACCAAGCGGATGACCGCCGACCAGCAGTCGCGGGGATCGGCGGAGCCGGAGACGCCGGACTACGCGCTGATGCAGTCGCGCCTGTCCCGGTCGATTCGGCTGTCGATCGCGATGACCGAACGGATCCGGGCGGATTATCTCGCGCGCCGGGACGGGCGGGAGGAGTCGGGCGAGCAGGAGCGCCGCCAGAAGCGGCGAGAGCAGGCCGTCGACTCCGCCGCCGCGGCGATGGCGCAGCCCGGCGATGTCGAGGACGCCGACACCATGCGGTCGATGGTGCGGGAGACGCTGGCCGAGGACGAGGTCCTGGACGCGCAGATCGACATGCTGTCGCCGCAGGATTTCGTGCGGGCCGTCTGCCGCAAGATCGGCCGCCCGCCGGATCCGGCGTGGCTGCCGCAGGGCTGGGACGACGGCGTCGAGGCGACGGCTGTCGAGGTTTCGCCGGCGGGGATCGCCGGACGCCGATCCGCGGAAGCCTGGCCTCGGCCGCCGGATGAGCCCGCCGCCGGCCGGGCTTTGCCGAAGCCATGGACGCCGGACAGCAGTTGAAGGTTTCATTCCTGCTCTCCTTTCCGTCATCCCCGCGACAGCGGGGATCTTGTCGCCGCTCGTGCTGATGGGGATTCCCGCTTTCGCGGGAATGACAAACTGACGTGAAGGCCCCGAAGGCCCCTCGCTCGGTTCGCGGCTCGTCGTCCCTTGCCCTATCCCCTCCAGGGGGATAGGATCGTCTCATGAGTCATGCCAACAACCCCGAGATCCTGGGCCGGCTGAAGCGGGCGCAGGGGCATCTCGCCGCCACGCTGCGCATGGTCGAGGCCGGCACCGACGGGCTCGCCATCGCCCAGCAGCTGCAGGCCGTGGTCAAGGCGGTGGAGAAGGCCAAGACCATGCTGATCCTCGACCATGTCGACCATTGCGTCGCGCATCTCAGCAACGGCGCGGGCGAGGGCCGCGATGCCCGGATGGCGGCCGAAGACCGTGATGCCCGGCTGGCCTCGCTGCGCGAGATCACCAAGTATCTGTGAGCCCCCAATTTCGTTGAGCCCCCAATTTCGTTGAGACTGCCATGTGCTGCCGTGTCGCCGTCGAACGGGTCTATCGCGAGCTGTGCGCCCGGGCCGAACCGCCGGAATGGGCCTTCGATGCCGCCTTGACCCTGTACCGCCACAACCACCCCGACGTGCCGGTGGAGCTGGCGGCGCGCGAGGTGCGCGACTGGACCGGGCATCCGGCCCTGCTGCACTGATCTTCCGGAAGATCCGAATGCACAGCCATTCCCTCGATTCCTGGCGGCACGAGCATCTGTTCCTCGGCGCCGACCACGCCCGCAACGAACGCCGCACCCGCTGGGTGGTGGTGCTGACCGCGGCGATGATGGTGGCGGAGATCGCCGGCGGCCTCGCCTTCGGGTCGATGGCGCTCTTGGCCGACGGGCTGCACATGGCCACCCATGCCGGCGCGCTCGGCGTCGCGGCGCTGGCCTATCGCTATGCCCGCCGCCACGCCCGCGACCCGCGCTTCGCCTTCGGCACCGGCAAGCTGGGCGACCTCGCCGGTTTCGCCAGCGCCCTGGTCCTGGCCGTGGTCTCGGTCGGCATCGGCTGGGAATCGGTGGTGCGGCTGCTGAACCCGGTCGCCATCGCCTATGACGAGGCGATCGTCATCGCGGTCGTCGGCCTCGCCGTCAACATCGCCAGCGCCTGGCTGCTGCGCGACGACGATCACCACGGTCATCACCACCATGGCCACGACCACGCTCATGACCATGGCCATGCTCACGACCATGGGCACCACGCCCATGGCCGCGACAACAACCTGCGCGCCGCGTACCTGCATGTGCTGGCCGATGCCGTGACCTCGGTCGGCGCCATTCTCGGCCTGCTCGCCGGCCGGTTCTATGGCTGGGCCTGGATGGACGCGCTGATGGGCATCGTTGGCGGCATCATGATCGCGCGCTGGTCCTGGGGCCTGCTGCGCGATTCGGGGGCGGTGCTGCTGGACGCGGTGCCCGACCCCGATCTCGCCGAAGCCATCCGCGGCCGGCTGGAGACCGACGGCGACCGCATCGCCGACCTGCATCTGTGGCGCGTCGGCCCCGGCCATGCCGCGGCGATCGTCTCCGTCGTCAGCGACCGGCCGCTGCCGCCGGCCCAATACAAGGCCCGGCTCGGCGGCCTTTCAGGGCTGTCGCATGTGACGGTGGAAGTGAATCCCTGCGATCACGGCCACGCCCGGGCGGCGTGATCAGCCCCAGGCGGCTTCGGCCGCGCGCAGGAAATTGCCGCCCAGGATGCCGGTGACGTCGGCTTCGCCATAGCCGCGGCGCAGCAGGATCTCCGCCAGCTCCGGCAGCTGCTCCGGCTGCACCAGGGCGATGCCGCTGTGGGCGGTGCCGTAGCCGGCCGCGGGCGGCCACCAGTAATCGCGGTCGCGGCCGGGCGGCGCGTCGTCCACCTCCGGCGCGAACAGGAAGTCGAGGCCGATCCCGACATGCACGGCGCCGACCAGCTGGGCGACGTAATCGATGTGGCGGGCCACGGTCTCGCTGCTGGCGTCGCCCAGGAACAGGCTGATGCCGTTGATGCCCACCACCCCGCCGGTGGCGGCGCAGGCGCGGATCTGCTCGTCGGTGACGTTGCGCGGGTGGTCGACCAAGGCACGCGGATTGGCGTGGCTGAACACCACCGGCCGGGTCGAGGCCGCCATGATGTCCAGGCTGGTGCGGTGCCCGGTATGCGAGCAGTCCATCAGCATGCCGACGCGGTTGACCTCGGCCACCAGGGCGCGGCCGAAGGCCGGCAGGGCGATGTCCTGGTCGTGGCAGCCGCCGGCCGCGGAGTTGTTGCGGTTGTAGGCGAAGTGGATCTGGCGCACCCCGAGGTCGTGGTACAGCCCGACCATGGCGAGGTCGCCCAGCAGCGGCAGCGATCCCTCCAGGTCGAAGCTCACGGCCAGCGTCCCGGCCGCCTTGGCGGCGCGGATCCCGGCGATGCTGCCGACCAGGGCGTAGTCGCCGGGGTGGCGGCGGATCCAGTCGCGGAAATGGGCGATGGTGCGCACCACCTGCGCCAGCGGCGTCATGTCCATGCCGATGTTGATCGAGACGTAGTCGATCCCCGCCGCCTTGTGCCGGGCCAGCAGCGAGACATCGGCGTCGGGCCGCAGCGGCAGGCAGCTGTGCGCGTCCCACACCAAGACGCGGTCGAGCAGGGCCTTGGCATCGGGCGCTATGGCATCGGCGGGCATGGCGGGCTCCGGTCACCGGGATCCGTCCAGCCCACTCCGCGCCGCCGCCGCGGTCAAGCCCGATCGGCCCTGCGGCCGATTGCCGTGGTGCCTTCCGGCCGCTATGTCACCATGCTGCGCCGGGCTGTCCGTGACCGGCCGGCCCGGAGATGGAGACCCGTTTTGCGCTGCCTGCCGATCCTCGCCGCCGCCGCTTTGGCGCTGACCGCACCGCTGGTCGGCGCCCAGGCCGAAGTCACCCAGGCCCAGGACCCCGGCGCCGCCGGCCTGTCCGACCGGCTGGCGCTGACCGCCCTGGTCCAGTCGCTGCGCGCCGGCCTCGGCGCCACCGACAGCGCCACCCTGTTCCTGGAGGATTGGTGCGGCCGCTACGGCCTGGCCCCGGTGGGGAAGATCGTCGCCAAGCGGGTGCCCGGCGACGTGCCCTTGACCGCGGAGCAGAGGGCGCGGCTGGAGATCGACGCCAGCGAGCCGGTGGTCTACCGCCGGGTGCAGCTGACCTGCGGCGACCAGGTGCTGTCCGAGGCCGACAACTGGTACCTGCCGAACCGGCTGACCCCCGAGATCAACCAACAGCTGACCGAGACCGAGACGCCGTTCGGCCGCGCCATCCGGCCGCTGGTCCCGTCGCGCCGTACCCTGGCCTCGACCCTCTTGTGGCAGACCCTGCCCGAGGGGTGGGAGCGCCAGCCGTCCGGCCAGCTGGCCGCCTGGGCCGCCACCGCGCCGGCCCTGGCCTACGACCCCGCGACCTCGCTGTTCGAGAACCGCGCCATCGTGCTGCGCCAGGACGGCAAGCCGATCTCCGAGGTGCGCGAGACCTACAAGATGCCGCTGATCGCCTTCCGCTTCCGCTGAAACGAAAGAAGCCCGGCCACACCTTTGAAAGGCGGGGCCGGGCTTCGTGTCGATCGATCGGTGCCGGTCTTACTTGACGTCGGCCGCGACCTGGATCTTGACGATCTTGTCCGGGTTCGCCGGCGGCTCGCCGCGCTTGATCTTGTCGACGAACTCCATGCCCTCCACCACCTGGCCCCAGACGGTGTACTGGCCGTTCAGGAAGTCGCCGGCGGCGAACATGATGAAGAACTGGCTGTCGGCGCTGTTCGGGCTCTGCGACCGGGCCATGCCCAGGGTGCCGCGCTTGAACGGCTCCTTGCTGAACTCGGCGTCGATCTTCTGGCCCGAGCCGCCCATGCCGGTGCCGGTGGGGTCGCCGGTCTGGGCCATGAAGCCCTCGATCACGCGATGGAACACGATGCCGTCATAGAAGCCCTGGCGCACCAGCTCCTTGATGCGGGCGACATGCTTGGGGGCGAGGTCGGGGCGCAGCTCGATCACCACCCGGCCATAGGTCAGGTCGAGGTAGAGGGTGTTTTCGAGATCGCGGGCCGAAGCCGTATTGGCGATGGTCATGGCGAGGAGAAGACTCCCGAGAAGTTTGAAGAAACGCGTCATGCGCTGGGCGCTCCGGACGGGTCGCGAAAGGTGGCGCAGACAAGCACGGGTCGGGCCGCGAGACAACCCGGTGCGGCATGTGGGCCCAGATCCGGCGCCGTCAGGGCGCGGGGCGCAGCGGCAGCCGTCGGCTGTCCTTGATGGTGTCGAGCACGATGCGCGAGCGGATGGCCGAGACGCCGTCGATCCGCATCAGCGTGTCCATGATGAAACGCGACAGGTCCTTCAGGTCCGGCGCCACCACCCGCAGCTCGTAATCGGCGTCGCCGGTCACGGCGCAGCATTCGACGATCTCGGGGTGGCGCTGCACCGCCTCGCGGAAGGCCTCGGCCGTGAAGGCGCCGTGCTTCTCCAGCGTGATCGAGATGTAGGCTGCGACGGCCAGCCCGATGCGGTCGGGGTCCAGCAGCGCGGCATAGCCGCGAATCACCCCGGCCTCCTCCAGCCGCTGCAGCCGGCGGGCGCATTGCGACGGCGACAGCAGCACCTGCTCGGCCAAAGCGATGTTGCTCATCCGCGCATCGTCCTGCAGCGCGGCCAGGATCCGCCAGTCGAAGGCATCCAGCGCGTCTGTCGCCATATCCGGTCGTCCCCGAAGCCGGCGCTGCGCGAATCGCGCATGCCGCGCCCGAACCATACGTCGGACCGCCGTCCTCGTCAGCCCTGCGCCCACCTCACGGTGTTCCCCTTGGGTTCTCATCCCGGCATGCCCACATCTTGGAAGCGGGGCGCGCCGGGTGGCCGCCCCTTCCACCCCAAGGTCCAGTCATGCCCGGATACGAAACCCGCTTCCTCCTCGACGCCGCGGCGCCGGGGCCCGAGGCCTCGACACCATCCGCCCCTGCCAATGCTCCCGCGGGGTCTGGTGCACTCGACGCCTATTCCCGCACCGTGATCGACGCGGTGCGCGCCGCCGCGCCCGCCGTGGTCCATCTCCGCGTCTCCGGCAAGGGGCCGGACGGCACGCCGGTGCCGCGCGGCAGCGGCTCGGGCGTGATCTTCACCCCCGACGGCTTCGTGCTGACCAACAGCCATGTGGTCCGCGGCGCCGCCTCGATCACCGCCACGCTCAGCGACGGCCGCGTCGTCGTCGCCTGGCCGGTCGGCGACGATCCCGACACCGATCTCGCGGTGCTGCGGCTGCACGACGTGGTGCCCGGCTGGGCGCCGTTCGGGTCCTCCGCCGCGCTGCAGGCCGGCCAGCTGGTGGTCGCCATCGGCAACCCGCTCGGCTTCGAGGCCACGGTGACGGCCGGCGTGGTCAGCGCCCTCGGCCGGTCCTTGCGCGGCCTGTCCGGGCGCCAGATCGACGGCGTGCTGCAGACCGACGCGGCGCTGAACCCCGGCAACAGCGGCGGGCCGCTGGTCGACGCCGCCGGCCGGGTGGTCGGCATCAACACCGCGATGATCGCCGGCGCCCAGGGCCTGTGCTTCGCCATCGGCAGCGACACCGCCGTGGTGGTGGCGTCGGAGCTGATCCGCCACGGCCGGGTGCGCCGGGCCTCGCTCGGCATCGCCGCCCAGACGGTGCGGCTGCCGCGGCCGATGCAGCTGGCGCTGGGCCTGCCCGAAGCCGCCGGCGTGCGGGTGGCCGAGGTGCTGGCCGGCGGCGCCGGGGCCGCGGCGCTGCGGGTCGGCGACGTCATCCTGGCGATCGATGGGCATGCGGTCGACGGCGTCGATGCGCTGCACCGGCTGCTGGGGGTCGAGCGGGTCGGCATCGCCACCGCCCTGCGCCTGCTGCGCGACGGCCGGGCCCAGGAGGCGACGGTGACGCCGCAGGAGCGGCTGGGCTGAATCGGGCGGCGGCGCTGTAACGGACGGCGCCTCCCCTGCGTAGGGGAGTCACAGGACAACCATCCGTGGCTCCCCGGGAGGCCCACCCATGCTCGACCGTCGCACCCTTCTCCTGCTGATCGGCCTGCTGGCCGTCCCGGCGCTGCCGGCCGTGGCGGCCGAGGCGCCACCGCACCCGGTCAACACCCTCGGCTCGACCGACAATGTCGCGATCCGCGGCTACGACCCGGTCGCCTATTTCACCGATGGCGGGCCGCGCCAGGGCAAGCCGGAATTCGCGGTGCAGCAGGACGGCGCCACCTGGTGGTTCGCCAGCGCCGAGCACAAGGCCGCGTTCGCGGCCGACCCCGACAAGTACATGCCGGCCTTCGGCGGCTTCTGCGCCTTCGGCACCTCGCGGGGCTATCTGGTCAAGATCGAGCCCGAGGCCTGGTCGATCGTCGACGGCCGGCTCTACCTCAACTACGACCTCGGCGTCCGCGACACCTGGGCCAAGGACATCAAGGGCAACATCGACAAGGCTAGCGCCAACTGGCCCAGCCTCGGCGCCAAGGACATCAAGTAGCGGGCGGGCGCCGCCTCCGCGCTATTCGAACTTGGTGGCCAGGCTGACGGCGTAGCCGCCGATGCCGCCGCCCATCAGCACCACGCCGGGCAGGTCGTGGGCCTCGATGTTGCCGATGTCCTTCTCGCGGGTATAGAAGCCGGCACGGGCGTACTGGGCGTCGTAGTACTCGCCCAGCCGCTTGGCATAGGCCACCTGCTGCGGCCCGTCGGTCGGCTGCTGCGTCTGGGCCCGGACATAGCTCTGCAACGCCATGTTGACCTCGCGCTGCGAGGCGATGGCGGTGCCAGGATACAGCTTCACCCGCTCGGACATGAAGCCGGCGGCCTGGGCCTCCGGCATGTCGTTCTGCTTCAGCGCCACGCGCCGCAGCCCGTCCCAGGCGTCGGTCAGGTCGGGCCAGGCCAGCCCGGCCTGCCGGTACAGGTCCTTGGCCTGGGCCGGGTTCCGGGCCTCGGCCGCCTTGGCCTGGGCCAGCAGCGCCTCGCCCCGGCTCTGGTCGAATCCGGCCTGGCCGGGCGCGGCGGCATCCTGCAGCACCAGCGGCGGCAGGGCCGCCTGGGGCGGCTCCGCGGCACAGGCGGCGAGGGCGAGAAGGACCAGCGGGGTGAGGGCACGCAGCAGCATGGCCTTTCCTTAGCGCAAAGCGGGGCGCGCCGCCATCGACGCGTGGCGCCGCAGCATCACGCCGGGCGGTTCAGCCGCCGCGCGGCGGCTTCAGGCCGCAGCCGCGCAGGATCAGCCCGGTGACGTGCCGGCTGGCGACCAGGAAGACGTCGTCATCCATGGTTTCGCGCCCCAGCACCGCCCGGATCTGGGCCTCGAAATCGGCATAGGTCTGGGTCGCGGCCCACAGGGTGAACACCAGGTGGCGGGGGTCGACCGGCGCCATCCGGCCGGCGGCGATCCAGCCCTCGATCACCCGCGTCTTCTCGTCCAGCGTCCGCTTCAGCTTGCCCGAGAGGTAGTCGGCGACCTGCGGCGCGCCGTGGATGATCTCGTTGGCGAAGACCTTGGAGGCCAGCGGCCGGGTGCGCGACCAGTGCATCTTGTCGCGGATATAGGCGGCCAGGGCCTCGGCCGGGTCGCGTTCCGGCACCAGATGGTCGAAGGCGTCGACCCACAGGTCCAGGATGCGGGCCAGCACGGCGCGGTACAGCGTCTCCTTGGTGCCGAAATAGTAGTGGAGGTTGGCCTTGGGCAGGCCGGCGCGCTCGGCGATGCCCTGCATGGTGGCGCCGGAGAAGCCGGCCTCGGCGAACACGCCCTCGGCCGCGTCCAGGATCTGCGCCTCGCGGGCCCGGCGCAGGCGGCCGCCGGACACCGCGCCGGGCCGCGACAGCGACCCCAGGGTCTCGTCGGTCTCGTCCGGCTGGTCCAGCGTCTCGGCGTCGTTCATGCCGGCATCATCGGTCGGAACACCGGCCGCGTCGATAGCGGATCCGGTCAGGTTCCGGCGGCCGCTGCGCCGTGGCGGCCGGGGCTGGTGCCAGATGGGCGATTGCGGCACCGGCCGCCGAGGCGCGGCGATTTTGCCAGCGAAAGGCTGAACGCATTTAGTTGACTCCGTCAATCAACTGTTTGACGTTGCCATGCTTTCGATGAGGATGGCATGGCCGAAATCGACCTGGCGGATCACGTCGCCGCGATGTGTCGCTTCAATCGCTTCTACACCCAGCGGATCGGCGTGCTGGAGGAAGGGCTGCTGCGGAGCCCGTTCTCGCTGACCGAACTGCGGGTGCTGTACGAGCTGGCGCATCGCGACGGCCCCAGCGCCAGCGATCTCGGCCGGGCGCTGGGGCTCGACCCCGGCTATCTCAGCCGCATCCTGGGCGGCTTCGAACGCCAGGGACTGATCGCCCGCAGCCCGTCGCCGCAGGACGGGCGGCAGAGCCTGCTGGCCCTGACCCCGGCGGGCCGGGCGGTGCTGGAGCCGCTCGAGGATCGCTCGCGCGAAGCCATCGCCCGGCTGCTGCGCGGCCTGACGTCGCCGCAGCAGGCCCGGCTGAGCGAGGCGTTCCGCACCGTGGAAGGGCTGCTCGACAGCGCCGGCGAGCGCGGCGCGTCCACCCTGCTGCGGTCGCACCGTCCGGGCGACCTGGGCTGGATGGTCCAGCGCCACGCCGTGCTCTATGTCCGCGACTTCGGTTGGAACGACCGCTTCGAGGCGCTGGTGGCGGAGATCGCGTCGCAGTTCCTGGCCGGGCACGATCCCCGGCGCGAGCATTGCTGGATCGCCGAGCTAGACGGCGAACCGGTCGGGTCGGTGATGCTGGTGCGGCAATCCGACAGCGTGGCCAAGCTGCGGCTGCTGCTGGTGGAGCCGAAGGCACGCGGCCACGGCATCGGCGGCCGACTGGTCGACGAATGCATCCGCTTCGCCCGCCTGGCCGGCTATTCCAAGATCACGCTGTGGACCAACGCGGTGCTGGTCTCGGCCCGGCGGATCTATGAGACCGCCGGTTTCCGCCTGGTCGATGCCCGGCCGCATCTCGACTTCGGGCCGCAGATGATCGGCGAGACCTGGGAGCTGGAGTTGTGACGGCCCCTTACTCCACCCTGCGGTACAGGCCGGGATAGTCCAGCACCAGCTCGTTGGCGTCGGTGCTGATCTCGGCGCTGAAGCCGCTGCCGTCGAGCGATTCGTAGCGCCAGCGCCGCGCCGCCAGGGCGGTGTAGCGCTGCTCGGTCGCGAAAGGCACCAGGTCGGGCAGCGGCAGGTACGCAACCTTGATCACCGCGGACTCGCCGGGTTCCAGCCGCAGTCGCCGGATCGGCAGGGTGTTGGTGAAGGGTGTCGCCACCAGGTCGACATCGATGCAGCCGTCGAGGTCGGGCAGGGCCGTGCCGTCCCCCGTGGTCCAGGCGCCGCCGCCATCGGCGATCAGCCGCAGCCGGCGGTCGCCGGCATGATCGGTCACCGCCACCGACCGCACCCGCCATTCGGCGTCGAGCACGATGGTGTAGGTCAGCGCCCACTGCACGCCGCCGCCGGGGTGGTCGGCATCGCCGCCGATCACGACGCTGTCGGCCTGGATCCAGGCGCCGCTGCGGTGCAGCCGCAGATGCTCCAGCCCGGTGCCCTCGGCCGGCGCCCAGCGGACATGTCGGTCCATGTGCCCACTCCTCATCGTTCTTGAAACGTTCTTAGCACGATTCGCCGCTGCGCAACAATCGATAATGAGAGTGACTATCAATTGAAAATTGAGTTGACCATTTGGTCAGGTTCTCGATACCGTCGAGGCCAGGAGAGGCGGTGCCGACGATCGAATCCGGGAATCCGGAACCGGCGGCCATGGGGAGACTGACGGATGACCACGGGATCCGACATCGCGGCAGGACGCCTGGGCGCCGACCGCATCGCCGACGACTTCGCGGAAATCCACCCGCCGCTGGACCGGCGCACCGCGCTGATCGAATCCAGCCGCTGCTATTTCTGCTACGACGCGCCCTGCATCGAGGCCTGCCCGACCGGGATCGACATCCCCGCCTTCATCAAGGGCATCGCCACCGACAATGTGAAGGGCGCCGCGCAGACCATCCTGACCGCCAACATCATGGGCGGCATGTGCGCCCGGGTCTGCCCGGTCGAGGAGCTGTGCGAAGAGGCCTGCGTCCGCAACCACCAGGAAGAGAAGCCGGTGACGATCAGCGCGCTGCAGCGCTACGCCACCGACCATGTGTTCCAGCGCGACATCCAGCTGTTCAGCCGGGCGCCCGCCACCGGCAAGCGGATCGCCGTGGTCGGCGCCGGGCCGGCCGGCATCGCCTGCGCCCATCGCCTCGCCGTGCTCGGCCATGACGTGGTCGTCCTCGAGGCGAAGGAAAAGGGCGGCGGCCTGAACGAATACGGCCTTGCCGCCTACAAGATGGCGGATGATTTCGCCCAGGCCGAGCTGGCCTACATCCTCGAGATCGGCGGCATCGAGATCCGCACCGGCGTGATGCTGGGCCGCGACGTCACCTTGGCCCAGCTGCGGCAGGATTTCGACGCCGTCTTCCTCGGCCTCGGCCACAATGCGGTCAACGCGCTGGGCTGCGACGGCGAGGCGCTGGCCGGGGTCGAGAGCGCGGTCGACTTCATCGCCCGACTGCGCCAGGCCGACGACAAGGCCTCGGTGCCGGTCGGCCGGCGCGTCGTGGTGATCGGCGGCGGCAACACCGCGATCGACGCCGCCACCCAGGCCAAGCGGCTGGGGGCGGAGGAGGTCACCCTCGTCTACCGCCGCGGCGCCGAACAGATGTCCGCGACCTGGAAGGAGCAGGACTGGACCCAGGTCAACGGCGTCACCGTCCGGCATTGGGCGCAGCCGCGCCGCATCCTGGGTTGGCCGGCCAACGGCCGCGGTCCGTCGGTGAAGGAGGTCGAGTTCGAGCACACCCAGCTCGACGCCCAGGGCCGGCTGGCCGGCACCGGCGACCGCTTCACCGTGCTGGCCGACCAGGTCTTCACCGCCATCGGCCAGTACCTCGTGCCGTCTGCATTCGCGAATAAAGCTGAGACGCTCGATATGGCCGGCAACCGCATCGCGGTGAACGAAGAGCGGCAGACCTCGCTGTCCGGCGTCTGGGCCGGTGGCGACTGCGTGCCGGGCCAGGACCTGACCGTCAGCGCCGTGCAGGACGGCAAGCTGGCGGCGCTGTCGATCGACCGGGCGCTGCGGCGCTGAATGTGCTACATTAGTAGCGCATTCGGAGGAGTGATGCGATGAGCGATGGATCGAGCACCACCATCACGCTGCGCGAGGCCAACCAGGGCTTCGCCGAGATGATCCGCGCGGTCGAATCCGGCCAGGAATTCGTCATCACCCGGCGGGGCCAGGCGGTGGCGCGGGTCGTGCCGATGTCGCGCCGGCGCGTCCTGACCCCGTCCCAGGAGGCAGCGCTGGAGCGAACCCGGGCGCGCATGGCCCATGGCTACCGCAGCGCATCGCCGGAGCCTTTCGACCGCGACGCGCTGCATGACCGATAGGCGGTTCACCTTGGACACCAACATCCTCGTCTATGCGATCGACAGCGCCGAAGGTGACAAGCATCGGCGGGCGAGGGAGATCGTCGAGCGCGCGGCCCGGGCCGATTGCGTCCTGACGCTCCAGGCGCTGGGGGAGTTCTACGTCACCTCGCAGCGCCGCCGCCTGCTGCCGGCGGCCGACGCCGCGGCCCAGATCGGCGACTGGGTGGAGCTGTTCGCAACGGCTGCTTCGGTTGAGCTGACTGTCGTGACGGCCGCGCGGGAAGCCGCCGCGAAGCGGTTCGGCTACTGGGACGCCATGATGTTGGCGACGGCCGACAGCCATGGCTGCACCACGCTGCTGAGCGAGGACATGGTGGACGGCGTGGCGCTGGGCGGCGTCACCGTGCGCAACCCCTTCCGGGGTGCGCAACTGCCGGACGAGATCGAGGCGCTGTTGACGGTTTGACCCGGCCGGCACCGCCGGTCGGATGACGATTTTACAAGCGGCCGGCAGAGCCGCGGAACACCAGCTGGAGGCTGTGATGGCCGATCTGACCAACAATTTCCTGGGGATCCGCTCCCCGAACCCGTACTGGCTGGCCTCGGCGCCGCCGACGGACAAGGAATACAACGTTGTCCGCGCCTTCCGCGCCGGCTGGGGCGGCGTGGTGTGGAAGACGCTGGGCGAGGATCCGCCGGTGGTCAACGTCTCCTCCCGCTACGGCGCGGTCAGCTACAACGGCACCCGGGTCGCCGGCCTCAACAACATCGAGCTGATCACCGACCGGCCGCTGGAGCTGAACCTGCGCGAGATCAAGCAGGTCAAGCGCGACTGGCCGGACCGGGCGATGATCGTGTCGCTGATGGTGCCCTGCGAGGAGGAGAGCTGGCGCGCGATCCTGCCGCTGGTCGAGGACACCGGCGCCGACGGGATCGAGCTGAATTTCGGCTGCCCGCACGGCATGTCCGAACGCGGCATGGGCTCCGCCGTTGGCCAGGTGCCAGAATATGTCGAGATGGTCGCGCGCTGGTGCAAGCAGTACACCCGCATGCCGGTGATCGTGAAGCTGACGCCGAACATCACCAACATCCTGGGGCCGGCGCGGGCGGCCAAACGCGGCGGCGCCGACGCGGTGTCGCTGATCAACACCATCCAGTCCGTGGTCTCGATCGACCTCGACCTGATGGCGCCGACGCCCACGGTCGACGGCCGCGGCACCCATGGCGGCTATTGCGGCCCGGCGGTGAAGCCGATCGCGCTGCGCATGGTCGGCCAGATCGCGCGCGACCCGGAATGCCAGGGCATGGCGATCTCCGCCATCGGCGGCGTCTCGACCTGGCGCGACGCGGCCGAGTTCATGGCGCTGGGCGCCACGAACGTCCAGGTCTGCACCGCGGCGATGACCCACGGCTTCAAGATCGTCGAGGACATGTCGTCCGGCCTGGCCAACTGGATGGACGAGAAGGGCTATGCCGGCACCCGCGCCTTCCAGGGCCTGGCGGTGCCGAACTTCGTCGAATGGCAGGATCTGAACATCAACTTCAAATCCGTCGCCAACATCAACCAGGACGCCTGCATCCAGTGCGGCAAGTGCTACATCGCCTGCGAGGACACCTCGCACCAGTCGATCTTCGCCCTGCGCACGCCTGAGGGCGGCCGGCGCTACGAGATCAACGAGGAAGAGTGCGTCGGCTGCAACCTGTGCATGCATGTCTGTCCGGTCGACGACTGCATCACCATGGAGACGGTGGACACCGGCCGGCCCTATCTGAACTGGCAGCACCACCCCAACAACCCGATGCGTAAGGACGCTGCGGAATAGCCCCTTCACTTTGATACGATTTGGATTCGTCGGCATGGGGGTGATCGGTCATGATGGCCCCCTTTTCCGACCATTCGACACGATGAGGCGAGGGGTATGATGGCTTTCAAGCGACGCGCGGTGCTGGTGGGGATTATGGCCGCGGCGCTGGCCGGCTGTGCCGGCAAGGGGCCGGCGAACACGCCGGTGGCGGAAGCGAAGATCGACGATTTCGCGGGATCCTGGATCGGGTCGAGCCAGGAGGAGACCCAGCGGGCCGCGGCGGTGATCCTGGAGGCGCATGCCGATGGCGGCTTCCGCCTGTTCTGGCGCAACGTCCAGGCCGGGGAGAAGCCCGGCGAGGGTCTCGAGTTCCGCGAGCGTGAGCTGGCCTTCAAGGCCTCGACCCGGCCGAACTTCTGGACCGCCACGGTCCCGGCCGACCGCGCCTACGCCACCGCCAGCCTGGCCGGCCCGACCCTGACGGTCGAGGTCGTCGGCACCACCCAGGACGGCAAGGTCGAGCGCCAGCTCTACCGCCGCACCCTGGTCGACGGCACCCATCTGAAGCTGGCCTATACCCGCGAAGTGGCGGGCCAGCCGGCCTCGACCATCGAGGGTGAATTCATCCGCAAGCCGGCCTGATCGCGGCGATCCGTCCAAGGAGTGACGATGCAGCAGAATATCCAGATCGACCCGCAGCGCCTTTGGGACGCGATCATGGAAACCGCGGAGTTCGGGAAGACGGTCAAGGGCGGGGTCAAGCGCCTGACCCTGACCGATCTCGACAAGCAGGTGCGGGACTGGTTCCGGCAACAGTGCGAGGCGGTCGGCTGCATCGTCACGGTGGACGAAATCGGCAACATGTTCGCCCGCCGGCCGGGCCGGGATGACTCGCTGCCGCCGATCTGCATCGGCAGCCATCTCGACACCCAGCCGACGGGCGGCAAGTTCGACGGCATCCTCGGGGTCCTCTCGGGCCTCGAGCTGCTGCGCACCCTGCACGACACCGGCTACGAGACCAACGCCCCGATCGAGGTCATCAACTGGACCAACGAGGAGGGCTCCCGCTTCGCGCCGGCGATGCTGGCCTCCGGCGTCTTCGCCGGGGTGTTCACCAAGGACTACGCCTACAGCCGCGAGGACCGCGACGGCCTGCGCTTCGGCGACGAGCTGGACCGCATCGGCTATCGCGGCCCGGTCCCGGTCGGCCAGCGCCAGCTCGGCGCGCATTTCGAGCTGCATATCGAGCAGGGTCCGATCCTCGAGAACGAGGACAAGGTGATCGGCGTCGTCACCGGCGTGCAGGGCATGCGCTGGTACGAGGTGACGGTGACCGGCCGTGAGAGCCATGCCGGCTCGACCCCGATGCGGCTGCGGCGCGACGCGCTGCGCGGCGCCGCCCGGATGATCGAGGCGGTGATCGCGGTCGGCGACGCCACCGCGGATGCGGTCGCCACGGTCGGCCTGGTCGAGGTGCGGCCGAACAGCCGCAACGTGATCCCGGGCGAGGTGTTCTTCACCATCGACTACCGCCATCCCGACGATGCGAAGATCGGGGTGATGGAAACGGCGGCACGGGCGGCGATCGAACGGATCGCGGCCGAGCTGAAGCTCGAGGTCAAGCTCGACGCGATCTGGGATTCGCCGGCGGTGAAGTTCGACCCGGCCTGCATCGATGCGGTGGAGGCCGCGGCCCAGGCCAACGGCTTCAGCCATCGCCGCATCGTCTCCGGCCCCGGGCATGATTCGGCCTATATCGCCCGGGTGGCGCCGACCGCGATGATCTTCGTGCCGTGCCGCGAGGGCATCAGCCACAACGAGGAGGAGAGCATCGAGTTCGACCACGCTGCCGCCGGGGCCAATGTGCTGCTGCGCGCCGTGCTCGACTACGACCGCTCGCTCGAGCAGCCCGGAAAGGCGGCCTGAGGCATGGTGGTGTCGGCGGTCCGACAGTCCCCGCAGGCGGCCTCCGCCGCGCCGCCGGTGGTCGAGGCCCGGCGCCTCGGCCTGACCTTCCAGACCGCCGACGCGCCGGTGGTGGCGCTGCAGGACATCGACCTGACCATCGGCGAGGGTGAGTTCGTGTCGCTGATCGGCCCGTCCGGCTGCGGCAAGACCACGCTGATGCGGGTGGTGGCCGACCTGGTGCAGCCGACCTCCGGGTCGGTCACCGTCAACGGCATGACGCCGGAACAGGCGCGGCTGGCCCGCGCCTATGGCTATGTGTTCCAGGCGCCGGCGCTCTACCCCTGGCGCAATGTCCGCCGCAACGTCGAGCTGCCGCTGGAGATCATGGGCGTGCCGGCGGCGGAGCGGCAGGACCGGGCGCGCCAGGCGCTGGCCACCGTCGGGCTCGGCCAGTTCGAGAAGAAGTTCCCCTGGCACCTGTCCGGCGGGATGCAGCAGCGGGCCTCGATCGCCCGCGCCCTCGGCTTCCAGCCCAAGCTGCTGCTGATGGACGAACCCTTCGGCGCGCTGGACGAGATCACGCGGGACAACCTCAACGTCCATCTGCTGGATTTGTGGAACCGCACCAACCTGACCGTGATCTTCGTCACCCATTCGATCCCGGAGGCGGTGTTCCTGTCGTCAAAGATCGTGGTGATGTCGCCGCGGCCGGGCCGGATCCTCGACGTGATCGACAGCGGCCTGCCGCGCGACCGTGACCTCGACATCCGCGAGACCCCGGAATTCCTCGCCATCGCCCAGCAGGTCCGCGAAGGCCTGCGCGCCGGGCACTCCTACGAATGAATCCCCTTCTGCGCAGGACGTCCTCTTTCTTGTCCCCCCTCCCCCTGTGGGAGGGGGGTAGGGGGAGGGGGTTCCAGCCGCAAGCGCCGGCATCGGGTTTTCGGGCGAAGGTGAATAACGTCGGTCGGCCGGTCCTCCGCCCTTCGATCGGCAACCCCCTCCCCCTACCCCCCTCCCGCAAGGGGAGGGGGGACTCGGATAGGCAGGCTCTCTGCTTCAGGAGGGCCCCATGACCGCCCTGGCCGAACCGCTGCCGGCGCGGCCTGGCGCCTGGGCGCGGCTGAAGGCGGGGCGGACCTTGCCGCTGGCCACGGTGCTCGGCGTGGTCCTGGTCATCTGGTATCTCGGGTCGCTCTGGCTCAACGCGCCGGCGGCGGTGGAGCGGCTGAACCGCGCCGGGCCGGACTGGACCACCTCGCAGTTCGTCGGCGCCATCTGGGCGCTCGACCGGCCGCTGCTGCCGACGCCGGACCAGGTCGCGGTCGACCTGTGGAAAAGCACGGTCGAACGCCCGGTCACCAGCAACCGCAGCCTGATCTACCACGCCTGGGTGACGATGAGCTCGACCCTGGTCGGCTTCGTGCTCGGCACCCTGCTCGGCATCCTGCTCGCCGTCGGCATCGTCCATGTGCCGACGCTGGACCGGTCGCTGATGCCCTGGGTGATCGCCAGCCAGACCGTGCCGATCCTGGCGATCGCGCCGATGATCGTGGTGGTGCTGGGCAATATCGGGCTGACCGGGGTGGTGCCGAAATCGATCATCTCGGCCTATCTCAGCTTCTTCCCGGTGACCATCGGCATGGTCAAGGGCCTGCGCTCGCCCGACCCGCTGCAGCTCGACCTGATGCGCACCTATTCGGCGCGGGGCGCCCAGGTGTTCTGGAAGCTGCGCTGGCCGGCCGCGGTGCCGTTCCTGTTCCCCAGCCTGAAGATCGGCATCTCGCTGGCCCTGGTCGGCGCCATCGTCGGCGAGCTGCCGACCGGCGCCCAGGCCGGCATCGGGGCGCGGCTGCTGACCGGCTCCTATTTCGGCCAGATGATCCAGCTGTGGTCGGCCCTGGTGATGGCCGCGATCCTGGCCCTGCTCTGCGTCACCGCTGTCACCCTGACCGAACGCGCCGTCATCGCCAGCCAGGGAGGGCGGGGATGAACCGCGCCGTTCTCCGCAGTCTCGGCTGGCTGGTGCTCGCCCTGGTCCTGGCCGGCTTCGTCCTGTGGTGGATCGGCGACGGTGGCGTCTTCACCGCCGCGACCGCCTGGATCGCGCTGCCGATCCTGGCCACGGTGGCCGCGGTCTGGCTGGCCCTGGCCGGCCTGTCGCCGGTGCCGGGCCGGGTGACGGGCATCGCCGTGCCGGTGCTGTTCGGCGCCCTGATCCTGTGGCTGTGGCAGGTGCTGGTCACCGGCTTCCAGGTGCCGCAGATCCTGCTGCCGTCGCCGTCGATGATCGGCGCCCGCTTCATCGGCAGCCTCGACACGCTGTGGGTCGACTTCTTCCAGACCTTCATCCGCTCCGCCATCCCCGGCTTCGTCATCGGCTCCGGCGCCGGCTTCCTGACCGCGGTGGCGATCGACCGGTCGCCCTTCCTGCAGCGCGGCCTGCTGCCGCTCGGCTCCGCCGTCTCGGCCATGCCGATCGTCGGCATCGCCCCGATCATGATCATGTGGTTCGGCTTCGACTGGCACTCCAAGGCCGCGGTGGTCGTGGTCATGACCTTCTTCCCGATGCTGGTGAACGCGCTGGCCGGCCTCGAATCCGCCGGGGCGATGGAGCGCGACCTGATGCGGTCCTACGCCGCCAGCTACCGGCAGACGCTGCTGAAGCTGCGGCTGCCCGGGGCGCTGCCCTTCATCTTCAACGCGCTGAAGCTGAACGCCACCCTGGCCCTGATCGGCGCCATCGTGGCCGAGTTCTTCGGCACGCCGATCTACGGCATGGGCTTCCGCATCTCGACCGAGGTGGCGCGGCTCAATGTCGACATGGTCTGGGCCACTATCCTGGTCGCGGCCATCGCCGGCTCCGCCTCCTACGGGCTGCTCGCTTTGGTGGAGCGGGCGACCACCTTCTGGCATCCTTCGATGCGGGAAACGACGCACTGACCAACAGGGCGTCGAACCAACGGGAGAGGTTTCACGTGAAACACGCAATTCTGGGATTGGCTGCGGCCGCGGCGATCTTTGCCGGGCTGGGCACGGCGCAGGCGGCGGACCCCTTCACCATCCAGCTGAAATGGGTCACCCAGGCGCAGTTCGGCGGCTATTACGTCGCCGCCGACAAGGGCTTCTACAAGGATGCCGGGCTGGACGTCACGATCAAGCCGGGCGGGCCGGACATCGCGCCGCCCCAGGTGGCCGCGGCTGGCGGGGCCGACGTCATCGTCGAATGGATGCCGGCGGCGCTGGCGGCGCGTGAGAAGGGCGTGCCGCTGGTCAATGTGGCGCAGATCTTCAACCGCTCCGGCATGATGCTGATCTGCAAGAAGGAAAGCGGCATCAAGTCGCCGGCCGACTTCAAGGGCAAGACCCTCGGCGTCTGGTTCGCCGGCAACGAGTATCCGTTCCTGTCCTGGATGGGCAAGCTGGGGCTGTCGACCTCGGGCTCGAACCCCGACGTCAAGGTGCTGCGCCAGGGCTTCAACGTCGACCCGCTGCTGCAGAACCAGGCGGCCTGCATCTCGACCATGATCTACAACGAATACTGGCAGGTGATCGACGCCGGCGTGCCGGAGAGCGACCTGATCACCTTCTACTACGAGGACCAGGGCGTGGCCACGCTGGAGGACGGGCTCTACGCCCTCGACTCCAAGCTGAAGGACCCCGCCTATGTCGACCGGCTGGGGCGGTTCCTCAAGGCCTCGGCCAAGGGCTGGGCCTATGCCAAGGCGCATCCGGACGAGGCCGGCAAGATCGTGGCCGAGGCCGATGCATCCGGCGCCACCACCGATGCGGTGCAGACCCGGATGGCCGAGAACATCGCCAAGCTGATCACGGTGTCGGACGACAAGATCGGCTGGCTGGACCCCGAGGCCTACAAGCGCACGGTGCAGGTGCTGCTGTCGAGCAAGAGCGACCCTGTGATCACCAAGGATCCGGGCGACGCGGCCTGGACCCATGCGGCCTGGGACAAGGGGATGAAATAGCCGGTCCGCCAGTGCTCAAACGAAAGGGGCCGGCATTCAGCCGGCCCCTTTTTTGTCGCCGGCCCGATTTCGGGCCGGCCACGCCGCTTCTACAGGACGAAGTCGGCCGCCACCAGGGTGATGGCGCCGGTCAGGACGATGTTGAAGTCGGCGACACCGTCGCCGTTGACGTCGCCGGAGACGACGGTGTTGCCGCCGGAGACGGCAAAGCGCATCTCGCCGGCATGGTGGGTGAAGGCGGTCGTGCCGATGAAGGCGAAGGCCTGGTTGCCGGTGACGATGGAGTTCGCGTCGACCGCGGCGAGATCGATGCGGTCGCCCTGGGCGTGGCTGAAATCGGTGATCCGGTCGGCCCCGGCCCCGACCTGGCTCTGCCCGACGCTGCCATAGGTGAAGCGGTCGGCCCCGGCCCCGCCGATCAGCGTGTCGGCGCCGCCGCCGCCGTTGAGCACGTCGTTGCCGGCCCCGCCGACCAGCCCGTCATTGCCGCCGGACCCGATCAGCGCATCGTTGCCGCTGCCGCCATAGGCGTTCTCGATCCCGGTCACGATATCGCCCTGGGCGGTGCCGCCGATGCCGACGCCGGTGCCCAGATTGATGCCGATGCCAGCGGTGTTCTCGGAATACTGGACCGAATCGGTGCCCGCCCCGCCCTCGATCCGGTCGGCCCCGGCCCCGCCGCGGAGCACGTCGTTGCCGTCGCCCCCGGTCAGGACATTGGCCCCGGCGTCGCCGGTCAGGATGTCATTGAACCGGCTGCCCACGATGGTCTCGATTGCGGTCAGGGTGTCGCCCTGGGCGTCGCCCCCGATGCCGGCGGCGCCGGCGAGGCCGACCGTGACCCCGGCGCTGCTGGTGGCATAGCTGGCCGTGTCGGTTCCGATGCCGCCGTTCAGGATGTCCGCCCCGGCGCCCCCGAACAGCCGGTCGTTGCCGTCGCCCCCGGTGAGGGTGTCGTTGCCCGCCGCGCCGACCAGGGTATCGTCGCCGGACCCGCCGGAGAGCTTGTCCGCGCCGATGCCGCCGAACAGGGTGTCGCGAAAGCCGGTGCCGGTCAGGTTCAGCGCCGTCGCCGAGGTGTTGAACACGAAGTTCGCCGCGGTCAGCTGGGCCAGGCCGACGCCCGCCAGCCGCATGCTCTCGGTCGATGAGTTGAAGCCGAGGGTGATGAGGACGTCGGCCCCATCCTGGGTCATGAACGGCTGTAGGCTGGCGAGGTCCGCGACATTCAAGCCCGACACATCGATCCTGTCGCCGGCGACGGTGAAGTCCTTGATCGTGTCGCCGCCGAATTCGCGGGTATTGTAGATGAAGATGTCGTTGCCGGCGCCGCCGAACAGGGCGTCCTCACCGCCGCCGCCGGTGAGTTGGTCGTTGTTGGCGCCGCCGACCAGCGTGTCACTGCCGTTGCCGCCGCCCAGGCGGTCCGCGGCGTTGCCGCCGAACAGGACATCGCGGAAGCCGGTGCCGGTCAGGTTCAGCGCGACCGCCGAGGTGTTGAACACGAAGTTCGCCGCCGTCAGTGCGTTCAGGTTGACGTCGACCAGCCGGATGCTCTCGGTCGAGGAGTTGAAGCCGAGGGTGATCACCACATCGTCGCCGTCCTGGGTCATGAACGGCTTCAGGCTGGCGAGGTCGGCGACATTCAGGCCCGACACGTCGATCTTGTCGCCGGCGATGGTGAAGTCGCGGATGGTGTCGGCGCCGAATTCGCGGGTGTTGTAGATGAAGGTGTCGTTGCCGGCGCCGCCGAACAGCACGTCCTCGCCGCCGCCACCGGTAAGCAGGTCGTTGTTGGCGCCGCCGACCAGCGTGTCGCTGCCGTTGCCGCCGGCCAGGCGGTCCGCGGCGTTGCCGCCGAACAGCACGTCGCGGAAGCCGGTGCCGGTCAGGTTCAGCGCCGTCGCCGAGGTGTTGAACACGAAGTTCGCCGCGGTCAGCGAGTTCATGTTTACGTCGACCAGCCGGATGCTCTCGGTCGAGGAGTTGAAGCCGAGGGTGATGACGACATCGGCCCCGTCCTGGCTCATGAATGGCTGCAGGCTGGCGAGGTCGGCGACGTTCAGCGCCGACAGGTCGATCCGGTCGCCGGCGACGGTGAAGTCGCGGATGGTGTCGGCGCCGAATTCGCGGGTGTTGTAGATGAAGATGTCGTTGCCGGCGCCGCCGAACAGCACGTCCTCGCCGCCGCCGCCGGTGAGCAGGTCGTTGTTGGCGCCGCCGACCAGCGTGTCGCTGCCGTTGCCGCCGGCGATGCGGTCCGCGGCGTTGCCGCCGAACAGCACGTCGCGGAAGCCGGTGCCGGTCAGGTTCAGCGCTGTGGCCGAGGTGTTGAACACGAAGTTCGCCGCGGTCAGCGAGTTCATGTTTACGTCGACCAGCCGGATGACTTCGGTCGAGGAATCGTAGCCGAGGGTGATCACCGTATCGAAGCCGTCCTGGGTCATGAACGGCGCCAGGCTGGCAAGGTCGGCGACCTTCAGGAACGACAGGTCGAGCTTGTCGCCGGCGTTGAAGTCGGTGATCCGGTCGCTGCCGAACTCCCGCGTGTCATAGACGAAGACGTCGTTGCCGCCGCCGCCGGTCAGGGTGTCGTTGCCACCGCGGCCGATGAACGTGTCGCTGCCCGCGCCGCCGACGAACGTCTCGGAACTGTCGGTACCAGTGTAGGTCGTCATGCTTGGTCCCCTCCATTGCATTTGAGGTGAATGTGACGCACGTCCGACCCGCGGGCAATTCGCGAAGCGGACAGGTCAGCCCGTTGCCGTCGCTGCGGCGCGCATCCGCCACGGCCCTGGGCCGGGATGCGTCTTGATCGGACACAAGTCCTCGATTATCGGCCGATGGTGGCTTCTCTGTGTCCCCGGCAGGGCTTTCGCCTGATCCGGTCCTAGGACGCCCCGCCCAGGCGATTAAGGCGCCGATCGCCATCGGCGAACACTAAAGCAATTCCTAAACTATCTCTTGCCGGGTTGCTGCTGGCCATGATACTTAAGAATATGCTTTACCAATCAACCGCCCCGCTCGATCTCATGTTCCAGGCCCTGGCCGATCCCGGTCGGCGGCTGATGGTGGAGCGGCTGTGCCACGGGCCGGCTTCGGTCAGCGAATTGGCCAAGCCGCTGGAGATGACCCTGTCCGCGGTGATGCAGCATCTCGCGGTGCTGGAGACCAGCGGCCTCGTCCGGTCCGAGAAGGCCGGGCGGGTGCGCACCTGCCGGATCGAGGCGGCGGCGCTGCGCACGGCCGAATCCTGGATCGGCGACCGGCGGACGCTGTGGGAGCGCCGCCTCGACCGTCTCGGTGACTTTCTCGACGAAACCCCGGAAGACCCCAAGCAAGGAGGCACGCCATGACCGAACGATCCGTCACCCATTCCACCTTCGTCCTGGAGCGGACCTACAACGCCACCCCGGCCCGGGTCTTCGCCGCCTGGTCAACGGCCGAGGCGCTGCTGCGCTGGGGATCGCCCGGCGAGGGCTGGCAGGTCGGCTTCGACCGCTTCGACTTCCGGGTCGGCGGCGGCAATATCTGCCGCTTCGGCCCGGCCGGCGGCGACGTCTATGTCAACGACGCGCGCTACCAGGACATCGTGCCGGGTCGCCGCATCGTTACCGCCGACACCATGACCTGCGGCGACAAGCGGCTGTTCGCCGGGCTGGCCACCGTGGAGTTCCACCCCGCGGGTGCCGGCTGCCGCCTGGTCTTCACCGAACAGGGCGCCTTCCTCGACGGCCACGACCTGCCCGAGAACCACAAGGCCGGCTGGACCGAGATGCTCGGCAATCTGGACGTCGAGTTGCGGCGCGCCTCGGCGGCCGCCTGACGGACCGGCGGGCTACAGCCCTCGGCGCGAGCGCAGGGCGGCGACCAGGGTGCCGTCGTCGAGATAGTCCAGCTCGCCGCCCACCGGCACGCCATGGGCCAGACGGGTGACGGCGGGGCCGGTGCCCTCCAGTTTCTCGGCCAGGTAGTGCGCCGTGGTCTGGCCGTCGACCGTGGCGTTCAGCGCCAGGATCACCTCGGTCACCCCGGGCTCGCGGGCGCGGGCGACCAGCTGCGGCACCGACAGGTCGTCCGGCCCGATACCGTCGATCGCGGACAGCGTGCCGCCCAGCACGTGGTAGCGGCCACGGAAGGCGCGCGCCCGCTCCAGCGCCCACAGGTCGGCCACCTGCTCGACCACGCAGATCACGCCGATGTCCCGTGTGGGGTCGGTGCAGATCGGGCAGGGGTCGCTGGTGTCGAGGTTGCCGCAGATCGAACAGGGCACGATCGCCCGCGCCGCGGCGTCCAGCGCCGCCGCCAGCGGGCGCATCGCCGTGTCGCGGTGGCGCAGCAGGTGCAGCGCGACGCGGCGGGCCGACCGGGGCCCCAGCCCCGGCAGCCGCGCCAGCAGGTCCATCATCACCGCGATCTCGCCGCTCATCCCAATCCCATGGCTGTCCGGGCCGGTGCCGGCCCTCACCCGGGCATCCTAACGGTGTCCGACCTCTCCCGCCACGCGCGAGAGGCAACGCGAAGTCGTGGAGTTCCCGCCTTGAACGTCCTCGGCGCTTCGCCTATAACCGACGGCGCTGCGGGTGTAGCTCAATGGTAGAGCAGAAGCTTCCCAAGCTTACGACGAGGGTTCGATTCCCTTCACCCGCTCCAGCCCTCACCCCTGATTCGATGCGTGCCGCAGGACGCCGGTGATTCCCGCATGGCGGGCGGCGGAGCCATGCAGCCGAAGCTGTGGCCGTCCCGCGCCATGGGGTGGTTCCGGTCGTCCCCGCCTCCCCCTAATCTCTCCGGCGCCAACACACCGAGGAGGGAGGCAGGACATGAACCATGCGGGCAAGGTGATCGAGGGCCTGATGCGGGCGGAGCTCGATCGCTACACAGCGGCGAACCCCGTCTCGCGGCGCCTGGCAGACCGGGCGGCAGAGGCCTTTCCCGGCGGCGTGCCGCTGCATTGGATGCGCGACTGGGCCACGCCCTTTCCGCTGTTCATGGCCGAAGCCAAGGGCGCGGAGCTGGTCGACGCCGACGGCCATCGCTACACCGATTTCTGCCTGGGCGACACCGGGTCGATGTTCGGCCATTCGCCGGAACCCGTTGTGCGCGCGGTGACCGACCAGATTGCCCGCGGCGTCACCGCCATGCTGCCGACCGAGGACGGGATCGCCGCCGCCGAGGCGCTGGCCAGCCGCTTCGGCCTGCCGTTCTGGCAGGTCACCACCACCGCCACCGACGCCAACCGCTTCGTGCTGCGCTGGGCCCGCGCCATCACCGGCCGGTCCAGGATCCTGGTGTTCAACGGCTGCTACCACGGCACGGTCGACGACACCTTCGTCCGGCTGGTCGACGGCCGTCCGGTGCACCGGCCCGGCCTGCTGGGCCAGGTGATCGACCTGACCGACCACACCCGCGTGGTCGAGTTCAACGACGTGGCGGCGCTGGAGGCCGCGCTGGCGCCGGGCGATGTCGCCTGCGTGCTGACCGAACCGGCCCTGACCAATATCGGCATGGTGCTGCCCGACGAGGGCTTCCACGCCGCCTTGCGCCATCTGACGCGCCGGCACGGCACGCTGCTGGTGATCGACGAGACCCACAGCATCTCCACCGGCCCCGGCGGCTGGACCCGCGCCCATGGGCTGGAGCCCGATTTCCTGACCCTCGGCAAGCCGATCGCCGGCGGCATCCCCTGCGGCGTCTACGGCTTCACCGCCGCGGTCGAATCGCGGATGCGCCATGTCCAGGCAGGCGTGCCGCACGGCCACAGCGGCATGGGCACCACCCTGTCGGCCAATGCCCTGGCCATGCGCACCCTGCGGGTGATGCTGGAGGAGGTGATGACCGATGCCGCCTATGCCGGCATGGTCGCGCTGGCCCGGCACCTGGCCCGGGGGCTGGAGGCGGCGATCGCCCGCCATGGCCTGGCCTGGCACGTCACCCAGATCGGCGCCCGGGTCGAGTTCCACTTCACCCCGGCCCCCTACCGCAACGGCGGCGAGGCCGCGGCGGCGATGCGGCCCGAGCTGGAGCAGCTGGTGAACCTGTTCCTGATCAACCGCGGCGTGCTGATCGCCCCGTTCCACAACATGATGCTGACCAGCCCGGCCACGACGGAGGAACAGATCGCCCGTTTCCTGCACGCCTTCGACGCCTGCGCCGCGGCGCTGGCCGGCCACGCCTGAGGGAGGATCGGCCATGCCCGACGCGACCTCGAAGACCAGCGCCGCCGATCCCGCCCAGGAATGCCTCGACTTTCTGGCCCGGCACCGTGACATCCGCTTCGTCGACATCCTGCTGACCGATGCCTGCGGCGTGCAGCGCGGCAAGCGCATCCCGGTCGGCGAGCTGGAACGGATCTGGCGCAGCGGGCGCTTCATGCCCGGCTCGATCATCAGCCTCGACATCACCGGCGCCGATGTCGAGGAGACCGGCCTGGTGTGGGAGGACGGCGATGCCGACCGCAGCGCCCGGCCTATCCCCGGCACGCTGGTGCCGGTGCCGTGGAAGGCCGAGCCTTCGGCCCAGGTGCTGCTGACCCTGTTCGAACTCGACGGCAGCCCGTCGGCCTACGACCCGCGCCAGGTGCTGGCCCGGGTGGTGTCGCGGCTGGCGGCGGACGGCCTGCACCCGGTGGTGGCGGTGGAGCTCGAGTTCTACCTGTTCGACGGGTCGTGGCGCGAGACCGGGCGGCCGATCCCGCCGCGCGGCTCCAGCACCGGCAAGCAGGCCTACGGCATCGCCGATCTCGACGAGCTCGGCGACTTCCTCGCCGACCTCTACGCCAGCTGCGCGGTGCAGGGCCTGCCGGCCGACACCGCGATCAGCGAATACGCGCCGGGCCAGGTCGAGATCAATCTGAAGCACCGCCCCGACGCGCTGCGCGCCGCCGACGACGCCATCATGTACAAGCGCGTGGTCCGCGCCGTGGCCCGCCGCCATGGCATGGAGGCCACCTTCATGGCCAAGCCCTATGCCGGGGAATCCGGCAACGGCACCCATCTGCACATCAGCCTGGCGGATGGCGAGGGCAACAACCGCTTCGCGGCCGAGGGCGGCGACGACCTGCTGCGCCACGCCATCGGCGGCATGGGGGCGACCATCCGGGACGGCATGCTGGTGTTCGCGCCCAACGCCAACTCCTACCGCCGGTTCCAGACCCTCAGCTACGCGCCGCTGGCGCCGACCTGGGGCGTCAACAACCGCACGGTGGCGCTGCGCGTGCCGATCGGCCCGCCGGCAGCGAAGCATGTCGAGCACCGGGTGGCAGGCGCCGACGCCAACCCCTATCTGGCGCTGGCGGCGGCACTGGCCGGGATGCACCGGGGCATCCTGGACCAGCGCGATCCGGGACCGCCGGTGACCGGCAACGGCTACGGGACGCCGGCGTCGGACATCCCGCCGAACTGGCTGGATTCGATCCGCGACTTCCGCGCCTCGGCGCTGATGCGGGACTATCTCGGCGACGCCTTCGTCGACGCCTTCGCCAAGATCAAGCTGGCCGAATACCGCCGCTTCAACGCCCAGGTCCCACCGCTCGATTTCGACTGGTACGTCAAGGTGGTGTGAGGGGGCGAGAGGCCCCGCCGTCCTTCTCTGTCATCCTCGGGCTTGACCCGAGGATCCAGGGGCTTTCGAGAGCAGTTCTTGGTGGCCCCTGGATTGCCGGGTCAAGCCCGGCAATGACAGGAAAAGGAACGGCGATCGCAAGGCTGCGGGAGGATCACCAGCCGCAGCTCTGGCCCTTGTTCTGTTCGGTCAGCCAGTCGTTCAGCGGCGTGAAGTATTCGACCACGGCGCTGGCATCGGTCTTCCGCTCGCCGGTGAAGGCCTCCAGCTCGTCCGGCCAGGGCTTCGACTGGCCCATCGCCAGCATCGCGGCGAAGCGCTTGCCGACCTCCGCCTGGCCGTAGGTCGAGCAGCGGTGCAGCGGGCCGGTCCAGCCGGCCTGCTTGCAGGCGGCGCGCTGGAACTGGAACTGGTAGATCGCCGCGAGGAAATACCGGGTGTAGGGCGTGTTGCCGGGGATGTGGTACTTGGCGCCGGGGTCGAAGGCATCGGCCGGGCGCGGCCCCGGCGGCACCAGCCCCTGGTACTTCAGGCGCAGCGTCCACCAGGCGTCGTTGTAGCGGTCCGGCGTCGCCTGTCCGGCGAACACCTCCCAGCGCCAGCGATCGACCAGCAGGCCGAAGGGCAGGAAGGCGATCTTGTCGAGCGCCATCTTCAGCAGGAACGGGATGTCGCCCTCGTCGCCGGGCACCTTGTCCAGCAGACCGATCTGGTTGAGGTAGGTCGGGGTCAGCGCCGACAGGCCGATGAAGTCGCCGATCGCCTCGTGGAACCCGTCATTGGCGCCGTTCTTGAACAGGTAGGGCTGGTCCCTGTAGGCGCGCTGGTAGAAGTTGTGCCCGAGTTCGTGGTGGACGGTGTAGAAATCCTCGCCGTTCACCTTGGTGCACATCTTGATGCGGATGTCGTCGCGGTCGTCCAGGTCCCAGGCCGAGGCGTGGCAGACCACGTCGCGCCCCTCCGGCCGCACGATCTGCGACCGCTTCCAGAAGGTGTCGGGCAGCGGCGGCAGGCCGAGCGAGGTGTAGAAGGCCTCGCCGGTCTTCACCATCTTCGTCGGGTCGTAGCCGTGGTCGACCAGCAGCTTGTCCAGGCTGTAGCCCGAGACCTCGTCCTTCGGCGCCACCAGGTCGTAGATGTTGCCCCAGGATTGGGCCCACATGTTGCCCAGCAGGTCGGCGCGGATCGGCCCGGTCCTGGGCTGCACCGCGTCGCCGTATCTGGCGTTCAGCCGGCCCCGGACATAGCAGTGCAGGTTCTTGTAGAACGGCACGACCTGACCCCACAGCCGGTCGGTCTCGACGGCGAAGTCGTCGGCCGGCATGTCGTAGCCCGACCGCCACAGCGCGCCGGTGTCGGTATAGCCCAGGCTCTTCGAGCCCTCATTGGCCAGCGCCACCAGCCGGGCGTAGTCCGGCTTCATCACCGGCGAGATGCTGTGCCAGCCCTCCCACACCGCCCGGGTCTCGGCCGGGTCGCGTGAGGCGGCCAGGATGTCCTCGGCGTCGCTCAGGGTCAGGGTCTTGCCTTGGTATGGGAACGCGCCGGTCGAATAGGTGGAATCGAGCTTGGTGCTCAGCTCCGCCAGCTCGCGCGCGGCGCCCGGCCGGCTGGGCGCGGGCAGCACCAGGTTGCGCTTCAGGATGTCGAGCTTGCGCCGCGTCACCGGGTCCAGCGGGACCTTGTCGAAGCGCGAGGCCTGCTCGGCCAAAGCGGTGGTCTTCTCGGTCCATTCGCCGTTGGCCTTGGCCTCCAGCCACATGGTGTCGTCGGTGATGAAGGTGGCGCGGACCCAGGAGGCCTTGTTGAGGTATTCGCTCAGGGTCGCCAGATCGGTCTCGGCCTTGGCCACGAAGGCCCGGGCCTCGTCCGGCGTGGGTGTCTTGGTGTCGGCCATGGCATGCGCACTCCAGAGCAGACAAGCGGCGGCGGCGCCGGCCGTCAGGAGACGGGATCTCATGCGACGTTCCCCCTTCGATACGGTCAATTCAGGACAAAAACCCGGCTTTCTCCAGGCGCCGGTTCGATTGTCCCCCATGGAAGAAGCTGCCGGAATCGGGTGTCAATCGCGGTGTCGCCGCGCCAGGGCAGGGGCGGGCCTCCGGCGATTCGTAGGACGAAATTCTATGACGATCTCTGCATGATTCGGCCTGGGACGGTATCGCCGCCATCCACTCGCTGCGGACCCAAGCAATTCTTGGACGAAAGATTCAAAATGCGCGCTATTTGATCTCGTTCCCATTGTACAGAGATTGCTGATGTCACGGGTCCTAGGACTGGTCTTAGGACATCTGGCCGATTTGCCCGCGATTACCGCAGTCGTTATGGTCGAAACACCTTCGGGACATCGACCGTGCGGGCCGTCGGCCATTTGCCGAAGCCCCCGATGTGCCGATGACGGCAATATAGCCCTTGAAAGGATTTCGACATGGCGACCGTAACGGGGACTTCCGCCGGCGATTTCATTCATCGCGCCGGCGACGGGCACATCAGCAATGGCGGCCATGAGGTGACGGGCGTGACCACCGCCGCCGACACCATCTCCGGCGCCGAAGGCAACGACCTGATCTATGGTGATGACGGCGCCGACACGATCTCGGGCGGCAGCGGCAACGACACCATCTTCGGCGGCCAGGGTGCCGACAGCCTCAGCGGCGGTGTCGGCTACGACGTCTTCAGCTTTGAGGCCGCATCCGAGATCGACGGCCTAACCGAACAGATCGACGGCGGCGCCGACATCGACCGGCTGGACTTCGCCGTCGGCGGCGCCCGCGGCCCGATCGACCTCAGCCACGCCACGCTGACCAGCGTGGAGGAGCTGGCGCTGAACGACAACGTCGTCACTCTGACGGCGGCGCAGCTGGGCGGGTTCACCACCATCACCGCGGGCTTCGCGATCGAGCGGCTGATCCTGTCGGCGGCGGGCACCGCGGACCTGACCGGCGCCTCGATCGGCGGGATCGACGAGATCCGCGGCACCGCCGGCAATGACATCGTCATCCTCACCGGCGTCGCCAACGGCCAGATCGTCAACGGCGTCGGCGGCAACGATACCTTGACCGGGGGCGACGGTGCCGACAGCCTCAATGGCGGTGACGGCAATGATGTCCTGACGGGGGCCGCGGGCGGCGACACCCTGGTCGGCGGCAATGGCGTCGACATCATCGGCGGCGGCGACGGCAATGACACCATCCGTGGCGGCCAGGGGGCGGACACGCTGACCGGCGGCGTCGGCACCGACAGCTTCGCCTTCGAGCAGGCCTCGGACATCAGCGGCCTGGCCGAGCACATCGATGGCGGCGCCGATGCCGACCGGCTCGATTTCGCCACCTTCAACGCCTCTGGGGCGGTCGACCTCAGCCTCGCGGTGCTGACCGGGATCGAGGAGCTCGACACCGCCGGCAATGGCAGCACGGTGACCCTGACGGCGGCGCAGCTGGGCGCCTTCGCCACCATCACCGGCGGCTTCGGCGCCGACATCCTGATTCTGTCCACCGCCGGCACCGCCGACCTGACCGGCGCCGCGATCGGCGGGATCGACGAGATCCGCGGTTCGGCCGGCAACGACGTCGTCACCCTGACGGCGGTCGCCAATGGCCAGACCGTCAACGGCGTGGCCGGCAATGACATGCTGACAGGGGGCAACGGCAACGACGTCCTCGGCGGCGGCGACGGCGCCGACACGCTGGCGGGGGGCAACGGCAACGACACCATCGATGGCGGCCAGGGCGCCGACACGCTCAGCGGCGGCATCGGCTACGACGTCTTCGCCTTCCACCAGGTCTCGGACATCAGCGGCCTGGCCGAGCGCATCGACGGAGGCGCGGATGTCGACCGGATCGACTTCACCGTCAACGGCGCCACCGGGCCGGTCAATCTCAGCCTTGCCATCATCGCCAATGTCGAGGAGCTGGACCTGGCCAGCAACGACGTCACCCTGACGGCGGCGCAGCTCGACGGCTTCACCCGGATCATCGGCGGCTTCGGCGCCGAGCGGCTGATCCTGTCGGCCCCGGGCACCGTGGATCTCACCGGCGCCGTGGTCGCGGGCATCGACGAGATCCGCGGTTCTTCGGGCGCCGACACGCTCGTCCTGACCGGCATTGCCGAGGGGCAGACCGTCAACGGCCTCGACGGCGCCGACCGCATCGACGGCGGCAACGGCAACGACGCCCTGAACGGAGGGCTCGGCGACGACACCGTGCGCGGCGGCGTTGGCGCCGATGTGCTGAACGGCGGTATCGGCACCGATCTGGCGATCTACAGCGAAAGCGTCCTCGGGGTGACGGTCAACCTGGCCACCAGGACCGGCGTCGGCGGCAACGCCCAGGGCGACACCCTGACCGACATCGAGAATCTGATCGGCAGCCGCAGCAACGACGTGCTGGTCGGGAATGCCGGGGCCAACGCACTGCTCGGCAGCGACGGCGCCGATGTGCTGACCGGGGCCGGCGGCAAGGACAGCCTGACGGGCGGCATCGGGGCCGACCGCTTCGTCTACGCCGCAATCGGCGACAGCCCGGTCGGCGCCGGCGCCGACCTGATCACCGATTTCAGCCATGCCCAGGTCGACCGCATCGACCTGGCGGGGATCGACGCCAACACCACGCTGGCGGGCGACCAGGCCTTCGCCTTCATCGGCGCGGCCGCCTTCACCCACCATGCCGGCGAGCTGCGGGCGACCGTGGCCGGCGCCGTCACCACCGTCGCCGGCGACGTCAATGGCGACGGGGTGGCCGATTTCAGCGTGACGCTGACCGGCGCCCTGACCCTGGTCGCCGCCGACTTCGTGCTGTAATCGAGGGCGGCGCCCGGGCGGCAGCCTCGGTCTCTCAGAACGGCCAGGCTGCCGCCATCGCATTCGACACCGACCGGCGCAGGGTGCGGATGCCGGTCTCGACATGGCGCGACGGGTGCACCCGGTTGGTCAGCAGGGTCCAGGCATGGCCGCGGTCGAGGTCGATCCACAGCGCCGTGCCGGTGAAGCCGGTGTGGCCGATGGTGTCGGGCGAACACAGCGACCCGCCGGACCAGCCGTCATACCGCACCTCCCAGCCCAGCCCGCGGGGCCCGCCCTGGCTGCGGCCGGCCTCGGCGACCGTGGCTGGGCGCAGCACCTTGCCGGCCAGGAAGGCCTCGGCGAAGTCCAGCACCGCGGCGGCGCTGCCGAACAGCCCGGCATGGCCGGCGATGCCGCCCAGGGCGAAGGCGTTCTCGTCATGCACCTCGCCACGCATCACCCGGCCGCGCCAGGTGCAGCGCTCGGTGGCGACGGCACGGGAAGACGGGCCGGGGCTGACGGCGAAGTCGCCCGGTGGCAGCAGGTCGCGCAGCGGCTTGCCGCGCAGCCGCTCGACCAGGATGCCCAGCAGCACGTAGTTGACGTCGGAATAGAGGTCGGCGCCCAGCACCCAGTCCTTCTGCAGCACCAGCGCCTTCAGCGTCTCCGGGTCGCTGCCCCAGGTGTAGAGCGGCTCCACCGCCGGCAGGCCGGAGCGGTGGGACAGCGCCTGGCGGATGGTGATCTGCCGCACCGGATGGTCGGGCTGGTACTGCCGCAGGTCGGGCAGGTGCAGCGCCAGCGGGTCGGACAGGTCGACCCGCCCCTCCTGCACCAGCCGCAGCACCTCGGTGGTGGTCAGGATCACCTTGGTCAGGCTGGCCAGGTCGAACAGGGAATTCTCGGCCATGGGCGCCCGGTCCGGCACCAGGGCGGCGTGGCCGCCGAAGCGGATGGCGCGGTCGCCCTCGCGTGTGACAAGCCCCAGCACGGCGCCGGGGATGCGGCCGGCATCGATGGCTTCGTCGACCAGGGCGAAGGCGGCATCGGCCGCGGCGGTGAGGGTCATTCGGTGCGGTCCAACTGGTGGGGCAGGGTCACGCCGCGCGGGGCAGGGGGCGGTGCAGCACGCCGCCGGTCATCGGCCGGGGCACGCCGGTGGTGGTGGGCAGGCTCAGCGGCAGCCCGTCCAGCGAGCGCACGGCGAGGAAGGCGAAGGCCTGCGCCTCCAGCGCGTCGCCGTCCCAGCCCACCGCCTCGACCGGGTCGACCGGCACGCCCAGGGCCTGGCGCAGCCCGGCCATCAGCGTCGAATTGTGCCGGCCCCCGCCGGTCACCAGCCAGCGCTTCGGGGCGGCGGCGAAATGCCGGCGCGAGGCTGCCACCGAGGCCACGGTGAAGGCGGCCAAAGTGGCGGCGCCGTCGGCCAGGGACAGCCCGTCGACCGCCCCCAACGGGAAGTCGTTGCGGTCCAGCGACTTCGGCGGCGGGGCGTCGAAATAGGGGTTGGCCAACAGCGCGGCCAGACGGTCTTCAGCCACCGTGCCGCCGGCGGCGATGCGGCCGTCCTCGTCGTAGCGGGCGCCGGTGTGGCGCTGCACCCAGTCGTCGATCATGGCGCTGGCCGGGCCGGTGTCGAAGGCGGTGATCGCGCCGTCCTCGATCACCGTGACATTGCCGACGCCGCCCAGGTTCAGCACCGCGACCGGCCGGGGCAGGCCCTTCGCCAGGGCGGCGTGGTACAGCGGCGCGAAGGGCGCGCCCTGGCCGCCGGCCGCGACGTCGGCCGAGCGGAAGTCGTTGACGCAGGGGATGCCCAGCGCCGCGGCCAGCCGGGCGCCGTCGCCAAGCTGGCGGGTGAAGCGGCGCTCCGGCCGGTGCAGCACGGTCTGGCCATGCATGCCGACCACGTCGACCGCCTCCGGCTTCAGCCCGGCCTCGTTCAGCAACCGGCGCACGGCGGCCACGTTCAGGTCTGTGACCGCGGCGGACAGCTCGGCCAGCGCCTCGTGCTCGGCCCGCGCCGGGTCGCGCGCCACCGCCAGCAGGGCGTTGCGGACATCGTCGGTGTAGGGCGTGGTCGAGGCGGCGCCGCGCGCGAACACGGTGTCGCCGTCGGTCTCGATCACCGCGACGTCGACCCCGTCCATCGAGGTGCCGCTCATCAGGCCGATCGCGATTCGCCGGGCTGCGGTCATGGTGTTCGCCTTCCTCGCTCGATTCACCCGACGATAGCGCCGAAGGCGGGCGGCCTAGAAGAGGGAAGGTTCCCGGCGGGGCGTTGACCTTGCCGGGCGAACCCGCCTTACTGGCTCGAAATCAGCATTCGGGGGAGGCAGGGAAATGGGTCGGATGGTTCTGGCGGCCGTGGCCGCGGCGGCGATCATGGCGGTTCCGGCGGCGCGGGCGCAGACGCTGGAGATCGCGACCGACCAGTCGCCGGTCGGGCTGGACCCGCATGTCGCCACCTCCTTCGCCACGGTGCTGGTCAACAGCGTGATCTATGAGGGGCTGACCGGGGTCGACAAGGACCTCAAGGTGGTTCCCGACCTTGCCGAATCCTGGACCGTCTCGGCCGACGGGCTGACCTATGTCTTCACCCTGCGGCCGGGGGCGAAGTTCCATGACGGGTCGGCGGTGACGCCGGCCGACGTGGCCGCCAGCTTCGCCCGGGTGCGCGACCCCAAGACCGGCTCGCCCTATGCCAGCCGCATCGACATGGTGAAGGACGTGGCCGCCACCGGCGACCGCCAGGTGACGGTGACGCTGTCGACGCCCTCGGCGCCCTTCCTCGCCAACCTGCCACAGATCTCGATCGTGCCGGCCGCGGCGGTGACCGGCGGGGTCGACCTGCAGCGCAAGCCGGACGGCACCGGCCCGTTCAAGCTGCAGGAATGGGTGCCCGACACCTATCTGCTGCTGGCCAAGAACGACGCCTATTGGCAGGCGGGGCTGCCGAAGCTGGCCGCGGTCAAGTTCAACATCGTGCCCGAAGCCTCGACCCGCCAGGTCGGCATCTCCGGCGGCACCTACCAAATGCTGCCGAATGTAGACCCGACCACGGCGGCGACGCTGGACGGCACGGCCGGCGTCACGCTGCTGGAAACGCCGGACCTGTCCTACACCCTGGTCGGCATGAACGTGTCGAAGCCGCCCTTCGACAACCCGAAGGTGCGCGAGGCACTGAACACCGCGATCGACCGGGCCCAGATCGTCCAGGCCGCCTATTTCGGCAAGGGCCAGCCGGGCGGGCCGCTGTCGCCGGCCCTGAAGGACTGGGCGGTGCCGGTCGCCGACTACCCCTGCTACGCCGCGGATCCGGAGAAGGCGAAGGCGCTGCTGGCCGAGGCGGGTATCGCCCTGCCGCTGAAGGCGGAGATGAAGGTGCTGGGGTCGAACCAGAACGTGGTCGACGTCGCCCAGGTGGTGCAGGCCCAGCTCAACGCCGCCGGCTTCGACATCGCCTTGAACGTGCAGGAGCAGGGCAGCTTCATCCAGGATTGGCGCAACTCCAACTTCCAGATCTTCGCCTCGGTCAATGGCGGCAGCGTTGACCCGGACGGCTACCTGTTCCGCACCTTCCACACCGCCGGGTCGACCAACGTGTTCAAGTATTCGGATGCGGCCGTGGACAAGCTGCTCGACGATGGCCGGACGACGCTGGATCCGGCGAAGCGCCGCGACATCTACGCCGATCTGCAGAAGCGCCTGGCCTGCGACGGGCCGATCGCGCATCTGGTCTATGGCCAGCTGTTCACCGCGGTGCGTGACGGCGTCACCGGCTACCAGATCGTCGGCAACCGCTCGACCCGCTCGCTGCGCCAGACGTCGCTGGCGCAGTGATGGGGTGGGGCAGTGAAGATGAAGGTGCGCGACCGTCCTTTCTTTGTCATGCCACGGCTTGACCGTGGCATCCAGTGGCGGCCAGAGCGGCTCTTGATGGCCCCTGGATTGCCCGGTCAAGCCGGGCAATGACAGGAATGAAAGCAATCCGCCGAGCTCAGGAGGCATCGCCGTGGTCCGCTTCCTGACTGGCCGGCTGGTTGACCTGCTGGTGGTGCTGTTCGGCGTCTCGATCGTCGCCTTCCTGATGATCCGGCTGATCCCGGGCGACGCGGTGCAGATCATGCTCGGCGCCAACAGCGAGGTGACGCCCGACCGGATCGAGGCGCTGCGCCAGCGCCTCGGCCTCGACCAGCCGATGGTGACCCAGTATCTCGGCTGGCTCGGCGGGCTCTTGACCGGGGATTTCGGCACCAGCCTGTGGACCGGGCGGCCGGTGCTGGGCGAGATCGGCGGGCGGATCGGCGTGACCATCGAGATCACGGTGCTGGCGCTGGCGGTCTCGGTCGCGCTGGCGATCCCGGCCGGCTGCCTGATGGCCTATTTCCGCAACTCGGCCCGCGACTACCTGGTGCGGGTGATCACCATCGCCGGCGTCACCATGCCGTCCTTCTGGCTCGGCGCCCTGCTGATCTACCTGTTCCACGGCGTCTTCCCGGCCTTCCCGGCGATCGGCTTCGTGCCCCTGGCCGACGACCCCGCCGGCAACCTGCAGCGCATGCTGCTGCCGACCATCGCGCTGGCCGTGCCGGTGCTGGCCTCGCTGTCGCGCATCGTCCGCTCCGCCATGCTCGACGCGCTGGGGCAGGACTACATCCGCACCGCCCGGGCCAAGGGCGTCAGCGAGCGGTCGGTGGTGTTCCACCACGCCTTCCGCAACGCCATGATCCCCTTCGTCACCGCGCTCGGCATCTCCGCCGGCTACCTGTTCGGCGGCGCCATCGTGGTCGAGCAGGTGTTTGCCCTGCCGGGCCTCGGCCGGCTGATGCTGGGCGCGATCGCGGAACGCAACTACCCGCTGATCCAGGCCGCCATCCTCTTGGTCACCGCCGGATTCGTGGTGATCAACTTCGTCACCGACCTGCTCTATGCGGTGCTCGACCCCAGGATCGGCCTGAGATGACCGCGCCCCTGCCCGAGACCCTGGCTCCGCTGTCGCGCCGCCGCATCGCCGCACCGCGCCATCCCCTGGTCTGGATCGGCGGGATCCTGGTCCTGCTGCAGGTCGGGGCGGCGCTGCTGGCGCCCTGGATCGCGCCGGACGACCCGCTGGCCCAGCATGTGATCCAGCGCATGAAGGGGCCGGGCGCCGTCGCCTGGCTCGGCACCGACCAGTTCGGCCGGGACGTGCTGTCGCGCATCCTCTACGGCTACCGCGCCTCGCTGGCCGCCGCCGCCAGCGCCGTGCTGCTGGCCCTGCTGGTCGGCGGCGGGCTGGGCGTGGCCGCGGCGCTGCGCGGCGGGCTGGTCGACCGCATCGGCATGCGGCTGATGGACATCCTGTTCGCCTTCCCGATCATCCTGCTGGCGATCGGCATCGTCGCGGTGCTGGGGCCGGGCGCGACCACCACCGCGCTGGCGATCGGCATCGTCTACGTCCCGGTCTTCGCCCGGCTGCTGCGCGGCCCGGCGCTGGTGATCGTCAGCAGCCAGTATGTGCTCGGCGCCCGCGCCATCGGCGCCGGGGAGGTGCGGATCCTGCGCCGCCACGTGCTGCCGAACCTGGCCAGCGTCATCCTGGTCCAGGCCAGCCTGGCGCTGTCGACCGCGATCCTGGTCGAGGCCTCGCTGTCCTTCCTCGGCCTCGGCACCCAGCCGCCGACGCCGTCGCTGGGCCGGATGCTGGCGGAGGCGCGGAGCTACCTGCTGCTCAGCCCCTGGGATTCGATCTTCTCCGGCCTTGCCATCCTGTTGGCATCTTTCGGCTTCAACCTGCTCGGCGATGGGTTGCGCGACGCGCTCGACCCCAGGCTGCGGGGCAGCGAATGACGGATGCATCGGTGAGGGCCAAGACGGGGACGCTGACGATCCGGCCACCGGCGGCGGCCGACCTGGCGGCGCTGGCGCAGGTGGCGTGGCGCAGCACCCGGGCCGCCTTCGCCCCGATCCTTCCGCCCGACATCCTGGACCGCAAGCGGCCGGAGGATTTCGCCTGCCGCTTCGCCGCGCGCCTGGCCGATCTGCGCATCGCCGTCGCCGGCAGGGACGGGCCGCCGCTCGGCTTCTCGCTGATGACCGGCGCCCATCTCGACATGCTGTTCGTCGACCCGGCGGCGCAGGGAAGGGCGGTGGGATCGGCGCTGCTGGCCGACGCCGTGGCGCGCGGCTGCCGCACGCTGGAGAGTTTTGCCGACAACGACCGCGCCCGCCGCTTCTACGAGGCGCGCGGCTTCCACCTGTGCCGCGGCCATCGCCGGATCTATGAGGGCATCGAACTGCCCTTCGTGCTCTACGCGCTCGAACGGGACGGATGCCCGGCGTGACGGATCGCCTGGTCCTCTCGCAATCCGACCGGGCGATGCTGGACGGCGCGGAAGGCGAGGCGGCGGCCCTGGCCATGCGGATCCTGTCGCGCGCCGCCGCCGTCATGGGCGCGACGGAGCTGATCGACGTTACCCGCGCCCATATCGACGGCTGCCTGTATCACGGCCGGGCCAGCCTGGACTTCGTCGACCGCCTGGTCGGCGCCGGCGGCAGGGTGCGCATCCCCACCACGCTCAATGTCGGCTCGCTCGACCTGATCCACCCCGAGCTGTTCCGCGGCGACGCGGCGCTGGGCACGGCCGGGCGGCGGCTGATGGAGGCGCATCTGGCGCTGGGCTGCGAGCCGACCTTCACCTGCGCCCCCTACCAGCACCACCATCGCCCGGGTCTGGGCGAACAGATCGCCTGGGCCGAATCCAACGCCATCGTCTTCGCCAATTCGGTGCTCGGCGCCCGCACCAACCGCTATGGCGACTTCGTCGACCTCTGCGCCGCGCTGACCGGCCGGGCGCCGCATGCCGGGCTGCATGTCGCGGCGAACCGGTTCGGCCAGGCGGTGTTCGAGCTGCCGGATCCGGCCGTGGTGGGCGTCGGCCACGACATCTATTTCGCCCTGGCCGGGCTGGTCGTCGGCGGCGCCACCGGCGCGGCCATCCCGGTGCTGACCGGCCTGCCCGCCGACAGCACCGAGGACGAGCTGAAGGCGCTGGGCGCGGCCGCTGCCTCGGCCGGCGCGGTGGCGCTGTTTCACGCCGTCGGGGTGACGCCGGAGGCGCCCAGCCTCGCCGCGGCCCTGGGCGACAGGGCGCCACAGCGCACCGTGCGGGTCGCGCCGGCCGAGCTGCTGGCGATGCGGCGCAGGCTCAGCGCGGCACAGAGCGGCGAACGGCTGTCAGCCGTCTGCCTCGGCACGCCGCATTTCTCCGAAGCCGAGTTCGACACGCTGGGGCGGCTGCTGGATGCCCATCCCGGGCCGCTGCGCTGCGATTTCTACGTCAACACCAGCCGCTTCGTGCTGCAGGCGCTGGAGCGGTCCGGCCGCCTGGCGGCGCTGCAGGCGCGGGGCGTGCAGCTGGTGACCGACACCTGCACCTACATCACCCCGATCCTGCGCCAGGTCGGCGGGGTGGCGATGACCAATTCCGGCAAATGGGCCCATTACGCCCCGGCCAATATCGGCGTGCGCGTGGCCTATGGCAGCATGGCCGAATGCGTCGCCTCGGCCCTGCGCGGCACGGTGGTCTTCGATGACTGACCCGGTGACCCGCATCCCGGCCGCGACGGTCGAGGCCGGAGAGGCGCGGGGGCTGCCGCTGGCGTTGTCCGCGCCGCTCAGCTTCTGGGGCGGCTATGATTCCGCAAAGGGCGTGATCATCGAGGAGAGCCACCCCGATCGTGGCGCGTCGCTGCGCGGCCGGGTGCTGCTGATGACCCGCGCCAAGGGCTCCAGCTCCAGCAGCAGCGTGCTGGCCGAGGCGATCCGCAACGGCACCGGTCCGGCCGCCATCGTGATGCTGGAGCGCGACCTGATCATCGCGCTGGGCGCCATCGTGGCGCGTGAGCTGTACGGCCTGGTGGTGCCGATCGCGGTGGTCGCGGCCGAGGACTGGCCGCGCCTGGTACAGGTGGGGGCCGAGCTGACGGTGCAGGCGGAGGAGGGCGGCACCGCTACCGTCTCGTGGCGCGGGGGATAGGACGATGAAGACATGGGGCGTGCTGGCCTTTATCGGCCTCGTGCTGACCGCGGCCGTCCTGTTCCTGCGGCATGACCTCCGGGGTTGGACGCCGGCCGACCCCGGCAATCCGGCCGCTATGGTCGAACCGGCGCTGCCGGGGGCGGCGGCCTTCGCGATCGGTGACTGCGTCCCAGGCACCGTCAGCCCCTGGGACACTCCCACCGCCGCGGAATACTCCGGCAGCGCGACGGTCACGGTGCTCACCTGCCGCAGCCGCTCGAGCGCCATGACGATCGGGCTGGCCTACCTCGCCGTGGCGGTCGCCGCGCTCGTCATCCTGGTCGCCGCGTGTCGGCGCAGGGAAAGGGCAGGCGCCTAGGTCTCGGGCTGCGTCCGGTCGCCGCAACGGTGTTCTGCGAAACGCATTGCCCGGGCGCCGATTTGCCGATAAGTCTTGGGTTCGCCGTCTTTCGGGACGGCCGTGGTGATTTGAGCCGACCGGCTTGCGGCCACGCTAATCTTCGCTAAAAGGTCGGTTGCGCGCAGATCCCGCACGCACCGCCTCCGGTCGAGTCGAGGAGTCGGTGAATGGATCGAGACCAAGCCCCGCAGCTGCCCGAAGACGAATTCGGACCGGAAACCGCGCTGATCCGCGGCGGCGTCCGACGAACGCCGTATGGCGAGACCTCCGAGGCGATCTTCCTGACCTCGGGCTTCGTCTACGAGTCCGCCGGCGCGGCCGAGGCGCGCTTCGCCGGGGACGAGCCGGGTTTCGTCTATTCGCGCTACGCCAACCCGACGCTGGAGGTGCTGGAGACGCGGCTGGCGCTGCTGGAAGGCGCCGAGGGCTGCCACGTCACCGCCAGCGGCATGTCGGCGGTGTTCACCGCCCTGTTCTGCCATCTGCGCGGGGGCGACCATGTGGTGGCCAGCCGGGCGCTGTTCGGGTCCTGCTTCTTCATCCTCAACGTCATCCTGCCGCGCTATGGCATCACCACCACCTTCGTCGACGGTGGCGACCTGGCGGCGTGGGAAGCGGCGATGCGGCCGAACACCCGGGCGGTGTTCCTGGAGACGCCGGCCAATCCGACGCTCGACATCGTCGACGTCGCTGCGGTGTCGAAGATCGCCCATGCCGGCGGCGCCCGCGTCTTCATCGACAACGTCTTCGCCACGCCGCTGGGCCAGAAGCCGCTCGAACTCGGCGCCGACGTGGTGATCTATTCCGCCACCAAGCACATCGACGGCCAGGGCCGGGTGCTGGGCGGCGCGGTGCTGTCGGACAAGAAGTTCCTGACCGACGACTTCCTGCCCTATTACCGGCACACCGGCCCGGCGATGTCGCCGTTCAACGCCTGGGTGCTGGTCAAGGGGCTGGAGACGCTGGGCCTGCGGGTCGAGCGCCAGGTCGCCAACGCCGACCGCCTGGCCCGGCTGGTCGAGGCGCATCCCGGCGCGAAGTCGGTGCGCTATCCCTGGCTGGAAAGCCATCCGCAGCACGCGCTGGCGCGGCGGCAGATGAAGAACGGCGGCACGCTGATCGCCTTCGACCTCGGCACCAAGGCCGCCGCCTTCGCCTTCCTCGACGCGCTGCGGCTGGTCGACATCTCGAACAACCTCGGCGACACCAAGTCGCTCGCCACCCACCCGACCACCACCACCCACCGGGCGATGGAGGCGGCGGACCGCGCCGCCATGGGCATCACCGAAGGGCTGGTGCGCCTGTCGGTCGGGCTGGAGGGGGTCGAGGATCTCGAGCGCGACCTGTCCCGCGGCCTGGACGCGGCCAAGCGAGCCGGTTGACCGGCCCGACTGCTGATTCGACTGGCCGGCCCAAAGGGCCGGGCGGGCAGGGTGAGGCAAGGCGCCGCGTCCGCAGTTCCCGGCGACCGGATCGGCGTCCTGCTGCGTTGTGACGAACGAAGGGGGATATCCCATCCCTGGAGTTCGAATGATGAGATGGAAGCTTGCCCTGGCCGCCGCTGCCGGGCTGGCCGTCGCCGCCCTGGCGGCGCCGGCGGCGAATGCGGCGCCTGGATACACGACAACCTCGCTCAGCCTGCGGGCCGGCCCCGGGCGGGACTACCCGGCGGTCCTGAGGTTGCGGCCCGGTACGCCGGTCGAGATCTTCGGCTGCCAGCGAGGCTGGGACTGGTGCGACATCGGCGTTGGGCCGGATCGTGGCTGGGTATCCGGACGCTTCCTGCAGGCCGATTTCCAGAGCCGCCGCCGTGGCCTGGTCGAGGTCGCCCCGCAGATCGGGGTGCCCTTGATCACGTTCGACTTCGGCCATTACTGGGGCGACCACTATCATGGTCGTCCCTGGTTCACCGATCATGACCGTTGGGGCCACCGGTAACCAGTCGCTACCCGTACCGATGAAAAGGGCGGCTCCTGCGGGAGCCGCCCTTGCATGGACAGTAGGACTGTCGGGCTGGGGATCTACTTCCCCAGCGTCTTGTACGGGTCTTCCGGCTCAGCCTCCTGCTGGGGCTGCGCTTCGGCCGTGTCGCCCTGGACGCCCGAGGCGAAATGCGGGATCAGCAGGGTGCTCCAGGCTTCGAAGATCTTGACGGTCTCGGCGCGGCAGCGCCCCGCCCGCGCCTCGGGCAGCAGTCCGTTCTGCACGATCTCGGCATACCGTTCCGGGTCCCGCCCGTACAGGATGCACAGCAGGTTGAAGTAGCGCTGCTCGCTCAGCGAATGCTCGTCGGCGTAGCGCGCCATGCCGTCGTCCTGGCCCCCGCCACCCTGGAGCGAGAACCACAGCGCGACCAGCTTGAGGTTGGCGACGACCTGGTCCGTCGATTCCTGGTCCCAGTTGTTCAGCATGATCACCACCGCCGCCAGCTGGTCGACCGCGTCCTCCTCCCGACCCGTCGAAGGCAGGGCCAGGATGTCGATCAGCGCGTGACCGGTCTCGTGCAGCATGATGAAGCGGAGATTCTGCTTCACATAGGCGGTCTGGAAGTCTGAGCCGCCGCCGGTCTTCTTGGCCAGGGCATGGCCTTCCCGCACCAGGGAATCCACCATTTCGTAGCACAGCACGATGGCCGAATTGTCGGGTGAGTAGAAGGCGTTCACCGTCCCGCATTCGCCGGCGACGAACTGCAGCGGGCGCGGCATCTTGAACATGCCGTCCATGGCGCTGATCTCGGGGATCTGCCGCAGGGCGTCGGTCTCTTTCACGAACTCGTAGGCGCGCTGCAGCTCCGGGCTTTTCGGCGGCTGGTAGTCATAGGTGAACACGGTCCCGCCCTTCCGGGGGTCCGTGGCCCCGGCAGCCTGCCCGCTCCCCTGGCCCTCGGCAGGCTGCTGTCGGGGGGCCGACCCGCCGGACTGCGAGGTTCCGCGCTTCTGATCCTCGCTCTGCAGCAGGGCCTGCAGGGTCGGATAGGTCGGGTCTTCCTGCGGCTCGTCGTAACCGAACGGGTAGAAGCTGTTCGAGATCATGACCGAGATCGGACCCATGTCCTTGTCGCGATCGCCTTCCCAGATCAGGTCGTAGCCGCGGATTTCGGAGCCGCGCTGCTCATAGCGGGCGTAGAATTTGCCTGTGCCCCGATTGCCGCTGATGATGAACAGATCGGTTTTCTTGAAGTTGTAGGTAACCTGTGATTTCTCATCATTGGCGAGGGAATTGTACAGGTTGTCGATCTGGCCCGGCTTGATGTCGGTCAGCCGGAGGGTCATCAGCGAAATGCCGCCGTCCGAACTGTCCAGCAGCAGCCCGCCATTGTCGGAATCCTGGCGTTTCACCAGCAGCTTGGAAGGATAGGACAGGGTGATCTTGCTTCTGGAGTCGGACAGATCCTCCCAGCCCAGGCTGTCCCGGATCGAAAGCGCGACGCCGGCGAGCTTGAGGGCCTGGGGCCCGTCGATATGGCCGGTGGGCGTTGCGTCGTTCTCCTGCTGCCACCGCCAGATCGCGTCCCGGGTGCCGCGGGCGAAGGCCCCGTCCGCCCAGCCATTGTAGAAGCCGAGCCAGATCAGGCCTTCCTGCAGCAGCTTCTTCTCATGCACGTTCAGCAGGTCTTCCAGGGCCGCGGGATCGGTCGGGGCGGCATAGGGGTTCGATGTGCCGGTGGTCTGGGCGACGCCGGGCGACACCCACCCGATCAGAGCGCAGAGAACCAGGGCGGCGATCGCCACCGGTCTCATGATCCTGCCGCCCCGCTCCGATCCGGTTTTTGCCATTTCCCACTCCCGAGACCCCATGACTGGCCTGATATTATATGAATTTGTCGGGAATCGGGCTGTCTCTCGAACGGGTTAGCCCTGCGTCGGGGCATGGTTGCCTTCAGCGCCACCTCGACATCCAGGTCCGCTTCTGGCGCAATCGATCTGGATCAAGAGCGGGCGGCGGTCGATCGGATCATGTCGAAGCTTTCCCATTGCGTCGAAGGGGAGTGGATCGAACATTCCCATCCGCCGATACTCGAACTGCGAGAGGCCGAGGATGGGCCGCCCCGCCTGACCGCTACCGCGCCGGGCGGCGATCCGACGATTTTTCGATCGCTGGTTGGCTGTCTGATGCCGCCCTTGCTGCTTTACGTTCTGCATACGCCGCGGGGCGAGGGCGAAACCGGTCGCTATATGAGTCCCGACATCTCGCAGGACCAGTTCCGCGATTTCCTGGAACGCTTTGGTGACTATCTCCGGAACGATAGCCGCTTTGATCTCTGGGTCCGCTCTGCGGATGACAAGGCGACGGTGGTCTGGGACCGGCACAACCTGATCTGGGCCTACGGCCCCACCGACCGTTTCGTGACAGTGCTGCGCGGGTTGGGATTCCGGGAGGGCAGGCCAGGGGTAGATTTCGAGCACGAGCACCACTATCGCGCGGCCTTCGACGGCGACGCGAAAGCGCTGCTCGAAGCTTTCGACTGGTACCGCACCCCATTGCGTCCGGAAGACGAACAGTGGCCCAAGAAGGAAGAGGGCGGCTCCTGAGGGAGCCGCCCTTCATTATTCCGCGGGCGCCGCCGGCGTCTCGGCCGGGGGCTTGGGCGCGATCGACCCGCCCAGCAGCTTCTCATGCACCCATTCGCGGACGCGCTGCAGCGTGACGTACAGCATCGGGATCAGGAAGATGCCGATCGCCGAGGCCGCGATCATGCCGCCGAACACCGAGGTGCCGACGCCGCGCCGGCTGGCCGAGGCGGCGCCCACCGCCGTCACCAGCGGCACCAGGCTGAGGATGAAGGCGAAGCTGGTCATCATCACCGGCCGGAACCGCAGCTTGGCGCCCTGGATCGCGGCGTCGGTGATCGACAGGCCCTCCTCGCGCTTGGCCTTGGCGAACTCCACGATCAGGATGCCGTTCTTGCTGGCCAGGGCGATCAGCACGATGATGCCGATCTGGGCGTAGATGTCGCTCGACAGCCCCGCGATCCACAGCGCCGCCAGCCCGCCGACGATGCCGACCGTGACCGACAGCAGCACGCCGATCGGGATCGACCAGCTCTCGTACAGCGCCACCAGGAACAGATAGGCGAACAGCACGGCGAGGCCGAGGATGAAGCCAGTCTGGCCGGCCGCCTCAAGTTCCTGCAGCGCGGTGCCGGTCCATTCGAAGCCGTAGCCCGGCGGCAGGGTTTGGGCCGAGACCCGGCTCATCGCCGCCAGCGCGTCACCGGAGCTGGCGCCGGGTGCCGCGCTGCCGAGGATGCTGACCGACCGGTAGTTGTTGTAGCGGGTGATGAACAGCGGCCCGAGCTGCAGCTGGGCCTCGACCAGCGACCGCATCGGCACCATCTGGCCGGAACTCGACCGGACATAGATGCGGTAGATGTCGTCGACCGTGCGCCGGTCCTTCGCCTCGCCCTGGGCGATCACCTGCCAGGTGCGGCCGAACAGGTTGAAGTCGTTGATGTAGGCCCCGCCCAGCGTCGCCTGCAGCGCGTTGAAGATGTCGCTGACCAGCACGCCCAGGGTCTGCGCCTTCTCGCGGTCCAGGTTCAGGTAGATCTGCGGCGTGTTGGCGTTGAAGGTGGTGAACACCTGGGCCAGCCCCGGCGTCTGGTTGGCCGCCACCACCAGGCCCTGGGCCACCGCCGCCAGCTCGTTCGGGGTTTTGCCCTCGAGGTCCTCGAGCTGGTACTGGAAGCCGCCGGAGGACCCCAGGCCGATGATCGGCGGCAGATTCAGGGGGATCACCAGGGCGTCGCGGACGCCGGCGGTGCGCACCGCCACCTGCCGGATCACGTCGAACACGGTGATGCCCTGCGCGGTCCGCTCCTCGAAGGGCTTGAGGGCGACCACCAGGAAGCCGGCATTGGGCTCGGCCAGACCGTCGATGAAGCTGCGGCCGATGATGCCGGTGATGTCGCCGACGCCGGGGATGTCCTTGACCAGATCCTCGACCTGCTGCACCGACTGGGTGGTGCGGCTGACCGAGGCGGCGGGCGGCAGCTTGATCTCGATGAAGAACAGGCCTTGGTCCTCTTCCGGCAGGAAGCCGGTCGGGGTCACCGAGTTGAGGACATAGGCGAGGCCGCCGAAGCCGGCCACCAGCAGCACCGACAGCACCGCCACGCGGACCAGCCGGGTGACGATCCAGGCATAGCCGTCGCGCACCTTGTCGATGCCGGCGGACATCCTGGCCATCGCCCGGCCGTACAGCCCCTTGCTGTGCCCCGGCTGGTGCGGCTTCAGGAAGATGCTGCACAGCGCCGGGCTCAGCGTCAGCGCGTTCAGCGCCGAGATCAGCATCGCCACCGAGACGGTGACGGCGAACTGCGAATACAGCTCGCCGGTGATGCCGGGGATGAAGCCGACCGGCACGAACACGGCCAGCAGCACCATGGTGATGGCGAGGATCGGCGCGGTGATCTCGCGCATCGCCAGCTTGGTCGCCTCCTTGGCCGGCAGGCCGGTCTCCTCCATCACCCGTTCGACGTTCTCGATCACCACGATGGCGTCGTCGACGACGATGCCGATGGCCAGGATCATGGCGAAGAGCGAGATGGTGTTGGCCGAGAACCCCATCGCCAGCAGCACGGCGAAGGTGCCGATCAGGGACACCGGCACGGCGATCGTCGGGATGATCGTGGCGCGCAGGTTGCCGAGGAAGATGAAGACGACGATCACCACCAGGACGAAGGCCTCGGCCAGCGTCTTGATGACCTCGTCGATGGTCTGGCTGACGAACACCGTGGTGTCGTAGGTGATCTTGTAGTCGACGCCCTGCGGGAAGCGCTGCTTCAGCGCCTCCATCGCCTTGCGCACGCCGGCGGCGGCGTCGACGGCGTTGGAGCCGGGCGACTGGTAGACGCCGATGACCGCGGCCGGCGCGCCGTTCAGCCGGCCCACCGTGTCGTAGGATTGGGCGTTCAGCTCCAGCCGCGCGACGTCGCGCAGGCGCACCACCGACCCGTCGGGGTTGGCGCGCAGGATGATGTTCTCGAACTGCTTCGGGTCGGTCAGCCGGCCCAGCGTCTGCAGGTTGATCTGGATCTGCTGGTCGTCCGGCATCGGCTGGGCGCCGATGCGACCGACCGCCGCCTGGATGTTCTGGCTCTGGACCGCCTTGATGATGTCGTTCGGGGTCAGGCTGAAGCTGGTCAGCGAGTCCGTGTTGTACCAGATCCGCATCGCGTAGTTCTGGGTGCCGAACAGCGACGCCTGGCCGACGCCGGACACCCGGGCCAGGGTATCGACCAGGTTGATGATGGCGTAGTTGTTCAGGAACAGGTCGTCCTGGGTCTTGTCGGGCGAATACAGCGTCACGAGCTGCAGGATCGCCGAGGACTGCTTCTTCACCGTCAGGCCCTGGGCCGTGACCTCGGCCGGCAGCTTCGGCTCGGCCAGGGCGACGCGGTTCTGGACGTTGACGGTGTTGATGTCGGGGTTGGTGCCGACGGCGAAGCTGATGTTCAGCGAATAGGAGCCGTCGCTGCCGCTGGTCGACGACATGTACAGCATGTTGTCGACGCCGTTGACCTGGGCCTCGATCGGCTGGGCCACGGTGGCTTCGACGGTGTCGGCGCTGGCGCCGGGATAGGCGCCGCTGACCGAGACCTGCGGCGGCACGATGTCGGGAAACTGGGCGATCGGGATCGCGCTCATCGCGATCAGCCCGGCCAGGGTGATGACGATGGCGATGACGATCGCGAAGCGGGGCCGATCGACGAAGATCGAGGACAGCATGGATCAGTTCCCCGCCGGCTTGGCCGGCGCGGCTGGGGCAGCAGCCGGTGCTGGGGTTGGGGCTGTCGCCGCGCCCTTGGCGCCGGCGGTCTGGTCGGTCGGCGTGTCCACCACCGGCGCCGGGTTCACCACTTGGCCGGGACGCACCTTCTGCACTCCGTCGACGATGACCACGTCGCCATCCTTCAGCCCCTCCGTCACCACCACGTCGGCGCCCTGGGTCGAGCCGGTGGTGACATGGCGGGTGGCGGCCTTGTTGCTCTCGCCGACCACCAGAACGTAGTTGCCGCTCTGGTCGCTCAGGATGGCGCGCTGCGGGATCGCCAGCGCCTCGACCGGGTCCTTGGGTCCCGCCGTCACCCGGGCGTACTGGCCGTCGATCAGCAGCCGCTCGGGGTTGGGGAATTCCGCCCGCACGTTCAGCGTGTCGGTGTTCTGGTCGACCTTGACGTCGGTGAAGTTGATCTTGCCGTCATGGCCGTAATCCGACCCGTTCGCCAGGGTCAGCTTGACCACCACGTCCTCGGGCGCCACGCCGCCTTTGCCGGCGCGGGCCTGGACGTCGAGGATGAAGCGGTCGCTGACCGGGAAGGTGACGTAGATCGGGTCCTGGCTGACGATGGTGGCCAGGGCACCGGTGCTCGGCCCCACCAACGCGCCGACGCTGTAGGTGGAGATGCCGACCCGGCCGTCGAAGGGCGCGGCGATCTGGGTGTAGCCGAGGTTGATCTGCGCCTGCTCCAGCGCCGCCTGGTTCTGCTGCACCGCCGCGGCGGACGATTTCTCGGTCGCCACGCGGTCGTCCAGCGTGGCCTGGGAGACGTTCTGGTTCTTGACCAGCTCGCGGGCGCGGTCGGCCTGGACCTTGGCATTGTCGGCAGTGGCCTGGGCGCTGGCGAGGTTGGCCTGGGCCTGGTCGACCGCGGCCTGGTAGGTGTCCTTCTCCAGCACGAACAGCAGGTCGCCGGCCTTCACCTCCTGGCCTTCGGTGTAGTTGCGCTGCTTCAGGAAGCCTTCGACCCGGGCCACCAGGTCGACCTTGTTGATCGCCTGGACCCGGCCGATGAAGCTGGTGCCCTCGGTCACCGGCCGCTTGGCCGCGGTGACGACGCCGACCGCCGGGGGCGGCATCTGCGGCGCCCCGGTCTGCTTGTCGCCCGACTCGTTGCAGGCGCCGAGCAGGAGAAGGCCCAGGGATGCGGCGAGAAGCCCGCGATACTGCCGTGTTGTCCGGGATCCCGACATGACTGGCCTGTCTCCTTGGGCTCTGGTTCGGCGACGCCGCCTATGCAGTATTCCGAACAGTATTCCACATGATTCGCACAGCTTTCCCGCACGGTATCACTCTTTTGGCCCGGGCGAAGCGCCTGGTTGCGGAACAGTCGGGCCGGCCGCGGGTTGATGGATGAACGAGATCTGGGGAGACGTGCGATGAGACTTCGGCCGAGCCTGGTCGCGATGGCGGTCATGGCCGCCGCGGCAAGTGCCCAGGCGCAGGGGCTGCTGAACCAGCCGGGGCTGCCGCCGACGGTCCAGCCCTCGACCCCGACTCCTGCGCAGCCGCTCATCGCGCCCGGGCTGCCGTCCCGGCCGGAGCCGCAGCTGACGGCTCCGGCGGCGCCGGCCGCCAATCTGGGCGGGCAGGAAGGGCCCGGCCGCATCATCCAGCTGGATCAGCGCCAGGTCCATCCGAACGGCGTGGTGGTGACGCTGACCAGCATCACGTTCAGGGCCGACAGCATCGTGGTCGCGGCCAGCATCCTCAATCCGTCCGGCCGGGCCGCCTGGCTCAACCGCAATGGCACCCTGTCGCTGGCGGACGACCTCGGCCGCAGCTACCGGTTCGTGCCGCCCACCGACAATCCGGAAGTGCAGATCGCCCCGCAATCGCAGGTCTCGGCCAGCTTCGTCTTCGTCGGGCCGATCGACGCCGAAGCCCGGTCGGTGCAGCTGGCGACCAACGGGCAGATCGGCAGCCGGGTCGACCGGCTGACCGCGGCCCCCCTGTTCCTGTTCCGGATGCCGGTGTCCTAGACGCGGCGGCTGCGCGCGCGACGGCGTCCATCGGTCGGATGACGGTGGGCTCACCCGATTCGCCAAATTGCGAGTGCCGGTCACGGCGGCGGAGATTGGGTCGCTATGACCGATTTCGCCTGCCGCGGAGGACAATCCCGGATCACGAGGATGCCGCTGGGTGCCGCCGCGATGCTAGCTGCCGTTCTGGCGAGCTCGGCATGGGCGCAGCCTTCACCCGAGGTTTCGATCCCGGAATTCCATACGCTCGGAACCCCGACCCCGACATACCCTATCGTCAAGCCGGGGCTGCCGCCGCCGGAACCCAGGATCGGGCAGCCGGCGCCGGCCGCCCCGCCGGTCGATCCGGCCGGGACCGTCGCAACGCGCGTGCAGCAGCGGAAGACGCATCCGAACGGCGTGACGATTTCGGTCGAGACCATAACGTACCTGCCGCGGAGCGTCGTGGTCGAGATCGAGATCTTCAACCCGGCTGCGGCGCGCAACCTGCTCAACCCATCAGGCAGCCTGCAACTGTTCGACGATCTCGGCGGCGCCTATTCCTTCCTGCCACCGATCGACAACCCGGAGATCTGGATTCCGCCGGCCTCGCATCTCGCGGGAAAGCTGGTCTTTGTCGGCGGGATCGATCGGCGGGCGCGGTGGCTGCGGCTGTCGATCAACCGCGCGCTCGGCAGCCCGACCGACCGGATGACCGACATACCCTCGTTCCAGTTCAGCCTTCCGGTGAACCTGCGATCTTGGACCGGTGCCCCTTCCCGATGATCAGACGAACAGCAGCTGGCCGTCGCGCGGCGTCTCGGCCAGGAGGGTGACGACGCCGGCGATCTGGGCCGGGACGGCGAGGTCAGCGGCGGCGAGGCCGAGTGCGCGCAAGCCCATCTCGCAGGCGATGAAGCGCACCCCCAGGGCCCGGCAGGCGTCCAGCAGCTCGGCGAAGGTGGCGACCCGGCGGGCGGCGAAATCGGCCTCCCGCGCCTCGGCGTCGCCGTCCAGCCGCCGCCAGCCCTCGGGCAGCAGCGCCCGCAGCGCCTGGCCGGTGAAGAACAGGGTGGCGGGCCGGTTGGTTGCCACCGCGGCGCTGGCCAGCACCAGAGCGTAGTGCACCCGGTCGAAGCGGCCGTCGAACACCACGATCGACAGCGCGCCGATGCCGGCCGGGCCGTCAGTCATGGGCCGTGCCATGGTGATGCGCCAGGTCGGTCAGCGTGGGATGGTCGCCGCACAGCGGGCAGCCCGGGTCGCGCGGCAGGGCGATCTCGCGCAGCCGCGCCTCCAGCGCGTCATACAGCAGCAGCCGGCCGGACAGGCCCTCGCCGATGCCCAGGATCTCCTTGATCGTCTCGATCGCCTGCATCGACCCCAGCACGCCGGGCAGGGCGCCGAACACCCCGGCCTCCGAACAGGTCGGCACCGTGCCCGGCTCGGGCGGCGCCGGGAACAGGCAGCGATAGCAGGGGTGCGGGTCGCCGAGATGCGCCTTGAAGGTCGACAGCTGCGCCTCGAAGCGCAGCATCGCCGCCGAGACCAGCGGCCGCCCCGCGAGGTAGCAGGCGTCGTTCAGCAGGTAGCGGGTGGCGAAGTTGTCGCTGCCGTCGACCACGATGTCGAAGACGCCGACGCGATCCAGCGCTGTCGCCGCGGTCAGCCGGTCGGCGAAGCGTTCGACCCGCACCTCGGGGTTCAGGGCCTGCAGCCGGACGATGGCGCTGTCGACCTTCAGCTGGCCCAGCGTCGTGGTGTCGTGCACCACCTGGCGCTGCAGGTTGCTCAGTTCGACCACGTCGTCGTCATGGATGCCGATGGTGCCGATGCCGGCGGCGGCGAGGTAGAGCAGGAGAGGGGAGCCGAGGCCGCCGGCGCCGATCACCAGCACACGGGCGGAGAGCAGCTTCTGCTGGCCCTTGCCGCCGACCTCGGGCAGCAGGATGTGCCGCGCATAGCGCTTGATCTGGGCGTCGGTAAAGCTCATCGCCGCAGAATAGCGGCGTCTATCATGATCCGCGAGCCCGTTGCGCTGCGGCGTGTCGACCGGCTGGGGCCTTATGGCACGCGCGAAGGCGCGTGAGCGATACCATCGGTCTATGGCATATTCTTTGCCGACCTGAGAAATACAGGAACCGTTGCCAGGCCGGTTCCCGCCAAGCCGGTTTCAGAGGAGAAGCGCCATGGATCTCGATCCGGTCCTGTTGTCGCGGTTCCAGTTCGGCTTCGTCATGTCGTTCCACTTCCTGTTCCCGGCCTTCACCATCGGGGTGGCGAGCTGGCTGGCGGTGCTGGAAGCGCTGTGGCTGAAGACCGGGCACGCCGAATACCGCACGCTGTACAAGTTCTGGATCAAGATCTTCGCCGTGTCCTTCGGCGTCGGCGTCGTCACCGGCATCGTCATGACCTACCAGTTCGGCACGAACTGGAGCGAGCTGTCGCGGATCGGCGGCAGCATCCTCGGCCCGCTCTTGGGCTATGAGGTGGTGATGGCCTTCTTCCTTGAGGCCGGCTTCCTCGGCATCATGCTGTTCGGCTGGGACAAGGTCCCGCGCGCCGTCCATCTCGCCGCCACCGTCGCCGTGGCCGTCGGCACCGCGCTGTCGGCCTTCTGGATCCTGTCGGCCAATTCCTGGCTGCACACCCCGGCGGGCTACGAGCTGGTGAACGGCGTGGTCGAGCCGATCGATTGGTTCGCCATCGTGTTCAATCCATCCTTCCCGATCCGCTTCCTGCACACGGTGACCGCAGCCTACCTGACCACGGCCTTCGTCATCATCGGCGTCTCGGCCTGGTACCTGCTGCGTGGCCGCGCCGTGCTCGAATCGCGCCGCGCCTTCTCGATGGGCCTGTGGCTGATCGCGGTGCTGGCGCCGCTGCAGATCTTCTTCGGCGACCAGTCGGGGCTGGAGGTCCGCGAACACCAGCCGGCCAAGTTGGCGGCGATCGAGGCGCATTGGCAGACCGGCGGCGATGTGCCGCTGATCCTGTTCGCCTGGCCCGACCAGGCCGGCGAGAAGAACGACTTCACCATCGAGATCCCGCATATCGGCTCGCTGATCCTGACCCACAGCTGGGGTGGCTCGGTGCAGGGGCTGAAGGACTTCCCGCCCCAGGACCGGCCGTCGGTCGCCACGGTGTTCTGGACCTTCCGCGTCATGGTGGGGCTGGGCTTCCTGATGCTCGGCGCCGGGGTCCTCGGCCTGGTGCTGCGCGCCACCGGCCGGCTGTATGACAGCCGCTGGTTCCAGCGCATCATGGTGGCGATGATCCCGTCCGGCTTCGTCGCCGTGATCGCCGGCTGGTACACCACCGAGATCGGGCGCCAGCCCTGGGTGGTGCAGGGCCTGCTGCGCACCGAGGACGCGCATTCGCCGGTCGGCGGCGGCAGCGTGCTGCTGTCGGTGGTCCTGTTCGTGCTGATCTACGCCATGCTGCTCGGCTCCGCCGTCTACTACATCGTCAAGCTGATCCGGATCGGGCCGGAAGCGCCGGAGGCCGACCGCGAGGAAACCTTCAAGACCCCGGCGCGGCCGTTCTCGCTGCCGGACGCCTCTCTCGAATCCGGGGAGTGACGCCATGATGCCGGAAGTCTGGACCATCGCCACCGCCCTGCCGCTGATCTGGGCGGCGGTCGCCGCCGGCGGTGTGTTCATGTATGTGCTGATGGACGGGTTCGACCTCGGCGTCGGCATCCTGTTCCCCTGGGCCCGCAGCGAGGAGGACCGCGACCTGATGATGGGGTCGGTGGCGCCGATCTGGGACGGCAACGAGACCTGGCTGGTGCTCGGCGGGGTCGTCCTGCTCGCCGCCTTCCCGTTGGCCTTCTCGATCATCCTGCCGGCGCTGTACCTGCCGATCACCTTCATGGTGATGGGGCTGATCTTCCGCGGCGTCGCCTTCGAATTCCGGTTCAAGGCCCACAGCAGCAAATGGCTGTGGACCGTGGCGTTCAGCGGCGGCAGCCTGTTCGCGACCTTCTTCCAGGGCGTGGTGCTGGGCACCTTCGTCCAGGGCTTCCCCACGGTCGGCACCCATTACGCCGGCGGCTCGTTCCTGTGGGTCTCGCCGTTCAGCCTGATGACCGGCGTCGCCCTGATCTTCGGCTACGGGCTGCTCGGCGCCGGCTGGCTGGTGATGAAGACCGAAGGTACGCTGCAGGCCTGGGCCCGCCGGGCCATGGGTGGGGTGCTGCTCGCCGTGCTGGCCGCCATGGCCGTGGTCAGCCTGTGGGTGCCGTTGCTGGACCAGAGCGTCGCCGAGCGCTGGTTCACCTGGCCCAACATCGCGTATTTCGTGCCGGTGCCGATCCTGGTGGTGCTGCTGGCCTGGCGGCTGTGGCTGTCGCTGCAGCGCGGCTCCGACTACGCGCCGTTCCTCTATACGCTCGGGCTGTTCGTGCTCGGCTACACCGGCCTGGCCATCAGCCTGTTCCCGAAGCTGGTGCCGCCGAACCTGACCATCTGGGACACGGCGTCGTCGGCCTCGTCGCAGCTGTTCCTGCTGGTCGGCGTCCTGTTCCTGATCCCGCTGATCCTGACCTACACCACCTATTCCTACTGGGTGTTCCGCGGCAAGGTGAAGTCGGGCGACGGCTATCACTGATCCGCTGTTGCGGAATCGGCGGCCAGGGTAGTCTCCGCGCCAACGCCGCCTTTTCAGGAGAGAAACCATGGCCGGATCGGGTTACCGCAAGGACCGCATCGGCAACCACAAGCTGCATCCTGAGACGCTGATGCTCGGATACGGCTATGACCCGACCCTGTCCGAAGGGGCGGTCAAGCAGCCGGTGTTCCTGACCTCGACCTTCGTGTTCAAATCGGCCGAGGACGGGCGGGATTTCTTCGACTACACGGCAGGCCGGCGCGAGCCGAAACCGGGCGCCGATGCCGGCCTCGTCTACACCCGTTTCAACCACCCCAACAGCGAGATCGTCGAGGACCGCCTGGCGATCCATGAGGGCGCCGAGGCGGCGGGGATCTTCTCCAGCGGCATGTCGGCGATCGCCACCACCCTCTTGGCCTTCGCCCGGCCGGGCGACGTGATCCTGCACAGCCAGCCGCTGTATGGCGGCACCGAGACGCTGATCGCGCGCACCCTGCTGCCGTTCCAGATCGACGCGATCGGCTTCGCCGATGGGGTCGACGAGGCGGTGGTGCGCGAGGGCGCCGAGGCGGCGATGGCCAAGGGCCGGGTCTCGGTGATCCTGGTCGAGTCGCCGTCGAACCCGCTGAACACCCTGGTCGACCTTGACCTGATGCGCCGCATCGCCGACGAGATCGGGGCGAAGCAGGGCCATATGCCGGTGATCGTCTGCGACAACACCCTGCTGGGCCCGATCTTCCAGAAGCCGATCCTGCACGGCACCGACATCGTGGTCTATTCACTGACCAAATATGTCGGCGGCCACAGCGACCTCGTCGCCGGCGCGGTGCTCGGCCGCCGCGACCAGGTGCGCCAGGTCAAGCTGCTGCGCGGCGCCATCGGCACCCAGCTCGACCCGCATTCGGCCTGGATGATCGCGCGGTCGCTCGAGACCCTGTCGCTGCGCATGAACGCGGCCTGCCGCAGCGCCGAGACGGTGACGCGGTTCCTGCACGAGCATCCGCAGGTGGCGAAGGTCTACTACCCCTCGCTGCTGCCGGCGGGCAGCCCGGAGCGGGCGGTGTTCGAACGGCAATGCACCGGCGCCGGCACCACCTTCTCCTTCGACATCAAGGGCGGCGAGGCCGAGGCCTTCCGCTTCCTCAACGCGCTGCAGATCTTCAAGCTGGCGGTCAGCCTGGGCGGCACCGAATCGCTGGTCTGCCACCCGGCGACCACGGTGCATTCCGGCGTGCCCAAGGCGACGCGCGAGCGGATCGGCATCTCCGACGCCACCATCCGCGTCTCGATCGGCATCGAGCACACCGAGGATTTGATCGCCGACCTGACCCAGGCGCTGGCGGCGAGCCTGGGGTGAACATGGGTTGGGTTCGCCTTGCGAACCCAACGTCTTGCCGACGGATCGATGTCGGGTTCGCAATTGCGAACCCGACCTGCGGGAACGTCACCCGACCGGAACCGGGTCCTCCTCGAACAGGCCGGTCGGCAGCCCGTCGATGCTGCGGGTGTTCTTCTGCCGGCGATAGGCCTCCAGCCCCTCCTGCTTCTCCTTCGCCTCGGCCCAGCGCGCCAGGGTCGGCCGTTCGCCCGCATGGTCGAACAGCGGCACGCCGAAGCCGCAGGAGGTCTGGACCAGATCGATGTCCAGCAGCACCATCTGGCGGGCGCCGAGCGGCTCCGTGCCGCCGTATTCCGTTGCCAGCAGGCGGGCGTAGTCCGGGCCGCCGCGGCGCAGCACCCGGCCGGCGCCGTACAGCCGCAGGATCATCGGCGCGCCCTCGAAGGCGCAGAACATCACGGTCAGCCGGCCGGTGGCGCGCAGATGCGCCGCGGTCTCGTTGCCGCTGCCCGTCAGGTCGAGATAGACGACCGCATTCGGTCCCAGCACCCGCAGCATATCGGTGCCGCGGGGCGAGACATTGACCCGCCCGGTCGTGGCGGCGGAGGCGGTGAAGAACACCCGCTGCCGCAGGATGAACTCCTGCAGCGCCGGCGAGATCTCCGGAAACTGCTTGGCCATGGCTCCTCCTCCCGTGGGGCGGGTGGGGAAGCCCGCCCTGGCGCGACTAAACCTCGGCGGCCTCGCTGTTGCGCGGCGCCGGCGGCATGCCGATGGCGTGGTAGCCGGCGTCGACATGGTGCACCTCACCGGTGACGCCGGTCGACAGCGGCCCCAGCAGGTACAGGGCTGCGCCGCCGACCTCGTCGAGGGTGACGTTCTTGCGCAGCGGGCTGTTCTGCTGGTTGAAGCGGAACACGTAGCGGGCGTCGCCGATGGCACTGCCGGCCAGGGTCCGCATCGGCCCGGCCGAGATGGTGTTGACCCGGATCCCCTGCGGGCCCAGATCGGCCGCGAGGTAGCGCACGCTGGCCTCCAGCGCCGCCTTGGCCACGCCCATGACGTTGTAGTTCGGCATCACCCGCTCGGCGCCGAGATAGGTCAGCGTCAGCAGGCTGCCGCCGTTCGGCATAATCGCCGCCGCCCGCTTCGCCAGCGCGGTGAAGGAGTAGCAGCTGATCCGCATGGTGCGGCTGAAGTTGTCGGCCGTGGTGTCGAGGTAGCGGCCCTTCAGCTCTTCCTTGTCGGAATAGGCGATGGCATGGACCAGGAAGTCGATCGACCCCCATTCCGCCGCCAGCCGGTCGAACAGGGCGGCGATCGAGGCGTCGTCCTCGACGTCGCAAGGCGCCAGGAAACTGGCGCCGATCGATTGGATCAGGGGCTCCACCCGCTTGCGAAAGGCGTCGCCCTGATAGGTGAAGGCCAGCTCGGCCCCTTCGCGCGCCAGCGACGAGGCGATGCCCCAGGCGATCGAGTGGTTGTTGGCGACGCCCATGATCAGGCCGCGCTTGCCGGCCATCAGCCCGGTGGTCCGGGTCTCGGTCGAGGTCGTGGTCATGCAGCGTACCGCTTGAAGGCGAGCGTCGCGTTGGTCCCGCCGAAGCCGAAGCTGTTGGAGAGGACCGTGGTCAGCCCGGCATTGTCGATGCGTTGCCGCACGATGGGGAACCCTTCCGCCGCCGGGTCCAGGTTCTCGATGTTGGCGCTGGCGGCGATGAAGTCGTGCTTCATCATCAGCAGGCTGTAGATCGCCTCATGCACCCCGGCGGCGCCCAGCGAATGGCCGGACAGCGACTTGGTCGAGCTGATCTTGGGCGCCTTGTCGCCGAACACCTCGCGGATCGCGCCCAGCTCGGTGACGTCGCCGACCGGGGTCGAGGTGCCGTGGGTGTTGATGTAGTCGACCGGGCCGTCCACCGTCGCCAGCGCCTGGCGCATGCAGCGCACAGCACCCTCGCCCGACGGCGCGACCATGTCGTAGCCGTCCGAGGTGGCGCCGTAGCCGACCAGCTCGCCATAGATCTTGGCGCCTCGCGCCTTGGCGTGCTCCAGCTCTTCCAGCACCACGGTGCCGCCGCCGCCGGCGATGACGAAGCCGTCGCGGTCGCGGTCATAGGCCCGGCTGGCCGTCTGCGGCGTATCGTTGAAGCGGGAGGAGAAGGCGCCCATCGAATCGAACAGCACCGACAGGGTCCAGTGCAGCTCCTCGCCGCCGCCAGCGAAGACGATGTCCTGCTTGCCCCACTGGATCAGCTCGGCGCCATTGCCGATGCAATGCGCCGAGGTCGAGCAGGCGGAGGAGATCGAGTAGTTGACGCCCTTGATCTTGAACGGCGTCGCCAGCGTCGCCGAATTGGTCGACGACATGCAGCGCGGCACCATGTAGGGGCCGATGCGCTTCGGCCCCTTCTCGCGGGTGATGTCCGCGGCATCGACCTGGTTCGAGGTCGACGGGCCGCCGGAGCCCATGATCAGGCCGGAGCGCTCGTTCGAGACGTCGCTCTCCTCCAGCCCGGCATCGGCGATGGCCTGGGCCATGGCGATGTAGTTGTAGGCGGCGCCCGGCCCCATGAAGCGCAGGACGCGCCGGTCGATGTGGTCGGCGGGGTCGAGCTTGACCGTGCCGTGGACATGGCAGCGGAAGCCCAGCTCCTTGTATTCTGGCGCCGCGACGAGTCCCGACCGCCCGTCGCGCAGGCTGGCCGTGACCTCATCCTGATTGTTGCCGATGCTCGAGACGACGCCGAGCCCGGTGACGACTACGCGTCGCATGATCATTCTCCGCCGTACGTCAGAACGCTTCGGTCGACGTGAACAGGCCGGCCCGCAGATCCTTGGCTTCCATGATCGTCTTGCCGTCGACGGCGACGCTGCCGTCGGCGATGCCCAGCACCAGCTTCCGGTTGATCACGCGCTTCAGGTCGAGCCGGTAGGTCAGGAGCTTGGCGCTCGGCAGCACCTGGCCCGTGAGCTTGATTTCGCCGGTTGCCAGCGCCCGGCCGCGGCCCGGCGCTCCGGTCCAGCCGAGGAAGAAACCGAGCAGCTGCCACAGCGCGTCGAGCTCGAGGCAGCCGGGCATCACCGGATCGGATTCGAAATGGCAGGCGAAGAACCAGAGGTCCGGCCGGATGTCGAACTCGGCCACGACCTCGCCGCGGCCATGGGCGCCGCCCTGGTCGCTGATCGTGGTGATCCGGTCCATCATCAGCATCGGCGGCAGCGGCAGCCGGGCATTGCCCGGCCCGAACAGCTCGCCATGGGCGCAGGACAGCAGGTCTTCGTAGGTGTAGCTCGATTTACCGGTCACGGCCGCGCGGGTGCCTTCATTGTCTCACCGACGGGCGCGACTGTAGCGTTTTTTTAAGGGGGCACAAGGCTGCAGTGGCCGCCCCGCCCGGTCGTTCGGGGGCGGATGGGCCCAATGGTCGCGGCGAACAAGGATTGCCTGCGACCTCCGGGCACCCTAGCTTCGGGGGATCAATGCCCTTTTGGCGGAATTGGACGCGCATGACCGTCTGGCGGACCACCCTACTGGCCTCTTGTCTCGCGGCGACCGCATTCGGGCCGATGGCGGCGCAGGCCGCCACCGATCCCCGCACCGTGTCGGGCGCCTATCTCTCGGGCAGCCATGCGCTGGTGGCGCGTGACCTCTCCAGCGCCGGCCGGTTCTTCGGCCAGGTGCTGGCCGAGGACCCGGACAATCTCGGCCTGCTGCGTCGCAGCTTCACCCTGACCCTCGCCGGCGGCGACGTCGAAGGCGCGGCCAAGCTGGCCCTCCGGCTGGACACGGCCGACACCGCCGACCAGCTGGTGCGGATCACCCTGATCCTGCACGACGTCAAGGCCGGCAAGTGGCGCGACGCGCTGACGCGGCTGAAGACGGTGGAGACGGCGGGCACCGCCAAGTCGATCACCCCGATCATCTCGGCCTGGCTGCGGATCGGGGCGGGCGACGGCAAGGCGGCGCTGTCCAGCCTGGATCCGCTGCTGAAGGGCGCCCGGCCGGATGCGCTGGGCGCGATCCAGAAGGCCCTGTTGCTCGATTACCTCGGCGATCTCGACGGGGCCGCCAAGGCCTACGAGGCACTGGGCGACGTCGGCAAGACGGTGCGGCTGGTCGAAGGGCTGGCCAGCGTCTACCAGCGCCAAGGCCAGCGCGACAAGGCGCGCGCCCTCTACAGCAGCTTCGCCGACCAGAACGGCGAGAACCTGCTGCTGGAGCCGGCGACGCAGCGGCTGGACAAGGGCGAGCGGGCGCAGCCGATCATCGGCAGCCCGAGCGACGGGCTGGCCGAGGCGCTGTTCTACATCGCCAGCGCGGTCAGCCAGGACCGGCAGGCCGATGGCGGCGACACCGCCCTCATCTACACCCGCCTGGCGCTGTACCTGCGGCCGGACTTCCCGGTGGCGCAGATCCTGCTGGGCGACATCCTGGCCGGGCAGGAGCAGTACAAGAACGCGATCGCCGCCTATGAGGCGCTGCCGGACAACACCCCGGCCGGCTGGATGGCGCGGCTGCGCGAGACCCTCGCGCTCGAAGGGCTCGACGATTACGACCAGGGCATCGCGCTGGCCGGCGACCTGGTGTCGGAACGGCCGGACAGCGCCGCCGGCTATCTCCGGCTGGGCGACCTCTATCGGGCCAAGCAGGAATTCGCCTCCTCGGTCGTCGCCTATGACGACGCGGCGCGCCGGCAGAAGCGGCTGGAGGAGATCGACTGGACCTTCCTCTACCGCCGCGGCATCGCGCTGGAGCGCAGCGGCCGGTTCGATCGGGCGGAGCAGGATCTGCGCCGCGCCATCGCCCTCAACCCCCAGCACGCCAATCTGTTGAACTATCTCGGCTACTCCCTGCTCGACCGCGGCAAGGACCTGAAGGAGGCGGAGGACCTGATCCGCAAGGCGGTCGATCTGACGCCGGATGACGGCTACATCATCGACAGCCTGGGCTGGGTCTATTACCGGACCAACCAAGTGGACAAGGCGGTGGAGACGCTGGAGAAGGCGATCACGCTGAAGCCCGAGGATCCGACCATCAACGACCATCTCGGCGACGCCTACTGGCGGGCCGGCCGCAAGGTCGAGGCCCGCTACCAGTGGGAGGCGGCGCTGCGCACCACCGAGGGCGATCCGCCCAAGGAGAAGATCGAGCAGAAGCTGGCCGACGGCCTGCCGGCGAACGCCCCGGCCCCGGTCACCGCCAATTGAGCATGGCGCAGGGCGGCGAGGTCTGGTCAGGCACCGCCCCGGCCAAGGTCAACCTCTATCTCCACGTCGTCGGCAAGCGCGACGACGGCTATCACCTGCTCGACAGCCTGGTGGTGTTCGCCGATGTCAGCGACGCGTTGACCCTGGCCCGGGCCGACGCACCCAGCCTGGCGGTCAGCGGGCCCTTCGCCGGCGCGGTTCCGGCGGGCGACGACAACCTGGTGCTGCGCGCGGTGCGGCGGCTGGCGGCCGCCACCGGCCATCCGGACGGCATCGCGATCACCCTCGACAAGCGACTGCCGGTGGCGGCCGGGATCGGCGGCGGCTCGGCCGACGCCGCGGCGGTGCTTCGCGGCCTCGCCCGGATCTGGGATCTGGCAGCGGATGATCCGCGGCTGCGCGAGGTCGCCGCGGGCCTCGGTGCCGACGTCCCGGTCTGCCTCGATGGCCGCACCGCCTGGCTCGGCGGCGTCGGCGAGCGGCTCGATCCCGGGCCGGACTTGGCGGGCATCCCGATCCTGCTGGTCAATCCCGGCGTGCCGTTGTCGACGCCGGCGGTGTTCAAGGCCCGGCAGGGCGGCTTCTCGCCCGAGGCCCGGTTCGCGGAGGCGCGGCCCGGCCTGGACCGGCTGTGCCGGCTGCTCGCCGACCGTGGCAACGACCTGGCCGAACCCGCCGGGAGGCTGGTGCCGGCGGTAACCGAGGTGCTGGCGGCCCTGGCGGCGCAGCCGGGGTGCCGGCTGTCCCGCATGTCGGGCAGTGGCGCCACCTGCTTCGGGCTGTTCGACAGTCCGGCCGCGGCGCGGGCGGCGGCATCGGTTCTGGCCGGCCACGGCTGGTGGGCGGCGGCGGGGGCGCTGCTCTGACGAGGCGGCGCGTCCTGGCCGGAATGATCCTGCTGGGCGACCACGGCCCGGGCTGGTATGAAGCGCGGTCGCGCGCCGGTGGATCGCCGGATCCACAACTCGTTAAGGTTGCGGTTCGACCCTCGGGGCCGGGCCGCTGGGAATTCCGATGACCGACGCTTTTCCCGCCGCGAAGTCCCGGCCCGGATCCGCAGGGTCCGCCGGCTGGCCGCGGCTCGACACCCCCCAAGGGGCGATGCTGTGGCTGATCCTGCTGGGCGGGCTGCTGCGGTTTGCCCTGTCCTGGGCAATCGGCTACGGCAACGGCGAATCCTACTACATCGCGACCGCGCGCTTCTTCGCGCTGAGCTATTTCGACCAGCCGCCGCTGTTCCTGTGGCTGACCCATGCGATGGTCGGGCTGGGCGACGCCGAGCTGTGGCTGCGGCTGCCCTATGTCCTGATGTTCGCGGTCTCGACCTGGGTGATGTACCGGCTCGGCGCCTTCCTGTTCGGGGCCTGGGCCGGGGTGTGGGCGGCGCTGCTGCTGAACCTCTCGGCCCTGTTCTTCGTCAGCGTCGGCAGCTGGGTCCAGCCGGATGGGCCGCTGTTCCTGTTCCTGCTGGCCGCCACCTACTGCACCGCCCGCGTGGTGGTGCCGGAGCCGGAGGAGATCTCGCCCGGCGCCGCCTGGGGCTGGTGGCTGGCCGCGGGGGTCTGCTTCGGCCTGGCGCTGCTGTCGAAATACCATGCCGTGCTGATCATGGCCGGCCTCCTGGTGTTCCTGCTGACCACCAAGGGCCGGCGGGTCTGGTTGGCCCGGCCGGCGCCATGGATCGCCGTCCTGGTCGCGCTTGCGATCTTCGCCCCCGTGGTGATCTGGAACGCCGAGAACCAGTGGGTGTCGTTCCTGTTCCAGACCGGTCGCAGCGGCGGCGGCCGGGTGCGGCTGGACTGGCTGGCCCAGAACATCGGCGGCCAGGCGATCTGGCTGCTGCCCTGGATCTGGCTGCCGATGATCTGGGTCTTCATCGCCGGGTTGATACGCGGGCCGAAGGATCTGCGCGGCTGGTTCCTGTGCAGCCTGGGCATCATCCCGATCGTGCTGTTCACCGCCGTCGCCGCCTGGGCCAAGGTCGGCGCCCATTTCCACTGGCAGGCCCCTGGCTACTTGATGCTGTTCCCGCTGCTCGGCGCCGCCGTGGCCCGGCGGCTGTCGGCCGGGGACCGCACCACCCGAATCTGGCTGAAGGCATCGACCATCGGCACGGTGCTGGTCCTGGTCGTGCTGGGCAGTCACGCGGCGACCGGCTGGATGCGGATCGTGCCGGGCCTGCACGCCGACCAGATCTGGGACCCGACGCTGGAGGGGCTGGACTGGACCGATTTGCGCCAGGCGGCGCAGCAGCGCGGCTGGTACGACCAGCCCGGCCTGTTTATCGTCGGCACGCAATGGCACCAGGCCGGCAAGATCGACGTCCAGCTCGGCGACCGGCTGCCGGTGCTGTGCCTGTGCCGCGACCCGCGCAACCTGGCCTTCGGCTGGGACCAGATGGATTTCGCCGGCCATGACGCGGTCATCATCGGCCAGGACGAGTTCCTGAAGGAGTTCGACGAGCGCTGGCGGCCCTATTTCGCCTCGGTCGAGCCGCAGCCCGACATCATCATCCACCGCGGCGGCCGGGCCGAGCTGACCCTGCGCGTCTTCACCGCCCGCGGCTTCAAGGCGCCGTGGCCTCTCCCCCTGCCGCCGAAGCCCCAGGGATCGACGCCGTGATGCGCTACGAACTCGCGGTCGTGGTCCCGACCCTGAATGAGGTCGGCAATGTCGGGCAGCTGGTCGAACTGCTCGACCGGGCGCTGGCCGGCATCGCCTGGGAAGTGATCTTCGTCGACGACGATTCGACCGACGGCACCGCCGAGGCGGTCTACCGGATGGCCGAGACCCGCGACAATGTCCGCTGCCTCAAGCGCATCGGCCGGCGCGGCCTGTCCTCGGCCACGGTCGAGGGCATGATGGCGACCGGCGCGCCCTATCTCGCGGTGATGGATGCCGACCTGCAGCACGACGAGACGCTGCTGCCGCGCATGCTGGAGCGGCTGAAGGCCGATACGCTCGACATCGTCGTCGCCAGCCGGTTCCTGCCCGGCAGCGACCTCGGCAGCTTCTCGGAGAAGCGCGAGCGCCTGTCCGGTCTCGGCATCAGGCTTGCAAAGATGGTGGTGCCTTCCGATCTGACGGATCCGCTCAGCGGCTTCTTCATGCTGCGCCGGCCGCTGATCGAAGAGGTGGCGGACCGGCTGAACGGACAGGGTTTCAAGATCCTGCTCGACATCTTCGCCTCGGCCGGGCGCCCCCTGCGCTTCGCCGAACTGCCCTTCGTGTTCCGCAGCCGGCACAGCGGCGAGAGCAAGCTGGACTTCGCCGTGAGCCTGGAATTTTTGATGCTGATCTTCGACAAGCTGCTCGGCGGCGCGATCCCGGCCCGCTTCATCCTGTTCGTCATGGTCGGGCTGTCGGGCGTGGCGGTGCAGCTGTCGCTGGTCGGGTTGTTCCTGCACGGCTTCGGCTGGGACTTCTACTGGTCGCAGGCGGCGGCGACGGTGGTCGCCATGTCCACCAACTTCGCCCTCAACAACCGCATCACCTACCGCGACAAGCAGCTGCGCGGCCGTGATTTCCTGCGCGGCCTGCTGTCCTTCTACGCCGCCTGCGCCATCGGCGCGCTGATCAACCTGCAGGTGTCGGAGTTCCTGTACGAGCGCGCCATGCCCTGGGCGCTGGCCAGCATCCTCGGCGCCGCCCTGTCCTCGGTGTGGAACTTCGGCGTGACCTCGACCTTCACCTGGAGCAAGCGGCAGCGCGTCCGGCCGCAAGCCGCAGGGGAGTAGGCGAGGGGGCCTGCGCCTGCGGTCAGCAGAGCGCCGGCTCGACCTCGCGGCGGAACGCCCGGAAGAGCTCGCCGACGCTGCGCGTGCCGACCTCGATCAGGTCGAAGCGGCGGCCGAAACGGATCCAGTCGGCCATCAGCCCGCCCATCAGGCAGGTCAGCGTGCTGGCGGCGACATCCGGCGGCCAGGCCGGGCTCAGCCGGCCCTCCTCCTGCGCCAGGGTGAAGGCCCGGCTCATGGTGGCGCGCATATGGTCGTGGGCCTCGCGCTGGCGGGCCAGTGCCGCCAGCATCTCGCCGACATACTCGCAGCGGCAGGTCAGGATGGTGAACACCCGCTGGCGCTGCTCGTCCTCGGTCAGCGCGACGAAGGATTCGACCATCGCCTGCTCGACCAGGGCCAGCGGATCGGGGTGGCCGTCGGCCATCGCCCGCTCGACGATCTCCTCCGCCGGCAGCTTCACCCGTTCGTGAAGCGCTTCGAACAGCTCGAGCTTGTTCTTGAAGTGCCAATAGATCGCGCCGCGGGTCACGCCGGCGGAATTGGCGATGTGCTCCAGCGACGTGCGCGACACGCCGTCGATGAAGAACAGGCGTTCCGCAGCGTCGAGAATCTTCTGCCGGGTCTCTTCCGCTTCAGCCTTGGTGCGACGGGCCATGATCGTCTCCTCTCCCCCCTTTACATACGTTCAGGCATGTATATAAATCAATCCGCACATCATGTCTCCCGAGGCCCGGGTGTTTGTGCGGTGCAAGAATTCGACAGGCGAGAAGGGGGTGTCGTGACCGTGTCCATCCTCGATTCGGAACACCTTCTGAGCGGGCGCGATCGCCTCGCGGACAGCCTTTCGCGCCTGACCCGGTAGCAGGCATCCGGCCGTGCGTGGCGGCGCCTTTTGCTGTCGCCATTGCCTAAACGGCCCAGAACAGGCATTCTGAATCGTCGCCTTCGTGGCGGATCCGAGGCCCGGATCAGACTTGGCGGGGGGTATCGTGGCTTTTTCTTTACATACGTTCAAGTATGTATGTGATCGTGTCGCGCGATCCGACATGCGCTCTGACGCTGTTGTGCGGTGCAAAAACACCGCTCGCACGGATACGGTCGCCGCGATCACGTCCCCCTTGCTTCGTGTCGCCCTGCTGCTCGCGTCGGTCGCGGCAGCTCCCCTGCTCGCATCTTGCAACGAAAACACCGGCGAAGCCCAGGCCCAGACGCAACCCGCCCCGCCGCCGCCCGAGGTGACGGTGCAGGAGCTGGCGGCCAGGCCGGTGCCGATCACCTACACCTATGCCGGACGCGTCTCCGCCTTCCGCGAGATCGAGGTGCGCGCCCGGGTCGGCGGCATCCTGCTCAAGCGCGACTACACCGAAGGCGAACGGGTGGCCGAGGGGCAGAGGCTGGCCCGTATCGACCCCGCCACCTACCAGGCCGAGGTGGCGCGCAGCCAGGCGCAGCTGCAGCAGGCGCAGGCGCAGCTGGCCAACAACCGGGTCAACGCCGACCGGTCCGCCAAGCTGTTCGCCAGCCGCGCCGGGTCGGCCAAGGACCGCGACGACACCATGGCGCAGGTGCGGACCGACGAGGCGGCGGTCGCCGCCGCCGTGGCGCAGCTGCAGACCGCGCAGCTCAACCTCGACTACACCTCGGTGACGGCACCGCTCGGCGGCATGACCAGCATCGAGGAGGTGCCGGAAGGCAGCCTGATCAGCGCCAACGGCCTGCTGACCCGGATCACCCAGCTCGATCCGGCCTATGTCAGCTTCTCCTTCGGCGACGCCGACTATGCCGAGATCCGGCGGCTGCTCGACGAGGGCAAGGCCGACGGGCCGAAGGACCGCCGCTTCCCGGTCACGGTCAAGCTCGGCGACGGGCGGATCTACGCCCAGGGCGGCACCATCAACTTCACCGACAGCATCGTCGACACCCAGACCGGCACCATCCGGGCCCGGGCCATCCTGCCGAACGCGGACAGCCTGCTGGTGCCGAACCAGTTCGTCCGCGTCACCGTCGGCGGGCTGACCCTGAAGCAGGGCATCGTGGTGCCGCCGATGGCGGTGATGCAGGGCCCGCAGGGACCCTTCGTCTATGCCCTGGCCGAGGGCGACAAGGCCGAGATCCGGCCGATCGCCCTGGGGCGTGAGGTCGAGGGCGGCTGGCTGGTCGACAGCGGCGTCACGCCGGGCGACCGCATCATCACGGAAGGCGTGATCAAGGTGCGCCCGGGCAGCCCGGTGCGGCCGTCCCTCGCCAAGGTCGCGCAGGTGGACCCGTGATCTCGCGGTTCTTCATCGACCGGCCGGTCTTCGCCGCGGTCCTGTCGATCGTCATCACCCTGGCCGGGCTGGTGGCGATGCGGGTGCTGCCGATCGCGCAGTATCCCGAGATCGTGCCGCCCGAGGTCTCGGTCACGACCTCCTATTCCGGGGCCAGCGCCGAGACGGTGGCGCAGACCGTGGCGGCGCCGCTGGAGCAGCAGATCAACGGCGTCGACAACATGCTGTACATGCGGTCGACCAACACCGGCGACGGCACCATGTCGCTGACCGTCACCTTCAAGATCGGCACCGATCCCGACCAGGCGACGATCAACGTCAACAACCGGGTGCAGCGGGTGCTGCCGACCCTGCCGCAGGAGGTGCAGCGCGTCGGCGTCAGCGTCTCGAAGAAATCCAGCTCGATCCTGATGGCGATCATCCTGACCGACAAGAGCGGCCGGGCCGATCCGATCTACCTGAACAACTACGCGCTGCTGAACGTCATCGACGACCTCAAGCGCGTGCCCGGCGTCGGTGACGCCTCGCTGTTCGGCAGCGGCAAGGACTATTCGATGCGGGTCTGGCTGCGGCCGGACAAGCTGGCGCAGTACAACCTGACGCCGACCGACGTCTCCGCCGCGATCCAGGAGCAGAACGCCCAGTTCGCCGCCGGCCGCTTCGGCGACGAGCCCAACAGCGGCGGCCTGGCCTACACCTATTCGGCGACGACCGACGGCCGCCTGCCCGACGCCGCGGCGTTCGAGAACATCATCCTGCGGTCCGACAGCAACGCGGCGACGCTGCGGCTGAAGGACGTGGCTCGGGTCGAGCTCGGCGCCCAGACCTATAACTCCACCGCCTTCGACAACAACAAGCCGATCGCCGGCATCCCGATCTACCTGCAGCCGGGGGCCAACGCGCTGAACACCGCCGAGGCGGTCAAGGCGCGGATGGAGGAGCTGAAGCAGGGCTTCCCCGAGGGCGTCTCCTACATCATCCCCTACGACACCACCAAGTTCGTCCAGGTCTCGATCGACGAGGTCATCAAGACCTTCATCGAGGCGATGATCCTGGTCGTGCTGGTGGTCTTCGTCTTCCTGCAGAACCTCCGGGCGACGCTGATCCCGGTGATCGCGGTGCCGATCTCGATCCTCGGCACCTTCGCCGGCATGTACATGCTCGGCTTCTCGATCAACCTGCTGACCCTGTTCGGCCTGGTGCTGGCGATCGGCATCGTGGTCGACGACGCCATCGTGGTGCTCGAGAATGTCGAGCGCATCATGCGGACCGAGAAGCTGGCCCCGCGCGAGGCGGCGCGGAAGGCGATGGACGAGGTCTCGGGCCCGGTCATCGCCATCGTTCTGGTGCTGTGCGCGGTGTTCGTGCCGGTCGCCTTCATGGGCGGGCTGGTGGGCGAGATGTACCGCCAGTTCGCCGTCACCATCGCGGTGTCGGTCACCATCTCCGGCATCGTCGCGCTGACCCTGACGCCGGCGCTGTGCGCCCTGATCCTGAAGCCCGGCCACCGCGAGCCGGCCCTGCCGTTCCGCCTGTTCAACCGCGCCTTCGACCGGCTGACCGCGGCCTACACCGCCGGCGTCCGCTTCTTCCTGAAGCGCGCAATCGTGGCGATCGTGCTGTTCGTCGCCATGGCGGGCGCCGCCTTCGCCCTGTTCCAGAAGATCCCGGGGTCGCTGGTGCCGCAGGAGGACCAGGGCTACCTGATCGTCGCCGCCTTCCTGCCGCCGGCCGCGTCGCTGGAGCGGACCGAGGCGGCGCTGGCCGCGGCGACCGACAACCTGCTGACCCATCCGGCGACGGGCGAGGTCATCGCCGTGCCCGGCTTCGACCTGCTGTCCGGCGCCCAGAAGACCTATGCCGGCGTCGCCTTCGTGCCGCTGAAGGACTGGTCCGAGCGGACCGATGCGGCGCTGGACGCGCGCAACCTGCCCGGCCCGTTCATGGGCCTGAACGCCGGCATCAAGGACGCGATGGTGCTGGCCTTCAACCCGCCGCCGATCATGGGCATGAGCACCACCGGCGGCTTCGAGGTCTATGTCCAGGACCGCACCGGTGCCGGCTACGCGGCGCTGGCCCAGGCCACCCAGGCGCTGGCCGCCGCGGCGGCCAAGCGGCCGGAGCTGGCCGGCGTCCGCTCGATGTTCAACACCGCCATCCCGCAGTACAAGATCGACGTCGACCGCGAGAAGGCCAAGGCGCTGGGCGTGCCGATCACCTCGATCTTCGAGGCGATGCAGGCCACCTTCGGCAGCCTCTACGTCAACGACTTCACGCTCTACGGCCGCAACTACCGGGTCAGCCTCGCCTCGGAGGGCGACTTCCGGCAGCGGCCGGAGGACCTGCGCTATGTCTTCGTGCGCGGCGGCGACGGCGCCATGATCCCGATCGACGCGCTGGTGAAGACCCGGCGGATCGTCGGGCCGGACCAGGTCGAGCGCTTCAACATCTTCCCGGCCGCCAAGGTCATGGGCGACCCGGCCCCGGGCTATTCCTCGGGCCAGGCGATCGCGGCGATGGAGGCGGTGGCCAAGGAGGCGCTGCCCCAGGGCTACGCGCTGGCCTGGACCGGCTCGGCCTTCCAGGAACAGGCGGCCGGCGGCTCCGGCAACCAGGCGCTGCTGTTCGGCCTGGTCATGGTGTTCCTGATCCTGGCCGCGCAGTACGAGCGCTGGACGCTGCCGATCGCGGTGCTGACGGCGGTGCCCTTCGGCCTGTTCGGCGCGCTGCTGGCGGTGTGGCTGCGCGGGCTGGAGAACGACGTCTACTTCCAGATCGGCCTGGTCACACTGATCGGCCTGGCCGCCAAGAACGCCATCCTGATCGTCGAATTCGCGGTGCTGAAGCGGCAGGAGGGGATGAGCGCGGCCGAGGCGGCGCTGGAAGGCGCCAAGCTGCGCTTCCGGCCGATCGTCATGACCTCGCTGGCCTTCATCCTGGGTTGCCTGCCGCTGGCCATCGCCTCCGGCGCCGGCTCGGCCAGCCGCCATTCGATCGGCACCGGTGTGATCGGCGGCATGCTCGCCGCCACGCTGATCGCCACCTTCTTCATTCCGCTGTTCTACCGGCTGATCGCCTGGCGCGATCCCAAGAAGAAGCCGGCAACCGAAGCGGTGCCCGCCTTCCCCCAGGCGGAGCATCCGTGAGGTGGCGCTGCCCCACAGCTCCACCTCGGTCCCGGTCGTCATCGCTGCCCCTCGACGATCGGGACGCCACACCGGACGGGGTGCGGACCGCAACCGCGCCCCGTCCGACGCTATCGCCGAAACGGTGCGCGCTTTCCCCCAAGGCGGCGCATCGGTGAGGCGGGGCTGCCCCACAGCCCCGCCTCGGTCCCGGTCGTCATTCCTGCCCCTCGACGATCGGGATTACCAGCCGGGCGGGGTGCGGTCCGCAACCGCGCCCCGCCCGGCGTCTTCGCCGAAACGGTGCCTGCCTTCCCCCAGGCGGCATCGGTGAGGCGGGGCTGCCCCACAGCCCCGCCTCGGTCCTGGTCGTCATCGCTGCCCCTCGACGATCGGGACTCCTAGCCGGACAGGGCGCGGACCGCAACCGCGCCCTGTCCGACGCCAGCTGCGAAACCCTGCAGACAGAGTCTCCGGCTGCATCGGGCGCAGCGCATCCTCACTCTCCCCCGACGACTGGTCCCTGTCGACGCAGTCCCCGATGGGCCTCAGTCCGTCGCCCCGGCCTTGCGCAGCCGCGCGGCGATGGCGCGGGCCCGGCTGCTGTCGGCCCAGCCGAGAGCCGAGCGGCCGGTGAAGTCTTGCTGATTCGGATTCGCTTTGGCGGCCAGCAAGGCCTCCACCGCCGGCAGGCTGCCGTTGCGGGCGGCGGCCATCAAAGGGGTCATGCCCTGGCGGTTGGCGCGGTTGGGATTGGCCTTGGCGTCCAGCAGCGCCTTGACGATGCCGGCGTCGCCGATATCCGACGCCCAGTACAGCGGCGTGTTGCCGAGCGAATCGGTCTGGTCCGGCGCCGCGCCGAAGCGCAGCAACTCGCGCACCATGGCCAGGCTGTCATTGCCCACCGCGATGGTCAGCGGCGTGCGACCCTGGGCGTCGGTGGTGTTGGGCGAGGTCCCGCCCAGCAGCAGGGTGCGGGTCTGGTCGATATCGTTGCGCTGCACCGCCTGGATCAGGTCGGGCGCACGGCGCAGCACGTCGATCTCGGCCGCAGCCGGGCCGCAGAGGGTGAGAAGCATCGCCGCGGCCGCCGCGATGCGCGCGCCTCGTTTCATCTTCGGTCTCCGACAGGTCCCGCCAAGGGGTTCGGCAGCGACCTTATACCAGGGGGCCTGCGACGGGCCAGCGGTTGGCCCCCGCCGGTGCCTGGACTATCCTGCGGCAAACGTCGCCACCCGCCCGTCGACAACGAGGCCCGTCATGACCGCTGAGCCATCACCCCTGCCGAGCCTGCCCCGCCTGGGGCAGACCGCCCCGTCCTTCGAGGCCGAGACCACCCATGGACGCATCGCGCTCGAGGATTTCCGCGGCAGCTGGGTCGTCCTGTTCTCCCACCCCGCCGACTTCACCCCGGTCTGCACGTCCGAATTCGTCGCTTTCGCCCGCATCGCCCCGGCCCTGAAGGAGCGCGGGGTCGAGCTGCTGGGCCTGTCGATCGACAGCATCTACGCGCATCTCGCCTGGACCAAGCGGATCGAGGAGCTGTTCGACACCCGGATCCCGTTCCCGGTGATCGCCGACGGCGATCGCAAGGTGGCGACGCTCTACGGCATGATCATGCCGGAGCAGTCGGGCACCGAGACCAGCCGCTGCGTCTTCGTGATCGACCCCACCGGGGTGGTGCGGGCGATGATCTACTATCCGCTGACCACCGGCCGGAACATCGATGAGATCCTGCGTCTGATCGACGCGCTGCAGACCACGGACAAGCACAAGGTCGCCACCCCGGCCGACTGGCGCCCCGGCGACAAGGTGATCGTGCCGGCACCGCGCACCATCGAGGATGCCGAGGCGCGGGCCAAGGCCGGCTACGAGTACACCGACTGGTGGTACTGCAAGACCGATGTGAAGGGCTGATCCGGGCCGCCCGGGCATAGACGATGGCCTGCATCAACCCCGACGGCACCCTGACGGAGGTGGCGAAGCGCAGTCTTGGCCTGCTCGCCGTGCCGCACACCGTGGCGCAGCTCTCCGCCGCCGCCGGCCTGCCGGTCTGGCGGGTGAGGGCGACGCTGCGCGAGACCGGCCGGGCGAAACTGGTGGCCTGTCTCGATCCCGATGCGGCCGACCCGTCCTGGCAGCTGACCGATCTCGGCGCCGAGGCACTGGAACTGAGCCGAGACTGATCGCGCTTTACTGATGCAACACAATAAGATAAGGGTCTCTCTTGAAGCACCATATAAGCCGTTGCGGCGGGTCGGCGCATTTCGGATTCTGTCGGCGGAGCTTCTGGGCTAGAGTGCGGGCGATGGATCTGCGGGGGTACCGATGAGGATGATGAAGAGTTTTATAGCGGTCGCGGTGGCCGCCTTGGCGCTGGCAGCCTGCCAGGAGGCACCGAAGCCGCCCCAGACGGGCGGTCTGTTCCCTGATGTCGGCAACTACCAGCCGGTGAACCTGCCGCCGAAGGCCCAGCTGTCGCCGACGGAAGTGCGCTACGACCTGCTGGTCAAGCTGCAGACCGAGATGATGGTCACCGGTCTCAGCTGCAAGGAAGAGTTCAAGGACCCCATCATCTTCCGCACCTTCAGCCAGTGGGTGGTCAACAACGACGACCGCATCCTGGAGACCCAGGACAAGCTCGGCAAGCTGCTCGGGAAGTACAGCAAGGGCAACGGCGCGCGCCTGTTCGACACCTACCGGACGAAGATGGCGAACGACGAGTCCGGCCGCATGCAGCGCATGACCCAGGCCGCCTACTGCCTGGCCCGCCAGGACCAGTTCGCCGAAGTCGTCAAATACAACCCGCAGCAGCTCGACGACTACCTGAACAAGACCTACGACCTGCTGCACACGCGCTACAACGAGGTCGGGTCGAAGACCCAGACCGCGGCGGCGCCGGCCGACAAGGCAGCGGCGGCGGCAACGCCTCCGAAGACCAAGAAGCCGTAAGGCTCAAGGCTTCACATTTTTGCCGATCCATCCTGAAGGGGGCCGCTTGCGCGGCCCCTTTTTGATGGCGCGGACGCGATAGGATCAGCGCCGGGTGACGACGATCTCCAGGTACTCGCTGGGCACGACCATCGAGCCGTCTCCAGAGCGATCGAACTGGGCGATCAGGTCCATCAGGTCGCGCTCAAGCCCGTCCTGAGCCGACGGCGCGAGAGCCGCGAAGGTCTTGAGCACCGGCCCGTAATAGGTCCTGAAGATCTCCAGCCAATGGCGGGGCGAACGGTACCGGAAGGTGAAATGCCGCGACGTCGCCTCGACCGACGACGCGTGCGGCCCGAACAGCTCGTCCACCCGGGCGCGCGTGCCCCACAGCGCCGGCGACCTGGCGCCGGGCGGCGGCGGCACATGCCGGCCGATGGTCTTGAACAGCTGGCCGATGAAGCCCTCCGGCGTCCAGTTGGCGAGGCCGATCTTGCCGCCGCGCCGGCAGACCCGGACCAGCTCGGCGGCGGCGCGGTCCTGGTCGGGCGTGAACATGACCCCGAAGGTGGAGACGACGGCGTCAAAGCTGCCGTCGGCGAACGGCAGGGCCTCCGCATCGGCCTCGCGGACCGTGATGACGAGCCGTTCGGCGGCGGCCCGCTCGCTGGCGCGATCCAGCAGCGCCGGGACGTAGTCGGTGGCGACGACATCGCACCAGCGCCGCGCGGCGGCGAGGGAGGCATTGCCGTTGCCGGCGGCGACATCGAGCACCCTCTGGCCCGCCCGCAGGTCGAGGGCTTCGCACAGCTCCTCGCCGACGATCTGCAGGGTGGTGCCGACGACGGCATAGTCGCCGGAGGACCAGGCTCCCTGCTGGCGGACCTTGACGGCTGCGAGGTCGAGTGGGGGCGGGGTCGTCGTAGCGGCGGTGGCCATGATCGTTCTCCGGTCGCGCGGGTGGCCCCGCGGCCGGCGCAGGCCATGGGGGATGCGACCAGGATCGAGACCGGGAGGTCCTCGGGCAATCCCTCAAAATCCGTGATCTTGACAAACCTGGACAATGAGCATGGCCGGAGTCCAGGCCATCCGTGGACGCCTGATCCCGGCGGCGGAATCGCGCTCGCCACCGGTGCGGCGCATGCGGTCAGCCCAGGGCGCGGCCGGTGTCGGGGTCGAACAGGTGCAGCTGATCCTCGGCCACACCCAGGGCCAGCCGGTCGCCGTCGCGCACCGGCGCCACGCCGGGCAGCCGCGCCAGCAGCGCCACCCCGTCGCCCAGCCGGCCATGCACCACCGTGTCGGCGCCCAGCGCCTCGACCAGCTCGACCTCGATGCTCAGCCGGTGCTCCGGGTCGGTCGGGCCGTCCAGCGCCATATGCTCCGGCCGGATGCCGGCGACCACCTTGCGGCCGGCCAGCCCCGTGGCGCGTTTGGTGGCGACGCGCTGGCCGCCGGGCAGGGTGATGCCGGTGCCGTCCGCGGTCACCGTCGCGGCCAGGAAGTTCATCGCCGGCGACCCGATGAAGCCGGCCACGAACATCGAAGCCGGCCGCAGATAGACCTCAAGCGGCGGGGCGATCTGCTCGGCCGCGCCGCCATTCATCACCATGATGCGGTCGGCCAGGGTCATCGCCTCGACCTGGTCATGGGTGACGTACAGGCTGGTGACGCCGAGGCGCGACTGCAGCCGCTTGATCTCGATCCGCATCTGGGTGCGCAGCTTGGCGTCCAGGTTGGACAGCGGCTCGTCGAACAGGAACACCGCCGGCTCGCGCACGATGGCGCGGCCCATGGCCACGCGCTGGCGCTGGCCGCCCGACAGTTGCCGCGGCTTACGCTCCAGCAGGGCCGACAGCTCCAGCGTCTGGGCCGCCTGGCGCACCCGGGTGTCGATATCCGCTTTCGACAGGCCCTGTATGCGCAGGCCGTACGCCATGTTGTCGTACACCGACATGTGCGGGTACAGGGCGTAGTTCTGGAACACCATGGCGATGTTCCGGTCCTTCGGCTCCAGCCGGTTCACCACCCGCTCGCCGATCGAAATCTCGCCGGCGCCGATGCTCTCCAGCCCCGCCACCATGCGCAGCAGGGTCGACTTTCCGCAGCCGGACGGGCCCAGCATGACCAGGAACTCGCCGTCGGCGATGCGGCAGTCGATGCCCTTGATGGTCTCCTGCGCGGCGCCGGGATAGGTCTTGCGCACGCCGCGGATCTCGACGGTGGCCATTCAGAGTCCTTTCGAGAATGCGCTGGCGTGAGTCGACTGGCGGTGGTTTCGAGAACCGGAGCGCAGCGGACGTTTGGGTCCGTGAGCACCGGAAGCGGAGAAACCGCCGTCAGGCGGCCGCGCCAGTAGCATTGTCGGAAGGACTCTCATTTCTCGCTCTCGATCAGGCCTTTCACGAACCAGCGCTGCATCGCCACCACCACCACCACAGGCGGCAGGATGGCCAGGATCGTGGTCGCCATCACCAGGTTCCACTGGGTGTCGGCATCGGTGAAGGAGATCATCTTGCGCAGGGCGATGATGATCGTGTTCATCGAGTTGTCGTTGGTGATCAGCAGCGGCCAGAGATACTGGGTCCAGCCATAGATGAAGGTGATCACAAACAGCGCCGCGATGTTGGTCTTCGACAGCGGCAGCAGGATGTCGCGCAGGAAGCGCAAGGGCCCCGCGCCGTCGATCCGCGCCGCCTCGACCAGCTCGTCCGGCACGGTCAGGAAGAACTGGCGGAACAGGAAGGTGGCGGTGGCCGAGGCCATCAGGGGCACGGTCAGCCCGGCATAGGTGTCGATCAGGCCGAGGTCGACGATGACCTGGTAGGTCGGCACGATGCGCACCTCGACCGGCAGCATCAGCGTGACGAAGATCATCCAGAAGAACACCATCCGCAGCGGGAAGCGGAAGAACACGATGGCGTAGGCCGACAGCAGCGAGATCGTGATCTTGCCGACCGCGATCGCCAGCGCGACGACGGTGGTGTTCAGCAGGATCCGACCCATGCTGACGCTGCCGACCGACCGGGCGCCGCCGAACAGCGCATCGCTGTAGTTCTGCAGGAACTGGTCCCCCGGCAGCAGCGGCAGCGGCGGCGACAGGATCGCCTGGGTCGGATAGGTCGAGGCGATGAAGGTGTAGTAGATCGGGAAGGCGACCAGCACGATCCCGACGATCAGGATGAAATGCGCGACCAGCCGGCCAAACGGGCGGTTCTCGATCATGAGTAGTGCACCCGGCGCTCGACATAGCGGAACTGCACGAAGGTCAGCCCGATCACCAGGATCATCAGGATCACGGATTGGGCGGCGGAGGCGCCCATCTTCAGGTTGACGAAGCCGTCATTGTAGACCTTGTAGACCAGGATCTCGGTCGCCTTGCCGGGGCCGCCGCCGGTCACCGCGTGGATGATGCCGAAGGTGTCGAAGAAGGCGTAGACCGAGTTCACCACCAGCAGGAAGAACGACACCGGCGAGATCAGCGGGAAGATGATGGTGCGGAACCGCTTGGCCGGCCCGGCGCCGTCGATCGCCGCCGCCTCGATCAGGCTCTTCGGGATCGCCTGCAGCCCGGCCAGGAAGAACAGGAAGTTGTAGCTGATCTGCTTCCACGCCGCGGCGGCCACCACCAGGGTCATGGCCTGGCCGCCGTTCAGCAGCGGGTTCCAGTCGAACCCGGCCTGGCGCAGCAGCACCGCCAGCGTGCCCATCGACGGGTTGAACAGGAACAGCCACAGCATGCCGGCGATCGCCGGGGCGATGGCGTAGGGCGACAGCAGCAGGGTGCGGTACAGCCCCTGGCCGCGCACCACCCGGTCGGCCATCACCGCCAGCAGCAGCGCGACGGCCAGCGCCGAGATCGCCACCGCGATCGAGAACACGGCGGTGACCTGCAGCGAGTTCACATAGGCGGGATCGGCCAGCACCCGGGCGAAGTTGTCGAGGCCGACGAAGCGGCTCTTCAGCCCGAAGGCGTCCTCGCGCAGCATCGACTGGCGGATCGCCTGGCCCGCCGGCCAGAAGAAGAAGACCAGGGTGATCGCGATCTGCGGCGCCACCAGCAGATAGGGCAGGACCGTGTTCGGGAAGATCGCGCGGCGGTTCATGGGGCTGGTGCCATTGCGGAGCTCGCCTTCCCCTGGGCCGTCATTCCCGCGGAAGCGGGAACCTCATCGGGTTCGAGAGCATGGAGAGATCCCCGCTTTCGCGGGGATGACGAAGGGAAGGGGCGGGTGTCCGCCCCTTCCGTGCCTTACAGCGATGCCGCTTCCTTGATCGCCGCGTTGCCACGCTCGACCGCCTTGTCCAGCGCCGTCTTGGCGTCCTGCTGGCCGTTCAGCATCAACTCCAGCTCCTCGTTGATGATGTCGCGGACCTGCGGCAGGTTGATGATGCGCACGCCCTTGGAGTTCTCGGTCGGCGCCTTGCCCATCATCTGCAGGATCGGGATCTCGCGGCCCGGGTTCTGCTCGTAGAAGCCGGACTTCTTGGTGGCCTCATAGGCGGCCATGGTGATCGGCAGGTAGCCCGACTTCTGGTGCAGCCGGACCTGGATGTCGGTCTGCGACAGGAACTCGAAGAACTTCGCCACGCCCTTGTATTCGGCCTGGGGATGGCCGGCCAGGACCCACAGGCTGGCGCCGCCGGGGATGGTGTTCTGCGGAGCGCCCGCGGCCTCGGGGTAGTAGGGCAGGGTGCTGGTGCCGAAATTGACGCCGGACTTGATCACGTCGCCCAGCCCGCCCGAGGATTCGGTCAGCATGGCGCATTCGCCGCTGGTGAACTTGGTCTTGGCCTCCGAGGTGCGGCCGCCATAGGAGAACACGCCTGATTTCTGCAGGTCGGCGATGGTCTGGAAGTGGCGGACATCGAGGTCGCTGTTGATCAGCAGCTTCGGCTCCAGCCCGGCCAGGCCGTTCTGGTCGGTGGCGTAGGCCACGTTGTTCCAGGCCGCGAAATTCTCCTGCTGGATCCAGGTCAGCCAGGTCGAGGTGAAGCCGCAGGACCAGCCGGCAGCCTTGATCTTCTTGGCCGCGTCGAACAGCTCCGGCCAGGTCTTGGGCGGTGCGTTCTCATCCAGCCCGGCCTTCTTGAAGGCGTCCTTGTTGTAATAGAGGATCGGCGACGAGCTGTTATACGGGAAGGACAGCAGCTCGCCATCGGCCGAGCTGTAGTAGCTGATCACGCCGCCGAGATACTGCGACTTGTCGAAGGTGACGCCGTCGGTCTTCAGCACGTCGGCCACCGGGACCACGGCGCTGGACGCGGCCATCATGGTGCCGGTGCCGGCGTCGAACACCTGCAGGATGTGCGGCGGCTGGCCGGCGCGGAAGGCGGCGATGCCGGCGTTCAGCGTCTCCGCATAGGTGCCCTTGAACACCGGCAACACCTTGTAGTCGGACTGGCTGTCGTTGAATTCCTTGGCCAGCGTCTCGACCACCTCGTTGTTGGCGCCGGTCATGGCGTGCCACCACTGGATCTCGGTGGCGGCGAGGGCGGGCAGGCTGAAGCTCAGGATCGCGGCGGATACGGTCGCGGCAAGATGCAGTCTCATGGCGAAATCCCCCCAATGGTACCCGGCGCTCTTACAGGCGCGGCATTTGCAAAACATGACAGCGACATGAAAGTTTTGCGACAGCTTTTCGCATCCGCGCTTCGATGCGCGTTTCCGAGCGGAGCGATCCCGGACGGTAGGCGTCAGCGGGCGACGCCGCGGGCGCGGCGCACCGCCTTCTGCCAGCCCTCGTACAGCCGGGCGCGGGTGCTGGCCGGCATCGCCGGCTCGAACCGCCGGTCGCGCTGCCAGGCCTCGGCCACCCCTTCGACCGAGGGGTAGACCCCGGCGGTCAGGCCGGCCAGGTAGGCGGCGCCCAGCGCCGTGGTCTCGATCACCTTCGGCCGCTCGACCGGGGTGTCCAGCATGTCGGCCAGCATCTGGCACAGCCAGTCATTGGCCACCATGCCGCCATCGACCCTGAGGGCCTGGGGCCTGGCGCCGCCATCGGCCGCCATCGCCTCCATCAGGTCGCGGGTCTGGTAGGCCACGGCCTCCAGTGCCGCGCGGGCGATGTGGGCCGAGGTCGAATCTCGGGTCAGGCCCAGGATGGTGCCGCGCGCCTCGGGGTCCCAATGCGGCGCGCCCAGGCCGGTGAAGGCCGGCACCAGGTAGACCCCGGCGGAATCCTCGACCGACCGGGCCAGGGTCTCGCTCTCGGCCGCGGTCTTGATGATCTTCAACCCGTCGCGCAGCCATTGGATGGTGGCGCCGGCGCTGAAGATCGCGCCTTCGATGGCGTAGGTCGGCTTGCCGTTCAGGCGGTAGGCGGTGGTGGTCAGCAGCCGGTGTTTCGAGGTCCGCGGCTTGTCGCCGATGTTCAGCAGGGCGAAGCAGCCGGTGCCGTAGGTCGACTTGATCATGCCGGGCTGGAAGCAGGCCTGGCCGAAGGTCGCCGCCTGCTGGTCGCCGGCCATGCCGGTGATCGGGATGGCGGCGCCGAACAGGATCTTGTCGGTGACGCCGAACTCATGCGCGTTGTCGTGCACCTCGGGCAGCACCGCACGCGGCACCTGGAACAGGGACAACAGCTCGTCGTCCCAATCCTGGGTGCGGATGTTGAACAGCATGGTGCGGCTGGCATTGGTGGCGTCGGTGGCATGCACCCGCCCGCCGGTCAGCCGCCACAGCAGGAAGCTGTCGATGGTGCCGAAGGCCAGCTCCCCGGCCTCGGCCCGGCGCCGCGCGTCGGGCACGTTGTCCAGCAGCCAGGCCAGCTTGGTGGCCGAGAAATAGGCGTCGATCACCAACCCGGTCTTGGCCTGCACCGCCTTCTCATGGCCGGCGGCCACCAGCTCGCGGCACAGGGCGGCGGCGCGGCGATCCTGCCACACGATGGCGTAGTGCAGCGCCCGGCCGGTGCCGCGGTCCCACAGCACCGTGGTCTCGCGCTGGTTGGTGATGCCGATGGCGGCGATGTGGTCGGCGGTCAGCCGGGCGCGGGCGATGGCGTCGCGGCAGGCCGACACCGTGTCCGACCAGATGCCCTCCGGGTCGTGCTCGACCCAGCCATCGGCCGGATAGATCTGGCGCAGCTCGCGCTGCGCGGTGGCCACCGGCCGCCCCTGCGGATCGAACACGATCGCCCGGGTCGATGTCGTGCCCTGGTCGATCGCCAGGACATGCGTGCGACGCCGCATCCGCTTCCCCTTCCATGTCCATTTTCGGATCGCACTATCCGAAGCGCGTTTCCGAACGTCAATCGACCCCGCGAGAGGGCTCAAACGGCCTCAATCCTCCGCCGCCTCCAGCGCGGCGCCGTCCGGCGCATCCACCACCGTCCGGCACAGCCCCAGCGCGAAGCCGGCGCGGGCCAGGGTGGCCAGGTCGCGCATCCGGTGCGCCGCCCGGTCGGCCTCGGCCCGGAACGGCCCCAGCCGCCGACGCCGCGCCAGCCGGATCGCCGCCGCCCGCTCCGGATCCGCCCCGGGGGCGCCGCCATACAGGGACAGGGCCTCATCCGCAACAGTCTCGTCGAGCCCGGCCTCGCGCAGCTTCATCCGGATCGCCCGGGTCGAGGTGCCGCGCCGGGCCAGCCCGGCGATCCGCATCTCGGCGAACTGGCTGTCGTCCAGCAGGCGCGCGGCGGTCATGCGCTCCAGCAGCGCCGTGATCCGCGCCTCCACCGCGGCGACGTCGACCTCGGCGCCGGCCTGGGCGGCGCGGCGGATGCGGCGCTGCAGCACCCGGCGCAGCTGGCCGGTCGAGGCGGCGTAGCGGCCGAGATAGTCGAGCGCCGCCCGTTCCAGGGCGGCGGCATCGAGCGCGGGCGGTCGGCGGGGCGGTCGGGGCATGGTGCGACACTGCCGCGTCCGGGCCGGGCCTGCCAAGCGCCGTCTGCGCCAAGGGACGTTTGCCCGCCCTCGCATCGCCGGGCTATGGTCGCGCCCCCGCCAGCCTTCAGAACGCCCATGCCCCAACCCCGCATCATCGGCCGCGTCAACTGGGTCGGCCTGTGGACCCTCACCTCCAAGGAGGTCCACCGCTTCCTCAAGGTCGCGACCCAGACGATCGCGGCCCCGGTCATCACCACGCTGCTGTTCTACGCCATCTTCGCCCTCGCCCTCGGCGGGGTGACGCGGCAGGCGGCGGGGGTGCCGTTCCTGCAGTTCCTGGCGCCCGGGCTGATCATGATGGCGATGGCGCAGAACGCCTTCGCCAACACCTCCTCCTCGCTGATGATCGCCAAGATCCAGGGCAACATCGTCGACGTGCTGATGCCGCCGCTGGCGCCGGCCGAACTCGCCGTCGGCTATGTCCTCGGCGGCATCGTCCGCGGCCTCCTGGTCGGGACGGTGACCTGGGTGGCGATCCGGATCTTCGTGCCGATCGACCCGATCCACCCCGGCTACGTCCTGTTCCACGCCATCGCGGCGTCGATGCTGCTGGCGCTGCTCGGCGCCATCGGCGGCATCTGGTCGGAGAAGTTCGACCACATCGCCGCGGTGACCAACTTCGTGGTCACGCCGCTGTCCTTCCTGTCCGGCACCTTCTACTCGCTCGACCGGCTGCCGGAATCCTGGCACTTCGTCGCCCATCTCAACCCGTTCTTCTACATGATCGACGGGTTCCGCTACGGCTTCATCGGCGCCAGCGACGGCACGCTGGGCACCGGCATCCTGGTGATGGTCGCGGCCGATGCGGCGCTGGCCGCGCTGCTGCTGCGCATGCTCGCCACCGGCTACAAGCTGAAGGCCTGAGACGGTGGCGCTCCCGCCCGGGGCCGCCCGTCCGATCCGGCACTACGGCCCGGTCAACTGGCTCGGCCTGACCACGCTGTTCCGGCGCGAGTTCCGGGCCTATCTCAAGGACTGGCTGGAGACGGTGGTGGCCCCGACCTTCTCCACCCTGATCTATGTCGCGGTGTTCGCGCTGGCGGCCGGCCCGGACCCGGTGGAATGGGCTGGGCCGGGCGGGCTGCCGCACTTCCTGGCGCCGGGGCTGGTGATCTATGTCGTGGTGCTGCGCGCCGCCGAGACCACGGTCTACAGCCTGACCTACTTCAAGATCGAGCGGCTGCTCGGCGACATCCTGATGCCGCCACTGGCCTCCTGGGAGATCGCGGCCGGCTACGCCCTGGCCGGCACCGCCGCCGGCCTCGTCACCGGGCTGCCCTGCCTGGTCGCGATGCTGCTGTTCGCCGGGACCGGCATCGCCGACCCGGCTCTGCTCGGCCTGGCGCTGCTGCTCGGCGCCTTCCTGCTGGCCGCCGCCGGCACGCTGGTCGGGCTGTGGGCGCAGAAATGGGACCAGGCGGCCGCCTTCTTCGGCTTCCTGCTGATCCCGGTGACCTTCCTGTCCGGCGTCTTCGCCCCGGTGGCGCTGCTGCCCGGGCCGCTCGCCGGGCTGGTGGCGCTGAACCCGATCTACTACGCGATCGACGCCGCCCGCATCGCCTTCGGCGGCGTGGGGGCGGAGCCGGTGGGCCGCAGCCTGGCGGTGCTGGCCGCCAGCGGCGCGGCGCTGTGGGCCTGCTCCGCCGTGCTGATCGCCCGCGGCTGGCGCATCAAGCCGTAAGTGCCCAACGACACGATATTGCCTCCGGCGGATGCTGGGCATTTCAGATGTATGCTTGTCCGATCGGACTATAGTGCTTTAGACAAAATTATACTTATTTCCGCGTTGTGTTGATCGCCGCGGTTCCTCCAGATTCGGCTGGACAAGGAACTTTTTGTGCAGTGCAATGTTATCAGCTTCGCCCGCCAGATTGTTAGCCACGGCAGGCACAGATATTTCATCCAGGGAGAGGTTCCGTGCGACAGGCGACCCCCTCAACCAGTGACATCGTGATCAGCGCGTATGAGACCCGCCGTGCCGCCGGCGCCGACGAATGGGCGGCCTGCGACGCCGCCCTCGACGCATTCCGCAGGCGCCATCCCGAAGCCTCGTCCGACCTCGCCAATACCTTCATCGCCGACGTGCTGCGCGACCATCACGCACGGCACTGACTCCGTGCCGCGGCCCGCGATGCCGGCCGGGCGCGGTCAGGCTTCGCTGGCCTCGGCGATGTGGCGCAGCAGCGGCGCCCAGTCCTCCCGCAGGTCCTCGGCGCGCCGGCCGCGCAGGTCGAACACGCTCAGGCCGTCGGCCGCCGCCTCGGTGTAGGCCGTGCTGTCGCGGATCCGCGACACCACCTTGTGCCCCAGCCCGCCCAGGAAGGTGTCGAGCTGGGCCGCGGCCCGGGTCCGCGCCCGCATCCGGTTGCCGACGATGGCGACCGCCGCGCGACTCTTGCGGATCGGCTTCAGCTCCTCCAGCCGCGCCAGGAAGCGCCGTGTCGCCTCCTCGTCGAAGGCCGAGGGCAGGACGGGCAGGACGATGACATCGGCCAGCTTCAGCAGCGCCTCGACCTGCTTCATCTTCAGCGCCGCCGGCGCGTCGATCACCAGGCGCTCGGCGTCCTTCGGCACCGCGAACTCCTCCTTCGCCCAGTCGATCCCGGCCAGGGCCGGGGCGCCGTCGGGCCGCCGCTTGGCCCAGTCCAGGCTGGAATGCTGGCGGTCGACATCGGCCAGCACGGTGAAATGCCCCTGGCCGGCGAAGGCCGAGGCCAGCGTCGTCGCGATCGTGGTCTTGCCGCAGCCGCCCTTGGTGTTGGCGACGAGCACGGAGATCATGGCGGCTTCCTTCAATTCCGGGGGCCGGTCCAGAACGGTTTGATGGCGCGGAAGGCGTCCCACTGGGCCAGCAGTTCCGGCTCGGTGGCCTCGCCGCCACGGGCGTGCCAGCCCAGCACCAGCCCGGCGGCGCGGTGCAGGGCGGTGTCGGTCGAATCGCCGGTCAGGCGCAGCAGCAGCGCCTCCGCCGTGGTGACGTCGTTGAGATGGCCGAACGCGTCCTGCAGCTTCGACAGCTGCGCCGCGAAGGGCTTGGCCCGCTTCTCGGCGAACAGCGGGCGGAAGAAGTCCATGGCGTAGCGCAGTCGCTTCAGCGCGATCCGCACCTCGTGCCGCTGGGCGGGCTCGAGCTGGCCGAGATGGCGGCCGAGGCGGGCGACCTTGCGGTGGGCTTGGCCGATCATCCGCCCCGCCAGCCCGTCGATCGGCTCCACCAGCGCGGTCAGCGTCGCGGTCGAGGCGTGGTCGCGCCAGCCCCGCCGCTCCAGCCACTCGCCGAGGGTCAGGTGCAGCCGGGCGCAGCGCGGGTCGGCCAGCGCCGCGCGCACCGCGGCATAGCCGGCCTCGCGCTGGCGCTGCGCCGCAGCGCGCAGCACGGCAATGCCGGGATCGTCGGGCCGCAGCGAATCGATCGGCTCGACGGTGGCGCCGAGGAAGACGTCCCAGTCGCGCGCCGGCCCCAGCGCGCCGGCCAGCCATTTGCTCTCGTCGCGCAGCCAGTCGAGCGTCGGCGACGGCACGGTCTTCTTGAACAGGGCCAGGGCGGAGCGCAGGCGGCGCAGCGCCACCCGCATCTGGTGCACGCCGCCGGGGTCGCCGCCATCCTCCGCCGCCGCCTCGTTGGCGGTCCAGTGGCGCAGGCAGCGGGCCAGGATGGTGGCGATGGCCTCGTCCACCGTCATGCCGGAGACCAGCGGTGTCTTCGGGTCGTAGACCACGCCCGGCGGCCGCCGGGCCACCATGCGGTAGCCGCGCTCGGCCTTGGTGACCTCGCTGACCCTGAGCGGGATCTCGTCCAGCAGGCTCAGGCCCAGGCGGTACAGTGCAGCGGTCCGGCCCTCCTTCAGCTCCAGCTCGATCTCCGCCACCGGGTCGCTGGCCTCACGGGTCTCGATGGTGCCGATATCGAAGGCGCATTCGACCACGGCGTCCGGCACCGCCAGGATCCGGGTCTCGCGCTGGATGCGGGAGGTGAAGAGGTGGGACAGCGCCTCGGCCGGGATGCCGTCCAGGAGCGCCCGCGCCTCGGGGTCGTCGAAGGCGTCGATCGCCGGGCTCATCGCCGGCAGCGCCACCTCCCACTCGCCGCGGGCCAGGCCGTCGCCGCGGCGTTCGGTCTTCAGGGTCTGAACGAAGCGCTGGCCGATGCGGCGGACGCGCAGCGTGGCGCCGCGGCGCTGCAGGGCGCAGTCCGGGGTGTCGTAGTAGAACGAGGTCAGCGACCGGGTGGTGGCCGGGCCGGTCGAGATCCGGCCCAGCAGATCGGCGCCGCGCAGCCGGGCGAGATCCTCAGGCGTCGCGCTGAGCTTCAGCTCGATCTCGACAGGCGCCTGCGGGGGCTCCTCGCCCCCACCCGGCTGCTCGTTCGGCCGGCGCGGCTGAACGATCGACATCGGCATCTCCCGGCATCACGACGCCAACGGCGTCGGAACCACCGTTCCTAGCCTAAAACGCGGCTCCGGAGAAGCTGTCCGGTGCCGCTTCGACCACGGTCGGCCCGCCGGGTTGCGCCTCCAGCACGGCCAGGCCGCGCTCGACCAGACCGTTCTGGCCGAAGCGGAAGATGCCGTCGATCCCGACGAAGCCGTTGGGGTCCTGCAGCGCCGCCGTGGTGAAGGGGTTGCCGCCGGAGGCCGGCTGGTTCGCCAGCGCCGCGGTCAGGGCCACCGCGTCATAGGCCAGCGTCGCCAGCCGCGGCGGCGGCGCGCCGAACTGCTGGGCGTAGCGGCTCTCGAAATCGGCGCGGCGCGACGGGTCGGGGGCTGCGTACCAGGCGCCGGCCAGGGACTGCTGGCGGTTGACCGCCGCGTCGTCCCACTGGCCGGTGCCCATCAGCTTCGCGGTGATGCCGGAATAGCCCAGCATCGGCGCGACCACGTTCAGGCGGGGGCCGACATCGGCCAGCACCACGGCGTCGACTGGAGAGGATTGCAGCTTCTGCGCCAGCTGGCTCGGGTCGCTCAGCTTGCTGTCGTAGAGTTCGACCACCGGGACCTCGGCGCCGTATTTGGCCGCGGCCGCGGTCATCGCCTTGCCCATCAGCTGGCCGAAGGGCGTGTTCGGCCCCAGGAAGGCGTAGCGTCGCATGCCGTGGTTGACGCCATAGCCGACGATGCGGTCGATCGCCTGCTGCTGCAGGAAGCTGAGCAGGAAGACGTTGCCGCCGGCCTGGCTGGTGTCGGTGCCGAAGGCGACGACGTCGATGCCGACGCCGCGCGCCTGCTGCGCCACCGCGGGCACCGATTTGCTGAACAGCGGGCCGAGGATGATGTTGGCGCCCTGGGCGATCACCGCCCGGGCGGCCTCGCCGGCACTGGCGGCGCCGTCGCCCGAATCGCGCGGCAGCAGCTGGACCTGGGTGCCGGTGTCGAACACCGCCATCTCGGCCGCGCGCTGCATCGCCGTGCCCAGCGCGGCGTTGCTTCCGCTCAGCGGCAGCAGCAGGCCCACCCGCAGGATGCCGTCATTGGGGCGGGTCGGCGCGCTGGGTCCCGGCGTCGGCGCTTGCGCGATCGGGGGTGGCCTCTGTACGGTCTGGGTACAGGCGGCGAGCGCGGCTACCATCGCGACGGCGCCTGCGACCCGGACGAGGCGATCCAGCCTCGCACGGCCCTTCCCCAAGGACTTTTCTGCGACTGCCGCAAGTCTTGTCACGGACGCCCCCTCACTCTCGACAACCCACCGGATCCAGGCACCGGCGGCCGAATGCTGTCGACCCTACCGGCGCGGCGCTCCCGAGTAAACCGGCGCCCGGCCTGTATCTGACCGCGCTGCCGATCGGCAATGCCGGGGACATAACGCTTCGGGCGCTCGATTTGCTCCGCGACGCCGACGTGATCGCCTGCGAGGACACCCGGACCACGGGGCGGCTGATGTCGATCTACGGCATCGCCACCAAGCTGATCGCCTATCACGAGCACAACGCCGCCGAGATGCGGCCGCAGCTGCTGCGCCGCATCGCCGAGGGCCAGGCCGTGGCGCTGGTCTCCGACGCCGGCATGCCGCTGATCTCCGACCCCGGCTACAAGCTGGCCCGCGCGGCGCGGGACGAGGGGCTGATGGTGACCTGCCTGCCCGGCGCCTCGGCGCCGCTGGTCGGGCTGCTGCTGTCGGGCCTGCCGTCCGACCGCTTCCTGTTCGCTGGCTTCCCGCCGCCGAAATCCGCCGCCCGCCGCACCTTCCTGGCCGAGCTGGCGCCGATTGCCGCCACCCTGATCCTGTTCGAGGCGCCGCACCGGCTGCCGGAATGCGTCGCCGACCTGGCGGCGGTGTTCGGCGACCGCGAGGCGGCGGTGACGCGCGAGCTGACCAAGCTGTTCGAGGAGGTCCGCCGCGGCCCGTTGCCCGAGCTGGCGGCGCACTACGCCGAGGCCGGGCCGCCCAAGGGCGAGATCGTCATCGTCATCGCCCCGCCGGGCGCCGCGGCGCGGCCGACCGGCGAGGACCTGTCGGCCCAGCTGCGCCGGGCGCTGGCCGGCATGAGCCTGCGCGACGCGGTCGAGGCGGTGGCGACGGCGACCGGGGAGCCGAAGCGCGAGATCTACCGCCTGGCGCTCGACCTGACCGCCGATGGGGACTGACGAATCACGGCGCCGGGCCGAGGCCTTCGGCCTGGCGGCGGAGGGCTGGGCGGTGCTGCTGTTGCGCGCCAAGGGCTGGCGCATCCTGGAGCGCCGGCTGAAGACGCCGCTCGGCGAGATCGACATCGTCGCCCGGCGCGGCCGCACCGTCGCCTTCATCGAGGTCAAGGCGCGGCCCGACCTGGCCGCCGGAATGCTGGCGCTGCAGCCCCGCCAGCAACAGCGGCTGCAGCGGGCGGCGGCGCTGTTCCTGGCCCGCCAGCCGCGCTACGCCGAGGGCCATGACCTGCGCTTCGATCTCGTGGTGATCCGGCCCTGGCGCTGGCCCGTCCATATTGCCGACGCCTGGCAGGTCGATCGGGTGTGGCATCCTCGGCGCGATCGGGCTAATTGAGGCGGATGGACCCGACGATCCAGTCGATTCTCGACCGAGCCGGCGCCCAGCCGGATGATGCCATCGATCTCGCCGAGGCGGGACTCGCGCTGGCGGCGCTCGACCGTCCGCGCGGGGTCGGCTTCCATTGGTATCGCCGCCACCTGGCCCAGCTGGTGTCGGACGTCACCCAGGCGGCGGCGGAGATGCCGCCGGCCGAGGCCATGGCCGCGGTGCTGGCCCGGCGCTGGGGCTATGCCGGCGACGTCGACAGCTACGACGACCTGCAGAACGCCAACCTGATGCGGGTGATCGACCGGCGGAAGGGCCTGCCGGTCACCCTCGGCATCCTCTACCTCCATGTCGCCCGGGCCCAGGGCTGGACCATGGTCGGGCTGAACTTCCCCAGCCACTTCCTGGTCCGGCTCGACGCCGCCGGCACCCGCACCATCCTCGACCCGTTCCATGCCGGCATGACCCGCGGCCCGGGCGAGCTGCGCGACCTGCTGAAGGCCGTGCTCGACGTCGGGGCGGAGCTGGCGCCGGAGCATTACGAGCCGGTGACCGACCGCGACATCCTGCTGCGGCTGCAGAACAACCTGAAGGTCCGGCACATCCGCGCCGGCGACTTCGCCAAGGCGCTGGGCGTGATCGAGGGCATGCGCCATGTCGCGCCGGCGCATGCGCCGCTGCTGCGCGAGGCCGGCATCCTGCACGCCCGCCTCGGCAACATGCGGGCCGCGATCGATGCGCTCGACCGCTACGTCTCCGCCCCCGGCGAACCCGAGACCCAGCGGCACGAGGCCGCCATCCTGCTTCAATCCTTCCGCACCAGCCTCAATTGAGAGCGACCATGAGCCTTGCCGTCGCGATCCAGATGGACCCGATCGAGAGCATCGACATCTCGGGGGATTCGACCTTCGCCATGGCGCTGGAGGCCCAGGCGCGCGGGCACCGGCTGTGGCACTACCTGCCGCGGGCGCTCAGCCTGCGCGACGGACGGCTGACGGCGAAGGCGCGACCGCTGACCGTCCAGGCGGTGCGCGGCAACCACTTCACGTTCGCGGAATGGGAGACGGTCGACCTCGGCGCGGTCGACGTCATCCTGATGCGGCAGGACCCGCCCTTCGACATGGGCTACATCACCGCGACCCACATGCTGGAGCACGTCTCCCGCCGCGTCCTGGTGGTCAACGACCCGAAGGAGGTGCGCAACGCGCCGGAAAAGCTGCTGGTCACGCATTATCCGGAGCTGATGCCGCCGACCCTGATCACCTCGGACCGCGACGAGATCCGCGCCTTCCGGCAGGAGCATGGCGACATCATCGTCAAGCCGCTCTACGGCAATGGCGGCGCCGGGGTGTTCCGCATCCGCGCCGACGACGAGAACCTGGTCTCGCTGCTCGAGCTCTACGAGCGGATGTACCGCGAGCCGATCATGATCCAGCGCTACCTCCCGGAAATCCGGAAGGGCGACAAGCGCATCATCCTGGTCGAGGGCGAGCCGGTCGGCGCCGTCAGCCGCGTGCCGTCGGAGGGCGAGGCGCGGGCCAACCTGCATGTCGGCGGCAAGGCGCAGAAGACCGTGCTGACCGAGCGCGAGCGCGAGATCTGCGCCCGCATCGGCCCGGACCTGCGCGCCACCGGCCAGATCTTCGTCGGCATCGACGTGATCGGCGACTACCTGACCGAGATCAACGTGACGTCGCCGACCGGCATCCACGAGATCAACCGCCTCGACGGGGTGAAGATCGAGGCGATCCTGTGGGACGCGATCGAGGCGCGACGGGCGGCGATGGGGTAGGGCGGGGGCCTCGCTTACCGCGCCCGGGCGAGGGCCAGCCAGACGCCGCCGCCGATCAGGCAGACGCCACCGGTGCGCGACACCAGCCGCACCCGACGGCGCGACAGCATCTTGCCGGCCCGCCCGGTCAGCACGGCGTACATGCCGTCGGACAGTGCCGCGACCACGAGGGCGGTGGCGCCCAGCAGCAGGACCTGGGCGGACTGGTTGCCGCCGGGCTGCACGAACTGGGGAATGAAGGCGCCGAAGAACAGCAGCATCTTCGGGTTGCTCAGCGCCACCAGCAGGCCCTGCAGGAAGAAGCCGCCGCGCGGCGGCTTGGCCTGCGTGCCCTCGGCCAGGGCGTCGGGCGCACGCAGCAGTTTCCAGCCGATCCAGACCAGATAGGCGGCGCCGGCCAGGCGCAGCCAGTCGAACCACACGCCCATCGCCTCCACCACCGCGGCCAGGCCGACGGTCAGGACGCCCAGCATGGCCAGCAGGCCGAGCTGCCCGCCGGCGATGTTCAACAGGCCGGCGCGGGTGCCGTGGGTCAGGCTGTTGGCGATGATCAGCGACACCGACGGCCCCGGGATGATCGCGATCAGGACGCAGGCGGCGATATAGGTGAGGTAGATCTCGACGGACATGGAATCCTCCGGACCGATGTCCGTCACGGTATCAAGGCGCGCATCGGCAGGAAAGAGGTCAGGGCTTCCTGGCCGCCGCCGCCATCGCGGCCTCGGCGATCACGCCCATCGAGGCGCTGGCGCCGCCCAGCGACCAGCCGCCGTCGACCGGCAGCACCGTGCCGGTGATGTAGGCGGCCAGCGGCGAGGACAGCAGGCGGCAGGCGCGGGCGATGTCGTCGGCCGTTCCCATGCGGCCCAGCGGCACGCTGCGCTGGACCAGGGCGCGGGCCTGCGGCGTCGGCGCCAGCCGGGCCATGCCCTCGGTATCGTGGATCGGGCCGGGGATGATCGAGTTGATGCGGATGCCGTCGCGGCCCCATTCCATCGCCAGCACCCGGGTCAGCATGTCGACGCCGGCCTTGGCGGCGCAGACATGGGCCTGCATCAGCATCGGCGATTCGGCCTGCGGGGCCGAGATGTTGATCACCGACGCCCCCGGCTTGCGCAGGAAGGCGTGCGCCGCGCGCAGCACGTTGAAGCTGCCCAGCAGGTCGATGTCGATCACCGATTTGAAGCCGTTGGCCGACATGCCCAGCGCCGGGGCCGGGAAGTTGCCGGCGGCGCCGGAGACAAGCACGTCGAGGTCGCCGAAAGCGTCATGCGCGGCCTGCAGCGCGGCCTCGGTCGCGGCGTAGTCGCGGACATCCGCGGCGGCGCCCAGGGCCTCGGCCCCGGCCGCACGCAGCTGCGCCACCGCGGCCTCCACCTTCTCCGGGCTGCGGCTCATCACCGCGACGCGGGCGCCGGCGCGGGCGAAGCCCAGCGCGATGCCCAGATTGATGCCGCTGGTGCCGCCGGCGACGAAGACCGCCTGGCCAGCGAAGTCGATGGTGTCGGTCATGCCGCCAGCCTAAGGCGGGCGGCGTCGGAAAGGGAAGGGGCCGCGTCAGGCCCCCTCCACCCGACCTACTTCTTCGGCATCAGCACGGTGTCGACGACGTGGATCACGCCGTTCGACTGGGTGACGTCGGCGATGGTGACCATCGACACGCCGCCCTTTTCGTCGACCATCTCGATGCCGCCGCCCATCGCCGGCTTCACCGTCAGCATGTGCTTGCCGTCGGCGGTCGGCAGCTTGGCCCAGCCGCCGCCCTGGGTGATCAGGCCCTGCAGCGCCGCGGAATCGTAGCGGCCGGGGACGACGTGATAGGTCAGGATGCTGGTCAGCAGCTTCTTGTTCTTCGGCATCACCAGGGTGTCGACCGTGCCGGCCGGCAGCTTGTCGAAGGCGGCGTTGGTCGGGGCGAAGACGGTGAAGGGCCCGGGGCTGTTCAGGGTGTCGACCAGGCCGGCGGCCTTGACCGCCGCGACCAGCGTGGTGTGGTCGGCCGAATTGACCGCGTTCTCGACGATGGTCTTGCTCGGGTACATCGGCGCGCCGCCGACGGTCACGGTCTTCTCGGTGGTCGTCGCCGAGGCTGGGTTGGTCATCTTGCCGGAGCAGCCGGCGATGGCGAACAGGCCGGCGAGCGCGACGGCGCAGACGGACGCCTTCATTGCGGATTTCATGGTTGTCTCCATCCCTGGTTCGGTCGCGTCCGGCGGCGTTGCGCCGCGGGCGGACGAGAAACTCGTCGGCAGGGGTTACGCGGGCGGGTTGGTACCGGATGGCGCGCGCTTCAAGAAAGACGGATTCTGCCGCGTCTGAGTAATATTATTGCGGCGCCGAGGGGCCCCCAAATCCTCTCCAACCTGTGGCTCTGGCCGCCCCTGGATGCCACGGTCAAGCCGTGGCATGACAGCTTGGGAGTGGAGTCGGGAGTACAAAGGACGCCGCCCCGGCCCGCAGCCTCAATGCGCCTCGGCCCAGCTGAGGCCGATGCCGGCTTCGGCGATCAGCGGCACGTCCAGCACGGCGGCGCCCTGCATCACCCGTTGCGCCACCTCGGCGGTGCGCCTGGCCTCGGCCTCCGGCGCCTCGAACAGCAGTTCGTCATGCACCTGCAGCAGCATGCGGGCCTGCAGCCCTTCCGCTGCCAGGGCGCCGGGCAGCCTGGCCATGGCGCGCTTGATGATGTCGGCCGCGGTGCCCTGGATCGGGGCGTTGATCGCCTGGCGCTCGGCGAAGGCGCGGCGGGCCGGGTTGGGGTCCTTGATCCCGGGCATGTGGCATTTGCGGCCGAACAGGGTCTCGACCCAGCCGCGCTCGCGGGCGATGCGCTTGGTCTCGTCCATCCACACCTTCAGCTCCGGCAGCCGGTCGAGATAGGCCCGGATGAAGGCGGCCGCCTCCCCCTGCGGAATGCCCAGCTGCGCCGCCAGGCCGAAGCCGGAGATGCCGTAGATGATGCCGAAATTGATCGCCTTGGCCTTGCGCCGCACATCCGGCGTCATCTCCGCCAGCGGCACGCCGAACACCTGGGACGCGGTCATGGCGTGGATGTCGGTGCCGTCGAGGAAGGCCTGCTTCAGCAGCGACACATCGGCGATCTGCGCCACCAGCCGCAGCTCGATCTGGCTGTAGTCGACCGAGATCAGCCGGTTGCCCGGCTCCGCCACGAAGGCGTAGCGGATCTTGCGCCCCTCCTCGGTGCGGATCGGGATGTTCTGCAGGTTCGGCTCGTTCGAGGACAGCCGGCCGGTGTTGGTCGCGGCCAGCGAGAACGAGGTGTGGACCCGCTGGCTCTGCTCGTTGATCTGGGCCTGCAGCGCGTCGGTGTAGGTGCCCTTCAGCTTGGCCAGCTGGCGCCATTCCAGGATCTTGGTGGCGATGTCGTGGCCCTGGGCCGCCAGCAGCTCCAGCACGCTCGAATCGGTGGAATAGGCGCCGGTCTTGCTGCTCTTCTTGCCGCCGGGCAGGCCCAGGCGCTCGAACAGCACCTCGCCCAGCTGCTTCGGGCTGCCGACGTTGAACGCGCCCAAGGCCAGGACGTGGATCTCGGCCTCCAGCGCCGCCATGCGCTGGGCGAATTCGCCGGACAGCCGGGACAGGGTGGTGCGGTCGACCTTGATCCCCGCCATCTCCATGTCAGCGATGACGCCGACCAGCGGCCGTTCGATGGTCTCGTAGACCGTCGCCATGCGCTCGGCCACCAGCCGCGGCTTCAGCAGCATGTGCAGCCGCAGGGTGATGTCGGCATCCTCCGCGGCATAGGCCAGGGCCTTGTCCAGCGGCACCTTGTCGAAGGTGATGGCGGTCTTGCCGGTGCCGCAGACCGCGGAATAGGGGATGGTGCGGTGCTGCAGGTGCAGCTCCGACAGCTCGTCCATGCCGTGGCCATGCGCCCCGCCGTCGAGGACGTAGGAGATCAGCATGGTGTCGTCCCACGGCGTGATCGGCAGGCCGACATGCGGCCGGCCCAGCACATGGGCGTCGTATTTCAGGTTGTGGCCGACCTTCAGCACCGACGGGTCGACCAGCACCGGGCCCAGGATGCGGCGGACCTCGTCCATCGCGATCTGCGCCGGCGCGTCGCCGCCCAGCGCCAGCCCGTCGCCGTCGCCGCCGACATGGGCCAGCGGGATGTAGCAGGCGCGGCCCGGCGCGGTGGCCAGCGAGATGCCGCACAGCACGGCGGCCTCGGCGTCCAGCGAATTGGTCTCGGTGTCGATCGCCAGCACCCCGGCCTGGACCGCGGCATCGGCCCAGCGCTGCAGCGCCGCCGAATCCTGCACCAGCTCATAGGCCTGGGCGATCGCCTCAGGCTTGCCCGGGGCCGACAGGTCGGGCTCGCCGCCGCCGGTGTCGCCCAGCTTGTCGAACGACGCCTCGACCCGGGCGAGGGTGGTGCGGAACTCCATCTCCTCCAGGAACCCGATCAGCTTCTGCCGGTTCGGCGGCCGCGCCACCAGGCCCTCCAGCCCGACCGGCACCGGCGCGTCGGTGCGCAGCCGCACCAGCTGGCGGCTGATCCGTGCCTGCTCGGCGAATTCGATCAGCGATTCGCGCCGCTTCGGCTGCTTGATCTCGCCGGCCCGGGCCAGCAGCGAATCGAGGTCGCCGTACTCGGTGATCAGCTGCGCCGCGGTCTTGATACCGATGCCGGGCACGCCCGGCACGTTGTCGACGCTGTCGCCGGCCAGGGACTGCACGTCGACCACCCGGTCCGGCATCACGCCGAACTTCTCCATCACCTCGGCGGCGTCGATCGGCTTGTTCTTGATCGGGTCCAGCATGGTCACGCCGTCGCCCACCAGCTGCATCATGTCCTTGTCGGAGGAGACGATGACGACGCGCGACCCCTCCTCGCGCGCCATCCGGGCGTAGGTGGCGATGATGTCGTCGGCCTCGAAGCCGTCGACCTCGATGCCCGGCAGGTTGAAGGCCTCGCTGGTGGCACGGATCAGCGGGAACTGCGGCACCAGCTCTTCCGGCGCCGGGGGGCGCTGGGCCTTGTAGGCGGGGTAGATCTCGTTGCGGAAGCCGCGCTCCGACGCGTCGTAGATCACCGCGAGATGGTCGGCGTCGAGATCGGCCAAGAGGCGGATCAGCATGTTGGTGAAGCCATAGACCGCGTTCACCGGCAGCCCGTCCGACTTGCGCATCATCATCGGCAGCGCATGGAAGGCGCGGAAGATGTAGCCGGAGCCGTCGATCAGATAATAGGTCTTCGGCGTGGTCGACATCGCGGGATCTCCGGCACGGGAACAGAGCGCGACCATGCCGCGCCGGGCCGCGGGTGTCCACCCGGTCGGGCGGGCCCCCGTTCCGCCGCGTCGGAACGGCACCGTCAGGTTGCCGCAGCCCGGGCCTGTTTGCCGTTCTTCGTGTGTCGGCTATGAGGGTGGGACGAGGCTGATCGCGACCCGACCAGCAAACCGCCGCCGAGTTCCGATCCGCCCGTTCCACGTTCCAGGGCCTCAGCTGCGCTCGGTGAGCCGATGATCACCTCATTCGATCCGGCCGTGCTGCGGGAGCGGCTGTTCGCCCTCTGGCTTCCGCGAGGTCGAGAGCTGAGAGCCGGAGGATCTGAACCGACGCTACCTGTCTCGGCGCAAGGACGGGCTGCACAACAACGGCGGGCGGCTCATCTGCGCAAGGGTGTGAGCGACGGCCAGCCGGTCGGGGCGTCCGCTCAGGCCGGCTGGAACAGCTCGACCACGTTCCCGGACGGATCCTCGCACAGGATCTGCTGGCCGCCGGGGCCGGTGACGATGTCGTTGCGGAACCGGACGCCGCGCCCGCGCAGATCGGCGACCAGGGCCGTCAGGTCGTCGACCTGCAGCACGAATCGGTTCCAGCCGCCGGATTCGGGCTTGCGGCCGTCCGGCATCGGGCGGCTGGCCGAGGCGCCGGGGCCGGCGACCCACAGTGTCAGCCCATCCCGCTCGAGGATCGCCATGTTCGGCCCGAACTGCTGCTGCAGCCGGAACCCCAGGCTGTCCCTATAGAACGCGACCGCCTGGTCGACGTCGTGGACGATGTACCGGACCGTCGGCATGGGATTGCCTCCCCGGTGAGTTCGACCGAGAGGATAGCCCAGACAGCGGGGGCAGGGACAGTACGCGAGAAAACTGATTGCACTATATAACTAGTTATAATAAGAAACTGGTTAGCAACGTCACTTGAGGGGAAACGCCATCATGTCCAAGCTCGTTGTCCGCGCCTTCTCCCTGTCCGTCGACGGTTACGGCGCCGCACTGGAGCAGAGCCTCGAGAACCCGTTCGGCAAGGGCGGCATGGTGCTGCCGCAATGGGCCTTCCCCACCCGCACCTTCCAGAAGATGTTCGGCAAGGAAGGCGGCGAGACCGGCGTGGACGAGGATTTCGCCGCGCGCAGCTTCGAGAATATCGGCGCCTGGATCCTGGGCCGGAACATGTTCGGGCCGATCCGTGGGCCGTGGCCGGACGACAGCTGGAAGGGCTGGTGGGGCGACAACCCCGTCTATCACACGCCGGTCTTCGTCCTGACCCACCACGCCCGTGCGCCGCTGGTCATGCAGGGCGGCACAACCTTCCACTTCGTCACCGACGGCATCGACTCGGCGCTGCGCCAGGCGCGGGAGGCGGCTGATGGCAAGGACGTCCGGGTCGGCGGCGGCGTCGCCACCGTGCGGCAGTATCTCAGCAAAGGGCTGATCGACGAGATGCACCTCGCCCAGGCGCCGGTGCTGCTGGGCAGCGGCGAGAACCTGTTCGCCGGGCTCGATCTCGCCGTCCTGGGCTATGCCTGCACCGGCCAGGTCAGTTCGGCCCGCGCCACCCATCTCACCATCACGAAGCAGGGCTGACGGCACATTCCGACGCGATCTCGGGACCGGATCGCCGAATTCACCGTTTCTCGACAGCCAGGGCCGTGAAGAGCCCTGCCGATGGAGGAAACCGATGACCTATCCCGAAATCGTGTCCCGCGAAGACTGGCAGGCCGCGCGCGACGCCTTCCTGAGGGAAGAGAAGGCGCTGATGCGGGCGCAGGATGCGCTCAACGCGCGGCGCCGGCGCCTGCCGATGACCCGGATCGACACGGCCTACACCTTCCAGTCGACCGCGGGTGAGCTCAGCTTCGCCGACCTGTTCGACGGGCGGTCGCAGCTGGTCGTCTATCACAACATGCTGGACCACGGGTCCGACCATGTCTGCCCCGGCTGCTCGCTGTACTGCGACCATATCGGCAATCTCGAGCATCTGCGGGCGCGGCGGACCAGCTTCGTCGTGGTGTCGCGGGCCACGGTGCCCGAGATCGAGCGGGTGAAGGCCCGGATGGGATGGAGTTTCCCCTGGGTCTCCTGCTTCGGCACGACCTTCCATCAGGACATGGTCGGTGGCAGCAGCTTCGGCCTGTCCGTCTTCCTGCGCCGGGACGACGGCATCTTCCGGACCTACTTCACCTCCGGGCGCGGCGTGGAGCAGCCGGCCAACACCTTCGGCCTGCTCGACATCACGCCCTGGGGCCGCCAGGAGGCCTGGGAGGATTCACCCCAGGGCTGGCCGCAGGACCCCACGCACAGCCGGACCCGGCTGCACGACGAGTATTGAGGGGTCGGACCGTCCCTGCCTCTGTCAGCCGGGCACCGTTCGGCTTCTCACTCCTGTCGATCGTCCTCGTCATCCGGCGGAGCAGGCGGCCAGAGGCGCGACGTGTGGAGCAGTCGCAGGATGCGGACGACTTCGTCCCGCACGTCATAGGCGACGACATAGTTCTGATGGACGACCAGCTCCCGGGTGCCCTGCAGCCGCCGGCTCGGTCGCCCGATCAGCGGATGCGACAGCAGGCGGCCGATCTTGTGCTGGAACAGCCGATCGAGGTCCTGGGCGGCGCGTGGGTTGGCAGCGGCGACATGATCATAGACGGCGCGGCGGTCGGTGATCGCTTCCGGCGTCCAGGCCAGCCTCACGAGCCGGCATCATCGAACTTGCGCCCGGTCTCGGCGCGGCGCCGGGCGAATTCGGCCTCCACCTCGTCGGCCGGCACCAGCCGGCCGGCATCGGCCGAGTCCAGCCCGAGTTGCACCTGCCGGCGATACCAGACGTCGTATTCGGCCTCGTCTTCCCGGCGCTTGACGTAATCGCGCATGAAGTCGCGGATCAACTGGGCTCCGGTGCGGTCCTGCGCCTTGGCGGCATCCGTGAACCGGGCCTTCAACTCATCGTCGACGCGGAAGGTGAATGTGGCGTCGGTCATCGCTGCACCCATGTGTTTACCAGTGCGTGCACTGTAACACATGGGGTAGGCCCAGGCATCGGGCAAGCCTCGGACCCCTTCGTCCTACCCCAGCAGCGCCGCCAGCACCGCGTCCAGGCGCTGGCGGCCGGCGGGGGTAGCGGTCAGGCGGGCTTCGTCCTCGACCAGGAAGCCGTGGCCGATCAGCCGGTCCAGGTTGCGGCGGTCGATCGCCTCGGCGAAGGGCCGGCCCATCTCGTCGGCGATGCGGGACTTGGCCACGCCCTCGGCCAGGCGCAGCCCCATCATCAGCATCTCGTCGCGCCGGGCCTCGGGCGGCACCGCCTCGCGCCCGTGCTCGGCATGGCCGGCGGCCTCGACCCGCTCCAGCCACACCTCGGGCGCGCGGTGGGTGCGGGTGCCCCATTTGCCGTCGTTGAGGGTCAGCCGGCCATGCGCGCCGGGGCCGATGCCGACATAGTCGCCATAGCGCCAATAGGTCAGGTTGTGGCGTGATTCCTCGCCGGGCCGGGCGTGGTTCGAGATCTCGTAGCCGGGCAGGCCCGCGGTATCCAGCACCTCGGCCGTGGCCTCGTACAGGGCCGCCTGGGTGTCCTCGTCCGGCAGCACCAGCTCGCCGCGGGAATAGAGCGTGTGGAAGCGGGTGCCCTGCTCGATGGTCAGCTGATAGGCCGAGATGTGGCCGACGGCGTGGTCCAGCGCGCGGCGCAGTTCCGCCGTCCAGCCGGCCACGGTCTGGCCGGGCCGGGCATAGATCAGGTCGAAGGAGAAGCGGTCGAAATGGCGCGCGGCGAGGCCGACGGCGGCCAGCGCTTCATCGGCGGAATGGTTGCGGCCGAGGAAGCGCAGCGACGGCTCGTCCAGCGCCTGGACGCCGAGCGAGACGCGATTGACTCCGGCGCCGCGGAAGCCGGCGAACAGCCCTGATTCGACCGAGGTCGGGTTGGCCTCCAGCGTGATCTCGATGCCGGGCGCCAGGCCCCAGCGTTCGGCGGCGCGGTCGATCACCGCCGCGACCGTGGCCGGCTGCATCAGCGACGGGGTGCCGCCGCCGAAGAAGATCGAGGTCAGGGTCCGCCCCGGCGTCAGATCGGCGAAATGGTCCAGCTCCGCCACCAGCGCCCGGCGCCAGCGGTCATGCTCCACCTGCTCCCGGACATGCGAATTGAAGTCGCAATACGGGCATTTCGACTTGCAGAACGGCCAGTGGACATAGAGGGCGAAGCCGGGCGCCGTTGACCGATCCTCCGCCGTCATTCCCGCGAAAGCGGGAATCTCTTTCGGACCCAGGCGCGAGGAGATCCCCGCTTTCGCGGGGATGACGTCAAGTTTGTGAGGGTTCTTCTGTCTCACGGCGCGAAGCAGCGGGCCACCAGCTTGTGGAAGGCGTCGGCGCGGTGGCTCATGCCGTGCTTCTCGGCCGACTCCATCTCGCCGAAGGTCCTGCTGTGGCCGTCCGGCACGAAGATCGGGTCGTAGCCGAAGCCCTTGGTCCCGCGCGCCGGCCACACCAGCTGGCCGCGAATCTCGCCCTCCACCGTCTCGCAATGGCCGTCCGGCCAGCACAGCGACAGGGCGCAGACGAAGCGGGCGCTGCGGTCGGGGTTGTCGCCCAGCTTGAGCCGCACCTGCTCCATGGCATAGGCGAAGTCGCGTCCACTGCCGTCCGGCTTCTCGGCCCAACGGGCGGAATAGATGCCGGGCGCGCCGCCCAGGCCGCCGACGGACACGCCGCTGTCATCGGCCAGCGACGGCAGGCCGGTGGCTTCGGTGACGAAGCGGGCCTTCAGCTCGGCATTGGCGATGTAGCTGTCGCCGGTCTCCTCCGGCTCCGGCACGCCGTGCTCCACGGCCGAGGTCAGGCGCGGCACGCGGCCCTCCAGCAGGGCGGCGATCTCGGGGATCTTGCCCTTGTTGTGGCTGGCGATGACCAGGTGGTCGCCGGTGAAGCGGCGGGCGGGGGAGGCGGCGTTCGTCATGATGGACATCAGATACGCGCGCCCGACGCTGGAATCAAAGGCCGCGGTTGGTGCACTGTGTCCTCTCCAATGCATGACGGGTGGACGAGCACGATGAAGGTCGCATTCCTGGGCATGGGCGTGATGGGCGCGCCAATGGCGGGGCATCTGGTCAAGGCGGGGCACCAGGTCACCGTCTTCAACCGCACCGCGGCGCGGGCCGAGGCCTGGGCCGAGAAGCACGGCGGCACCGCGGCGCCGACCCCGGCCGAGGCGGCCAAGGACGCCGCGATCGTGTTCCTGTGCGTCGGCAACGACGACGACATCCGCTCGGTGGTCAAGGGGCCGGACGGCGCCTTCGCCGGCATGTCGGGCAGCGCCATCCTGGTCGACCACACCACCGCGTCGGCCGACATCGCCCGCGAGCTGGAGGCCGAGGCCGACAAGCTCGGCTTCGGCTTCATCGACGCCCCCGTCTCCGGCGGCCAGGCCGGGGCCGAGAATGGCGCCCTGACGGTGATGTGCGGCGGGCGCGAGCCGGTCTTCGCCGTGGCCAAGCCGGTGATCGACGCCTATGCCCGCGCCTGCACCCTGATGGGCCCGGCCGGCGCCGGCCAGCTGACCAAGATGGTCAACCAGATCTGCATCGCAGGCCTGGTCCAGGCGCTGTCGGAAGGGCTGAACTTCGCCCAGAAGGCAGGACTGGACGGCAATCTGGTGCTCGACGTCATCTCCAAGGGCGCGGCCCAGAGCTGGCAGATGGAAAACCGCGGCCGGACCATGCTGCAGAACAAGTTCGACTTCGGTTTCGCCATCGACTGGATGCGCAAGGACCTCGGCATCTGCTTCGCGGAAGCCAAGCACAACGGCGCCCGGCTGCCGGTGACGGCGCTGGTCGACCAGTTCTACGCCGCGGTCCAGGCCAAGGCCGGCGGCCGGGTCGACACCTCAAGCCTGCTGCTCGCCCTCCAAGACTGACGAGCCTCGCGCGACTCCCCGCTTTGGGTTTATCGTCCTGGCGGGGAGGATCGCGCATGGCTTCGGATCTCTTCGATCGCCAGATGGCGATGTACACCAGCTTCCACCGCGACGGCCGCAACCGGCTGACCCATTTCTTCGGCATCCCGGCGATCATCCTGGCGGTGCTGGTGGCGCTGGCCACGGTTCCGCTGGGCGCCGTCGCCGGCTGGCCGGTGACGCTGGCCGATCTGGTCGGGCTGCTGATCTGGCTGCTGTGGATCGCGCTCGACCTCGGCCTCGGCCTGGCCATGGCGGTGCTGGTGATCCCCGGGCTGATCATCGCCCATCTCGTGGTCGATGGCGGGGCGGCCTGGGTCACCTGGACCGTCGCCGCGGTGCTGTTCGTGGGCGGCTGGGCGCTGCAACTGGTCGGTCACGCCTATGAGGGCAAGCGGCCGGCCTTCCTGTCCAACCTGTTCCAGCTGCTGATCGGGCCGATGTTCCTGATGGCCGAAACCGCCTTCGCCCTCGGCCTGCGCCCCGGGCTGAAGCACCGGGTCGAGGCGCTGGCGGCAGCGCGCGCCTAAGGCCCGACCACGCCCGGCAGTTCGGCGCCGATGGCGCAGGAATCCAGCCCCTGCAGGCCCTGGAACAGGTCGGCGGTGGCGACGGCCAGGGTCTCGTCCGACACTGGCTTGCCGCCGCGGATGGCGGTGAAGCTCAGGTCCTCAGGGGTGTCGGCGTCGAGTGCTGCCTGCAGCGCCGGGGTGTCGTCCAGCGTGAAGCGCCAGGTCGGGGCGCCGGGCGACGCCACCGGCACCGCGACGGGCTTGCCGCCCAGCCGCAGCCGGGCCGTCCCGTCGGCGGGGTCGAAGCGGCGGCCGGTGCGGGCCAGCGCCGGGGCCGAGACCGTGATCTCGATCCGGCCCTGGTCGTCGCGCCGGATCCAGCTGGTCTGGCCGGGCTGCAGGTTGCTGCGCAGGAAGCAGGTATTCCCGGGCAGCCGGTACAGCACCAGGCCGCTGCTGCCCGGGGAATAGTCGATCAGGCGCTCGGGGTTGGGCAGCTGGGCCACCATCCGCAGGGCGTCGGCTGTCTCGGACAAGGCGCGGTTCATGGCCGGGCCCGCGCCGAGCGGCCCCGACAGCATCAGGATGATCAGCCAGTGCCAGAGCGAAACTGCGCCCAACTGTTCCTCCCGTCCGAAGCGGCCCGAGGCCCGGCCGCCACCAGCCCATGGCCCACCTTCCGATGGGATTGAGGCGGTGCCGCGGCGGGCGGCTAGGCCTCGGTGATCAGCTCATGTTTGCGCAGGTCGTCCAGCGACGGGATCAGGTCCCACATCGGCGCGCCGATCAGGTCGGCGATCGCCAGCAGGTCGTGGTCGCCATCGGCATAGGCCAGCAGGTTGGTCAGGTTCCGGGTGATGATGGCCGATCCGCGCACCGACAGGGTCGGGTACAGGCCGCGCTTGCCCAGCTGGGGCTCGCACAGCACCGTGGCCCGGGGGGTGGTGTTGCCTTCCAGGCAGACCAGGCAGGCCTTCAGCGCGTCGTAGGCGCCCTGCAGCCCGGTCGGGGTCACCAGCGACAGGTCGTCCAGCGAGCTGTGGTATTCGGGATAGCAGCCGTATTTCGACCGCATGATGGTGCACACCGGCAGGTCGACCCCCGGCGCGCAGTACTGCCGCTCGTCGCTGCCGCGGTCGAGGAAGCTGTAGGTGAGGTGGTCCGGCGCCATGTGCTTCAGCACATGCAGCGCCACCCGGTCGGCCAGGGTGCCGCCTCGCCGGCTGGGCAGGTAGGAATAGCAGCGGTCGTCGCCGACGCAGGAGACGTTGAAGCCGGCGATGGTCGCAGCCTTCATCTGCGGCAGGTTGCGTGAGAGGTAGGTGATCGACCCGATCGTCTCCGGGATGAAGACGATGCGATAGGTGTATTTGCGCGGCCGTTCGGACAGCCAGCGCGCCAGCCAGGTGGTGACCGCCGGGCCCGACAGCTCGTTGTTCGCCATCGAGGGGTGGCAGACATAGGTCGAGATCAGGATCTCGCGGTCGCTCTCGCCCGGGATGATCAGCTCGCCATAGGTCAGGTGGCCGGGGGCCAGGGTGGCGTCGATCACCGCGCGGTAGCGGCCCTGCGGCAGGGCCTCGCGCTGCCGGTGCGGCAGGCAGAAGCCCCAGCGCCGCTTGTAGTAGGAGGTGATGTAGGGGATGGCGTCGGGCTGCTCGGGCGTGGAGTAGAGATGCGCCTGCAGCTCCTCCAGCGACAGCTCGACATCGACCGGCTCGGAATAGCCGACGACATGCAAATTATGCTCGGCGAAATCGACCACGGTCTCGCCCGACGGGCCGATGAGCCGGGCGCTGCGGATGTTCCACTCGTCCGGGACGGTCCAGTCGAACACCTGGGTGCCGGACGGCACCTCGTGCACGGTCAGGCCGGGCAGCAGGCCCTTGATATAGGCCAGGGTCTCGCGCACGCCGTCGCCGGTCAGGCTGCGGCAGATCGGGAACAGGTCGCGGATGAAGTCGTGCATCCCCTGGCCGGCCTCGGCCGTGGCGGTCGGGGTGGCGACGGAGATGTCGGCCATCAGGCGGCCTCCTCGGTCAGCTTGCGGCGGCAGATGGCGTCCAGCTCGCCGAAGCGCTGCACGGTGCTGATCTCGCCCGAACTGAAGCGGATACCCAGCCCGGTCTCGAGCTGCAGCAACAGCTCGATGTGCTTCAGGGAATCCCAGCCCGGCGTGACGCCCAGGGCGGCGTTGCTGACGTCCTCGCCGGCCGGCAGGCGCAGCGTCCGCCGCACGATGCCGGCGACGGCGGAGGAAGAGGCGGCCGCCGCGGCCGGCTGCGGAGCCGCCGCTGTCGGCGTCGCGGTGGCGGCCGAGGCGGCCGGCGCCGGCGCTTCGGCGGCGCGGGCGGTGTGGAAGCCGAACTGCCCGCGCGTGCTGCGTCCGGGCTCCATCATCACCGCGTTGCCGGTGGCGGTCAGATCCTCGGCCATCGCCACCGCCGCCTCGGCCACCTCGCCCGGCAGCAGGGACGGCGCATCGTCGCGGAACGCCGCCGAGAACCGGGTCGCCACCAGGCTGGGCGACAGGGTCAGGCCGCGCACGCCGAAGCCGGCATGGCGGCGCTCGATGCCGTTGACCAGGGTGGTGGCCATGCTCTTGGCCCCGGCACAGGCTTCCCAGCCGGGCAGTGACATCTCGACCGCGCGGGTGCCCAGCAGCAGCACGGCCCCGCCCTGCCGCTCCAGCAGCTTCGGCAAGGCGGCGTCGGCCACCGCCTTCAGCGCGGTGTAGTTCACCGCCACCAGCTCCTCGACCGGCGCGGTGACGCCGGGCGACGCCGCGTGCACCACCAGCCCGATGCGGTCCTGCCGCGTGACCGCCTCGGCCAGCGCGCCCTGTCCCGCCGCGGTGGCGAGATCGGCGGCGACGAATTCGGTGTGGATGCCGAAGCGGTCCAAGGCCTGGCCCAGCTTGTCGCGGCGTGCTGCGTCGCCGCGGCCCTGCAGCAGCAGCGACCAGCCGCGCTGGGCCAGGGCCAGGGCGATCTCGCTGCCGATCTCGCCGGTCGCGCCGGTGACCACGGCCAGCGACGGCTGGGTGCCCTTCGACACCGGCAGGGCCGGAATCGTCAGTTCGGTGGGATCGCGGGACTGGACCCGCATCGTCACGTCCAGCACCACCTCGGCCTCACGCAGGGCCAGCACCCGGATGGTCAGCACATGGTGGCTGGCGTTCACCCCGATGATCCGGGCGGAATAGCGCAGCCTGTCGCCGAAATAGACCGGGCCGACGGCGCGGACCTCCTCGCCCAGGCACAGCGAGGACGACCCCGGAAACACCATGCCGGCGATCATCGACAGCGGCGCCATGGTCAGGTGCATCGCCACGATCGGCCGCCCGAACGGCGTGGTCGCGGAATAGACCGGATCATTGTGGATCGGGCTGTGGTCCCCGCTCAGGGCGCTGAAGGTGGCGCATTCCTCGGCGCTGAAGGCCCGGTCGAACACGACGGTGTCGCCGACCTCGAACTGCTCGAAGCCGCGGGGGGAAGCTGTGGTCATGGCGGGATCCGTCACTGCGGGGTCGTCGTGTCGACGATGGTCAGCCAGGGCGGCATCACCGGCGTGCCGGTCACCGGCCGGGCCCAGTCCGGCCGGTCATCCGCGCGGGCGAAGCCGGCATCCTGGAAGACGTTGCGCACCGGGGTGTTGCGCTCGGTCTCGATGATCGGCCCGCGCAGCACCGACCAGCCGCGATGGGCGGCGCGGCCGACGGCCCAGTCCAGGATCGCGGTCTCCAGCCCCCGCCCCAGCACGCGGCAGGACAGCAGGTAGTTGTCGACCACGCCGGCGCCGGGGGCGCCGTCGTCTTGCTTCAGGATCAAGAGGCCGATGTTCTCGAGCTCGCTGTAGCGGTCCTCCAGCCCCAGCACCACGACGTCGCCGCCCTGGTCGACGATCTGGCGCAGCTCGCGCTGGTCGTAGCGGCGGGTGGTGGTGTTGAACTGGTTGGTCTTCTGGCACAGCTGCGCCGCCCGGGCGATGCGGCTGTCGTCCAGCGGCTGCAGGTGCAGCTTCATCTGCAGGCTGGCGTAGAAATCATCCAGGCTGGCGGCGGTGGTGCGCTGCTGCTCGATCTGGCGGCGCGCCCTGTAGCTGCCGACCCGCTTGCGGTCCTCGGCGGTGACCGCCGCGACCTCCAGCCAGGGCGACCGCATGAGGGCGTCGGCGTAGAGCGCGGGGTCGGCCGGCAGGTCCAGCACCTTGACCCCGGGCAGGTTGCGCCGCACCGCCTCGCGCTCGACCGGGTTGTCGTCGACGAACAGCACCGATTCCAGGCCCAGGCTCAGCTCCTCCGCGATCTCCTGGATGTTCGCGGATTTCGGTCGCCAGTTGATGCGGTGCGCGACGATGTCGCCGGACCGGATCTGCATGGCCGGCAGGGTCTCCAGCGCCTGCAGCGCCAGATCCTCGTCGTTCTTGCTGCACACCGCCAGGGCGATGCCGCGCTCGGTCAGCGCCTTGACCGCCTTCTGGAAGGCCAGGAAGGCGTTGCCGGGATAGTCGCCGCCGATGCGCACCCCGGCGATGCCCTCCTCGCCCAGCACCCCGCCCCACATCGTGTTGTCGAGGTCCAGCACCACCAGCCGCGCGCTCTTGCCCAGCACGGCCAGGGCGATGCCGGCCCAGCGCCCGGCCAGGCGCTGGTTGAAGGCTTCGGAGAATGGGAAGCGGCCGAGATACCACAGCCGCGCGTCGAGCACGGGGACCGCCGCGGCGCCGGCCTCGGCCGCCAGGTCCAGCCACACCAGCCGGTCCAGCCCGCCCAGCCGCTCGTCCAGGATGGCGTTGGCGCGGGCGATCAGCGCCGCCGCATCCTTGTCGCCGATGCCGCCGGCCATGCGGCCCAGCACTGCGAAGCGATGGACCACGACCCAGCCGCCGTTGTCGGCGTGATGGCCGGCGATCATCTCGGCATAGCCCGCCGCGAGGTCGAGCAGCAGGTCGGGGGCCAGCCCGTCCAGCGACGGCTGCCCGGCCAGGTCCTCCAGCCGGTCGCAGAACACGGAGATCTGGGGGTCGAAGCGCCGCAGCTCCGACCGCGGGTCCAGCAGGGCCTGGCGCAGCTGGCCGTAGGGCACCTCGTGGATCTCGGCGGTGCGGTCCGGCAGCAGGGTCGACAGCTGGTCGGCCAGGGCGGCGGTCAGGTGGTGGACATTGGCGCTGCCCAGCACCGCCAGCCGCAGCGGCGGCTGCTTCGCCGCCTGCTTCAGCTTGGCGTGGCGATGGGCCAGCTCGGCGCCGTTCTCGACGAAGGCGAACTTGTCGGCGGCCAGCATGGTGTCGCAGATGCGCTCGATCGCGGCGGTGCTCGCCGCCTCGACCGTGCCGCGCCACAGCGAGGCGGTGGCCATCGCGCCGTCGCGGCGCAGGCGGTCCACCACCGGGGTGAAGTCGTTGCGGGGGTTCAGCGCCAGGTCGCGCACGAACATCCGCGCTTTCACGTCATGGGCGCCGTCGCCATAATCCGCGGTGCCGGCGAAGTCCTTGAAATAGCGGTAGGGGACGGCGGCCGTCTCCTCCGGCTGGTGGAACTGGGTGCAGTACTCCCAGCCGCAGCCGGCCATGACGGTGGTCGCGTCCTCGCGGGCGAACAGGCCGAAGGGCGAATCGGCGCCGAAAGTGGTGGTCGTCGGGCAGGCGGCGATGCGCTCGGCCTCGGGCCCGGCGACGACGAAGGAATAGATCGGGTGGGCGGTGCGCCGGGCGCTGCGATCGCCGGTCAGCAGCCAGTCGGCCAGCACCCCGGTCTCGGACGGGCTGTCGGCGTGGTGGTAGGGCCGCCCGCCGCAGAAGCTGAAGGTGAAGGACGGCAGCGCCACGGTCCAACCCGAATCGATCAGGGCGCGCAGGCCGTACAGCGCGTCCCAGCGCCCGAAGCCCGGCGGCGGCACCAGCCGGGCCAGCGAGGAATGGATCACCGCGATGCCCGGGGTCGGCCCCAGGACGTCGCGCAATGCCTGCAAGAATGCCTGACGCATGGCCTGCGCCTCGATGAGTATCGGGAAGGGATACCGGCTCGACGGTGCCCGAAACCGGGGCCGCAGTTCAATACACGACAAACGGCCAGAAACGGAACTACCCCGAGACGTTGTCGAAAACAGGGCAGGGGACAGGGCGGGAACGAGAACGGGGCCGGCGTGTCGGCCAGCCCCGGGAGTCGTCGGCCAAGCCTATGGTGGGCCTTACGCCTCGCCCAGCGCCGCGCGCTGCAGCGCCGCCAGCTCGGCGGTGCCCTGCTCCGCCAGGCCCATCAGCGCGTCGAACTCGGCGCGGGTGAACGGCGTCTGCTCCGCCGTCGCCTGCACCTCGACCAGCCCGCCCTTGCCGGTGATGACGAAGTTGGCGTCGGCCTGGGCGCTGGAATCCTCGGCATAGTCGAGGTCCAGCACCGCCTGGCCCTGGTACAGGCCGCAGGAGATGGCGGCGACGCTGTCGATCAGCGGCAGCGCCTTGAGCTTGCGGATCTGGACCAGGTGGCGCAGCGCCAGCACCAGCGCGACATAGCCGCCGGTGATCGACGCGGTGCGGGTGCCGCCATCGGCCTGCAGCACGTCGCAATCGACCTTGATCTGGATCTCGCCCAGCGCCTTGAGGTCGGTGACGGCGCGCAGCGACCGGCCGATCAGGCGCTGGATCTCCTGGGTCCGGCCGGTCTGCTTGCCGCGGGCGGCCTCGCGGTCGGTGCGCTGGTCGGTGGCGCGCGGCAGCATGCCGTACTCCGCCGTGACCCAGCCCTTGCCGCCGTTCTTCAGCCAGGACGGCACGCGGTCGTCGACCGATGCGGTGCACAGCACATGGGTGTCGCCGAACTTCACCAGGCAGGAGCCTTCGGCATATTTGTTGACGTTGGTTTCGAGGCGGATGGCGCGCAGCGCGTCGATGGCGCGTCCGGACGGTCGCATGGGATGGCTTTCTGTTTCTCGGCGAGGGTCGCGCACGCTATCCTCGCAGGTCCTGCCCGTAAAGCCCGGGGCGTTGATTCGGGCCGAACGGCGCCTACATAGCGTGGCGACAGCCATGAACGCATTGAACGACTTCTCGACCCGATCGACGGGCCAGGCCTTCCGGGAGCTCAATGAGCGATCCCGCGAGGTCTTTCGCCTGATCGTCGACGCCTATGTCCAGTCCGGCGAGCCGGTGGGCAGCCGCACCCTCTCGCGCCGGCTCGGCGCCTCGCTGTCGCCGGCCACCATCCGCAACGTCATGGCCGACCTCGAGGAGGCCGGGCTGCTCTACGCGCCGCACACCTCGGCCGGCCGGCTGCCGACCGATGCGGGGTTGCGGCTGTTCGTGCACGGGCTGATGCAGCTGGGCGATGTCGGCGAGAGCGAGCGCGCCTCGATCGAGGCGCAATGCGCCCAGGCCGGCCGCGGCGTCGCCGAGATGCTGGAGGAGGCGACGTCGACCCTGTCCGGCCTGTCCGCCTGCGCCGGGCTGGTGCTGGCGCCCAAGGCCGACCGCCCGCTGAAGCACATCGAATTCGTCAACCTGTCGCCGGGCCGGGCGCTGGTCGTCCTGGTCACCGAGGACGGCATGGTCGAGAACCGCGTGCTGGAGGTGCCGCTCGGGCTGCCGGCCTCGACCTTCGTCCACGTCACCAACTACCTCAACGCCCGCATCGTCGGCCGCACCATCGCCGAGGCCCGGACCGAGGTGACGGCCGAGATCGAGGCGCAGCGCACCCAGCTCGACGCCCTCTCGACCAAGGTGGTCGAGGCCGGCCTCGCCACCTGGAGCGGCAGCGGGGGCGGCACGCTGATCGTCAAGGGCCAGTCCCGCCTGCTCAGCGACGTCACCGCGCTCGAGGACCTCGATCGCATCCGCGGCCTGTTCCAGGTGCTGGAGACCAAGGAGTCGATGCTGAAGATGCTCGACGCGGCCAACGCCGCGGAGGGCGTGCAGATCTTCATCGGCGCCGAGAACGGCCTGTTCAGCCACACCGGCTGCTCGATGATCATCGCCCCCTACAAGGGCGGCGACCAGCGCGTGGTGGGCGCCATCGGCGTGATCGGGCCGACGCGGCTGAACTACGCCCGCATCATCCCGATGGTGGATTACACCGCGAAGATGATAGGGCGTCTCCTGTGGACCAACGAGAACACGAACCAGGTAGCATGATGCAGAGCAAGACGATGTCCCCCGAGCCCCGCCCGGACGCGACGGAGCCGGAGACCGAGGGCCTGGAGCCCGCGGTCGAGGGTGTCGCCGCGACCGAATCCGAAGCCGGTGACGATGGGGCGGCACTGGCCGAGGCGCAGGACCGCATCGCCGCGCTGGAGGCCGAGACCGCCAAGCTGAAGGACCAGGCGCTGCGCGCGCTGGCCGAGACCGAGAACATCCGCCGCCGGTCCGAGCGCGAGCGCGAGGACACGGCGAAGTTCGCGATCTCCAGCTTCGCCAAGTCGCTGCTGGACGCCGCCGACAACATGCGCCGCGCCATCGATGCGGTGCCGGCCGAGGCGGTGGAGCAGGACCAGGCCCTGGCGACCCTGATGGACGGCGTCGCCGCCACCGAGCGCCAGCTGCTGGCCGCCTTCGAGCGCAACGGCGTCACCCGGATCGAGCCGGTGGGGGAGGTGTTCGACCCGAACTTCCACCAGGCGATGTTCGAACTGCCGGGCAGCGGCAAGCCGGCCGGCACCATCATCCAGGTGATCCAGCCCGGCTATGTGCTGCAGGGACGCCTGCTGCGCCCGGCCATGGTCGGCGTGGCCAAGGGGGAATGACGATGAAGAACCGGCGGCTCGGTCTCGCGTCGGCCCTGATCGCGGTGGCGGTGCTCGCCGCCGCCTGCGACCCGGCGGTCAAGCCCGCCCAGGGCCCCTATGTCGGCGTCGGCGCCGGCATGTCCAAGCCATCCTGAGGCGGGCGCATCCCTGCGGTCCGCATGCCGCAGGGAATCGACACGAAACTGTCACCGCCCTCACGTAGCTTCGCCGTCCCCCGCATGATCGCGGTATCCTAGGCTCGCTGCTCGAGGCGCGTGCATGGCCGGTCCGATCTACCGTCATCTGCTTGGCATCGGCGCGATCGCCGTCCTGGTGATCGCGGCGCTGTTCCTGTCGGCGGGGGCGGGGGGAATCGGCGTCTGGCTGGCTGCGGCCGGCGTGCTGGCGGTGGTCGCCGTCGCCGGCCTGTTCGCCTGGCGCCTGCTGCGCGACCTCGAACTGCTGCGCCGCCACATCGCGGCATCGACGGTGGAGGCGCCGGAGACGCCGCCGCGGCCGTCGACCGAGATCGGCCAAGTGCTGTTCCTGCACCTGTTGCGGCTGCAGCGCCACGCCCGCGGCCGCGAGCGCACCCTGGCGGTCGAGCTGCAGACCGCGTCGGAGATCCTGGAGGCGCAGGAGGACCCGATTCTGGTGCTGGCCGGCGATCGCAGCGTGCTGCGCGCCAACGGCGCCGCCGGGCGGCTGTTCGGCGACCGGCTGCTAGGCCGCGACATGGCGGACGCCATCCGCCATCCCGAGATCGTGGCGGCGGTCGATGCGGTGCTGGCCGGCGGTGCGGTGCAGACCGTGCCCCTGAACCTGCCGGTGCCGATCGAACGGGAGTTCGAGGTCCGCATCCAGCGCTTCGAGCGCCGCGACACCGCGGTCTCGCCCGAGATCGTCCCGCCCGAGGCGGCCCATCGCGAGCCGGGCGGCGGGCCGGAGCCGGCGCTGCTGGTCACGCTCTACGACCTCACCATCTCCAAGCGCATCGAGCAGATGCGTGCCGATTTCGTGGCCAATGCCAGCCACGAGCTGCGCACGCCGCTGTCCAGCCTGATGGGCTTCATCGAGACGCTGCGCGGCCCGGCGCGCGACGACGTGGCCGCGCGCGAGCGCTTCCTCGGCATCATGCAGGCGCAGGCCGAACGCATGTCGCGGCTGGTCAACGACCTGCTGTCGCTGTCGCGGATCGAACTCGACGAGCATGTGCCGCCGACCGGGCGGGTGACGATCGGCCCGCTGCTGCAGGCAGTGGCCGACGCGCTGGAGCTGAAGGCTCAGCGCAAGAACCAGCGGCTCGAACTCGACCTGTCGCCCGACCTGCCGGCAGTGGTCGGCGATTCGGACCAGCTGTACCAGGTGTTCCAGAACCTGGTGTCCAACGCGATCAACTACAGCCGGCCGGATTCGGTGGTCGGCATCTCCGCCCGCACCGTCCAGGAAGGGCGGCGCCCGGGCCTGGTCGTCACCGTCACCGACCAGGGCGACGGCATCGCCAGGGAACACCTGCCGCGGCTGACCGAACGCTTCTACCGGATCGACCCGGCGCGCAGCCGCGCCGTCGGCGGCACCGGCCTCGGCCTCGCCATCGTCAAGCACATCGTCAGCCGCCATCGCGGCCGGCTGGAGATCGACAGCGAGGTCGGGCGCGGCAGCGTCTTCACGGTGCACCTGCCCGCAGCACCAGGCGCAAAGGCCGGCGGCCGGGCCCTTCATAAAACTGTAACCGAATTGTCGTAAAAGCTTCGGTGCCGGCGTCTATAGCCTGCGGACGGATACGGCCTTCGCCGTTCGACCGGCGACATTCCGGGTCGCCGCCACCCACCACAGGAGATCCCCGTGAAGCTCTTTTCACGATCCACCCTTCGCGGCGCGGTGATCGGCGCTGCCGCCATGCTCCTCGGGGGCACCGCCATGGCCGCCGACATCACCGGCGCCGGCGCCACCTTCCCGGCCCCGGTCTACGCCAAGTGGGCGGACACGTATAAGAAAGAGACCGGCGTCGGCCTGAATTACCAGGCGATCGGTTCCGGCGGCGGCATCAACCAGATCAAGGCCAAGACCGTCACCTTCGGCGCCTCCGACATGCCGCTGAAGGCCGAAGACCTGGATGCCGCCGGGCTGGTCCAGTTCCCGATGGTCATGGGCGGCGTCGTGCCGGTCGTGAACATCCCGGGCATCGAGCCGGGCAAGCTCGTGCTCGACGGTGACACCATCGCCGAGATCTATCTCGGCGAGATCACCAAGTGGGATGACGAGAAGATCAAGAAGCTGAACCCGGACCTCAAGCTGCCGGGCACCGACATCGCTCCGGCCTACCGCGCCGACGGGTCGGGCACCACCTTCCTGTTCACCAACTACCTGTCCAGCGTGAACGCCAAGTTCAAGGACACCATCGGCGCCAGCACCTCGGTGCAGTGGCCGACGGGGCTCGGCGGCAAGGGCAATGCCGGCGTCGCCGGCGCCGTCCAGCAGACCGAAGGCGGCATCGGCTACGTCGAATACGCCTACGTCAAGCAGAACAAGCTGACCTATGCCCGGATGGTCAACAAGGACGGCAAGACGCTCGAGCCGACGATCAAGACCTTCCAGGCCGCCGCCGCCAACGCGGATTGGGCCAACGCTAAGAGCTACTACGTGATCCTGACCAACCAGCCGGGTGCCGAGAGCTGGCCGATCACCGGCGCCAGCTTCATCCTGATGTACAAGCAGCCGCAGGATGCCGCGGCCGCGGCCACCGCACTGCAGTTCTTCGCCTGGGCCTACGGCAAGGGCACCCCGGAAGCGGAAAGCCTCGACTACGTGGCGATGCCGGAAGCGGTTGTGACCATGGTTCACAAGACCTGGGCCGACAACATCAAGGCCACCGACGGCAAGGCGATCTGGACCGCGTCCAAGTGATCGCAGCCGGTTCCTGATCGATACGGCACCGTGCGGGTCACAACCGGCCGCACGGTGCCGCCTGCTTCCCGGGCAAGGTGATTTATGGTGGATGCGACGTCGCAGAACATCGGAATGCGGATCGGTGCGGGGGTCGCCCGGCGCCAACGCACGGCGGATACGATCTTCCGCCTGGCCACGCAGTCCTTCGCCGTACTGGTCCTGATCCTGCTCGGCGGCGCCATCGTCTCGCTGACCGTCGGCGCGCTGCCGGCGCTCCAGGCCTTCGGCCCCGGCTTCTTCGTGGATCCGACCTGGCAGCCGCCGAAGGAGATCTTCGGTGGCCTGGCGCCGATCTACGGCACCGTGGTGACCTCGGTCATCGCCATGATCATCGCCGTCCCGGTCAGCTTCGGCATCGCCGTCTTCCTGACCGAGCTGTGCCCGCCGATGCTCAAGCGGCCCTTCGGCATCGCGATCGAACTCCTGGCCGGCATCCCCAGCATCATCTACGGCATCTGGGGCTTTCTGGTGCTGGGGCCGGTGCTGCAGCAGACGATCCTGCCTTTCCTGAAGGCGACGCTGGGCCAGCTTCCGGGCATCGGCTTCCTGTTCTCCGGCGTGATCTACGGCCAGGGCATCTTCACCGCCGGCATCGTCCTGGCGATCATGATCCTGCCCTTCATCACCGCCATCACCCGCGACGTGTTCGAGACGGTGCCGCCGCTGCTCAAGGAATCCGCCTACGGGCTGGGCGCGACGACCTGGGAAGTGATGTGGAAGGTCGTGCTGCCCTACAGCCGCACCGGCGTGGTCGGCGGCGTCATGCTCGGCCTCGGCCGGGCACTGGGCGAGACCATGGCGGTCGCCTTCGTGGTTGGCAGCGCCATCAAGATCAACGCGTCGCTCCTGGCGCCGGGCACCACGATCTCCGCGACCATCGCCAACCTGGCCAATTCGAATCCGAGCGAACTGCTGAACTCGGCCCTGCTCGCCCTCGGCCTGGCGCTGTTCGTCATCACCTTCATCGTCCTGGCATTGGCCAAGCTCCAGCTCATGCGGCTGCAGCGCAAGGCAGGGAGCTAGACCGCCATGCAGATCGCCTCTGCCCGCTACGCCCGCCGCCGGGCGACCAACGCGGTGATGCTGACCATCTCCCTCGGTGCAGCGCTGTTCGGACTGCTCTGGCTGGTCTGGATCCTGGCGACGCTCTTCATCAACGGCGTCGGGTCGCTCAGCGTGACCCTGTTCACGGAATCGACCCCGGCGCCGGGCTCCGACGGGGGCGGGCTGCTGAACGCGATCTACGGCAGCTTCCTGATGACGCTGATCGGCACGGTGATCGGCACCATCGTCGGCATCATGGCCGGCACCTACCTCTCGGAGTTCGGGAAGACCAGCCGCCTCGCCGAGGTCATCCGCTTCGTCAACGACATCCTGCTCAGCGCCCCGTCGATCGTGATCGGCCTGTTCGTCTACCAGGTCCTGGTCGCGGGCCTGTTCGGCCACTATTCGGGCTGGGCTGGGGCGGTGGCGCTGTCGATCATCGCGATCCCGGTGGTGACCCGCACCACCGAGGACATGCTGCGGCTGGTGCCGAACACCCTGCGCGAGGCGGCGTCGGCGCTGGGCTCGCCGCAATGGAAGGTGGTCACCCAGGTCTGCTACCGCGCCGCGCGCAACGGCATCATCACCGGCGTCCTGCTGGCGATCGCGCGCATCAGCGGTGAGACGGCGCCGCTGCTCTACACCTCGTTCAGCAGCCAGTTCTGGAGCGCGGACATGGGGCAGGCGATCGCCAACCTGCCGGTGACGATCTACCAGATGACGCTGAACAGCACCGATCCGCGATCGGTCGAGCTGGCCTGGAGCGGGGCGCTCCTGATCACCGTGACGATTCTCCTCCTCAACATCATCGCCCGGGCGCTCTCCTCGCTCGGCAGCAAGCAGGGCTGACGGTCATGACAGGCAATGGTGCGCAGGTGACGACGCTCGACATGAACATCAATGTCGACCGCCCGACCGGCCTCGGCCGCGACCTCCGCGAGAAGGTCACGGTCCGCAACCTGTCCTTCTTCTACGAGGACCATGAGGCGCTGAAGAAGATCAACCTGCCGCTGTACGAGCGCTGCGTCACCGCCTTCATCGGTCCCTCGGGCTGCGGGAAGTCGACCCTGCTGCGCATCCTGAACCGGATGTACGATCTGTACCCGAAGCAGCGCGCCACCGGCGAAGTGCTGCTGGACGGCCAAAACATCCTGGCGCCGAAGCAGGACGTCAACCTGCTGCGCGCCCGGGTCGGCATGGTGTTTCAGAAGCCGACGCCGTTCCCGATGTCGATCTACGACAACGTCGTCTTCGGCATCCGGCTGTACGAGAAGCTGGACCAGGCCGAGATGGACAGCCGGGTCGAGGCGGCGCTGCGCCGCGCCGCGCTGTGGGACGAGGTCAAGGACAAGCTGAAGAAGAGCGGCACCAGCCTGTCCGGCGGACAGCAGCAGCGCCTGTGCATCGCCCGCACCATCGCGATGCGGCCGGACGTGCTGCTGCTCGACGAGCCGACCTCGGCGCTCGACCCGATCTCGACCGCGAAGATCGAGGAGCTGATCGACGAGCTGAAGACCGACTACACCATCGCGATCGTCACCCACAACATGCAGCAGGCGGCCCGCGCCGCCGACTTCACCGCCTTCATGTATCTCGGCGAGCTGGTCGAGTTCGGCGAGACTTCGGAGCTGTTCACCAGCCCGAAGAACGAGCGGACGCACAGCTACATCACCGGCCGCTTCGGCTGAGCTCCCGGTCAGGAAGGGTCCGCACCATGGCTAATGAACATATCGTCAAATCCTTCGATCAGGAGCTCGAGGCGCTGCGCCGCACCATCGTGCAGATGGGCGGCCTGGCCGAAAGCCAGCTCGAGCTCGCCATCCAGGCCGTGGTCCGCCGCGACGCCGACCTCGCCGGCCGGGTGGTGCGCAGCGACGAGCAGATGGACGCCTACGAGACCTCGATCGACGCCCAGGTGGTGCAGATCCTGGCGCTGCGCCAGCCCTTCGCCGGCGACCTGCGCGAGGTGGTCTCAGCCCTGCGCATCGCCTCGGACCTGGAGCGGATCGGCGACTATTCCGCCAACATCGCCAAGCGCTCCCTGGCGCTGGCCCAGGTGCCGGTGGTCCGGCCGGTGGCGACGCTGCCGCGCATGGGCCGGATGGTGCAGCAGATCATCAAGGACGTGCTCGACGCCTACACCGAGCGCGACCTGGAGAAGGCGTTGTCCGCCTGGCGCCAGGACGAATCGGTCGACGACCTCTACACCAGCCTGTTCCGCGAGACCCTCACCTACATGATGGAGGATCCGCGCAACATCACGCCCTGCACCCATGTGCTGTTCATCGCCAAGAACATCGAGCGCATCGGCGACCACGCCACCAACATCGCCGAGCTGATCCACTTCCTGCTCACCGGCAAGCCGATCAAGGATGCGCGCCCCAAGGGCGACTCATCCTCCTTCACCGTCGTCATCCCCGAGGCAAAGTCGGAGGATAGCCCATGAGGGCCGGCATTCAGCCGCTGGTTCTGGTGGTCGAGGACGAAGTCGACCTCGTCACCCTGCTGACCTACAACCTGGAGCGCGAGGGCTTCCGCGTCCTGGCCGCCTATGACGGCGAAGAGGCGCTGCTGCTGGCCAGCGAGCAGCGCCCCGACCTGGTGCTGCTGGACTGGATGCTGCCGCATCTCTCGGGCATCGAGGTCTGCCGGCAGCTGCGCCGCGGCGCCAAGACCCGCGACATCCCGGTGATCATGCTGACCGCGCGCGGCGAGGAAGGGGATCGCGTCCGCGGCCTCGATTCCGGCGCCGACGACTATGTCGCCAAGCCGTTCTCAACGCCGGAACTCCTGGCCCGGATCAAGGCGGTGCTGCGCCGGACCTCGCCGTCCAGCGCCGGCGACATGCTCAGCTACGCCGATCTCAGCATGGATCTCGGCGGCCACCGCGTCCGCCGCGGCAACCGCGACGTCCATCTCGGCCCCACCGAGTTCCGCCTGCTGCGCCACTTCATGCAGCATCCCGGCCGGGTGTTCAGCCGCGAGCAGCTGCTCGACATCGTCTGGGGCCACGACGTCTATGTCGAGCCGCGCACCGTCGACGTGCACATCCGCCGCCTGCGCAAGGCGCTGAACGACGACACCGAGATCGACCTGATCCGCACCGTCCGTTCGGCCGGCTACTCGCTGGACGTCCAGGCCCAGGCCTGATCCGCCGCCAGGCGGGCTCTTATGATCGTGCCGACCCGTAGTCTCGACCCCGGATTCGGAGGCGTCGCATGAACAAGGATTCCTGGCTGTTCCTTCGGCTGTGGTTCCGGTCGCCGCTCAAGATCGCGGCCTGGGCGCCCTCCAGCCCCGCTCTGGCCCGGGCCTTCGCCCGCCATGTCGACCCGCGGGTCGAGGACCCGGTGCTGGAGCTCGGCGCCGGCACCGGCAGCATCACCGAGGAGCTGCTGGCGACCGGACTGCCGCCGGAGAAGCTGATCGTGGTCGAGAAGATGCCGGAGCTGTGCGCCGTGCTGCGCCGCCGCTTCCCGGGCGTGCGGGTGCTGGAGGGCGACGTTGCCGACATCGGCACGATGCTGGAGGCGGCCGGTGTCATCAGGCTGTCGACGGTGGTGTCGACCCTGCCGATCATCTGGTTCCCGCTCGAGCTGCAGCGCCGCATCATCGACGCTGCCTTCACCCGGATGGGCCGGGCCGGCCAGTTCCTGCAGATCACCAACCAGATCCTGTCGCCGCTGCCGCGGCGCAAACTGGGGCTGCGCGGGCGCTTGGTCGACTTCGTCTGGCGCAGCCTGCCGCCCTCGGGCGCCTGGAGCTATCGCCGCGACGGCAAGGGGATGATCGACGCGACCTGATCCCGGCTTCGGACAGCAAAAAGCCCGCGACGCCGGACCGGCATCGCGGGCTTTTTTGGGGAGCAGGGAGCGCCGGCCTACTTGCCCGGCGCGCTGGGAACGAACCAGCCGGCCGGCAGGCCGTTGGTCTGGCGGCGCGGCTCGCCGGCGTCGGCGACCTGCTGGATCGCCGGGCGGTTGGCCTTGGCCGAGGCCACGCGGACCGGCGGGGCGTCGGGGATCGGCGCCATGCGGGTCGGGGCGGCGGTGGCGCGGACCGGCGGCGCAGCCGGAACCGCCGCCGCGACCCGGACCTCGGGCGCCGGGGCGCGGGCCACCGGCTGGGCGTCCGGGATCGGCGCCATGCGGGCCGGCGGCGGCAGCACGCTGCGCGTCACCGGGGTTGCCGCGGCCACCTGGCTGCTGCCGTCGGGGATCGGGGCCATGCGGACCGGGGCCGGCACCACGACGGTGCGGGCGGCCGGGGCCACGGTGGCGACCTGGACGGCGCCGGCGTCGGGGATCGGCCGCATCTGCACCGGGGCCGGCTGCACCGTCCGGGCGGCCAGGGCGGCCACCGGATTCTGCTGCACGGCGCGGTAGGCGCTCGACCCATCGGGGATCGGCTGCATCGCCGCGACCACGGTGGTGCCGCGCATCGACGAGCCATCGGGGATCGGCTGCATGGCTGCGACCACGGTCGCACCACGCATCGACGAGCCATCGGGGATGGGTTGCATGGCTGCGACCACGGTCGCACCACGCATCGACGAGCCATCGGGGATGGGTTGCATGGCTGCGACCACGGTGGTGCCGCGCATCGACGAGCCGTCGGGGATCGGCTTCATCGCCGCGACCACGGTGGTGTTGCGGGTCGCCGGGATCTGCCGGTCGATCTGGGCCGCCGCGTACTGGGTCATGCGGTCGGGCGCGCTCTTGCCGGGCAGGATGCCGGCGATCTGCGGCGCGATGATGTCCATGTAGCGCCGGGTCTCGCGCGGCAGCGGCCGGCCTTCCTCGACGTATTGGCGATAGCGTTCCGGCCCGGCATTGTAGGCGCCGAGGAAGCCGGGATAGCCATAGAGGTCGTACATGTCGCGGATATAGGCCGCGCCGGCGATGATGTTGTCGCGCGGGTTGTAGGCATCGCCGCCCAGGCCGTGCTGGTAGCGCAGCTCGTCATACGTGCCGGGCATCACCTGCATCAGGCCCATGGCGCCGGCGGTGCTGGTGATCGGCTGGCCACCCTTCCAATGGGTCTGGCCGCCGCTTTCCACCTGCATTACGGCGCGGATCCAGGCCTCGGGCACGTCGAAGCGACGCGACGCCTCGTGAATCTCGGCACCCCAGGGGCCGCTCGCGACCACGGGCTTCGGCTTGGGCGCCTCGGCGCAGGCGGCCAGCAGGCCGGCAAGCAACGCGGTGGCCGCAACAGCCCTGGTCCAGCGGGTTGTCCCTGGCATATTCCCCTCCATGCTCCCCCGAATCGCAAAGACCGACGGCGGCGCCGCAGGCCCCAACATTAACGCAGGCGATTAACGTATACGGATAAGTCCTTCATTCAAAGTACAAAACGCCGACCAGCCTGTCCCCCAGACGGTCGAACAATTGTCAGGAATGCTGACCGAGAGCGGGCAGGTCGTCGAGCGAAATCGTCACATGCACGATGCCGGGCTCGTCGGCCACATCTTCGCGGGCGAAGCCGAGCTCTCCCGCCATGCGCAGCATCGTGACGTTTTCACGCAGCACCTCGCCGTAGATCCGCTTCAGGCCGCGGCTGCGGGCATAGGCGATGATCTCGGTCATCAGCCGGGACCCCAGCCCGTGGCCCTTCAGGTCGGACCGCACCATGATGCCGTATTCGGCGGTCTCGTTGTCCGGGTCGGCGATGATGCGCACGGCCCCCAGCAGCACCCTGCGCCCGTCCTCCTCGGCCTCGGCCACCAGCGCCATCTCGCGGTCGTAGTCGATCTGGGTCAGCCGGGCGGCGAATTCGTGGCTGAAGCTGCGCATGGTGCTGAAGAAGCGCAGCCGGACATCGGCCGGGGCCGATCGCTGCAGCATCTCGCGAATCGCCGGCTCGTCCTCCGGCCGCACCGGCCGCAGCACGATCTCGCGCCCGTCGCGCAGCACCAGCCGCTCGACCAGTCGCTGCGGGTAGGGGCGGATGGCGAATCGCGGCGTGCCCACCGGCAACGGCGGCCGCACCCTGATTTGGGCGTCCAGCGCCTGCACGCCGGCGGCATCGGCCAGCAGGGGATTGATCTCGAGCGCGGCCACCTCGGACAGGTCGGCGGCCAGCTGCGACAGCTTCACCAGGGTCAGGGCGATGGCGTCGAGGTCGGGCGGCGGCCGGCCAGGATAGCCCTGCAGCAGCCGCCAGACCCGGGCGCGGGCCATCAGCTCGCGCGCCAGCACGGCGTTCAGCGGCGGCAGGGCGACGGCACTGTCGCCCAGCATCCCGGCGGCGGCGCCGCCCTGGCCGAAGCGCAGGATCGGGCCGAACAGCGGATCCTCGCCGATAGCCAGGATCAGCGGGTGCGCCTCCGACCCCGCCGCGCTGCCGGCCGGCGCCACCGGGATCCGATAGGCCTCCAGCAACGACCGGGCCTCCGATTCGGCCAGGGTCGACCGGCCCTCAACCAACGCAGCCGCGATCGCCGCCCGGGCCGCCTCGGTGTCGGGCACGAAATCCTCCGGCAGGGCCGGCGGCGTCTCCATCAGCGACTTTTGGTTCCGGCGATGGCGGGCGAGGTGCATGAACGCCCGCGCCGCCTGGCCGGGGGTGGCGTAGCCGGGGATCCGCGCCTCGGCCAGCAGGCGTCTGGCCGCGACGGCGGCGGCGCCGGTTCCCAGCCAGCTGGTCAGCACGGGCGGCCGCCGGCCGTTGCGCGCCGTCGCCTGCGCCACCGACTGCACCATCGCCCGCGCCGCGGGGATCGGATCGGCAAGCGCGCTGGGACCGTTCAGCACCAGCACGGCATCCTTGCCCGGATCGGCCAGCAACGCATCGAGTGTGCGGGCATAGCGCTCGCCCGTGGCGTCGCCGCGGATGTCGACCGGGCCGATGGCATCGACCGGGTTGCCGAGGCTGTGGCCCGGCAGCGCCACGTCCAGCCGGGCCAGGGTCTCGGGCGACAGGGCCGCCACGCTGCCGCCGGCATCGGCCAGCGCCTCGGCCGCCAGCACGCCGATGCCGCCGCCATTGCTCAGGATCGCCAGCCGCTCGCCGTCGACGCGCAGGCCGCCGGCCAGGGTCTCGACCGCGTCGAACAGCTCGGCCAGGTCGAACACCCGCAGCATGCCGGCGCGGCGGAAAGCGGCGTCGTAGACCGCGTCCGGCCCGGCCAGGGCGCCGGTGCGGCCGGCCTTGATCACCACCACCGGCTTGGTGCGGGCGGCGATGCGCCCGGCCGACATGAACTTCCGGGCCTGGGTGACGGTCTCGACATGCAGCAGGATCGCCCGGGTGCGGCCATCGGCGGCCAGCCAGTCCAGCAGGTCGCCGAAATCGACATCGGCCATGTCGCCCAGCGACACCGCGTGGCTGAAGCCGATGCCGCGATGGGTGGCCCAGTCCAGCACCGCGGCGGCGATGTCGCCGGACTGGCTGACGAAGGCGATGTCGCCGGCCAGCGGCGCGACATGGCCCAGGCTGGCGTTGACGCCGTGATGCGGGGCCATCAGGCCCAGGCAATGGGGCCCGACGATGCGCAGCAGATGCGGCCTGGCCGCGTCCAGCATGGCCTGGCGCAGCCCCGCGCCTTCGGGGCCTGCATCGAGGCCGGTGGTGACGACCACGGCGGCGCGGGTGCCGCGGGCGCCCAGCTCGGCGATCAGCCCGGGCACGGTGGCCGGCGGGGTGGCGATCACCGCCAGCTCCGGCCCGACCGGCAGGGCGGCGACCGAGGGGTAGGACGGGGCGCCGCCGAAGGACTGGATCCGGGGGTTGACCGCCATCACCGGCCCGCCGAAGCCACCGGCGAAAAGGTTGCGGGCCAGCACGGCGCCGACCGAGCCCGGACGGCGGCTGGCCCCGATCAGGGCGATCGAGGCCGGGCGGAACAGGGCGTCCAGGTTGCGGACCGACATCGCGCGCTCCCGGCAGGGGCCGTGCGCTGAGAGTCGCCCAGCAGGCCGGGCGGCTCAAGGACGATGTCGGTCGGGGTGCTTACTCGGCGGCGGTCTTCTTGTCGGCCTTGGCGCGCTCGATGCCGGCGACGATCATCTCGGCGGCCCGTTGCGGCCCGTCCCAGCCCATGATCCGGACCCACTTGCCCTTTTCCAGGTCCTTGTAATGGGCGAAGAAGTGAGAGATCTGGTCGCGCAGGATCTCCTGCAGGTCCTCGTAGCTCTGCACCTTGGCGTAGTAGGGGTGCAGCTTCGACACCGGCACCGCCAGGATCTTCTCGTCCTCGCCGGCCTCGTCCTCCATCAGCAGCACGCCGACCGGCCGGGCGCGCAGCACGGCGCCCGGCATCACCGGCTCGCGCCCGACGACGATGACGTCGACCGGGTCGCCGTCACCCGACAGGGTGTGCGGGATGAAGCCGTAATTGCCGGGATAGGCCATCGCGGTGTGCAGGAAGCGGTCGACGAACATCGCGCCCGACTCCTTGTCGAGCTCGTACTTCACCGGCACCCCGCCCATCGGGTTCTCGATGAGGACGTTGACGTCGAAGGGCGGGTTCACGCCCACCGGGATCTTGTTGATATCCATGACGGCCCTGGTCGTTCCGAAGGGGTATGGGCGCGGACCATAATGCGGACCGCGCCCCAGGGCTAGTGCCGAGGCGTTCCGCCGATGCGGATCACCCCATCTTTTTTGTGCGCTGCAGCGAGGGAACTATCGCCGCTGCGGCAGCGCGTCGTAGGCGGCCAGCGCCGCGGCGGTGACGATCTCGGTCACCGTCGCGCCCATCTGCACCACCTGCGCCGGCTTCTCCAGGCCGCACATCAGCGGCCCGATCAGCGAGGCGCCGGCCAGCTTCTGGAGCATCTTGGCGCCGATATTGGCCGCGTTCAGCGCCGGCATGATCAGCAGGTTGGCAGGTCCCGACAGGCGGGCGAAGGGGTACAGCCGCTTCATCAGCTCATGATCGAGCGCGACCTCGGCGGTCATCTCGCCGTCGTATTCGAAATCGACCCCGCCGGCCTTGGCGCGGGCGTCCATGATGGTGACGGCGTCGCGGATGCGCTGGGTGAACTCCCGCATCGGCTGGCCGAAATTGGAGGAGGAGACGAAGGCCAGCCGCGGCTCATGCCCCAGCGCCCGCGCCTTGGCCGCGGCCTGCAGCGCGATGTCGACCAGCAGTTCCGGGTCCGGCCGCTCATGCACCGTGGTGTCGGCGATCAGCACCGTGCCGCCGCGCACCGTCAGCATCGACAGGCCGAAGGGCACATGGTCCGGCGCCGGGTCGATGACGCGGGTGATCTCCTCGAAGCAGGTGGTGAAGTTGCGGGTCAGGCCGGTGACCATGGCGTCGGCGTCGCCATGCGCGACCATGCAGGCGGCGAAGATGTTGCGGCCCTGGTTGACCATGCGGGCGACGTCGCGCTGCAGCAGCCCTTGGCGCTGCAGCCGGCGCCACACGAAGTCGATGTAGCGTTCGTTGTGGCGCGACAGCCGGGCGTTGTGGATCTCCAGCTCGGCGATGGTGGCCTCGGGCAGGCCGATCCGGGCCATGGTCTCCCGCACCCGCTCCTCGCGCCCGATCAGGATCGGCGTGCCGTAGCCGGCGGCGCGGAAGGCGATGGCGGCGCGGATGGTGCGCTCCTCCTCGCCCTCGGCGAACACCACGCGGGTGTCGGCCGACGCCACCTTGTCGAAGATCAGCTGCAGCTTGTCGACGGTCGGGTCCAGCCGGCGGCGCAGGCTCTGGCGATAGGCGGCGACATCGGTGATCGGCTTGCGCGCCACGCCCGATTCCATCGCCGCCTGGGCGACGGCCAGCGGGATCTCCTCGATCAGCCGCGGGTCGAACGGCACCGGAATGATGTATTCGGGGCCGTAGCGCAGCCGGCGGCCGGAATAGGCGCTGTCGACCTCATCCGGCACGTCCTGGCGGGCCAGCCGGGCCAGCGCGTGGGCGGCGGCCAGCTTCATCGCCTCGTTGATGGTGCGGGCGCGGACGTCCAGCGCGCCGCGGAAGATGTAGGGGAAGCCCAGGACGTTGTTGACCTGGTTGGGATAGTCCGACCGGCCGGTGGCGATGATGGCGTCCGACCGCACCGCCTTGACCGCGTCCGGCGCGATCTCCGGGTCCGGGTTGGCCAGGGCGAAGATGATCGGCTTGTCCGCCATCGACCGGACCATCTCGGGCGTCATCGCGCCCTTGACCGACAGGCCGATGAAGACGTCGGACCCGGCCACCGCCTCGGCCAGGGTGCGGTGCGGCGTGTCGACGGCATGGGCCGCCTTCCACTGGTTCATGCCCTCGGTGCGGCCCTGGTAGACCACGCCCTTGCTGTCGCACAGGATGATGTTCTGCGCCGGGGTGCCCAGCGACTTGAACAGCTCGACGCAGGCGATCGCCGCGGCGCCGGCGCCGTTCAGCACCATGCGGATGTCGCCGATGGTCCGGCCGGTCAGCTCCAGCGCGTTGATCAGCCCGGCCGCGGCGATGATCGCGGTGCCGTGCTGGTCGTCGTGGAACACCGGGATGTCGAGCAGCTCGCGCAGCCGGGCCTCGATGATGAAGCAGTCCGGCGCCTTGATGTCCTCGAGGTTGATGCCGCCGAAGGACGGCCCCAGGAAGCGCACGCAGTTGACGAATTCGTCGACGTCGCGGGTGTCGACCTCGAGGTCGATGCCGTCGATGTCGGCGAAGCGCTTGAACAGGACGGCCTTGCCCTCCATCACCGGCTTGCTGGCCAGCGCGCCCAGGTCGCCCAAGCCCAGCACCGCGGTGCCGTTGGAGATCACGGCGACGATGTTGCCCTTGGCGGTGTAGTCGTAGGCCGCCGCTGGATCGGCATGGATCCGCAGGCAGGGCGCCGCCACCCCGGGGGAATAGGCCAGCGACAGGTCGCGCTGGGTGGTCAGCGGCTTGGTCGCACTGATCTCCAGCTTGCCGGGGCGGCCCTGGGCGTGGAAGGCGAGGGCGTCGTCATCGAGCGATGATGTGGTCATGATGTCCGGCGGCGCTGGGTGGATGCGGGGCCGATCACTGGACCTTCGCCGCAACCGACCGTCAAGCCCTTCCGACTGTGGCTCTTCTGCAACGCCAAGATCTCTTCGCACTGCACCCAAAAGAGGCCGCTTGCGCAACGCAGCGGCAATCCCGTATCTCTCGGCTCTACTCCAATTCCAGGGAGGATCGTGCAATGACCAATGTTCATCTCTACCGCGGCAAGACCGCCTGAACGTCTGCACGATCAGATCTCGTCGACTCACGACCTGATAGCTTCCCTGCACTGACCTGATCGCTGCCGACACCGCCGGACGGACCCCAACGGGCCGTTTCCGACGCCTCCGCATCCGATCCTCGTCCTTCAACCTTCCACCCCATTCCGTCCCGCATTCCGCGTGACGGATTCGCCCCGTCCGACCGCTACAGGTCCGACCCTCATCGGCCCGACCCGTGTCGGCCGGACGGTTCATCAACCTCCAAACCGATTTGGAGACCATCATGTTCGTTTCGAACGAGAAGCGTGCCTTCCGTCCGTCGCTGTCGCTCATCGTCGTCGCGTTTGCGGAGCTGGGTCGCGTCCTCGTGACGCCGCGCCGAAAACCCCGCGACACCGATTCGCTGAGCGAATACCTCAGACGCGACGTCGGGCTCAGATCTTGAAACGGGAGCGGGGCGGGGCCTTCGGGCACTGCCCCGCCGCTTCCCGTCGCTAGATCCCACCGGCCTGTGCCCGACCTCCGTGTCGGGCGCGAGGCTTGGGTTATCGACGCTATATAGGAACTAAATCACATGTACGCATATCGCGCGCCGCCCCTGCCGGCAGCGCCGCCGGTGCGGCTTGTCCCCATGGTCACGTCGCAGGATCGCGCCGTGTTCGCCTCGCTGCGGGTGCTGCCCGACCAGGCGGGCTTCGTCGCCTCCAACGCCGAATCCATCGCCGAGGCGGATGAGATGCCCTGGTGCGTGCCGCTCGGGGTCTGCGATGCCACCAATGGTGGGGTCGTCGGCTTCGTCATGCACGCGCTCGACCCGGATGAAGGCCGGCGCTGGATCTACCGGCTGATGATCGACGCCCGGTTCCAGGGCCGCGGCTTCGGCCGCGCCGCCCTGCGCGCCACGCTGGCCATCCTCGACCGCCTGCCGCGCAGCGAGCGGGTGATGCTCGGCGTAGACCCGGCCAACCTGGTGGCGCGCCGGCTCTACGCCGCCGAGGGCTTCGTCGAGACCGGCGAAATGCTCGGCGACGAGCTGGTGATGCGCCGGGTGCTGCAACGCTGACCCGGGGCCGCCTGTCCGGCGGCCCCGGACGCGTCGCATCCCGTCGATCGGCAATGGAGATTGAGAGTGATTATCAATCTTAGTATGATCCGAGTCGCAGCGGCGCCATCCGCCATGGGGGAGGGGGCGCCGCGGATCCGGTTCCGGATCGCCGGCCGCCTGTGGTCGGTGGGCTTCGGCGCGGGGATCGGGCGGGGCGCCGCCGGGAAAACCACCCTGCGGCGCAACCGCGTTCCGGCCCCGGTACCCCACCTGTCGCAAGGCGACGCAAGGGCGTGAGAAGTGTGGGAAAGGCGTGCTAAGGTCCGCCCTTCGCCCATCCGATCCCCGAGCCCCGTGTCGACAGCCTTGCCCGACAGCAGCACCCCCGCGACGACCGAACCGCCCGTCACGCCGATGATGGCGCAGTATCTGGAGGCCAAGGCGGCCCATCCGGACTGCCTGCTGTTCTTCCGCATGGGCGATTTCTACGAGATGTTCTTCGACGACGCGGTCAAGGCCGCGGCGGCGCTCGACATCGCCTTGACCAAGCGCGGCCAGCACCAGGGCGGCGACATCCCGATGGCCGGGGTGCCGGCGCACAGCCACGAGGCCTATCTGGCCCGGCTGATCCGGCTGGGCTTCCGGGTGGCGCTGTGCGACCAGACCGAAAGCCCGGACGATGCGCGCAAGCGCTCCGGCAAGACGCTGGTGCGGCGCGAGGTTGTGCGCGTGGTCACCCCGGGCACGGTGACCGAGGACGGCCTCTTGGAGCCGCGCAGCGCGAATCACCTGGTGGCGCTGGCCGAGGTCGCGGGCACCCTGGCGATCGCCGCGGTCGACATCTCCTCCGGCGACCTGGTGACCGAGCCGACCGCGCCCGACCGGCTGGGCGCCGCGCTGGCCCGGTTCGACCCCAGCGAGATCCTGCTGCCCGAGCGGGTGCTGCAGAATCCGGCGCTGTTCGAGCTGCTCGGCGACTGGAAGATGCGGCTGACGCCGCAGCCCAGCGCCCGCTTCGACAGCGAGAACGGGCGGCGCCGGCTGCAGGATCTGTTCCGGGTCGGCACCCTCGATGCCTTCGGCAGCTTCGAGCGGGCCGAGGTCGCCGCCGCCGGCGCCCTGGTCGACTACATCCAGCTGACCCAGAAGGCGCTGCCGCGGCTGTCGCCGCCCCGCCGCCTGCCGCGCGGCGCGGTGATGGAGATCGACGTCGCCACCCGCCGCAACCTCGAACTGACCCGCACCCTATCGGGCGACCGCCGTGGCAGCCTGCTGGCCGCGATCGACCGCACCGTCACCGGCCCCGGCGCCCGCATGCTGGCATCGCAGCTGGCGGCGCCGCTGACCGACCCGGCGGCGATCGGCGAACGGCTCGATGCCGTCCAGGCGCTGGTCGAGGACGGGCGGCTGCGCGACGACCTGCGCACCCTGCTGCGCGCCTGCCCGGATGGCGAGCGGGCGCTGACCCGGCTGGGCCTCGGCCGCGGCGGCCCGCGCGATCTCGCGGCGATCCGCGACGCGCTGCGCCAGGGCACCGCCCTGCGCGACCGGCTGGGCGCCCCGCGCTTCCTCGACCTGCCGCCGCTCTTGTCCCGCGCCGCGGCGGAACTCGGCGAGCATGACGGGCTGATCGACCGGCTGGCCCGGGCCTTGGCGGAGGAGCTGCCGCTGCTGATCCGCGACGGCGGTTTCATCGCCGCGGGCTACCTGCCCGAGCTGGACGAGCTGCGCACCCTGCGCGACGAGTCGCGCCGGCTGATCGCGGCGCTGCAGCAGCGTTACGTCGACGAGACCAAGATTTCGACGCTGCGCATCCGCCACAACAACGTCATCGGCTATCACGTCGAGGTCTCGGCCAACCAGGCCGACAAGCTAACCCAGCCGCCGCATATCGGCACCTTCATCCATCGCCAGACCATGGCCTCGGCGATGCGCTTCACCACGGTCGAGCTCGGCACGCTGGAGCGGTCGATCGCCGAGGCGGCGGACAAGGCGCTGGCGATCGAGTTGCGGCTGTTCGCCGACCTGGTCGGCGAGGTCACCGGCCGGGCCGAGGCAGTGTCGTCCGCGATCCGCGCTTTGGCCGGCTTCGACGTCGCCGCGTCGCAGGCCGAGCTGGCGGTCGAGCGGCGCTACTGCCGGCCGCGGGTGACCGACGACACCGCCTTCCGCATCAGGGGCGGCCGCCACCCGGTGGTCGAGATCGCGCTGGCCGAATCCCAGGGCGGCGCCTTCGTCGGCAATGACTGCGACCTGTCGGAGGAGCGTCGGCTGTGGCTGCTGACCGGCCCGAACATGGCCGGTAAATCCACCTTCCTGCGCCAGAACGCGCTGATCGCCGTGCTGGCCCAGATGGGCGGCTTCGTGCCGGCCGAGGATGCCGAGATCGGCGTGGTCGACCGGCTGTTCAGCCGGGTCGGCGCCGCCGACGACCTGGCGCGCGGCCACTCCACCTTCATGGTCGAGATGGTCGAGACCGCGGCGATCCTGAACCAGGCCGGCCCGCGGGCGCTGGTCATCCTCGACGAGATCGGGCGCGGCACCGCCACCTTCGACGGGCTGTCGATCGCCTGGGCCTGCGTCGAGCATCTGCACGAGACCACGCGCTGCCGCGCGCTGTTCGCCACCCATTACCACGAGCTGACGGCGCTGCAGGCGCGGCTGTCGCGCCTGTCCTGCCACACCATGCGGGTGAAGGAGTGGCAGGGCGACATCGTGTTCCTGCACGAGGTCGCGCCGGGCACCGCCGACCGGTCCTACGGCATCCATGTCGCCCGGCTGGCCGGGCTGCCGGCCGCGGTGATCGGCCGGGCCGAGGAGGTGCTGGAGGCGCTGGAGCAGGGCAAGCAGGGGCGCAGCGTCGCCCGGCTGGTCGACGACCTGCCGCTGTTCTCGGCGGCGATGGCGCGGCCGACCACGCTGGCAGAGGCGGCAGGCCCGTCCGAGGTCGAATCCGCGCTGGCGGAGATCGATCCCGATGCGATGACGCCGCGCGAAGCGCTCGAACGGTTGTATGCTTTGAAGGCGCTGCTCACCTAAGACCCATCATGCCCGACGAGATCATCGCCCGACCCGGCCTGCGTGGCCGCCTCCGCCGCTTCCTGCCGCAGGCAGCGCCTTCGGCTGCCGCCTCGCCTGCGCCCAGCGCGGTGCGGCGCGGCGGCGAGCGGATCGACGCGCCGCTCGAGATCATCGATCCCGCGGTGCTGGAGCAGCGTCTCTACGCAGCACTGGACCGCGGCGACGCCCAGGCGCAGCGGGCGGAGATCCTGGCGGTGCTGCGCCAGGCGCTGGCGGACGGCCGTGCGGTGGTCCGCCGCCGCTTCGTCGACGAGGACGGGTCGGCCGATGCCTGCGTCAGCGAATCCGCCTATCTCATGGATGTGCTGATCGCGGGGCTGGCGGCGCTGACCGTGTCGCGGCTGTTCCCGGTGTCCAACCCGACGGTGGGCGAACGCTTCGCCATCGCCGCGATCGGCGGCTACGGCCGCGGCGAGCTGGCGCCGTTCTCCGACATCGACCTCCTGTTCCTGCTGCCCTACAAGCGCAACCCGCGGGTCGAGCAGGTGGTGGAGTACATGCTCTACCTCTTGTGGGACCTCGGGCTGAAGGTCGGCCACGCCGTGCGCTCGGTCGACGAATGCCTGCGCCTGGCCCGCAGCGACACCACCATCTGCACCAGCCTGATGGAGACCCGGCTGCTGTGGGGCGAGCCGTCCCTGTACGACACGCTGCGCAAGCGCTTCATCGAGGAGGTGGCGGCCGGCACCGGCGCCGCCTTCACCGAAGCCAAGCTGGGCGAACGCGACGCCCGCCACCGCCGCATGGGCGACAGCCGCTATGTGCTGGAGCCGAATGTGAAGGAGGGCAAGGGCGGCCTGCGTGACCTGCAGACCCTGTTCTGGATCGGCAAGTACCTCTACCAGGTCGATGGCGTCGAGGGGCTGGTGGCCAAGGGGGTGCTGACCGAGGAGGAGGCGCGGCACTTCCGCCGGTCGCAGAGCTTCCTGCGCGCCGTGCGCTGCCAGCTGCACTACCTGACCGGGCGGGCCGAGGACCGGCTGACCTTCGACCTGCAGCCGGAGATGGCACGCGTCGCCGGCTACACCGACCATGCCGGCGCCAAGGGCGTCGAGCGGCTGATGAAGCACTACTTCCTGGTGGCCAAGGAGGTCGGCAACCTCACCCGCATCTTCTGCGCGGCGCTGGAGGCGGAAAGCCAGCGGCGGCCGAAGCGCGGCCTGGCCTTCCTCGGCTTCGCGGCGCCCATGGTCGACGGGCTGCCGCTGGACGGCGACCGCATCAGCCTGGCCGGCGAGAAGCAGATCCGCGAGCACCCGGTCGACATCATCCGGCTGTTCCGGGTGGCGCAGCTGCGCGACCTCGACATCCATCCGGCGGCGCTGAAGCTGATCACCCGCAACATCGATCTCATCCCGGGCCTGCGCGAGGACCCGGAGGCGAACCGCATCTTCCTGGAGATCCTGACCGCGGAGCAGGACCCGGAGATCCCGCTGCGGCGCATGAACGAGGCCGGCGTGCTGGGCCGCTTCATCCCGGATTTCGGCCGCGTGGTGGCGCAGATGCAGTACGACATGTACCACACCTATACGGTGGACGAGCACACGCTGTTCGCGCTGGGCATCCTGCACCGGATCGAGACCGGCGAGGCGGCGGACACCCTGCCGCTGGCCACCCAGGTGATGCGCAAGACCGGGTCGCGCCGCGCCCTCTACGTCGCCCTGCTGTGCCACGACATCGCCAAGGGCCGCGGCGGCGACCATTCGGTGCTGGGCGCCCGCGTGGCGCGCAAGCTGGGCCCCCGCTTCGGCCTGACGCCGGAGGAGACCGAGACCGCGCAGTGGCTGGTGCGCTGGCACCTGCTGCTCAGCGACACTGCCTTCAAGCGCGACATCGAGGACGACAAGACGGTGCAGGACTTCGTCGCCGCGGTGGAAAGCCCGGAGCGGCTGCGGCTGCTGCTGGTGCTGACCGCGGCCGACATCAGCGCGGTCGGCCCCGGGCGCTGGACCGCCTGGAAGGCGACGCTCTTGTCCGAGCTCTACTACCGGGCCGAGGAGCGGCTGTCGGGCGCCGACGAGACGGTCGGGGCCGAGCGCCGGGTCGAGCTGGCCAAGGACCTGCTGCGCGAGGCGCTGGCGGATTGGCCGAAGGACACGGTCGAGCCCTATATCGCCAAGGTCAGCCGCGCCTATTGGCTGGCCTTCGACGGCGCCACCCAGGCCCGCCACGCCCGGCTGGTGCAGGCGGCGGACGCCAAGGCCGAGGCCACGCCGCTGGCCATCGACATCCGGGTCGACCAGCAGCGCACGGTGGCCGAGCTGACCATCCACACCGCCGACCATCCCGGCCTGTTCTCGCGCCTGGCCGGCGCCATCGCCGTGTCCGGCGGCAACATCGTCGAGGCCAAGATCTTCACCTTCGCCGACGGCATGGCGCTGGACACCTTCCTGGTCCAGGACGCGGTCGAGGGCGGCGCCTTCGACGCGCCGGAGCGGCTGGCCAAGGTCAAGGTCGCGATCGAACGCAGCCTGTCCGGCGAGATGAAGATGTCGGCCGAGCTGGAGCGGCGGCACCGCACCTATCCCAGGTTCAACGCGGTGTCGATCGCGCCGCGCGTGCTGGTCGACAACGAGGCCAGCCGCACCCACACGGTGATCGAGCTGAACGGCCGCGACCGGCCGGGCCTGCTGCACGCCGTCGGCCGGTCGCTGACCAATCTCGGCCTGCAGATCTCCTCGGCCAAGATCTCGACCTTCGGCGCCCGCGCGGTCGACGTGTTCTACGTCAAGGACGTGTTCGGGCTGAAGATCACCCATGAGGCCAAGCTGGCGCAGATCCGCAAGACCCTGACCGGGGTGGTGGCGGACCCGGTGGCCAAGCCGGTGGCGGCCGCGGTGAAGCGGCGCCCCCGCACCCGCCGGACCGCGGCATGACCTCATCCCCTGCGGCGGAGTCCCTTGCGGCGGAGCGCATCGCCGTCGTCGGCCTGGGCTATGTCGGGCTGCCGGTGGCGCTGGCCTTCGCCCGGTGCTACCCCGGCGCTGTCGGCTTCGACATCGATCCCGGCCGCGTCGCCGCGCTGCGCGAGGGCCGCGACATCACCGGCGAGGTCGAGGCGGCGGACCTGGCCGGCACCGGCCTGGCGATCACCGCCGACCCGGCGGTGCTGAAGGGCGCGACCTTCTTCGTCGCCACCGTGCCGACGCCGATCGATGCCGAGCGCCGGCCCGATTTCGGGCCGCTGCTGCGGGCCTGCGAGACCATCGGCCGGGCGCTGTCGCCCGGCGCCGTGGTGGTGTTCGAATCCACCGTCTATCCCGGCGCCACCGAGGAGGTGTGCGGCCCGGCTCTGGCCCGCGCCTCCGGCCTGCGGGCCGGCATCGACTTCGCCCTGGCCTATTCGCCGGAGCGGATCAACCCCGGCGACCGCGAGCACCGGCTGGAGAGCATCGTCAAGGTCGTCTCCGGCCAGGACGCGGCGACGCTGGAGCGCGTGGCGGCGGCCTATGGCGCCATCGTGCCGGCGGGCATCCACCGCGCGCCGTCGATCCGCGTCGCCGAGGCGGCGAAGGTGATCGAGAACACCCAGCGCGACCTCAACATCGCCCTGATGAACGAGCTGGCGATGATCTTCGACCGGCTCGGCCTGCGCACGGCCGAGGTGCTGGCCGCGTCCGGCACCAAATGGAATTTCCTGAAGTTCCAGCCCGGGCTGGTCGGCGGCCACTGCATCGGCGTCGACCCCTACTACCTCACGGCCAAGGCCGAGGCGGTGGGCTACCGGCCGGAGATGATCCTGGCCGGCCGCCGCATCAACGACCAGATGGGCGCCTTCCTCGCGGGCAAGCTGGTCAAGGTGCTGGCGCGCCAGGGCCGCACCATCCTGGGCGCCCGGGTCGGCATCCTCGGCCTGACCTTCAAGGAGAACGTGTCCGACCTGCGCAACAGCCGGGTGCCCGACATCGTCACCGAACTCGCGGGCTACGGCATCGAGCCGCTGGTCCACGATCCGCTGGCCGATCCGGACCGGGCGCGGCACGAATACGGCCTCACCCTGTCCGGCCTGGGCGCCTTCCGCGATCTCGACGCGCTGGTGCTGGCGGTGCCGCACCGGGCTTATATTGACCGACCGTTCGGTGAATTCTGGCCTTGCCTGCGCGACGGCGGCCTGGTCATGGATGTGAAATCCGCGTTGGATCCGGCGAGCGTGCCGTCCCGCCTCGCCTATTGGAGCCTGTAGATGCCCGCCCCGGTCGACCCGTCCCCTGAGTTCTCGGGCGCAGATCCCGTCCTCGTCACCGGGGCTGCCGGCTTCATCGGCTTCACCCTGGCGCGGCGGCTGCTCGCGGCCGGGCGCCGGGTGGTGGGGGTCGACAACCTCAGCCCCTATTACGACGTGCGGCTGAAGGAAGCGCGGCTGGCGGTGCTGGCCGAACAGCCGGGCTTCACCTTCCACCGCCTCGACATCGCCGACCGGCCCGGCATGGCCGACCTGTTCGCCCGGGAAAAGCCAGGCCTGGTGGCGCATCTCGCGGCCCAGGCCGGGGTGCGGCATTCGCTGACCCATCCCGAGACCTATGTCGACGCCAATGTGGTCGGCTTCCTCAACGTGCTGGAAGGCTGTCGCCACAACGGCGTGCGCCACCTGGTCTACGCCTCATCCAGCTCGGTCTACGGCGCCAACACGGCGATGCCGTTCTCGGTGCGGCAGAATGTCGACCATCCCCTCAGCCTCTACGCCGCGACCAAGAAGGCGAATGAGCTGATGGCGCATTGCTACGCCCATCTCTACCGGATGCCGGTCACCGGCCTGCGCTTCTTCACCGCCTACGGCCCCTGGGGCCGGCCCGACATGGCGATGTTCCTGTTCACCCGCGCCATCCTCGAGGGGCGGCCGATCGAGGTGTTCAACCACGGCCATATGCTGCGCGACTTCACCTATGTCGACGACCTGGTCGAAGGCGTCGCCCGGGTGCTGGACCGCGTGCCGGCGCCCGACCCGGCCTGGTCCGGCGACGCGCCGAACCCGGCCACCAGCACGGCGCCCTACCGGCTCTACAACATCGGCAACACCCGACCGGTGGCGTTGATGGACATGATCGGGGTGCTGGAAAAGGCGCTGGGCCGTGAGGCGCAGAAGATCTTCCGCGAGCTGCAGCCCGGCGACGTGCCCGAGACCTACGCCGATGTGGCGGAGCTGGAGGCGGCGATCGACTTCCACCCGACCACCCCGATCGAGATCGGCATCCCGCGCTTCGTGGAGTGGTACCGCAGCTTCTACGGCGGATAGGCGGAAGACTCGGATCAGGGCGGATCTCGGAGCAGTCCCCGCACATCGCTTCCATTGACCAAGATGCGATTCTCCGGATCGAGCACGATCTCGTAGTCCCGGGCGGCGCCGCCATCCGGCAGAGTGATCTGTCGTCCCAGGACTCGCAGCACGCTCAAGCCCTCGGTGATTTCGCGGCTTCGCAGTTGGTCCTTCAGCCTCTCCAACAGGTCGTCGAGGCCAGCCAGGCGCAGGTGCAACTGGCCGGTTAGCGTCCGTTCCGTCTCGCCGGCCGACCAGACCGCTCCGGTCAGATCGAGCAGGCTCTGGGGTGCGGTGAAGTGGAAGGTCTCGATGAGGATGCGGCTCGACGCCTCGTTGAGCAGTCGAACCGTATACTCGGGGGCCGCCTTGCCCGGCAGCATCGAGTTTGCCAGTAAGGCCCGCAGCGGCAGGCTCTGGAACGAGACCTCGATCGTTCCTTCGGCCGGCATCCATGCGGTGTATGGGGCCGACGGCTCGGCCGATATGCCTTGGCTTGCGATGCGCACAGTCAGATCGCCAGCCTCCTGGTCGAGGCCCGTGAATGTGGTGCGAAGCGTCAGATTGCCGATCCGGATCGTCCTGTCAGGGATCGACGTCTGCAATCCTTCGATCTTGACCTCGGCGTGGCCGTCGGTGCCCCAGCCGTCGAGGAGTTTTTCCTGAAAAGGTCGGACAACCCGGATGTCCTCGAACTTGCCCAGGAACATCCCGGACATGGGCCTGGGATAGTCCGCCAGCCCGGTAAGGCGCCTTACCAATGCGACCGAGGCGCCCGTAACGGTCGGGATGTCGGCCCCTTGCGCCCAGCTGTCGATGGCGATCAGGTCGGCCGTGATTGTGCCATAGTTGCCCTGGCCGGCGAAGGAGGCGCCTTCAAGGATATAGTGCTCGGTCAGGTCCGAACGACCGCTCGTCATGAGCTTGAAACTGTCGGTCAGGGTCAGGCGATTGATCGCGGCCACGCGGCTGTTGCCGGTACTGCCGACCGATACCCGTTCGAGAACGGTGTCTATCGACAGGCCACCCGCACCGTTGAGGTCAACCGAGCCTGTGGTCTGCCGGCGCTCGGCGGTGATGGGCCATGCCGAACCCCCTTCACCCTCCAGCCGGCACGTCGGCGGTGCGTCGGCGCCCAGAGCATAGGCACCATCTGCGGCCGGTGTCGCGTGCCACTGGTCCGGCTCGCAGGCGAGCATAAGCTCACCGGTCACGGGCGACAGGCTCGCGACCACTGCTGTCCGGAACCCAGGGGTTTGGATGCGGTATCCGTCGCCGTCGGGTTCGACTTGCCACTGGCCGATGATCTGGATGCCCGACAGCTTCGTCGCGAGATAGCGGGCTTCCGCCGATGTCAGCTTCTCCATCGGTGCCAGCCAGGCCTCAAACAGCGTTTTCAGCTTGGCGGCGCACTCCGCTGTGGCCTGGGCACAGGCTGGATCGCTCGCGCCGAACAGGAACACCAGGCCGCCGGCCAAGCTCAGCATCCGTCTCATCGTTCCGCTCCCCCATTTGCCGCCACTATGGCGGGCGGCTTCGGGCGGATAAAGCCGGATCGTCAGCCCCGGATCGCCGCCCGCCACGCGCCGGGCGGGCCGCCGAAGGCGGCGCGGAAATGCCGGGTCAGGTGGCTCGGGTGGGTGAAGCCGCAGGCGGCCGCGATGTCGGCCAGCGGCAGGTCGGTGGCGGCCAGCAGCCGGCGGGCGCGGTCCAGCCGCCGGGCCAGCACATAGGCATGCGGCGGCAGCCCGACCGAGGCGCGGAACATGCGGGCGAAATGGAACTCCGACAGCCCCGCCGCGGCCGCCAGCCGGCCCAGCGTCAGCGGCTGGTCCAGCGCCGTCTCGACGACGTCCAGCACCCGGCGGCGGACATGCGGGGCCAGGCCGCCGTCGAGGGCAGGGGAGGGGCGGCGGCGCAGCCGGCTGCCGGCGAGATGGGCCAGGATCTCGTGCCCGGTCTGGGTCGCGGCCAGCCGGTCGCCGGCATCGCTCCAGTCCAGCCCGGTGAAGCCGGCCATCAGGCGCGCCGCCTCGGGGTCGTCGAAGAAGGTCTCGTCCGGCAGCGCCGTCTCGCGGATGTCGGCGTCATGCACGGCGGCGCCGGCCGCGGCCAGGGCCCCGGTGTCGAAGTAGAAGTGCAGGAAGCGCATCGGCCGGCTCAGGATCCAGTGCGATTCATGCTCCGCCGGCAGCAGGCAGAACCGGCCGGGGCCGCCGAAGCGGTCGGGGAAGCCGATGCGCCGGGTGCCCTCGCCGCCCTCCAGATACAGGCTCAGTGTGTGGTGACCGGGCGCCTCGTAGCCGGTGGTGTCATGGGCGTTGCGCCACTGCGCCAGGGTGAAGCCATCGCCGATCTCGGCCGCGTGCTCCAGCACCGCGCGCGACGACGCCAGCACCGCGACCACGCCGTAGCGCGCCGCCAGCCGCCGCTGCAGCCCGGCCTCGACCCTGGGTCCATGCTCCATCATCGTGCCGTCAGCCTAGACCCGCGCCCCGCCCTGCGCCATGGCGGGGGCCGAAAGAGCGCAAGGATGTGCAAGCCGCGCCGACCCAGCCGGGCGCAGGGTGGCATCGAGAGTCCGGAACCCTGAGCGCCATCATGACCGCCGTTTTGTACCTGCTTGTCGTCCTGATCTGGGGCACCACCTGGATCGCCATCCACTACCAGATCGGCCCGGTGGCGGTGGAGCTGTCGATCCTCTACCGCTTCGCCCTGGCCACCGTGGTGATGTTCGCGCTGCTGCTGGTCACCCGCCGGTTCGAACGGCTGCGCGCCCGCGACCATCTGGTCTGCCTCGGCCAGGGGCTGGCGTTGTTCAGCGGCAATTTCCTGCTGATCTACCACGCCTCGGCCTGGGTCCCGAGCGGGCTGGTCGCCGTCGCCTTCTCCACCGGCAGCATCTGGACGGCGGTGTTCAGCTGGGTCGCGCTAGGCCAAAAGCTCAGCCCTCGCGTGATCGCCGGCGGGCTGGTGGGGCTGGCCGGGCTGTGGCTGCTGTTCGGCATCGACCCGGCGCGGCTCGACCTCGACACGCTGTACGGGCTGGGCCTGGCGCTGGCCGGCACCATGGGCTTCGCCTTCGGCAACGTGTTCGCGGTGATCCACCGCCGGCGCGGCCTGACGCCCTGGACCACCACGGCCTGGGGCATGCTGTACGGCACGCTGATCCTGGTCGCCGTGGTGCTGGCCGAAGGGCTGCCCTGGCGCTTCGATCCGGCGCCGGCCTATGTCGGCGCCCTGCTCTACCTCGCCATCCCCGGCTCGGTGGTCGCCTTCCTGGCCTATCTGACCCTGGTCGGCCGCATCGGCGCGGACAAGGCGGCCTATTCCAGCGTGCTGTTCCCGTTGGTGGCGCTGAACGCCTCGGCCCTGCTCGAGGGCTATGTCTGGACCGCGGCGGCGGTGGCCGGGGTGGCGCTGGTGCTGCTCGGCAACCTGCTGGTCTTCGCCCGGCTGCCGGGACGCCGCAACGGCGGCGCGGCGCCGGCGGTCAAGGTGGGCGCGTAGCGCGGTCACAGGCCGCTGGGCGGGCCTTCATCCTCATACTGCGGCAGCGTCTCGTCGATCACGTGCCAGGGGATGCGGGTGCCGACCCAGGCATGCTGGCGCGGGCGCAGCGCCGTCGGGTCGTCCAGCGTCGCCAGGGCGATGCCCATGGTCTTGCCCTCGGGCTCGAAGCCCTCGAAGGCCAGCGGTGAGCCGCAGTCGGCGCAGAACCAGCGCCGCCCGATCGGGGAGGAGCGGAAGCCGCGCGGCTGGCCCTTGGTCCAGCGGAAGCCGCCGATCGGGCCGGTCGCCCAGGCCACGGCCGGGCTGCCGGTGGCCTTCTGGCACATCCGGCAGTGGCAGTAGTCGACCGACTCCAGCGGCCCGTCGATGTGGTAGCGCACCGCGCCGCACAGGCAGCCGCCCTCCAGCGGGAACAGGCTCATGGCCGGCCGATCACCATCGGGCGGGGCGCTGGGCGGCTGCGGCGCCGGCCGATCGGCAGCGGCGGCAGGGGCTCGGCCGCGGCGCGCAGCTCCGCCGGCAGCGTCGGGCTGCGGCGCGGCGGTGCGAAGACGGTGAGATAGGCGTCGAGCAGACGGTGGAACATGGTCGCCTCCTGGGCTTGACCCCGACTCTGTCGCGAACGGTGCTCCGGCACAAACGCCGTTCCCTTGCAGGATCTGTCAGGAAAAGTTACAGGTGGGCATGCGCCCACTGCCGCCGCTCAACGCCGTCCGTGCCTTCGAGGCTGCCGCCCGCCGCGGCAGCTTCACCGCGGCCGCAACCGAACTCGGCGTCAGCCATGCCGCGATCAGCCGCCATGTCCGCGGGCTCGAGGCCCGGCTGGGCGTGCCGCTGCTGCTGCGCGAGGGCCGCGGCCTGGTGCTGACCGAGGCGGGCCAGGCCTTCGCCGCGGTGGTCGCCGACGCCTTCGACCGGCTGTCCCAGGGCATGGTCGCGATCTCGGCCGAATCCGGGCGCGGCCGCATGCGGCTGTCGGTCGAACCGGCCTTTGCCGGGCGCTGGCTGGTGCCGCGGCTGGGCGAGTTCCGGCAGACCCATCCCGGCATCGACATCGAGCTCGACCCCACCAACCGGCTGGTGGATTTCCGGGCCGACCAGACCGACCTGGCGATCCGCTACGGCCGCGGCACCTGGCCCGGGCTGGTGGCCGAGCGGCTGGTGCATGTCATGGACTATCCGGTCTGCGCCCCCGACCTGGCGGCATCCCTGGCCCGGCCGCAAGACCTGCGCGGCCAGACCCTGCTGCATGACGAAAGCGCGCAGACCTGGGCGCTGTGGCTGGACGCCGCCGGCATCGCCGGCATCGACGCCACAAGAGGGCCGCGCTTCCACGACGTGGCCCTGGCGCTCGACGCCGCCATGGCCGGGCAGGGCATCGCCATGGGCGACGACGTGCTGTGCGCCCGCGACATCGCCGCCGGCCGGCTGGTGCGGCTGTTCGACGTCACGGTGCCGCGCAGCTGGTACTGGCTGGTGATGGCGGAAGGCCGCCGCCTGTCGCCGGCCGCGGGCGCGTTCCGGTCCTGGCTGCTGTCCTGCTTCCCGCCGGTCGGGGAGTAATGTGGGTTAAGTCGTCTTGATCGGCGACGCGGCCGAGGCGACGGTGCCGGCCGGGGTGGCGCCCTGCGCCACCGGCGCCTGCCGCACCGTCTCGCGATGCAGGATGTACAGGCCGCTGGCGATGACGATGGCGCAGCCGATCAGCATGGTCGTATCAGGCACGTCCTGCCACAGCAGGTAGCCGGACAGCACGCCCCAGATCATCTGGGTGTATTGGAACGGCGCCACCACCGCCGCCGGCGCCTGGCGGTAGGCGTTGGTGACGAACAGATAGGCGCTGCCGCCCAGCATGCCGCCGATCGCGATCGGCAGCAGATCGTTCAGCGCCGGCATCACCCCGCCGAACACCAGGATCATCAGCCCGGTGGCGATCGCCGTGGCCGCGCTGGCGTAGAAGCCGAAGGTGATGCGGTTCTCGGTGGCGATGAAGCGGCGCAGCAGCAGGAAGCCCAGCGCGTTGGCGACGGCGGAGAACAGGGCGCCCAGAATCGCCGGGTTGGCCATGCCGGCGCCCGGGCGCAGCATCACCATCACCCCGATGAAGCCGACGCCGACCGCGCTCCAGCGCCGCCAGCCGACCGATTCGCCGAGGATCGGCACCGACAGGGCGGTGATCAGCAGCGGCGCACAGAACAGGATGGCGTAGACGTCGGCGATCGGCATCACCGAATAGGCGTGGAAGCAGGTGAAGGAGCCGATCAGCGCCAGCGCCGCGCGGACGCCGTGCAGCCAGGACCGCCTGGTCTTCAGCTGGCCGAAGCCGCCGGTCAGCTGGGCATAGGCCAGCATCGGCACCAGCCCGAAGGCGGCGTTGAAGAAGATCACCTGATAGAGGGGATAGCCCGCGCTCAGCCACTTCACCGCCGTGTCCATGCAGGTGTAGAGGGCGAAGCCGAGGCAGGCAAAGCCGATGCCCGCCGAAACGGAGCTGCGGGAGGGGGCGAGGGCGACGGTCATGGGGGCGGCGGCCGGGTAGAGCGACCTCGAGGCCGCGATCCCCAGCCTACGTCGGGCGACTCGGCGGCGCCATTGCAGGCCTCGCATCGCCAGCCGGCGATCCGCGCAGGTCTCGCCGCCCGAATTCCGCCGCGAAGGCTTGGCACCCGGCCCTATTGCGCCGGGGGCAGGCCCAGCGTGGCGCGCGGCACCAGCAGATAGGCCCGGCCCTCGGCGTTCATGGCGCTGGCCAGGGCGCCGGCGTCGTGGCCCTCGCCCCAATACAGGTCGCCGCGGATCGGGCCGCGGATGGCGCCGCCGATGTCCTGCGCCAGCACCAGCCGGCGCAGCGTCCGGTTCGGCACCGTCGGGTCATCCTCGATGTCGAGCCAGACCGGGGTGCCGAGCGAGATGTAGTCGTTGTCCACCGCCAGGCTGCGCCCCGCCGTCAGCGGCACGTCATGGGCCCCGACCACGTCCGCCGCCGCCTTCTCGCGGAAATAGACGTAGCTCGGGTTCTGGTTCATCAGCCATTGGGCGCGGTCGGGATTGGCCAGCATCCAGTTGCGGATGTAGCCCATCGACATCTCGTCCAGCGTGGCGACGCCGGAATCGACCAGCACCCGGCCGACCGCCTTGTAGCGCTGGCCGTTCTGGCCGTCGAACTTCAGCCCGATGACGCTGCCGTCGGTCAGCCGCACCTTGCCCGACCCCTGGATCTCCAGGAAGAAGGCGTCGATCGGGTCGTCGACCCAGACGATCTCGTAGCCGCGGCCCTCCAGGGCGCCGCGGGCGATCTCGGCGCGGCTGTGGCGGCGGTCGCGGTCGCGCGACGGGGTGCGGTACAACGGCGTCTGGAACACGCCGCCGCGCACCCGGCTGCCGTTCAGCTCCGGCGCGAAATAGCCGGTGAAGCGGCCGTACTGGCCGCGGTCCAGGCCGGTCAGCGCGACCGGGGTGAACCAGCTTTCGAAGAAATGGCGGATCTGGGCGCGGTCGCGCCCGGTCTGGCGGTTGGCGGCGTCGCAGATCGGCCGCCAATCCTCGACCGGCCCCTCGATGCCGTTGTAGTTCAGCCGCGTGCCCGCCGGCTTGCCGGCATAGACGCTGCAGGTGTTCCACACCGCGGGCATGGCCGCGGCCAGGTCGTCCTCGTCCCAGCCCGGCAGGTGCTGGAAGTCGGTGGCGACGCCGCCGGTGCCGCCGCCGGCCGGCGACCTGGCGGGGCCGGCGCAGGCGGCCAGGATCGGCCCCAGGATCGCCAGCAGGATCCCGGTCTTCGCAGCGTGCCGCATCTAGACCTTGCCCCCGTCCGGATCCTGTTCGTCTTCGTTGCCGCCGCCTTCGATGCCCCCGCCTTCGATGCGGTGGCCGTCATGCGCCCGGGCGCCGCGGTCCTCGGCATCGGCGTCGCGCCGCTTCTCCGCGCCGGTCCGGCCGAAGCGGATGCGGTTCTCCTGCGCCTGCGCCTCCTTGCCGGCGCGGGCCTTGGCCTTGCGCGCCTGCCGCAGATTGATCACATCCCCCATCGGCAGCGCGCCCCATTCCGATCATCCCCGGCCGACCATTCCCGGGCCCCGGCGGCACCCCTTGCGCCCACCGCGTCGCAATCGACACTATCGGAAACCGTGGCGTGGCATAAGATCGGCCTTCGCTGCCGATCGATTCATTGGTTTTGTATTGTGACTCCGACAGGTGATTTCCGATCATGGGCCGGAGTCGCACCACCAGACGACGCTTGGGCGCCGTGAAGAAATTCGCCTTCGGTCTCCTTCTTGTCCTCGTTCTGCTCGTCGCCGCGATCCTCGTGGTGCCCGGCCAGATCGACTGGACCCCCTATCGCGGGCGCATCGCCGATGAAATCGGCGCGCTGACCGGCCGTGCCGTCGTGATCGACGGGCCGGTCGCGTTCGAGATGCTGCCGATGCCGCGCCTGTCGGCCGGCGACATCCGCGTCGCCAGCATCCCCGGCGCCGAGGTGCCCGACCTCCTGACCGCAACCGGCGTCGACCTGCGGGTCGCGCTGTTCCCGCTGCTGCTCGGCCGGATCGAGGTCGAAGGCGTCACCTTCCAGAAGCCCAGCGTGGCATTGGAGACGCTGCCGGACGGCCGCCATTCCTGGGACGGGCTGGGCGACGGCATCGGCCATCGCGTCGGCGCGGTCCGCGCCTCGATCATCCAGGGTTCGATCCTGTGGCTCGACCGCCGCAGCGGCCGCCAGATCGGCATCGACACGGCGGATGCGCGGCTGGTCGCCGCCGGGCCGGGCGCGCCGGTGTCGATCACCGGCACCGGCGTGCTGGCCGGCATCCCGATGACGCTCGACCTGGCGCTGCAGCCGCGCTCGCCGCTCGGCGCCCTGCCGGTGACGGCGACGGTCGGTCTCGATGCCACCGAGGCGCGGATCGGCGGGCTGCTGCGGCCCGAGGGCGGTCTGCAGGGCGACATCTCGGTGGTGGGCAAGGACCTCGACGCCAGTCTGGCGCGGCTCGGCGTCAAGCTGCCGGCCTCGTCGTCCCGGCCCGGCGTCTTCGCCCTGCGCGGCACGGTGCTGACCACCGCCGACCCGGCGGGCGCCGACCGCATCGAACTGACCCAGCTGACCGCCGATCTTGGCGACATGCGCGCCGCCGGCGGCCTGACGGTGATCCTCGGCGCCGCGCCCCGGGTCGAGGCGACGCTCGGCTTCAACCGGCTGGCGCTGGCCGACTGGGTCGGCGACGCCGATCCGGCGACGCTGGGCACCCGCCTGCTCCAGGCGCTGTCGCGCAAGCTCTCGGTGCCGGTGACCGGCACGCTCGACCTGTCCGTCGCGGCCCTGGCGGTGCGCGACGGGCTGGTCCGCGACCTCCGGCTGCAGGCGACGCTGGATGCCGCGCGGCTCACCCTGACCCGCTTCGCCTTCGGCCTGCCGGGCGGCGGCTCGGCGGCGCTGTCCGGCGCCATCCGGCTCGACGGCGACCGGCCGGCGGCGGAGCAGCTGATGGTCCAGGCCGCGGCCGACGACCTGCGCGGCGCGCTCGCCTGGGCCGGGATCGATCCCGGCCCGGTGCCGGCCACGGCGCTGCGTCGTGCCAGGGTCGCCGCCACCCTGTCCGGCGACGTCGCCAATTTGAGGGTCACCGGGCTGGACGCCGATCTCGACGGCAACCGCCTGACCGGCGCCCTGACCTATGTCGGCGGCGAGCGGCCGGGCGTCGGCGCCAGGCTGACGCTGAACCGCATCGACCTCGACGCCTATCGCCCGGCGGGGGCGCCGCGGCTGCTCGACCTGCTGCGCTCCGACGCGGCGCTACGCGACCGCATCCTGGGCGTGCTCGGCGGCATCGACGTCAATCTCGACACCACCGTCGACGCCGCCACGGTCGACGGCACCGGCTTCAATGCGCTGCGGCTGGAAGCCACTTTGGCCCAGGGGGCCCTGACCATCCACAGCGGCCGGGTCGGCGGCCCGGGCGGGACCAGCCTGACGCTCAACGGCGCCATCGGGACGCTGGCCACGCTCGGCGATGTCGACCTCCAGGCCCAGCTGCAGGCGGAAGACCCGGCGGCGGTGATCCGCGCCCTGCGCCTCGGCGGCCGGCTGCCGCCGCCTCCGGCAGGCCCACTCGCGGCCTCGCTGCGGCTGCGTGGCGATCCGGCCGCGCTGTCGGTCGACGGCACGGTCGAGGCCCTGGGCGGCACCGTGGCGCTGGGCGGCACCCTGTCCGACCTGGCGGCGGCGCCGCATGCCGCACTGGGCGTGCGCGTCACCCATTCCGACCTGCCGGCACTGCTGCGGCGCTTCGGCGAGGGCGATGCGGTGGCGCCCGATCTCGGCGCGGTCGACCTCTACGCCGATGCCGACTGGGCCGGCGGTCGCCTGCTGCTCGACAACCTGCAGGGCACGCTGGGCCCGGTCTCGCTGGGCGGCAGGGCCGAGCTGACCATGGGCGCGGCCCGGCCCCGGCTGGCGGTGTCGCTGCGCACCACGGCGCTGCCGCTCGACCGGCTGTTCGGCGCCGCCGGATCGGCCGGCGACGTCGTCGGCCAATGGTCGGCGCGGACCTTCGACCTCAGCGGCCTCGCCCGGATCGACGGCACCCTGGATCTCGACGCGGCGGCGATCTCGCTCGGCGGCTGGACCCTGGACCAGCCCGCGCTGCACGCCGGGCTCGACCAGGGGGCGCTGACGCTGGACCGGCTGTCGGCCGGGGTCGCCGGCGGGCGGCTCGGCGGCAGCGGGCGGGTCGATCTCGCCGGGATGCCGCGCTGGGCGGTGCACGCCGATGTGGTCGATGCCGATCTCGCCGCGGTGCTGAAGCAGTCGGCCGGCCCGGCCGGGATCGCCGGCAAGCTCGATCTCGGCTTCGATGCGGCGGCCACAGGCAACAGCGTCGCCGGCATCGTCTACGGCCTGTCCGGCAAGGGGCTGATCGCGATCCGCGACGCCACCCTGACCGATCTCGACCTCGCCGCCGTGGACCGGCTGCTGGCCGATCCCGGACTGCCGGGGGCATTCCTCGACGGGCTCCGCGCCGCCCTGTCCGGCGGCAGCACCGCGATCCCGGCGACCAACGCCACCTTCACCATCGCCGACGGCATGGTGGCCGCGACCGATCTGCGCCTGGTCACCGACGTGGCGGTGGGGACGGGGGGCTTCACCCTCGACCTGCCGCGCTGGCGGCTCGACCTCGGGGTCGATTTCGGCTTCCACGCCCATCCGGACGTGCCGCCGGTGGGGCTGCGCTTCGACGGCACCCCCTCGGCCCCGGTGCGCCGGCTCGAGACCCGGACGCTGCAGGACTGGGTCGCAGCCAAGGCGGCGGCCAAAGCGGCCGAGGGCGTCAACCCGCCGGAGCCGCCGCCGCCCTGATCAGCCGGCGAAATGCGCCGCCGGCAGGCCGTGCCCGGCGCCGGCGATCTCGAACAGGCCGCCCGCCTGCGGATGCTGGCGCAGCGCCGCCTCGGACATCCCGGACCGGGCGGTGGTGACGTACAGCGTGGTCAGCCCCGGTCCGCCGAAGGTGCAGCTGGTGACATGCGGCGCCGGGATGGCGATGGCGCGGTCCAGCGTGCCGTCCGGCCGGAAGCGGCTGACCCGCGCGCCGCCCCAATGCGCCACCCACAGATGGCCGTCGCGGTCGACCGTCATGCCGTCGGGCACGCCATCGCTGCCGTCGTCGGGGAACAGGATGAAGGGCCGGCGGTTGGCGATGGCGCCGCTGGCGAGGTCGAGGTCGTAGGCATAGACCACCCGGCGCTCCGAATCCGTATGGTACAGGATGCGGCCGTCGGGCGAGAAGGCGGGGCCGTTGGTGACGATGTAGCCGTCATCCATGCGGTGCCAGCGATGGTCCGGGTCCAGGCGGTACAGGGCGCCGGTCGATTCGACGCAGTCGAAATCCATGGTCCCGGCCCACAGCCGGCCGGCGGGATCGACCTTGCCGTCGTTGAAGCGGTTGCCGGGCCGGTCCGGCTCCGGGTCGCCGATCGGCGTGACGCTGCCGGCGTCGAGGTCGATGAGGTGAAAGCCGGAGCGCATCCCGGCCACCAGCCCGCCGCGGCGGCGCGGGGCGATGCAGCCGATCGGCTCCGGCATCGGCCACACCGTCCGGGTTCCGGTCGCCGGGTCCCAGCGGAAGATGCAGGGCGCCAGGATGTCGAGCCAATACAGCGCCTGCTCCTCGGCCGACCACAGCGCCCCTTCGCCCAGTGTCGCCCCGGCCTCCCAGATGCACACCGCGTCCTGCGTCATCGCCCATCCCCCTCGCGTCGGGCCCGCCCGATCGCGCGGCCCGGTGTCATCCCTGGTCGGGACCGTGGTCAGAAATGCCCCGGCGTCCAGTCCGGCGCATCGGCGCCGGCCGCTTTGCGCAGCGCCTCCAGCAGCGCCGCCGAGGGCCGGCGCGTGACCGGCAGCTTCTGGCTGCGCTGGAAGCCGCCGATGGCGTCGCCGGTCTTGCGGCCCATCCTGCCGTCGGCCGCCCCCGGGTCGTAGTTCATCATTCCCAGCAGCTGCTGGATCTCCTTGAGCTGGCTGTCGGTCGCCGGCTGGTCCGGCGCGGCGGGGGCCGCAGGCGCGGCGGGCTGGGCCGGCACTGCCGCCACCCGCCGGGGCGGGGCGCCGGGCGCGGTCGCCGTGCTCTCGGGCACCGGGGTCTCCGGCTCCGCCGCGGGTTCCGCGGCAGGCCGGGGGGCCGCCGCTTTTCGGGCCGGGGCCACGGACGCAGCCGCCGTGCTGTCGGGCCGCACCGGTTCTGCTGCCGGCGCAGCCGCGGCTGCCGCAACGGCGGGCGGCGCTGGCGGCTTGGCGCGGGGCGCTGGCGCGGCGGGCGGCGGTGCCGTGGTCACAGGCGCCTGGGCGGCCGGTGCCGGGGCGTCGGCGGCCAGCGATGGGGCCGATCCGGCCGATCCCGGCGGTGCCAGCTGCGCTGCCAGCGCCCCCAGGGCCTGGTCCGCCTGGGCAGCGGCCGGGGAGGTGTCGGCCGGGGCCACCGCCGCGATGCCGGGGGCGGCCGGCGCCACGGTGACGAAGCCGGTGCGCGGCGCCGCCGCCTGCTCCTGCAGCCGGGCCAGCGCCGCCTTGGCGTCCTCGCTGCCGGCATCGGCGGCGACGCGGTACCAGCCGGCGGCGGCGCGCGGGTCTGGCGCGCCGGTGGCGCCCGTTTCGTACAGCCGGCCCATGTTGTAGGCACCGCGGGCGTTGCCGTTGGCACTGGCCTGGCGGAACCATTTCAGCGCCTCGGCCGGGTCGGCGGCCACGCCGGTGCCGTTCAGATAGGCCAGGCCGAGCGCGTTTTCGGCATCGGGATGGCCGGCCTCCGCCGCCTTGCGGAAGCGTTCGGTCGCCGCGGCCGAATCCTGCGGCACGCCCAGGCCCCGCTCCAGCAGAACGCCGAGATTGTAGGTGGCGTTGGCGACGCCCTGGTCGGACGCGCGGCGATACCAGTAGGCGGCATGCTCGAAGCTGCGCGGCACCTGGACGCCGACCGCGTAGAAGGTGCCGAGGTCATGCTCCGAATTCGCATCCCCCGCGATCGCCTTGCGGGCCAGGGTGCGCAGTTCCGCCGAGGCGGTGTCGGGCAGTGGCGCCTGGGCCGCCGGATCGTCGGCCACGGCCGCGGCGCCGGGTGCCGCAGCCGGTGGGGGAGTGGTCGCGGGCTCGTCGTCGGGCGTCGTCGAACCCTGTGCCGTGTCCGGCTCGGTCTTGGCCGGCGTGGCGGCTGGCGCGGGGGTCACTTCCTGCTGCGCCGTCGTGATGGTCGCGGCGGCGACCGGCGGTTCGGCCGGAAGAGACGGGGCTGCCGGAGTGGGCATGCCAGCCTGGGGTGCCGCTGCGGTCTCGGTCGTTGCCGGACCTGGCGGCGCGTCGGCGGCGGGTGCAGGTGCGGGAGTGTCGATCGACGGCGCCTCCTTCGCCGCAGGCTGTGGGGCGGCCGGCGCCTGCTGCGCCGCGACCGACTTGGTCTCGGCGGCCGACGGCTTGGTCGACGGTGCCGGGCTGAGCGGTCCGCGTTGGCCGAAGCCATCGGCGGCCAGCCAGCCGGCGCCGAGCAACGCGATCACGATTGCGACCGCCCAGCCGGTGAACCCGCCGCGGCGGCGCGGCGGCGCCGCGGCCTCCGCCAGCCTCTCGTTCATCGCGCCGATCTCGCCCCGCGCGGTCGCCAGCTCCTGCTGCAGCCGCACGACGCTGTCGCTCAGGGACTTCAGCCGGGCTTCGTCCGGCGTCTCGGGTGCCTGCTGCGCTGGGAAATGCAGGGGATCATCTGGGGGCCGCTCGCCGCTCATGCCGTGACCTGCCTCGATCGTTGCCGTGACTCGTGCCGCCCCCGCATATGGGACTAGTCTTCTATTATGCCGAGGGCGGGTCGGCAACGCGCGGTTGCGGTGCCGGATCGGCTGAGCTATCTATCGCGGCCGATTGGGGCGTCGCCAAGTGGTAAGGCAACGGGTTTTGATCCCGTCATTCCTAGGTTCGAATCCTAGCGCCCCAGCCAGCTCCCTTTTCTCCCAGCAGATCGCCGGCCCGGCGCCGGGCCCCTCATCCGCAATCCCTCGGGAACCTGCGGGCATGCTTGGTCGTTGGTGCTTCAGGAGGAACGGATGATGCTCGCAATTCTCTGCGGCGGTGTCGTTCTCGCCGCCGTCTACGGCCTCGCCCTGTGCCGCGCCGCCTGGCGCGACGAGGAGGGGATGCAGCCGACCCAAGTTTCGCATCGCTGGGTGGTCCAGCCGCGCCGCTGGAGCGTCCTGGCGCCCACCCGCCAGACGGTGGAAATCAGATCGTCGCGGCCGCGTCGGCACGGGGCGCCCTACCAGTTCTGATCAGTCGATGGTGATCAGGTCGCCGTCTGCTGTGCCCTTGGCCAGGCGCCGGGCGTGCAGCCGGGCCAGCGGGTCGTCGGGATGGGCGGTCGCCAGCGCTGCGAACATCTCGCCGGCCGCAGCCTCGTTCCGGCACATCGCCGCATGGGCCGCCGCATAGGCTGCGGCCGGCGCGGTGCACAGCACCTCCGGAAACACCGTCTCCAGCGGCGTGCTCAGGCCGCGCAGCAGCAGCCGCCCGATCGGCCGGAACACCTGGCCGGGGCAGGCGGCGGCGGTGGCCGTCGCGATGCACAGCGGCGTGCCCAGCCGCTTGTTGGCATGCTCCAGCCGGGCCGCCATGTTCACCACATCGCTGTAGGCGGTGTAGTCGAAATGGTGCTTGCTGCCGAAATTGCCGACCACGGCGCCGCCGGTGCTGACGCCGATCCGGGTGTCGCCGAACGGCATGCCCTCGGCCCGGCGGGCGGCGGCGAATTCGCTGGTGAAGCGATGCACCGCCAGGGCGCAGCCGACGGCGCGGGCGGCGTGGTCGGGCTGGTCCAGCGGCGCGTTGAACATCGCGTGCAAGGCGTCGCCGACCATCTTGTCGATGGTGCCGCCGGCCGCCAGCACGCAGTCGCAGACACCGTCGAAATAGGCGTTCAGGGTGCCGACCAGCAGGTCCGGCCGCACCGCCTCGCTCAGCGCGGTGAAGTTGGCGATGTCGGTGAACAGGAACGACATCTCCCGCCATTCGCCGCCCAGCCGCAGCCGTTCCGGATGCTCGGCCAGCCGGGCCACCAGGGTGGGGGCCAGATACTGGCCGAAGGCGGCGCGGATGCTGCGGCGTTCGCTCTCGACCCGCCACTGCGCCGTCGCCGCCACCGCGCCATGGGTCAGCAGCAGGCCGAGTGCCGGCAGCGTCGGGTCGAGCAGCAGCCCCGCCCGGCTGAAGGCCAGGAAGGCGCCGACGGCGATGCCGGCGGCGGCCAGCGCCACCAGCCCGGCCGCGACCAGCGCGGGCAGGCGCCGCCATGACGCGATCAGGCCGAGGCCCAGCACCAGCAGCAACGTCCCCTCCAGCCCCACCGCCCATGCCGGCCGCGTCAGATAGCGGCCGAGCAGCATCTGCTCCAGGATCTCCGCATGGGCGGTGACACCGGCGATGCGGTCGTGCAGCGGGGTCAGCACGGTGTCGCCGAACCCTGCCGCGGTCACGCCGATCAGCACGACCCGGCCGCGCACCGCGGCGGCGACCGTGGCGTCCGGCGTGGCGGGGTCGAGCATCTGCCAGGCCGGCACCTCGCGGGCCGGCGCGTCGGGCGCGAAATGCAGCCAGATCCGGCCGTCCGGCGCCACCGGCACGATCGCGGTGCCGACCCGGACCACCTCCAGCCCCATCGCCGCGGTCGATGCCCGCAGGGTGATGGTCTTGGCGTCCTGGGCGACCCGCAGGGCCTCGACCGCCAGCGACGGGATCGGGGTATCGCCCAGCAGGGCGACCACCGGCAGCCGCCGCAGCACCTCGTCGCGGCCGGACGGGGCGCCGATGCTGCCATTGCCCCAGGCCGCCTCCTCGAACATCGGCAGGCTCGGCACCGCGCCGGCGAAATGGTCGAGCTGGGCGCGGACCGGGCCGATCTCGGCGAAGCTGGCGGTGATGCGCGGCGCCCGGCCCGGCATGTCGCTGATGGCGAAGGCGACGACGCTGGGCGCCTGGGCCAGCGCCGCGGCGAAGTCGCGGTCGGGGTCCGGCAGGCCGGCGGTCAGCGCCGCCAGCGTGGCCGGGTCGGCGTGCCCGGCCAGCAGCTCGGCAATCCGGGCGGGGGCGGACCGGTCGGGTTCGGCCAGGACCAGGTCCAGGGCGATCGCCGCGGCCCCGGCCTGGCCGAGCCGCTCGACCAGCCGGGCCAGGCGGTCGCGCGGCCAGGGCCACTGGCCGACCCGGCGCAGCGACTCCTCGTCGATCGCGACGACGCGGACCGGCACATCCGGGTCGTAGGGCCGCGGCGCCATCCGCTGGAACAGGTCGAAGCTCTGCAGCCGCAGCGCCTCCAGGGGCGCGGGGTCGGCGACGCGCAGGGCCAGCAGCCCGGCCAGGACCACGAGGCCCGGCAGGACCGGGCCGAGGCGCCGCCACAAGGCGCGCATCAGGTCACGGCGCTCCCATGTCGGCGATGTCGGCCAGCGCGTCGCGGTCGCGGATCCCCAGCGCGCCGTCCTCGCGGGTCAGCAGCCCGTCGGCGACCCAGCGGCCGAGCTGCAGGTTGACCTTCTCCCGGCTCGCCCCGATCAGCTGGCCGAGATCGCGCTGCGACAGCGACAGCGGCAGCAGCATCTGGCCGGCGCCGGAGCGGGTGCCGTGGGTCTCGGACAGCGCCAGCAGCAGCCGGGCCAGCCGCGACGGCAGGGCCAGCAGGGCCACGCCCTCCAGCTGGTCGCTGGTGCGCCGCAGCCGGGCGGACAGCAGTTCCAGCAGGCGGATGCAGGCCTCGGGCGAATCCCGCAGCACCGGCACCATGTCGCGGCGCTCGAGGATCAGCAGCCGGCAGTCGCCGAAGGCGACGGCGTCGGCGCTGCGGCCGCGGCCGTCCAGCAGGGACATCTCGCCGAAGATCTCGCCCGGCTCCAGGATGGCCAGCAGGATCTCGCGGCCCTGCGGCGAGGTCAGCCGCAGCGCCACCCGGCCGGCGACGACGATCATCAGGCTGGTGCTGTCGTCGCCGCGCAGGAAGATGGTGCCGCCATCGTCGCAGTTGCGCTCGCTCAGATGCGCGGCCAGGGCATCGCGCTGCGCCGGCGGAAACGCAGCGAAGAACGGGGTTTCGGACAGTAAACGACGCTTTTCCGCCGGCTGAACGCTGACCACTCGGGCTCTCCTGGCATCGCTGCGCCAGGATAGGGGCTCGCCGCCGCGACGGGAAGGCCGGTTGCGCGGTGCGATGACGGGCGTCACACTCCGCGCCCTGATTATGCCCGATCATCTCGTTTCGAAAGGAGACTGGGATGACACCGATATCAAGAGTCCTCGCGCTCGGCCTGGCCTGCCTGCTGCTGCCGTTCGCCGCGGCGGCGGCCGAGGACCGGTCCAAGGTCGGATCGGTCGACCGGCTGGAGCCGGCGGCCGGGGCGCAGTACCAGGGCCAGGACCGGCTGCTCGACCCGGCCTCGCCGGTGTTCCGCGACGACCTGCTGTGGACCGGGCCGCAGTCGCGTCTGCAGGTCCGGCTCGACGATGGCACCGAGCTGACGCTGGGGCCGGCGGCGCGGCTGGTGGTCGACCGCTTCGCCTATGGCGGGGACAGTGGCGGCGGCGCGCAGCTGGCGCTGCGCCGCCTGCAGGGCGCCTTCCTGTTCGTCGGCGGCGGCATCGAATCCGTGCCCGGCCGGCGCCTGTCGATCGAAACCGGAGTCGCCACGCTGGGGGTGCGCGGCACCCGCTTCTTCGCCGGCCCGATCGACGGCGCCTTCGGCGTCTTCGTCTTCGCCGGCGCGGTCGACGTCACCACCGATGGCGGCACGGTCTCGCTCGGGCCGGGCGACGGCACCATGGTCACCACCCGCAAGGCGCCGCCGGACGTGGTCAAGCGCTGGCCGGCCGCCAAGATCCAGCGGGCGCTCGACATCATCAACTTCCGCTGAGGGCGGCGGGCGGCGCAAATCGAGGCGATGTCTGGGCCGGGCCCGGGCGTCGCCGGCGGGACGCGGCCTACAGCCCGAGTTCGCGCTTGATCTCGGCCAGGGTGGCGCAGGCCTTGTCCGGATCCTTGGCGCTGATCGACGGGATCGACTGGATCTTGGCGGAGATGGCGGCCAGCTTGTCCTCGGGCAGCGACCCGTCGCGCACCTTCGACCCCCAGGCGGCGACCACCGCTGCGGATTCGGCGTTGACGTCGCAGACGGCCGCCAGCGCCGGCGCGGCGGCGAAGGTGATAAGGCCGGCGATCAGGACGAGGCGGAGCATTTCCCACTCTCAAGGTCGTATGGCAGCCGGTCGGCTGCAGCCGAGGTATCGCCCGGCAGCATGGCGACATCAAGGCGATCGCCCTTCCGGCGCCGTCGCGGTTGCGCTATGAAGCCCAATTCCCAGGTGGTGGAGTTGCAGGACATGGCCGAGAATCCCAGCTTCCGGAAGGACTTCCCGGTCTCCTGGGAGGAGTTGCACCGCAACGCCCGCGCCCTGGCCTGGCGCCTGGCCGAGCTGGGGCCGTGGAAGGGCATCGTCGCCATCACCCGCGGCGGGCTGGTGCCGGCCGCGATCCTGGCGCGCGAACTCGACGTCCGGCTGATCGACACGGTCTGCGTCTCGACCTACGACCACCAGGACAAGCGGGAATCCAAGCTCCTGAAGGCGCCGATCGAGGGCGACGGCGAAGGCTGGCTGATCGTCGACGACCTGGTCGACACCGGCCGCACCGCGCGCGTGGTGCGCGACCTGCTGCCGAAGGCGCATTTCGCCACGGTCTACGCCAAGCCGGCCGGGCGGCCGCTGGTCGACACCTTCATCACCGAGGTCAGCCAGGACACCTGGATCTTCTTCCCCTGGGACATCGAATACCGCTACGCCGAGCCGATCGCCGAGATCCGCCAGAAGCGCTGAAGCGAGACCTCCATGCCGATCCATTTCGAGGCGTCTGAGCTGGCGGATCGCCGCCGCCGCGTCTGTGCCGAAATCGCCGCCCGCGGCCTCGACGGCCTGCTGGTGTTCCGGCAGGAGTCGCTGTACTGGCTGACCGGCTACGACACCTTCGGCTATGTCTACTTCCAGTGCCTGTGGCTGAGCGTGGACGGGCGGATGACGCTGCTGACCCGCTCCGCCGACGAGCGGCAGGCGTACTTCACCTCGGTGATCGAGGATGTGCGCGTCTGGGTCGACCGGGCGGGGTCCGAGCCGGCGGACGACCTGCTGGCGATTCTGGACGAATACCAGGTCCGCGACGGCAAGGTCGGGGTCGAATGGGACGCCTATGGCCTGACCGCGGCGCTGGGTTTCCGGCTGAAGGCCAAGCTCGACGGCTACGCTGCGCATGAGGATGCCTCCGACCTCGTCTCGCGCTTCCGGATGGTCAAGAGCCCGGCCGAGCTGGTCTACGTCCGCGAGGCGGCGAAGCTGGCCGACGCCGCCTACCAGGCCGCGGTCGACCTGACCGCGCCGGGCGCCTTCGAAGGCGACATCCTGGCGGCGATGCAGGGCGCGGTGTGGCGCGGCGGCGGCGACGACCCGGCCAATGAGTTCATCATCGGCTCGGGCCCCGGCGCGCTGATGTGCCGGTACTTCACCGGCCGTCGTCACCTCTCGGCCGAAGACCAGCTGACGCTCGAATTCGCCGGTACCTACCGGCACTACCACGCCTGCCTGATGCGCACCCTGCTGGTCGGCAAGGCGTCGCCGGAGCACAGGGCGATGCACAAGGCGGCGGTGGACGCGCTGGAGGCGGCGAAGGCCGCGCTGCGGCCGGGCAGGCCGCTAGGCGACGTGTTCGACGCCCATGCCCGGGTGGCGGATGCCGCCGGGCTGCGCCATGCCCGGCTGAACGCCTGCGGCTATGCGCTCGGCACCACCTTCGCGCCGAACTGGATGGACGCGCCCAGCCTGTCGATGTTCTTCCACGGCAACCCGACGCTGGCGGAGCCCGGGATGGTGTTCTTCATCCACATCATCCTCTACGACAGCGACCGCGGCCTGGCCATGACCTCGGGCCAGACCGTGCTGGTCACCGACACCGGCTGCGAGGCCCTGACCCTGGCGCCGACCGACCTCGTCGTCGCCTGAGCCGCGCCGTCATCGGCACTGGAATGAGATGGGCCGGGGCCGCCCCCCTCACCCGGAAATCCCCAGGGATTTCCGGCCTCTCCCCAAGGAGAGGTGAATCGGCGCCGCGCTCCATACCTCCCCGACGATCCACCCTTGAAGGCCGAGACCAGACGAGCGCCGACAGTTTCCTGCAGATCGACCTACATATCTGATCGGACGGCCGCTGCGCGAAGTCCTTTCAGCGTGCCCTGAAATCCAGCTCAGGGATCAAGGCATGATCCGTCTGGCGGATTCACGGGTTGGTCTTGTAAGCAGATTGCCATGCAGAACACGGGCAAATCGCGGGCCGGGAGCGGACGGGGCGAGCGGACCGATTCGATGATCGCCGGCTCTGCCTCGAAGCTCTCCGCCGCCGACCTCGACAACCTCATGCGGGCGCTCGAGATCGATGTCATCGCGCTCACCGAGATGCTGATTCCACCGGACCATCGCGCCGAGATGGGGACGATCGACGCGCCGGCGATCCATTACACCGTCAGCGGCAGGGGACGGATCTCGATCGGCAACGGGCCTTCGATCCCGCTCGAGCCCCATCTGCTCATCATCAAGCCTCCGAACACCCCGTTCGCGATCGAGGTCGACGGAGCCGGCGGCCCGAGGACGCTGATCTCTCGCGATTGCTGGCAGCGGCATGACGGCGTGCTGCGCATCGGCATGCCGGCCGAGCAGCCCGAAATCATCCAGATCTGTGGCTTCTTCAACGCATCCTTCGGGCAGTCCGTCGGGTTGTTTCGCGAATTGCAAGAGCCGGTGGTCGAGAAATTCGAGCCGACGGACAGGATCGGCCTGAAGCTTCGCGAAGCGGTAGAGGAGCTTTGCGCGCAGGAACTCGGCACGGGCGCCATGACGGCGTCCCTGCTGAAGCAGGTCATCGTCGCCCTGGTGCGGCGGTCGATGAAGTCCTCGCGCAGCTGGATTGATCGGTTTTCGATTCTGGCGGACCGGCAGATCACGCGTGCCTTCGCCGACATGGTTGCGCGTCCGGGGGCCGCCCATACGGTTCAGAGCCTGGCGCACAGCGCGGGCCTGAGCCGGTCGGCCTTCATGGCGCGGTTCTCGGGGGTCTTCGGCCGTTCGCCGATGGCCGTCGTCCGGGATCTCAGGATGCGGCAGGCGGCGCTCGATCTCACTACGACGTCAGCCCCGGTCGACGTCGTGGCCTACAACGCCGGCTACGAAAGCCGCTCGAGCTTCGTGCGGGCCTTCCGCAAAGCCTACGATGTCGATCCCAGCGACTACCGGCAGAGCGCGAAGACCGATGAGGCGGATGGGGACGCCTGAGCCAAACGCGGCGTGAGCTCCAGCACACCCGCGCCGCGACCCAACTGAGGCGGTGAGTTGTTACCTCTCCCGCTCGCGAGACCTTTTCACAATCCCTCAACTCGTCATCCCCGCGAAAGCGGGGATCTCGTAGCGGCTTGATCTGCAGAAGATTCCCGCTTTCGCGGGAATGACGGCCAAAGGGTGGAACGCTGTTCTGAAAAGGTCTCGCGAGCGGGAGAGGCAACGCACGAAGACGCTCGATATCCCGTCAGCCATTGATCCTCGGCACTCGCCAGCTCCGGATTCCAGAATGCGTGTCCGCTCGTCCAGGGACGCCCGAAGCGGGTTTCATCGCGCCGGCACCGGTGGCAGCGTGGCTTCAGATCACGAGCTACCGCACACAGGCAGGTGGACGATGAAGGCAATCGTTGTGACGGACCAGGCGGCGGGAACGGCCGGGATGACGCTGGCCGAGCGGCCCGAGCCGCAGGCGGCGATCAACGACGTCGTCGTCGAGATCCATGCATCGGGATTCGTCCCGACCGAGCTGGCATGGCCCTCGACCTGGACCGATCGCCGCGACCGTGACCGAACACCGTCGATCCCCGGGCACGAACTGGCCGGCGTGGTCACCGCTCTCGGCTACGGCACGACGGGATTGTCGGTGGGACAGCGGGTGTTCGGCCTCGCCGACTGGTACCGCGACGGCACGCTGGCGGAGTATGTAGCGATCGAGGCACGCAACCTCGCGCCGCTGCCGGGCGACGTCGACGTCACGGTGGGCGCGAGCCTGCCGATCTCGGGCCTGACCGCGTGGCAGGGACTGTTCCAGCACGGCCGCCTTCAGGCGGGGCAGAGCGTCCTCGTGCACGGCTCGGCCGGCGCAGTCGGGTCGATGGTGACCCAGCTCGCCAAAGCGGCCGGCGCCCACGTCATCGGCACCGGACGCGCCGCCGACCGTCAGGCGGCGCTCGACTTCGGCGCACAGGAGTTCGTCGACCTCGACAACGAAATCCTGGAAGACATCGGCGCCATCGATCTGGTGTTCGATGTCATCGGCGGCGACATCGGGAAGCGATCCGCAGGCCTGGTTCGGGCTGGGGGAACGCTGGTGTCCGTCGTCGGGCCGGCCGAGGTGAGGCCGACCGACGGCCGGGCGGTCGATTTCGTTGTCGAATCCGATCGTGCCCAGCTGGGTGAAATCGTCCAGCGGGTGCGGGACGGACGCCTGCGACCGCATATCGGCACCGTCTCGACCCTCGACGATGCCGTCGTCGCCTTCAACCCGACCGAGCGGCGCCCGGGCAAGACGATCATCCGCGTCCGTCCCTAAGAGACCGTTTGGAAACGCTACCGGTGAGGCCGTCTGACGGCGGTTTCTCCGCTTTCGGTGCTCACGCACTCAAACGTCCGTTGCGCGCCGGTTCTCGAAACCACCGCCAGCCGACTCACACCAGCGCATTTCCAAACGGTCTCTAGGCGACACGCGCCCATCGATGCATGCGGCCGGCCGGCGCTGTCCGGAACGGCCGACTGCGCCCAGTTGGACGCGCCCGGGACAATCCGGGACGCGATCCATGGCTCCTGGCATGAGATGCCGGACAGGCTCCATCCCGGCAGCATTTCCGGAAGAGAAAGAGCGGATCGCTCTTTTACTTCACCCCACCCTCCACCCACAGAAATCACCATGTCCAACGGATCCGCCATGACCAACGCCGTCATCGACTGTATTTTGAGCCGCAGCGCCGCCAAGTACTACGACCCTGCCGCCAGCTTGAGCGACGACCAGATCCGCGAGCTGGTGCGGATCGGCACCACCGCGCCGACATCCTTCCACCTGCAGAACTGGCGCTTCATCGCCGTACGCACGCCCGAAGCCAAGGCTCGGTTGAAACCGATCGCCTGGAATCAGCCTCCCATCACCGAAGCGGCCGTCACCTTCATCATCTGCGGCCAGCTGGCGGATTCCAGCGTGATACCGGAGCGCCTGGCGCCGCTGGTGGCAGCGGGCATCATGCCGGCAGCGATGGTGCCGGATTGGGAGATCCCCGCACGCGGCCTGTATCTGGAGTACCCCCAGCGCCAGCGTGACGAGGCCGTGCGCTCCGGCGCCATCGGCGCGACGGCGATGATCTATGCGGCCCGCTCGCTGGGCCTGGGTTCGACGCCGATGATCGGTTTCGATGCCGAAGCCGTGGCCCGCGAATTCGGACTGGCCGAGGACGAGGTGCCGGTCATGCTGCTGTCCGTCGGGCCGGAGCGCCCGGGAAACTGGCCGCAGAAGCCGCGCCGTCCGGTGGCCGAAGTGCTGGATCTCGTCTAATTCCCCGTGCAATCAGTGACTTGCGGAGAATACGATGGCAAGAGCCGCGGCTCTCAAGCCGGAACAGGTGCCGGCCGATTCAAAGCCGACTCTCGATATGTTCACCAAGAACATCGGGTTCACCCCGAACATGATGGCGACCTTCGCGCAGAGCCCGATCGCCTTCAACGCATGGGCCGCCCTGCTCCTCTCCTTGAGCAAGGCGCTCGACGTGAAGACGCGTGACAGCATCGGCCTCGCGGTCTCCGAAGTGAATGGCTGCAACTACTGCCTGACGGTCCACAGCTTCACGGCCGAGCATCTGGCCAAGCTGCCGGCGAATGAGATCATCCTCGCCCGCAAGGGCCATGGCAGCGACCCGAAGCGGGATGCCGCCGTCCAGTTTGCCCGCAAGGTGATCGAAACCCGCGGCCATGTCGGTGACGCCGATCTGAAAGCCGTCCGCGATGCCGGCCACACGGATGCGAATGTCATGGAGATCGTCGCGCTGGTGGCCATGTACTCCCTGACCAATTTCTTCAACAACGTGTTCGATCCCGAGAAGGACTTTCCCGCCGTGACACCGGCCGGGTCGGTCTGAATTCCGCAATTCGGTGGTTGGGTTCGCGTCGGCGAACCCAACCTGCACTCTCAATCCTGGGTTTCGCCCTCCAGCGGCGTCGCCAGCATCGACGGGCGGCGGCTGAAGGCGTCGTACCAGGCCGACAGGCGTGGGCGGCCCGGGCGAAACGGCGGCAGCCGGCGGAACTCCAGCCAGCTCAGCGTCGTCGCCAGCGCGATCTGGCCGAGATCGACCGGGCCGTCGAGATCGACCTCGCTCTCGATGAAGTCATAGGCCGCGACCAGCTTCGCCGCCTGGCCCTCGGCCAACGCCGGATAGCGCAGCGCTTCCGGCCGGCGCTCCGTCTCCCAGCGCAGGGCGATGCCGGCATCGGCCAGGCCCTGGGCGATAGCCTGCGACCGCAGCGTCAGGGCCCGGGCCCGACCCGCGGCGGCCGGGATCAGCTTCGGCCCGTCATGCAGGCTGTCCAGATGGTCGCAGATCACCACGGAATCGAACAGCGCCAGCCCGTCGTCGCAGACCAGCACCGGCACCTTGCCCAGCGGGTTGGCGGCGAACACGGTGTCGTTGCGCCGGGTCGGGCTGGTCTCGTGGTGGATCACCTCGATCCGGCCAGCCAGCCCGGCCTCATGCGCCATCACCAGCACCTTGCGGGCATAGGGGGAATGGGTCTGGTACAGCAGCTGCATCGGTCGGCCCCGGCCTGGATTGCGGTCTCGCGACGGTATCCGCCGGTCGGCGGGATGTTGCGCCTGATTGTCCCGTGGCAGCGCAAAGTTCTTGCGTGGGCGCTTATCCGATTCGCCCGACCTTCATCCTGGGATCCATCAGGTCGCGCAGCCCGTCACCGATCAAGTTCAGGCCCAGCACGGCGACGGCGATGGCGAGGCCGGGGAACACCGCCTGCAGCGGCGCCTGGGCCAAGAGGGTCTGGGCGTCCAGCAGCATCTTGCCCCAGCTGGCCTGCGGCGGCTGGGTGCCGAGGCCGAGATAGCCCAGCGCCGCCTCGGCCAGGATGGCGATGGCGAACTGGATGGTGGCCTGCACGATCAGCGCATTGGCCATGTTCGGCAGCACGTGGCGCAGCGCGATGTCGATGCGCGACCGACCCAGCGACTGGGCGGCGCGGACGAAGTCGCGGCCGTACACCACCATCGCCGCGCCGCGCGACACCCGGGCGAAGACGGCGATGTTGAAGATGCCGATGGCCAGGATGGCGTTGACCGCGCCGGGGCCCAGCAGGGCGGTGATCAGGATGGCGCTGAGGATGGCCGGGAAGGCGAAGGTCAAGTCGATCGCCCGGCCCAGGATCTCGTCGGTCCAGCCGCGCCTTGCTGCCGCCCACAAGCCCAACGGCAGCCCGGCGGCCAGGCCGATGGCGACCGCGACCACCCCGACCGCGACCGAGGTGCGGGCGCCGACCATCAGCCGCGAGAGGGTGTCCCGCCCCAGCTGGTCGGTGCCCAGCCAGTGCAGCGCGCTGGGTGTCTGCAGCTTCTGGGGGATGGCGATGGCATTCGGCGCATAGGGCGTCCAGACGAGGCTCAGCAGCGCCATGCCGACGAAGACCAGGCACAGTGCCAGGCCGAGGATGAAGCCGCGATGGGTCAGCAGCCGGACCATCGTGTCACCCCGCCTGCTTCGGCCGCGGGTCGATCACGGCATAGACCACGTCGATCAGGAAATTCACCACGACGACGATGGCGGCCAGCAGCACCACCACGTCCTTGACCACGATCAGGTCGCGCTGGGCGATCGCCTGGAACGCGAGGCGGCCCAGGCCGGGCAGGGTGAAGACGTTCTCCACCACCACCGCGCCGGCCATCAGGAAGCCGAACTGCAGCCCGATGATGGTGGCGACCGGGATCAGCGCGTTGCGCAGCACGTGGCGGCGCAGCACCGCGCCCTTCGACAGGCCCTTGGCCCGGGCGGTGCGGACATAGTCCTCGCGCATCGTCTCCAGCATCGCCGAGCGCACCACGCGGGCCAGGATCGCCGCCTCGGTCAGGGCCAGGGCCAGGGCCGGCAGCACCAGCGCGTGCAGGGCACCGCCCCAGCCGGCGGACCAGCCGGGGAAGCCGCCGGCGCCGAACCAGCCCAGCTGCAGCGCGAACAGCCAGATCAGCATGATGCCGACCCAGAAATTGGGCACGGCGAGGCCGAGCTGGCTGAACCCCATCACCCCCCAGTCGCCGACCCGGTTGTGCTTGATCGCCGCCAGCATGCCCAGCGGCAGGGCCAGGAGGGTGGACAGGGCCAGCGCGAACAGCGCCAGCGGCGCCGTCACCGCCAGCCGGTCGCCGATCAGCTGCGCCACCGGCAGCTTATAGGTGTAGCTGGTGCCGAGATCGCCGGTCAGCGCGCCGCCGACCCAGTCGAGGTAGCGGACCGGCGCCGGCCGGTCGAGGCCCATCTGGCTGCGCAGGGCCGCCAGCGTGTCCTCGCGCGCCTCGGTGCCCAGCATCAGCAGGGCGGGGTCGCCGGGCAGCACCTCGAGCACGGTGAACACCACGATCGAGGCGGCCACCAGGGTCAGCAGCAGCGTCACGAACCGCCGCGCCAGGAAGGCCAGCATCAGGGGCTCCGGGCCGCGAAGAGGGGGCGAGGGCCGCTTCTCCGAGATTGCCTCTCCCGCTTGCGGGAGAGGTCGGAGACGCGAAGCGGCTCCGGGTGAGGGGATGGCGGCCTCACCGAAAGCGCCGCTGGACCGGGAAGGAGCGCATGATCCGCCCGCCCCTAAAACTCAGATTCTGGTGTCGCGGCCGGGCTGCCCTCACCCGGTCTCGCTGCGCGAGCCCGACCTCTCCCGCAAGCGGGAGAGGCAATCTGCTCTCTCGTCCGAAGGCTGCCCTGCCGATCCCGGATGTGAGAGTCCGATAGCCCCTTGCGGGAAGCGGGACTGAAAGGGAACGGCAGCGCCTTTCTCATTCGGCCCAATACGCCCCGGTCATGTCGTTGGCGGCGATCGGGCTGTTCTGCCACATCCCCATCAGCTTGGCGTTGCGCACCCCGGTCTTGGCCAGCTGGAACAGGAATATCGCCGCCTCGTCGTCGGACAGGATCTGCTGCGCCTGCTGGTACAGCGCCTTGCGCTGCTCCGGATCCACCGCGCTGTTCAGCTGCTGGATCACCTGGTCGAAGGCCGGGTTGTCGTAGCCGAAATAGTACTTGTCCTTGCCGCGGGCGTAGATGCCGATGTCCAGCGCCTCGGTGTGCGAGACGATGGTCATGTCGTAGTCGAAGCCCTTGAACACCTGCTCCAGCCACTGCGCCCATTCCACCGGAATCAGCTCGACCTGGACGCCGATCTCGGCCAGCTGGGCCTGGATGATCTCGCCGCCGCGGCGGGCATAGCCGGGCGGCGGCAGCTTCAGCGTCGCCTTGAAGCCGTCGGGATAGCCGGCCTCGGCCAGCAGCGCCTTGGCCTTCGTCGGGTCGTAGGGATAGGCGCCGGTCAGGTCCTTGTACGCGGCCTCATAGGGCGCGAAATGGCTGCCGATCGGGGTGCCGTAGCCGAACATGGCGCCGTCGATCAGCGCCTTGCGGTCGATCGCCATGGCCAGCGCCCGCCGCACCTTGACGTCGTCGAACGGCTTGCGGCGCTGATTCACCGCCATCACCGTCTTGCCCGCGGTGGTGCCGATCTCGACCACGAAGCGCGGATCGGCCTTGAACTGGTCCAGCGTCTCGGGCGCCGGCATGTTGGGGAAGGCGTCGACGTCGCCCGACATCACGGCGGCGGAGGCGGCGGCCGGGTCGGCGACGAAGCGGAAGATCAGCTTGTTCAGCTTGGGCGCCGGCCCGGCATAGGCATCGGTGCGCTCCAGCGTGACATGGTCGCCCGGCACCCATTCGACGAATTTGAACGGGCCGGTGCCGACCGGCTTGGTGCTGTCGGTCGGTGCCGAAATCGACGACACGATCACCGCCGCCGCCTGGCCCATATTGAACAGGAACATCCCGTCGGGATGCGACAGGGTCACCACCACCTGGTCGGCCGCCGGGGTGTCGACCGACTTGATCGGCTCGAAGAAGGCCTTCTGCGGGTTGGTCGAATCCGGGGCGCGGGCGCGGTCCAGCGAGAACTTGACCGCGTCGCTCTCGAATTTGGTGCCGTCGTGGAAGGTGGCGCCGTGGCGCAGCGTGAAGGTGTAGGTCAGCCCGTCGTCTGACACCTTCCACTCGGTGGCCAGGCCCGGCTGCACCTGGCCCTGGCCGTCGATCCGGGTCAGCCCCTCGAACAGGTTGGCGTAGACCACCTCGGCGATGGCCGCGGCGGCGCCGGCGGTGGGGTCGAGGTTCGGCGGCTCCAGCACCATGCCGATCACGGCCTGGTCCTTGGCCGCCAGCGCCGGCGTCGCGATCAGCCCGACCGCCAGCGTGGCGGCTGCGAGCATGCCCCTCATCCCCATCGTCATCTCCCTGTCCGGCCGGTTTCGCTGTCGGCCGGTCCGAATCCGGTTGGTCGCGCCGCGATGATGACAGCCCGGTCGGGCTGGGTTCAAGGCTTGGCCGCACCCCAGCGTTCGCGCCAGGCCGGGTGCGGCCCCAGCGTTTCGGCATGCCAGACCCCGCGGGCGATGGCCCGGGCGACGCAATCCGCGGCGATGGCGCCGATCCGGGCCAGCGCCACGGCCCGCGGCTCGGGCAGCGCGCGGGCGCCGGTGGCCAGGGCGAAGATGGTGTCGCCGTCCATCGGCGTGTGCACCGGGCGGATGGCGCGGGCCAGCCCGTCCTGCGCCATGATTGCCACGCGCTGGGCCTCGGCCTTGGTCAGGATGGCGTCGACCGCGACGATGCCGATCGTGGTGTTGCCGCCCAGATCGGGCTGGGGCGAAGCGGTGCCGACCGCAGGAGCGGCGGCGGGATGGCGGAAGAATTCTGGCTCGGGCGAGGCCGGGCCGGTCGGGCGGTGCGGGCCGCCGAACTCGCTGTCCTGCTCCCAGGGCCACGCCCAGAAGGTGCCGTCCGGCATGGTCACGGCGCCGACCGGGTTGGCCGCGACCAGGGCGCCAACGGTGATGCCGGTCTCCGGGTCGACCGCCGAGGCGGTGCCCAGCCCGCCCTTGCAGGTCGCGGTCTTGGCGCCGGTGCCGGCCCCGGCATTGCCCTGGCGGACCTCGGTGCCGGCGGCGTCGCAGGCGGCGAGGGCTAAAGCGCGGTAGGGCGGGGTGTCGCCCCAGCTCTTGTCACCGCCATTGGCCAGGTCGAACAGGATCGCGCCGGGCACGATCGGCACGTGCAGGCCGGCCACCGGCAGGCCGCGGCCGCGCGCCGCCAGCCAGGAGACGACGCCGGAGGCGGCGTCGAGGCCGTAGACCGAACCGCCGGCCAGCACCAGCGCGTCCACCGCCTCGACCATGCAGGTCGGGTCCAGCGCGTCGGTCTCGCGGGTGCCGGGCCCGCCGCCGCGGACATCGACCCCGGCGACGCAGCGCATCTCGGGCAGCAGCACGGTGACGCCCGTGCGCGCGGCCAGGTCCTCGGCCTGGCCGACCCGCAGCCCGGCGATGTCGGTGATGGCGTTGCGCGGGCCGGGGCGGATGGTCATGGTCTCTGGCCTTCGGTCGTGCTCCGGCCAGCCATCGGCTCAGGCCGACCGCACGTCAAGCTCGTCCAGCCGTTTCGCCTTGTAGATGGCGAAGGACAGCGCCCAGGCGGCGATGAAGATGCCGATGATGACGAAGCCGAGATTGTTGAAGTTGTCGTTCAGCGCCCCGACCGCGTCCCAGAAGCCGCCGCTCAGCCCCAGCTTGTCGCCGATCAGGCCCAGCGCCTCGATGCCGCCGATCAGGATGGCCACGATCACCGACACCAGGGTGATGGTCATGTTGTAGTACAGCTTGCGGATCGGCTTCACGAACGCCCAGTCATAGGCGCCCAGCATCATCACCCCGTCGGTGGTGTCGACCAGCGACATGCCGGCGGCGAACAGCAGCGGAAACACCAGGATCGCCTCGAACGGCACGCCCTTGGTGGCCTGGGCGGCCGAGACCCCGAACACCGCCACCTCGGTCGCGGTGTCGAAGCCCAGGCCGAACAGGAAGCCCAGCGGGAACATGTGCCAGCTGCGGGTCACCAGCCGGAACACTGGCCGGAAGATCCGGGCCAGGAAGCCGCGGTTGTTCAGCAGCATGTCGAGGTCCTGCTCGACATAGGCGCCGCCGCGCCGGACCTGGCGGTAGCTGCGGTAGATCGAGACCAGGATGACGATGTTCATCGCCGCGATGGCGAACAGGAACAGGGCCGAGACCGCGGTGCCGATCACGCCGCTGACGCTCTGGAAGCTGTCGAAGCCGTCCAGCAGCGATGCCGCCAGGGCGACGGCGCCGGCGGCGATGACGACCACGGTGGAATGGCCCATGGCGAAGAAGAAGCCGATCGTGACCGGGCGCTGCCTCGCCTGCATCAGCTTGCGGGTGACGTTGTCGATGGCGGCGATGTGGTCGGCGTCGACCGCGTGGCGCAGCCCCAGCCCGTACACCACCAGGGCGACGCCCAGCAGGGCCGGCTTGTCGTAGAAGCTCAGCAGCGCCCACAGCCAGGCGCCGAGGTTGAGCGCGATCAGCACCGCATAGATCGTCACCAGCCGGCCGCGCAGGTCGGGCGCGCTCTCGTCCAACAGTCGTTTGATCTGGGTCAGCACCGGGGGATCCCATCCGTGACGTTGCAGGCCATCGCAGCGCTCCCCCTGCCGCCGGGACCCGCCGCGGCGTCGGGCGTCGTCACCCGGCCGCGGTTCCGTCCGATCCCGTGCGGAAAACCATCGGCGAAAAGGCTAGGCTTGCCGCTTCGGACCGGTCAACGCATCGGTCGGCGCGCCGATCGGCAAATCGGCGTTATGCGGCAATCGATCACGGCGATTTGCGTCCGGCGGCCGAATCCCTATGCTCCGCCGCCATGACCGACCTGCCGACCATCCGCCTGCAGCCCGGCCGCGACAAGCGCGTCGCCGCCGGCCACCCCTGGATCTTCTCCAACGAGATCGCCATGACCCCGGACCTGCGCGAGGTGCCGCTGGGCGCCCCGGTGCGGGTCGAGTCGGCGAACGGCAAGGCGCTGGGCGTCGGCGGCTTCAACCGGCACGCGTTGATCGCCGTCCGCATGCTGCACCGCGACCCGGGCATGGCGATCGACACCGCCTTCCTGCGCCGCCGCCTGGCCGCGGCCGTGGCCTTGCGCGACGGGCTGTTCGACCGGCCCTTCTACCGCCTGATCCATGCCGAGGCCGACGGGCTGCCCGGGCTGATCGTCGACCGCTACGGCGACGTGCTGGTGGTGCAGAGCAACACCGCGCTGATGGACCGGCTGGAAGGGCCGCTATGCGATGCGCTGGAGGAGCTGCTGAAGCCCCGCGCCATCGTGCTGCGCAACGACAGCGCCGTGCGCAGCCTGGAAGGGCTGGCGGAGGAGGTGCGGGTCGCCCGCGGCGCCCTCGACGGCCCGGTCGCGGTCGAGGAGAACGGCGCGGTGTTCGAGGCCGACCCGCTCGGCGGCCAGAAGACCGGCTGGTTCTTCGACCAGCGCGACAACCGCGCCTTTGTGGCCAAGCTGGCGCGCGGCCGGCGGATGATCGACGTCTACACCCACACCGGTGGCTTCGGCATCCAGGCGGCGCTGGCCGGCGCCGCCGCGGTGACGCTGGTCGACCGCTCGGCCCCGTCGCTGGAGCTGGCGGCGAAGGCGGCGGCGGCCAACGGCGTCGCCGACCGGGTAACGACGGCGCGGGGCGAGGCCTTCGCCGAGATCGAGCGCCGCGGCGGCGAGGGCGAGCGCTGGGAGGTGGTGGTGGTCGACCCGCCGGCCTTCGTGAAGTCGAAGAAGGACCTCGCCGCCGGGTCGCGGGGCTATGCCAAGCTGACCCGTCTCGCCGCCCGGATCACCGCGCCCGGCGGCTTCCTCTGCGCCTTCTCCTGCAGCCATCACGTCGACCCGGTGCTGTTCGCCGAGCAGGTGGCGCGCGGCCTGGTCGATGCCGGGCGCACCGGGCGCATCCTGCGCCAGTCCGGCGCCGGGCCGGACCATCCGGTGCACCCGCTGCTGCCGGAAAGCGCCTATCTCAAGGGCATCGTGCTGCAGCTGGACTGACGAGCCCTCTCCGCCCGGGGTTGACAAGCCGGCCTCCAGCCGCTGGTCTAGACCAGACAAGAGGGGGAGGCCCAAGACCATGAACACCATCGCATCGCGCGCGCTGCTGGCCGGCGCCGCGCTCATCGCCCTGGCTGGCGCAGGGCTCACCGACGCCGCCCGGGCCGAGGACGTCACGCTGACGATCGAAAGCTGGCGCAACGACGATCTCAAGATCTGGCAGGACAAGATCGTCCCGGCCTTCGAAGCGTCGCATCCCGGCATCAAGCTGAACTTCGCGCCCTCGGCCCCGACCGAATACAACGCCGCGCTGAACGCCAAGATGGAGGGCGGGGTGGCCGGCGACATCATCGCCTGCCGCGCCTTCGACGCCTCGCTGGCGCTGTTCCAGAAGGGCCATCTGGCCCCGGTGAACGACCTCAAGGGCATCGAGAACTTCACCGACGCGGCCAAGACGGCGTGGAGCACCGACGACGGCAAGACCACCTATTGCGTGCCGGTCGGCTCGGTCATCGGCGGCTTCATCTACAACAAGAAGATGTTCGACGATCTCGGCCTGGCCCCGCCGAAGACCCAGGCGGAATTCCTCGCCCTGCTCGACAAGATCAAGGCCGCCGGCGACGTGCCGCTGTCGCTCGGTAGCGCCGACCAGTGGGAGGCCGCGACCATGGGCTTCCAGAACATCGGCCCTAACCACTGGCACGGCGAACCCGGCCGCAAGGCGCTGATCGCCGGCACCGCCAAGTTCACCGACGCGCCCTATGTCGCGGCCTGGGCCGAGCTGGCGACGTGGAAGCCCTACCTGGCCGACGGCTACCAGGCGCAATCCTACCCCGACAGCCAGAACCTGTTCACCCTGGGCCGCGCCGCGATCTACCCGGCCGGGTCGTGGGAGATCCCGCTGTTCGAGGCCCAGGCCGACTTCCCGCTCGGCGCCTTCCCGCCGCCGGTGGAGAAGGCCGGCGATCCCTGCTTCATCTCGAACCACACCGATATCGGCTTCGGCATGAATGCCGGCGGCAAGCACCCCGAAGCCGCGCGGGCCTTCCTGGAATGGGTGGCGTCGGCGGAATTCGCGACGCTCTACACCAACGCCCTGCCGGGCTATTTCACCCTGTCGACCCACAAGGTCGAGCTGAAGGACCCGCTGGCGGCGCAGTTCCAGAGCTGGAAGGACAGCTGCGGCTCCAACATCCGGCTGGCGCACCAGATTCTGTCGCGCGGCAAGCCCAATGTCGACCAGGCGATCTGGAACGTCTCGGCCCAGGTGCTGAACGGCACCCTGACCGCGGAACAGGCCGGTGCCAAGGTGCAGGAGACCCTCGACGCCTGGTACAAGCCGCCGGGGAAGTAGGCCGGCACCTATCTCTTCTTGTCATGCCACGGCTTGACCGTGGCATCCAGGGGCGGCCAGAGCGGCTTTCCGTGGCCCCTGGATTGCCGGGTCAAGCCCGGCAATGACAGAAAAGAGATGAGGCGCGGCGCGATCCCCCTACGCGGCCACCCTCGCCAGCAGCAGCAGGCGGCGGAAGGGGAACAGGGTGCTGCCGTCCGGCTGCGGCGGATAGGCCTGGGCCAGCCGGGACGCGTAGGTGGCGATGAAGGCGTCCAGCTCGGGGCCCGACAGCGCCGCCATCACCGGCAGCAGCGCGGTGCCGCGCACCCAGTGCAGCACCGGATTGTCGCCCTTCAGCACGTGGAGATACTCGGTCTCCCAGATGTCGAGGGCGGCGCTGCGCGGCGCCAGCAGGTCGTAATAGGCGGACGGCATCCCGACCGGCGGGCGGCGCAGCCGGATCTTGCCGGCCCAGGGCGGCTCGGTCGCCAGCGCCCGCATCAGCACATGGCTCGGCGCGTCGAAGTTGCGCGGCATCTGCACCGCCAGCACCCCGCCGGGGGCGAGGAAGGACAGCAGGCGCGGAAACAGCGCCTCATGCCCCTCGACCCATTGCAGCGCGGCGTTGGAAAAGATCAGGTCGACCGGCTCGGCCGGCGCCCAGTCGGCGATGTCGGCCTCGACCCAGTCCAGGTCCGGATGGGTCGCCCGGGCCTCGCGCAGGGCGTTGCGGTCGCGGTCCAGGCCGGTGACCGCGGCGCGGGGCCAGCGTTCGGCCAGCTGCGCCGCCAGGGCGCCGCTGCCGCAGCCGAGATCGACGATCCGCTTCGGCGCGATGTCCGGCAGCCGGGTGATCAGGTCAAGCCCCGGCTGCAGCCGGGGACCGGCGAACTTCAAGGTCTGTGCGGGATTCCATTCCATCACAAAGTTCTACCGGAAAACCGGCGCCAGGCGTATCCCTTCGCGTCGAACGGCCGGGTTGCCCCCGCGGCCCGGTCACGCATGACCGGGTCGGGGCGGATCGATTGACTCGGGCGCCCCTTCTGCCTATAACCCGCGACCTTTTGCGTCCGGCAGGACGTGAGTAGAGCTATCCGGAGTTCCGATCGTGAAGAGAACCTTTCAGCCCAGCAAGCTGGTGCGTGCGCGCCGCCATGGCTTCCGCGCCCGTATGGCGACCGTCGGCGGCCGTCGCGTCCTGTCCAATCGTCGCGCCAAGGGCCGGAAGCGCCTCTCCGCGTAATCCGGGCTCCGGCAGATTTGCCGTGGCAGATCTGCCGACTGCAAGCATGGGCAGGATTTTCGGTTCCGCGAATCCTGCCTGGCCGGGGTGACCGGATGCGCGTCCGCCTTGACGATCCTTCCCTGATCCGCCTCGGCCGGCTGAAGAAGCGGGCCGAGTTTTTGGCCGTGGCCGCGACCCGCCGGAAATGGGCGGCGCAGGGCGTCATCGTCCAGCTTCGCCGCTGGGACGGGGCGCCGGGCGAAGGCGCCGAGGACGGTCCGGACGGCTGCGACGTCCGCGTCGGCTACACCGCCAGCCGCAAGGTCGGCAATTCCGTCATCCGCAACCGGGCGCGTCGCCGCCTGCGCGCCGCCGCCGCCGAGGTGCTCGGCCGCCGGGCCGCGCCGGGCCACGACCTGGTGCTGATCGCGCGCAGCGAGACCGTGCGCCGCCCCTTCGCGTCGCTGGTGGCCGATCTCGACCGGGCGCTGGAGAAGCTGGGCGCCGTGCGCCGGGAGCCGGCCGAGGCCGCGGGTCAGGGGGCGTGAGCCCGCTGGCCCATGTGCTGCGCGGCGCGGTGATCGGCTATCGCTACAGCCTGTCGGCGCTGATCGGACGCAACTGCCGCTTCGCGCCCACTTGCTCCGCCTATGCGATCGAGGCTATTGAGCGGCACGGTGCGATCGTCGGGGGCTGGCTGGCCCTGCGGCGCATTGCGCGTTGCCACCCCTGGGGCGGATCGGGGTATGACCCCGTGCCCGATGCCCCGACCAAGACTGCCGGCGGACCCGGCCGCGATTCGTGCTGCGGCCCGGCCCACCGACAGATGACCGCCCCTGATTGATTGACCGGCCGGCCAGACTATCGGGCTGGCGCCGGGACCGGAGCTTCGATGCGATGACCGACCAGAAGAACCTGATCCTGGCGATCGCCCTTTCGCTCGCCATTCTGCTCGGCTTCCAGTTCCTGTTCCCGGGATCGACGCCGGCGCCGACCCCTGAGCAGCAGCAGCAGACGGCGACCACCACCTCGACCGCCTCGCCCCAGGCGCCGACCGCGATCGGCTCGGGCCCGGTGGCCCCGGTCGAACGGTCCCAGGCCCTGGCCCAGACCCAGCGCGTCAAGATCGACGCGCCGCGCATGCACGGCTCGATCAACCTGACCGGCGGCCGGCTCGACGACGTCACCCTGCGCGACTACCGCGAAACGGTGGATCCGAACAGCCCGGAGATCGTGCTGCTGACGCCGCGCACCGCGGCCTCGCCCTACTACGCCGACTATGGCTGGGCGCCCAGCGACCCGTCGATCCCGGTGCCCGGCACCGACACGGTGTGGACCGCCGACCGCGAGACCCTGACGGCCGACGCGCCGGTGGTGCTGAGCTGGGACAACGGCCAGGGGCTGGTGTTCCAGCGCGCGATCTCGGTCGACGCCAACTACATGTTCACGGTGGTCCAGCGCGTGGTCAACAACACCGGCAAGCCGGTGGAGCTGGCGCCCTATGGCCGCGTGCTGCGCTTCGGCACGCCGGTGACCCAGGGCTACTACGTGCTGCATGAGGGCCCCTACGGCGTCTTCAACGGCACGCTGGACGAGAAGACCTACAAGGACATCCAGGACGACAAGGCGGTCCGCCACACCACCACCGGCGGCTGGCTCGGCTTCACCGACAAGTACTGGCTGGTGGCGCTGGTGCCGGACCAGGCGGCCAAGGTCGACACCCAGTTCCTGCACCAGTCGGACGGCGAGGGCCGCTACCTCGCGACCTACCAGGGCGAGGCCCAGACGGTGGCCCCCGGCCAGACGCTGGAATCGACCGGGCGCCTGTTCGCCGGCGCCAAGGAAGTCGACCTGATCAGCAGCTACGCCGACACGCTGGGCATCACCAAGTTCGATTTCGCCATCGACTTCGGCTGGTTCTGGTTCCTGACCAAGCCGTTCTTCAAGATCCTCGCCTGGATCCACAGCGTGGTCGGCAATTTCGGCCTGTCGATCATGATCTTCACCCTGGCGCTGAAGCTCCTGTTCTACCCGCTGGCGGACAAGTCCTACCGCTCGATGGCGAAGATGAAGGCGCTGCAGCCCGAGATGGTGAAGCTGCGCGAGCGCTTCGCCGACGACAAGGCCAAGCAGCAGCAGGAGCTGATGGCGCTGTACAAGCGCGAGAAGGTCAACCCGGCCGCCGGTTGCCTGCCGATCGTGATCCAGATCCCGGTGTTCTTCGCGCTCTACAAGGTGCTGCTGGTCACCATCGAGATGCGGCACGCGCCGTTCTTCGGCTGGATCCACGACCTGTCGGCACCGGACCCGACCACGGTGTTCAACCTGTTCGGCCTGATCCCGTGGACGCCGCCGTCGATGCTGATGATCGGCGCCGCGCCGATCATCATGGGCTTCACCATGTTCCTGCAGCAGAAGCTGAACCCGGCGCCGGCCGACCCGGTCCAGGCCAAGGTGTTCATGCTGCTGCCGGTCGTGTTCACCTTCATGCTCGCGCATTTCCCGGTCGGGCTGGTGGTGTACTGGGCCTGGAACAACACCCTCACGATCCTCCAGCAATGGTCGATCATGAAGCGGATGCATGTGAAGATCTCGGGCGGGCTCGAGGAATCGGCCGAACCGGCGCCGTCGCTGCCGCCTTCGGTGACCCGGAAGAAGAACGGCGACGGCACGCCGAAGACCGGCGGCGCCACCCGCAAGCCGGCAGGCCGCAAGGGGTGACCGACCCCCAGGCCGGCCCGGCCCAGCCCGGCGAGACCAAGGCATACAGCGCCGCGGCGATCGAGGCGGGCCGGCTGCTCTTCGCCCAGGAATGCCACTTCACCTGGGGGGCTGCGGCGTTGGACGGCCTGCCGCCGGCGGGGCTGCCGGAGATCGCCTTCGCCGGCCGCTCCAATGTCGGCAAGTCCAGCCTGGTCAACGCCCTGACCGGGCGGAAGACCCTGGCCCGCACCAGCCACACCCCGGGCCGCACCCAGCAGCTGAACTTCTTCGACCTCGGCGGCCGGCTGGCGCTGGTCGACCTGCCGGGCTACGGCTACGCCAAGGTGTCGAAGTCGCTGGTCGCCAGCTGGACCGAGACGCTCAAAGGCTACCTGCGCGGCCGGGTCACCCTGCGCCGTGCCCTGGTGCTGGTCGACGGCCGCCACGGCATCAAGGATTCCGACGGGGACATCCTGAAGCTGCTCGACGACACCGCCGTCGCCACCCAGGTGGTGCTGACCAAGATGGACAAGGTCGGCAAGGGCGAGCGCGAGCGCCGGATCCCGGAGGTCGAGGCGGTGCTCAAGGCGCACCCGGCGGCCTTCCCGCATGTGCTGTTGACCAGCAGCGACAGCGGCGAGGGCATCCCCGAGCTGCGGGCCTTTCTCACGGATATCGCCCAGCACGGTTGATCGCGGCCCCGCGGTCGGGCATGAGAGGGACGCCGGCAACTAGCTCGCAGGATTCGAGCCCGATGACCAAGCCTTTCGCCGCCCCGCCCATCCTCCCCGCCGCCTCGCTCGACAAGGCCAACACCCTGGTCGAGGCGCTGCCCTTCATGCGCCGCTACGCCGGCGCCACCTTCGTCATCAAGTATGGCGGCAACGCCATGGGCGATGATTCGCTGACCGAAAGCTTCGCCCGCGACGTGGTGCTCTTGAAGCAGGTCGGCATCAACCCGGTGGTGGTGCATGGCGGCGGGCCGCAGATCGGCGCGATGCTGGAGCGGCTGAACATCAAGTCGGAATTCGTCGACGGGCTGCGCATCACCGACCGCAACACCGTCGATATCGTCGAGATGGTGCTGTCCGGCAACATCAACAAGTCGATCGTCTCGGCGATCCAGGCGGTCGGCGGCAAGGCGGTCGGCGTCTCCGGCAAGGACGGCGCGCTGATCTCGGCTCGCAAGCTGCAGCGCACCAAGCGCGACCCCGACAGCAACATCGAGCGCATTCTCGACCTCGGCTTCGTGGGCGAGCCGGCCTCGGTCAACCCCGAGATCCTCGAGGCGTTCGAGGACAGCGACTTCATTCCGGTGATCGCGCCGATCGGCGTCGGCCCGCGCGGCGAGAGCTACAACATCAACGCCGACACCGCCGCCGGCGCCATCGCCGCGGCACTGAACGCCACCCGCTTCTTCCTGTTGACCGACGTCGCCGGCGTGCTCGACAAGGACAAGGTGCTGATCCACGAGCTGCCGCTGGCCCGGGCGCGCGAGCTGATGACCGACGGCACCATCTCCGGCGGCATGATCCCGAAGATCGAGACCTGCATCTCGGCCGTCGACCAGGGCGTCGAAGGTGCGGTGATCATGGACGGCCGCGTGCCGCACGCCGTGCTGCTGGAGGTCTTCACCGAAGGGGGCGTCGGGACGTTGATCCGGGCGTAAGCCCGCGCGTGAGGCTCCCCTTATCCTGTCATTGCCGGACTTGACCCGGCAATCCAGGGGCCACCCAGAGCGGCATCGACATTTCCTGGATGCCCGGGTCAGGCCCGGGCATGACAGAATGGAATTGGGGGAAAGAGGTCAGGGCCGCCCTGCGTCGTTCCCTACGCCTCAATCAACTCTGCCACGACGTCCAGCAGCACATCCGCCCCGGCCGCAAGGTCGGCCGGTGCGGTGAACTCCGCCGGGTTGTGGCTGATGCCGCCGCGGCTGGGTACGAAGATCATCGCCGCCGGCGCGATTCGGGCGATCATCTGCGCGTCGTGGCCGGCGCCGGAGGTCATGCGGCGATGGCCCAGGCCGCGCCGTCCCGCCGCCGCCGCGACCAGCCCGACCAGCGCCGGGTCGAACCGCACCGGCTGGAAGCGCGCCAGCCGCTCGGTCGCCACCGTCACCCCTTCCGATTCGGCCAGGCCCTCCAGGAACCGCGCCAGCGAATCCTCCGCGGCCTGCAGCCGCTCTTCCTCCGGGTCGCGCAGGTCGACGGTGAAGACCGCGCGCGACGGGATCACATTGATCGCATCGGGCTCGAAGCGCAGCGACCCGACGGTGGCCAGGGTGCCGGCATTGGCGCCCGCCACCCGGTCGCGCAGATGGGCGATCACGCGGGCCGCGGCCAGGCCGGCATCGCGGCGGGCGGCGATCGGCGTGGTGCCGGCATGGTTGGCGGCGCCCTCGATCGTCACCCGCTGCCACGAGATGCCCTGCAGCGAATCGACCGCGCCGATGGCCAGCCCCGCCGCCTCCAGGACCGGGCCCTGCTCGATGTGCAGCTCGAGATAGCAATGCGGGCGGATCGCGCCGGGCGCCAGGTCGCCGGCATAGCCGATGCGGGCCAGCTCCTCGCCCAGCACGCAGCCGTCGCTGTCCACCGCGGCCAGCGCCGCATCGATGTCCAGCCCGCCGGCATGGACCAGCGACCCCATCATGTCCGGCTGGAACCGCACCCCCTCCTCATTGGTGAAGGCGGCGACCGCGATCGGCCGCGCCGGGGCGGCGCCGGCCTGCCGCAGCGCCTCGACCACAGCCAGCCCCGCCAGCACGCCGTAGCAGCCGTCATAGATCCCGGCGTCGATCACGCTGTCGATGTGGGAGCCGATCATGACGGGGTCGGCAACCTGGGAGACAGGCCACAGGCCGAAGATGTTGCCGATGCGGTCGACCCGGACCTCCAGCCCGGCCTCGCGCATCCAGCCGGCCAGCAGGTCGCGGCCCTCGCGGTCGGCATCGGTCAGGGCCAGCCGGCTCAGCGCCCCCGACGCGGTCCGGCCGACCGCCCCGAGTCGCTGGAGCCGGTCGAGCAGGCGGGCATGGTCGATCGCGGGGGCGTTCATGTCGGGTCCGAAGCGGTTGCCGCGGCAGGATATCGCGTCGGCCGGTCGATCGGTTTGCGTATCAGCCCGCGCCGCGCAAAGGCTTTGCGTGGGTCATGGCGCGGCTTCCGGTGGCCGGCGGCATCCTCTAGGGTTTGCCGGACGAATGCCGGGGAGGACCGCATGGCCGACACCATCACCTATCTGACCACCACCCGATTCGGGTCGGGCGCGGTCGAGCTGCTGCCGCAGGAGCTGGCCGAGCTCGGCATCCGCAAGCCGCTGCTGGTCACCGACCCCGGGCTGGCGGCGCTGCCGCTGTTCGGCCGGGTGCGCGGCCTGCTGCCGGCGGAGCATGCGGTGTTCGCCGAGACCCCGGCCAACCCGACCGAGGCCGCGGTCGACCAGGCCTTCGACGCCTACCGCCATGCCGTCTGCGACGGTCTGGTCGCGCTCGGCGGCGGCTCGGCGATGGACCTGGCCAAGGCGGTGGCCCTGCGCGCCACCCATGCCGGGGTGCTGGCCGAATACGCGCTGATCGAGGGCGGCGCCGGCCGCATCGGGCCGGTGTCGCCGCTGATCGCGGTGCCGACCACCTCCGGCACCGGCAGCGAGGTCGGGCGCGGCGCCCTGATCACGCTGCGCGACGGCCGCAAGCTGGCGCTGATCAGCCAGCACCTGATCCCCGCCCGGGCGGTCTGCGACCCCGAGCTGACGCTGGGCCTGCCGCCGCTGCTGACCGCGGCCACTGGCATGGACGCGCTGACCCATTGCATCGAGACCTTCCTCTCGCCGCGTTACAACCCGCCGGCCGACGCCATCGCGCTGGACGGCGCCGCCCGGGTGATGCGCTTCCTGCCCCGCGCGGTGGCGGAAGGCGGCGACCGCGAGGCCCGGTCGGAGATGATGATGGCGGCGCTGCAGGGCGGGCTGACCTTCCAGAAGGGGCTCGGCGCGGTGCATGGCCTGTCGCACGCGCTGGGCGCGATCAAGGACCCGGTGCTGCACCACGGCACGCTCAACGCCGTGATCCTGCCGGCGGTGCTGCGCTTCAACGCGCCGTCCGTGGGCGACAAATATGCCCGGCTGGCGGCGGCGATGGGGCTGGCGGACGGGGCGGACCTCGCCGCCGCGATCGAGGCGCTCAATCTCCGGCTCGGCCTGCCGGACAGCCTGCGGGCGATGGGAGTGACCGAGGCGCATCGCGAGCGCGCGGTGGCCGGGGCGCTGGCCGACCACTCCACCGCCAGCAACGCCCGGCCGGTGGGCCGCGCGGAGTACGAGGCGCTGTTCGACGCCGCGCTCGGGCTTTGAGTGAAATTTTTCAGGGGGTGGGAACCTCCCCCCTGGCGAGGCGTTCTAGGAGTGCACGTCCGCATCGTGCATGAACCTCCCTGTTCAACTCGGGCCGGCCTTCGGGGCCGGCCTCCTTCTTTTTGGGCCTCCGGCCCCACCCCAATCGGGTCGTAGCTGAGACCGCCCGCCCTCTGATACCCAGGCGCGGGGTGGTGAGCCTCCGAGTCGGGATGAGGGTTGAGATGGCGCGCGCGAGATTGCGGGATCTGGGGATTTCGATCGGCCTGTTGCCGCCCGGCCCGAAGAACGGCATCACCGATGTCCCCGGGGTGCTGGTCGGCCAGGTGACGCTGGTCGAGGACTCGCCGCATATCATCCGCACCGGCATCACCACCATCGTGCCGCAGGACGGCGCGATCTGGCGCCGCAACCTGTTCGCTGCCGGCCATGTGCTGAACGGCAACAGCGAGGTCACCGGGCTGACCTGGATCAACGAGTTCGGGCTGCTGTGCGGCCCGCTGGCGCTGACCGGCACCTTCTCGATCGGCGCGGTGCACGAGGGCATGGTCGACGCCGAGCTGACGCTGGACACCGGGGCCGACTTCAAGATGCCGCTGGTGTCCGAGACCTATGACGGCTGGCTGTCGGAGAGCGAGAACTTCGTGCTGCGGCCGCACCACGCGCTGGAGGCGCTGAAGGCCGCCACCGCCGACCCGGTCAAGGAGGGCAATGCCGGCGGCGGCACCGGCACCAACGCGCATGAGTTCAAGGCCGGCACCGGCACCGCGTCGCGCCTGGTCGCTTTGGGCGGCGAGGAATGGACGGTCGGCATCCTGGTGCAGACCAATTACGGCGATCGCGAGCGGCTGGTGCTGGACGGCGTGCCGGTCGGGCGCGAGATCCCGACCACCGACATCCCCAGCTGCTTCGCCGAGCGCAAGGTCGACGGGTCGATCCTTGTGGTGATCGCCACCGACGCGCCGCTGCTGCCGCACCAGCTGAAGCGGCTGGCCCAGCGCGCCGGCCTCGGCTTGGCCCGGGCCGGCGGGCTGGGGTGGCCGGGCAGCGGCGACGTCTTCATCGCCTTCTCCACCGGCAACGACCTCGGCCAGGCCACCGATCCCGGCCGCAAGCTGCCGGTCGAGGGCTTGCGCATGCTGCCCGATTTCGCGTTGCAGCCGCTGATGGGGGCAGTGGTCGAGGCGACCGAGGAGGCGATCTGGAACTCGCTCTGCGCCGCCGAGACCATGACCGGCCGCAAGGGCCGCACCAGCCACGCGCTGCCGATCAAACGGCTTCCCGACATCATGCGGCGCTACGGCCGCACTTGACGGCGGGCCCCCTCGGGATTCTTGTGTCGGCATCGACCGCCACGGCCCGTCAGGACTCATGCGCCGCTCCTTCGCCCCGCTGCTCGCGCTTTTCCTCGCTTTGCCGGTCGGGTCGACCCGGGCGGCGGAAACCAAGCTGCCGATCCCCCGATTCGTCTCGCTGAAGTCGGACGAGGTCAACCTGCGCACCGGCCCCGGCACGCGCTATCCGATCGAATGGGTGGTCAGCAAGAAGGGCCTGCCGGTCGAGGTCATCGCCGAATTCGACACCTGGCGCCGGGTGCGCGACTGGGAGGGGATCGAAGGCTGGGTGCAGCAGGCGCTGCTGACCGGCCGGCGCAGCCTGGTGGTGACCGGCAAGGACGAGCAGCCGATCTACAACGAGCCCAGCGAGGGCTCCGGGCTGATGGCCAAGGCGGAGCCCGGGGTGATCGGGGCGCTGCTGCGCTGCCCGGGCGCCGGGGGGCAGGCCGACTGGTGCTATGTCGACCTCAAGGGCTACCGCGGCTGGATGCGCCGCGCCTCCTTCTGGGGCGCCTATCCCGGCGAGAAGGTGGAGTAGGGGGCGGCAGCGTTTCGCGCCGCCTTTCCGCCTTTGAAGCCTTTCGGCATACCCAACACCGTCATTGCGAGCGCAGCGAAGCAATCCATCGGGCCGCTTGTGTGGCGCCATGGATTGCTTCGTCGGCTTCGCCTCCTCGCAATGACGAAGAAGGAGGCGGGAGAGGCGACGCGCCCGCCATCCGCCCAAAAAAGAACCCCGCCGAAGCGGGGTTCTGCATTCCGGTAGCGCGGCGCTGGGATCAGAGATTGCTCTCGACCCAGTTGAACAGCGCACCCTTCGGCACGGCGCCGATCTTGGTGGCCGCGACCTGGCCGTCCTTGAACAGCATCAGGGTCGGGATGCCGCGCACGCCGTATTTCGGCGGGGTCATCGGGTTTTCGTCGATGTTCAGCTTCACGACGCTGACCTTCTGGCCGAGTTCGGCCGAGATTTCCTCGAGCGCCGGGGCGATCATCTTGCACGGACCGCACCATTCCGCCCAGAAGTCCACCAGAACCGGACCCGAGGCGTTGAGGACGTCGGTTTCGAAGCTGTTATCCGAGACGGGCTTCGTGCTCATGAGAATTCCTTGCCTTAGGGGCGGGGACGCCACCTCACCATGTCGAGATAGGGTAGGGACGGGAACAGAACAAGGTCAAGCCGATGCGCCGGGGGCATGCCGGTCAAGCGCCGGGGGCGGGAGCTCCATGAGTCTCGGCCCTTCGGTCCACAACAGCGCGCAACGCACGGATCGGCCGGGATAAACCAGGCGCAGCGCGGCCCGGTAGGCGGCCATCTGCACCAGATAGGCGCGCGGCACGGCGTCGACGCTGGCCGGGGGCGGCCGGTTGGTCTTGTAGTCGACCACCAGCACCGACTCGGGGCCGACCACCAGCCGGTCGATCTGGCCGGACAGGGCGCGGCCCCCGACCAGGCCCACCACCGGCACCTCGGCCCGGCTGCCGGGGCCGAACAGGGCCTCGAATCCCGGCTGCTCCAGCACGGCCAGGGTGGTGGCCACGATCTCGGCCTGCTCCGCCGGGTCGCGGTCGTGATGCGGCCGGGCCAGATAGCGCCGCGCCGCCGCCTCCCGCGCCTCGGGCGGCAGGTCGGGCAGCGCCTGCAGCAGGGCGTGGATCAGCGCGCCGCGCCGGAACCGGCCCTCGTCGGTGCCGTCCAGCGGCGACCGGGCCGGCGGCTCGGTCTCCGGCCGCGACGGGGTCAGCGGCCGGGTCGGCTCGGGCTCGGCCGGCGCCGGGCGATGCAGCCAGTCGGGCGGCGGCACGGCGGCGACCGCGGCCGGCGCCACCGCGTCGGGCCCGGCCGGCCGGTCAGCCTGGGGCCGGTGCAGCCGCAAGCCTTCGCCCTCGATGCCGTCGACCGCCAGCGCCGTCGTCTCCGCCAGCCCGGCGAGCCCGTCGCGGCACAGATGGTACCAGCAGCCCTCGGCCGGCTTGCCGCGCTCGGTGGCGTAGTGGCCGCAGACATACAGCCGGTCCTCGGCCCGGGTCAGGGCGACGTAGAGCAGGCGGCGGTACTCCTGGTCGCGGCGGCGCTCGGCCCGCTCCAGCGCCTCGCGATAGGCCGGCGGGCGCGACGCGGCGCGCGGCGCCCACAGCGGCACCGGCAGGCCCTCGTCCGGCCACAGGATCTTCTCGCCGGCCCGGGCGGTGCCGCGCGGCATGCCGACGGTGTCGGGCAGGATCACGATCGGCGCCTGCAGCCCCTTGGAGCCGTGGGCGGTCATGATCCGCACCTGGGCGTCGCCCTGCTCCTGCTCGCGCTTGACCTCGGTCTCGCCGGTCTCCAGCCAGTGCAGGAAGCGCTGCAGCGACGGCGGCAGCTGGCGCTCGAAGCCCAGGGCCAGCGACAGCAGCTCGTCCAGCGGGTCCTCGGCCTCGGCCCCCAGCCGGCCCAGCATGGCGCGGCGGCCGGACAGGGCGTCGCCGGGGCAGGGGCGGGCCAGCACGGCCGAGAACAGCTCGAACGGCGCCTGGTAGTCGACCTGAGAGAACAGCTCCGACAGCCATTGCCGCGCCGCCATCACCACCGGGTCGCGCGACGCGATCACCGCGGCCCACAGCGTGCCGGGGCGGCCATGGGCCACCGCGAACAGCCTGATGTCGTCGAAGCCGACCAGCGGGCCCTTCAGCAGCTCGGCCAGCGACAGGTCGTCCTCCGGCAGCAGCAGGAAGCGGGCCAGGGCCATCAGGTCCATCACCGCCAGCTGTTCGGTCAGCACCATGCGGTCCATGCCGCCGACCGGCACGCCCGCCGCCTTCAGCGCCCGCATCAGCTCGACGAAGAAGCGGTTGCGGGTGCGCACCAGCACCAGGATGTCGCCGGGGCGGATCGGCCGGCCCTTCGATTCCAGCAGGGCGCCGTCGCGCAGCCAGCCGGAGATGCGCTCGGCGATCAGCCGGGCCAGCCGGGCGCCGGGGTCGCTGATGCCGCGCTGCTCGGTCGGCGGCTCCCAGGCCGGGCGCTCGTCGCTCTCGCTCGGGCCCAAGAGCGGCCACAGCTCGACCAGCCCGCCATCCAGCTTGCGGCGCTCGGACACGAAATGATGCGGCGGCTCGGGGGCCACGCCGTCCAGCGCCGGGCCGCCGGCGAACACGGCGTCGACCATGGCCAGCACGGTCGAGACCGAGCGGAACGAGGTCTCCAGCGGCACGATCTCGAAGGGCCGCTCGGCGGCGTGGATGCGGCGGTCGAACACCGCGCGCATGCGGGCGAATTCGGCCGGGTCGGCGCCCTGGAAGCTGAAGATCGACTGCTTCTCGTCGCCGACCACGAAGACGGTGCGGGCGACATCGGCGCGGGCGCCGAGGCCAGCGAAGAACTCCTCGGTCAGGGCGGCGACCACGCGCCACTGCTCCGGATTGGTGTCCTGCGCCTCGTCGATCAGCACGTGGTCGATGCCGCCATCCAGCTTGTACAGCACCCAGGCCGACTTGCCCGGCCGCTCCAGCAGCGCCGCCGCCTGCAGGATCAGGTCGTCATAGTCCAGCAGGGCGCGGCGGTCCTTCTCCGCCCGGTAGCGGGCGATCAGGGCGGCGCCGAGGGCCAGCAGGGCGGCGGTGTTGTCGGCGGTCTCGGCGGCGCGCAGCTGCTCGGTCAGGGCCAGGACGCGATCGGCCTCGGCCTGCAGCGCGTCGAGCACGCCGGGAACCGCGGCGACGGCCCGGGTGGCGAGCGTCTTGTAGACCGTGCCCTCCTTGGTCAGGAACCCGCGGAGATAGTCGCCCCATCCGGCGGCCCGGCCCTCGGGGGCCTCCAGCCAGTTGGCGATGGCGGTGCCGCGGTCCTGGTCGGTCTTCTTGTCGCTGTCCAGCAGGGCATAGGCGGCGGCGCGCAGTGCTGTGCAGTCGAGGGCCGAATCGGCGCAGGCCTCCTGCAGCAACCCGTCGGCTGTGGCGCCATCGGGCAGGTCGAGGTGATGGCGGATGGCGTCGACCAGGGCGTCCAGCCCGCCCTGCTCGTCCAGCAGCCGGGTCAGCAGGCCGCGCTCGGACACCAGCGCCCGCACCATGTCGCCGAACTCGTCGGCGCCGACCGCGCCGGCCACCCGGTCGACCGCCCAGCCCAGGTCCGGATCCTCCAGCACCTGGCGGCGCACCCGCTCCAGCATCTCGGCGGCGCTGCGGTCGTCGATCAGCTCGAATTGCGGCGGCAGCCCGGCCTCGACCGGGAAGCGGCGCAGCAGCGACTGGCAGAAGCTGTGTACGGTCTGGATCCGCATCCCGCCGGGCACGTCCAGCACCTGCGCGAACAGCCGCCGCGCCGCGGTCTGGGTGGCGGTGTCGGGCGGCGCGCCCATCAGGTCAGCCAGCTTCAGCTGCAGCTCGGCGTCCGGCATCGTGGCCCAGCCCGCCAGGGTGACGGCGATGCGGTTGGCCATCTCCGCCGCGGCGGCGCGGGTGAAGGTGATGCACAGGATGCGGTCGGGCGGGGTGTCGGCCAGCATCAGCCGCAGCACCCGGTCGGTCAGCACCTTGGTCTTGCCGGTGCCGGCCGAGGCGCCGACCCAGACCGAGCTGCCGGGGTCCGAGGCACGCCGCTGGGTCGCGGTGGGATCGGGGCGGATCAGGGTCATCCCTCGCCCCCCGCCGACCATTCCTTGACCCGGGCGAGATGGGCGTAGTCGGAGAATCGGGGCGCCACGCCGCGCGGCTGCGACAGGTAAGGCGTCTCGGGCAGGTCGAAGCGGGCGATCAGGCCCAGCAGCCCGGCCAGCGCCTGCTCGGCCAGGGCGGCCAGGTCGCCCTCCGCCGGCTTCACCGGCTTGATCTCGCCCGGCACGGCGCCGCCGGACAGGCGCCAATGCTCCAGCCCGGCAAGGACGAGGTCCGCCGGCACGCCGGTGAAGCCGCCGGCGCGGATCATCATCGCCTCCAGCGGCAGCTGCGGCTGGTGGCCGGCCAGGATCTGCTCGTTCGACGGCACCGTGCCGGTCTTGTAGTCGACCACCACCAGCCCGTCCGGGCCCCGGTCGATGCGGTCGGCCTGGCCGCTCAGGGTGAAGGGCCCGGCCGGGGCCGGCAGCGTCACCACGCCCTTCTGCTCGGTCAGGATGGCGCGGCGGCCGGCGGCGCGCAGCCGCGCCTCGGCCTCCAGGAACCAGCCGGCGATGCGGGCGAAGCGCGGCCACCAGAAGGTGCGGATGTCCGGCCCCGGCGGCAGCCGGGCGAATTCGAGGCGGCCCAGCGCCAGCAGCCGGTCCAGCGCGTCGGGCGGCAGCGCCTCGGGCCAGGCCTGCAGGAAGGCGGCCAGCGCGTCGTGGATCGCGGTGCCGCGCTCGGCCGCCCCCGGCTCGGCCTCGATCGGGTCCAGCCGCTTCAGCTGCAGCACCTGCCGGGCGTAGATGGCGTAGGGGTCCTGCATCCAGGTGGCGATCTGGGTCACCGACAGGCGGCGGGGCCGGGCGGCGACCGGCGGCCGCGGCGCCGGCGGCGCCACCGGGCGCACCGCGTCCGGCTGGTCGATCCGCCGGGCCAAGGCGCGCCAGTCCCGCGCCGGCGGGGCCAGGGCCAGGCCGGCGCCGTCCAGCACCGCCTGCAGCCGCAGCAGCCAGCGAGACGGCACGGTCGGGGTGCCGTCCACCTTCTCCGCCCGGGTCAGGAAGACCTCCGCGCCGGCGGCGGCCTGGGCGAAGTCGTTGGCGGCCAGGCCGATCCGCCGCTCCGGCGCCGGCAGGCCGAATTTCTGCCGCATCGGCCGCGACATCCAGGGGTCGGCGGCGGGCGCGGCCGGCCAGCTGCCCTCGTTCAGCCCCCCCAGCACGATGCGGTCGAACCGCGCCATCCGGGCCTCGACCGGGCCCAGGATCGCCAGCCGGGGGTGGCGGCCCCAGCGCGGCCGGACCACGGCGCCGTCCATCATCGCCTCGAACAGGCCGGGCCAGTCCTGGCCCGGGATGGCCGGGAAGCCGTCGAAGCCGGTCAGCAGCTCATCGACCAGCGCCTGCGCCGCCTCGCCGTCCTCGGCGCGCCACAGCCGGGCGGGGCCGGGCTCGGCGTCGGTCGCCGCCAGCGATTCGGCGCAGGCGACGTGCAGGCGCAGCAGCTCGACCGGGGATTGGCCGTCGGCCCGGACCGCGGCGACGAAGGGCGACAGGATGGCGGTGACGCGGTCCAGCCAGGGACCCAGGGCATCGGCCGCCTCGCTCGCCGCCAGCGCCGCGGCCAGCCCGGCAGTGCCGGACTCGGGCGACGGGCCGCGCAGCACCGCGCGCTCCAGCCGGCGCAGGGTCTCGCGGAAGGTGCCGACGGCCTCGCCCCCCGCCGCCAGCGGATGCTTCAGCAGGGCCAGCAGCGCCAGCGGCGAGGCGTCGCGGAAGGCGATGTCGCCGACCAGGCGCAGATAGGCCCCGACCGGGGTGTCGGCCAGCGGCCGGCCGGCGCTGTCGTCGACCGCCACCTGCCAGCGCCCCAGCTGCGCCGCCACCCGGCGGGCCAGCGCCCGGTCGGGCGTCACCAGCGCGGCGGTGCGGCCCGGTGTCTCCAGCGCCTCGCGCAGCAGCAGGGCGATCACCCCGGCCTCCTCCTGCGCCGTGGCGCAGTCGATCCGGGACAGCCCGTCCAGCGCGGCCGCATGAAGCCCGGCCGGGTTGCGCCAGGCGTCGGTGGTGGCGGCCGGGCGCATCACCTCGCGCAGCAGCGCGCTGCGGTCCGGGCCGGCGGCGGCAGCCGGGGCAAGCCAGTCGGCGACCTCGGCGCGGGCGACGCCCAGTCCCTCCAGCAGCAGCTTCAGCGGCTGCTGCGGGTGGCTGTCGTCGATCTGGGCCCAGGTGTCCTCATCCATGCCACGGTCCAGGCCGGGCAGCACCACGGCGCCCTGCGGCAGCGCCGCCACCGCGCGCAGCAGCGCGATGTCCGACGGGTTGGTGCCGATCAGCCCGGCTGATATCACCGGCCCGGGCGGCGGTGGCGCGGTCCATGCCGCCGCCTGGGCCAGGGTCAGCCGGGCGCGCCAGTCGGCGGGATCCAGGGCGTCCAGGTCGCGCAGCACGCCGGGCCAGACCGTGGTGACGATCTCCAGGAAGCGCAGCGTCTCCTGCCAATGCTCGGCCAGCTCCTCCGGCACCAGCCCGGCCAACCGGTCGAAGCCCAAGCCCTCGGCCTGGACCTCGTCGATCAGCCGGGCCAAGGCGGCGGCCAGGTGCATCGCCTGGTCGGCGCCGATGCCCTGCTCCTGCCGGGCCAGGACCAGCCGGGCCAGCAGGATCTGGCGGCGCTGCGGCGCGATCGCCGGCGGCAGGGCCAGCGCCTCGGCCACCGCCGGGGTCTCGCCGATCGCCGCCAGACTCAGCGCGTCGGCATCGATGTCGCCGATCGGCATCAGCCGGGGCAGCAGCAGCGGGGTGCCCTCGCCGGCGCGCAGGAAGGCGTCGCGCAGCGTGGCGCCGGCCCGCCGGGTCGGCAGCAGCACGGTCATGGCGCCCAGCGCCAGCGGGTCGCCCCCGGCCTGGGCCAGCAGGCCCCGGGCCAGCGCGTCGGCGACGCCCTGGCCGGCCGGGATGGTGAGGATGCGCCCGGTCATGGCGCGGCGCGCAGCGCCCGGGCCAAAGCGGCGCCGCGGCCGCCCAGCCCGATCACAGCCGCGGTGCGGCCGTCCTCACGGCCTGGCGTGGCGGCATGGGCCAGCTCGATCTTCAGCCGGTCGGGCGGGATCAGGCCGCCCAGCCGGTCGGGCCATTCCACCACGCAGATGCCCTGCCGCGCCTCGTCCCAGCCCAGCTCCAGCACCTCGTCGGGCGCCCCCAGCCGGTACAGGTCGAAATGCCACAGCTCGCCCGCTGGCAGGTCGTAGGACTGGACCAGGGTGAAGGTCGGGCTCGGCACCTCCAGCTCCGGCTCGCCGGTGGCAGCGCGGATCAGCGCCCGGGCGAAGAAGGATTTGCCGGCGCCGAGATCGCCCGAGAGCAGGACGATGTCGCCCGGGCGCAGCCGCGGCGCGAGGCGGGCGGCCAGGGCTGCGGTCGCGGCTTCGTCGGGCAGGTCGAGGGTGAAGCGGTCCATCGTCCGATTGTTCGCACAGCCCGCCTGCGCAGTCACGCCCGGGGCATGCGGCCTATCGCGATGATGCGCGCCGACGCGGAACCGGCTACCACATCCGGGTCTCAAAGGCTGAGGGATGCCGCCATGTCCACCCCGCATCGCACCGACGTCGCCATCATCGGGGCCGGCCCGGTCGGGCTGTTCGCCGTGTTCGAATGCGGCATGCTGAAGATGAGGTGCCATGTCATCGACGCGCTGGGCGAACCCGGCGGGCAATGCGCCGCGCTGTATCCGGAAAAGCCGATCTACGACATCCCCGGCCATCCCCGAATCGAGGCGGCGCAGCTGATCGACCGGCTGGTGGAGCAGGCGGAGCCCTTCGCCCCGACCTATCATCTCGGCCAGCAGGTCGAGACCCTGGCGCGGCAGCCGGACGGGCGCTGGCTGGTCGGCACCGGCGCCGGCACCACCATCGATGCCGCGGCGGTGATCGTCGCCGCCGGGGTCGGCGCCTTCGGGCCGAACCGGCCGCCGCTGGCCGGGATCGAGGATTTCGAGAACCGCTCGGTGTTCTACATGGTGACCCGCAAGGAGGCGCTGCGGGGCAAGCGGGTGGTGGTGGCCGGCGGCGGCGACAGCGCGCTCGACTGGTCGATCCTGCTGGCCGATGTCGCGGCCCAGGTGCTGGTGGTGCACCGGCGCGACAAGTTCCGCGGCGCGCCGGACAGCGTCGCCCGGCTGCACGCCCTGGCCGAGGCCGGGAAGGTCGAGCTGGTCACCCCCTACCAGCTGCACGGGCTGGAGGGCGCGGGCGGGCAGCTCTCGGCCGTCACCGTGGCGACGCTGGAGGGCGAGGTGCGGCGGCTGGAGGCCGACGTGCTGCTGCCGTTCTTCGGCCTGTCGATGAATCTGGGGCCGATCGCGAATTGGGGGTTGGCGCTGGACAAGCACCACATCGCCATCGACCAGGCGACGGCGGCGACCAGCGCGCCGGGGATCTTCGCGGTCGGCGACATCGCCACTTATCCGCACAAGCTGAAGCTGATCCTGACCGGCTTCGCCGAGGCGGCCTCGGCCGCCCATGCGATCTACCCCCTCGTCCACCCCGGCGAGGTGCTGCACTTCGAATATTCGACGACCGCCGGCGTGCCGGGGGTTTGAGGCACAAGCGACCCTTCCCTCTTGTGTCATTGCCGGGCTTGACCCGAAGACGACAATGAGGGGAGGTGTGCTCGATCCCGGCCGACCTTACCCCAGCAGGTCCGCCGCGATCGGGTACAGCGAGGCGACCAGCAGCAGCGCCATGCCGAGATTGAAGGCGCGGACCGCGGCGGGGGCGTGCAGCACCCGCCGCAGCGCCGTGCCGAACAGCGCCCAGCAGCCGACGCTGGGCAGGTTCACCAGGCCGAACACCACGGTGACGATCGCCAAATTGCCCAGGAAGCCGGCCTGCGGCGTGTAGGTGGCGATGGCGCCGACCGCCATCACCCAGGCCTTGGGGTTGACCCATTGGAACGCCGCGGCCTCGAGGAAGGTCATCGGCCGGCCAGATTCGCTGCCGCCGGAGAGCGGCCCGGACCGCGCGATCTTCCAGGCGAGATACAGCAGATACGCGGCGCCGCCGTATTTCAGCAGCTGGTACAGCAGCGGCCAGGCGGCGAAGGCGGCGCCGAGGCCCAAGCCCACCGCCGCCACCATCACGGTGAAGCCGGTGGCGATGCCGACCATGTGCGGCACGGTGCGGCGGAAGCCGAAGCTGAGGCCCGAGGCGGTCAGCATGATGTTGTTCGGCCCCGGCGTGATCGAGGTGACGAAGGCGAACAAGACGAAGGACGAGAGCAGTTCGGGAGTCATGGCCCCAACTTGGCCCGACTCCAAAATCGAGACAATTCGAACATTGTCCCGATCAATCCGGCCGGTGTGGCGGAGTCAATCGCGGATCTGGACTCATACGAACCATCTGATCTAGACAGTTTGTATGAACTGGCATTCGCGCTACGAGACGGTCGCCGAGGCGATCGCGGCGCTGCTCGGCCCGGAGGCGGAGGTGGTGGTCCACGACCTCGCCACCGACCGGATCGCGCAGATCGTCAACCCGCTGTCCCGCCGCCGGGTCGGGGACGCGTCGCTGCTCGACCTGGAAGCCGGGGACCTGGCGCCCGGCAAGGCGGTGCTCGGCCCCTATGAGAAGGCCGGGCCGTCCGGCGACCGCATCCGCTCGGTCAGCGCCGTGCTGCCGGGCGAGGATGGGCGCCCGGCCGGGCTGCTGTGCGTCAATCTCGGCCTCGGCCGGTTCGACGCCGCGGCGCGGCTGCTGGCCGGGCTGTTCCCGCCGGTGGCGCCGCGGCCGGAGGCGCTGTTCCGGCGCGACTGGCGCGAGGCGGTCAACCTGATCCTGCGCGACCGGCTGGCCGCCGCCGGCCTGTCCGCCGACCGGCTGGACCGCGCCGGGCGGGTCGCCCTGGTCGCCGCGATCGACGCCGAAGGCCTGCTGGAGATGCGCCACGCCGCGGCCTATGTCGCCAGCCAGCTCGGCATCTCCCGCGCCACCCTCTACGCCGACCGCGCCGCTGCGCGGTCAAGACTCGCCGCCTGAGGACATCACGATGCGCCGCCTGCCCGAATTCGCCCTGGAAAGCTATTTCGCCCGCTGGGAGTTCACCGCCAGGCACCACCTCTGCCCCTCCGACATGCAGTCGATGACGCTGGGCGAGCTGCTGGCCCTGGCGACGCCGGATCAGCGCGAGGCCTGGGACCAGCTGTGGCTCGGCTACACCGAAACCCGCGGCGCCCCGGCGCTGCGGGCGGCGATCGCGGGCACCTATGACGGCCCCCAGGGCGGACTCACGGCCGACGACGTGCTGGTCACGGTCGGGGCGGAGGAGGGGATCTTCCTGGCGCTGCAGGCGCTGCTCGGCCCCGACGACCATGCGGTCGTCCTGACCCCGACCTACCAGTCGCTCGAATCGGTGACCGCCAGCCTCTGCGCCGTCACCGGCGTGCTGCTGGAGCCGGCCCCCGACGCCGCGGGCGGCTGGGCACTGGACCCCGACCGGCTGGCCGCATCGCTGCGGCCGAACACCAGGGCCATCCTGCTGAACCTACCGCACAACCCGACCGGATACCTGCCGACCCGTGCGGTGTTCGATGCGGTGGTCGACATCGCCCGGTCGCGCGGCATCTGGATCCTGTCGGACGAGGTCTATCGCGGGCTGGAGCGGCGGCCGGAGGACCGGCTGCCGGCGATCGCCGAGGCCTATGAGCGCGGGCTGTCGATCGGGGTGCTGTCCAAGGCCTACGGCCTGCCCGGGCTGCGCCTCGGCTGGCTGGCCTGCCGCGACCGCGACCTGCTGCGCCGGATTGAGCGGCTGAAGGACTACACCACCATCTGCAGCCCGGCGCCGAGCGAGGCGCTGGGCGTCATCGCCCTCGGCGCGCGCGACCGCATCCTGGCCCGCAACCAAGCCCTGATCGCCGCCAACCTGCCGTTGCTGGAGGCGTTCTTCGCCCGCCATGCCGACCGCTTCGAATGGCAGGCGCCGGCGGCCGGCTGCATCGCCTATCCGCGCTACCGCGGGGCGGAGGGGGTGGAGGCCTTCACCGCCGATGTGGTCGAACGCTCCGGCGTGCTGCTGCTGCCGGCCTCGGTCTACCGCTCCACCCTCGGCCCGGTGCCGGCAGACCGTTTCCGCATCGGCTTCGGCCGGACCAAGACGCCGTCGGCGCTGGCGGCGCTGGAGGCGCATCTGGCGGCGGCCTGACGATCCTGCGACGCGATGGCGGGGAGGCGCGGCGGTGCCGCAGCGTGTAGGGTGCGGCGTCACCACCGGAAATGCGCCCATGCTGCGTCGCCTCGCCCTCGCCCTGCTGCTCCTGGCCCCGGCCCTGCCCGCGGCGGCGGCGGACAACCAGACCCTCGGCACCTTTCGCGGCACCGTCGAAGGGCCGGGCGGCGAGACCTCGGCGATCGAGGGATTCGCGGCGGCGGTGAAGGATGATCGCGGGCGGTTCGTGCTCGGCCTGACCTCGACCGGTGAAGGCGTGATCCGCACCCGGCAGATCCAGCTGCTGCTGCCGGCCGATGCGGCGCCGGGCAGCCTGGCCGTCGGCAGCTACGACACGGCGCGGCGCGACAAGGAAGGCAAATCCGCCGGCGCGCTGTATGTGGCCATGGGGTCGGACGGGTCGCGGGTGCGCGATTGCCGTCTGGTCACCCAGGGCAAGGTGGAACTGACCGCGGCCGGGCCCTTCGCGGGCACGCTGAACTTCACCTGCCGCGATTCGACGGAGGCGACGCTGTCGCTGACCTTCGACGCGGTGCCGGTCGACGCCGGCCAGGTGGTGCCGTCCGAGCCGGGCGGCGAGCCCGGGCCCGGCCGGGTCAGCACCGTGGTCGGGGCGCCGGTCAACGCCACCATCACCGGCACGGGCACCGCCAAGAAGCAGGCCGCGGGCAGCCGCCTGCTGCTGCTGTATCTGGAGCAGGACCGCGACGTCCACGGCACCAAGCAGAAGATGCCGGTCGGTGCCGTGGTCGTCGCGCTGCCGAAGGACGCCAGCCTCGGCGCCCATGATCTCAAGCCGTTCTCGCAGGCGGTCGCGGCCGACAAGACCGCGACCGGCTACGGCGTCTCCTTCAGCCTCGAGGCCGGCAGCGATTCGCTCGACGGCTGCGACCAGCAGGCTAGCGGGACGTTGACGCTGACCAGCCTCGACCCGGTCGCCGGGTCGGCGCGCTTCACCTGCGCCGACCAGAACGACCTGACGGTCGAGACCGATTTCGACGGCATCCCGACGGAATAGCCGTCAGATCGTCAGAGGATGAAGTCACCGGCAACCAGGGTCGGCAGGCCGGACAGCTTGATCTGGAAGTCCGCCGTCCCGTCGCCGTTGACGTCGCCCTCGACCAGCGTGTCGGCGCCGGAGCCGATGGCGTGCAGCTGGCCCGCCACATGGGTGAAGGCGCCGGCGATGAAGGTGAAGGCCTGGTCGCCCGCCACGGTGGTGTTGGCGTCGATCAGATGCAGGTCGATCTTGTCGCCCTGGGACGAGCTGAAGTCCAGAATGCGGTCCGCATTCACGCCTACCGCGCTGTCGGTGATCGCGGCGTAGACGAACCTGTCCGCCCCGGCGTCGCCGCCGATGACGTCCTGGCCGCCATTGCCCTGCAGCACGTCATTTCCGCCATTGCCGCGCAGGATGTTGGCGCCGCTGTTGCCGGTCAGCGTGTCGGCGAAGGACGATCCCGACAGGCTTTCGATGTTGATCAGCGAATCGCCCTGGGCGGTGCCGCCGATGCCGGCGCCGGAGACCAGGCTGACGGTGACGCCGACCGTGCTGTCGATGTAGTAGACGGCATCCGAGCCGTTGCCGCCGTCCAGCACGTCCGGCCCGAGGCCCCCGAACAGCCTGTCGTTGCCGTCGCCGCCGGACAGGAAGTCCGTGCCGGCCAGCCCGGTCAGGATGTTGTCGCCGGTGTTGCCGACCAGGGTGTCGGCATCGGCGGTTCCGGTGGCGTTGATGGCGGCGCTGCCGGTCAGGATCAGGCGGTCGACGAAGTGCGGCATCGTGTAGGTGACGCTGGAATAGATCGTGTCGATGCCGTCGGTGGCCGAGAATTCGGTGACCGTGTCGCCGATGGAGTCGACGATGTAGGTGTCGTCGCCGAAATTGCCGACCATGTTGTCGTCGCCGGCGCCGCCATCGAGATAGTCGTCGCCGCCACCGCCGTCGATATGGTCGTTGCCGTTGCCGCCGAAGCCCTGGTCGTTGCCGATGCCCATGTTGAGGTCATCGTTGCCGTCGAGGCCGAAGAAGATATCGTCGCCACCATTGGGGTCGCTGCCGGTCGGCAGCATGTCGTCGCCGTTGGTGCCTGTGAATGTGGTCATGAAGTCCCTCAGCAATTAGGAATTAAATATCGGCCCCCGTTTCCGAAGCGGAAGTTAGTTTGTATTGGCGGCTTTATTTGGGCACAAACGCGAAGAATCCGAGATATTCGTCTGCATGCATGGCTGCTTCGGCGCCGAGCCGCTCTCGCCGGCGGTCGTGGCCGACAAGACCGCGATCGGCTCAGCCTCGACCCGGCGACCGGGTCGAGGCTGATTTCGACGGTATCCCGACGGAATAGCTCCCTGAGTCAGGGATGGCAGGTCAGAGGATGAAATCCCCGGCGACCAGGGTCGGCAGGCCGGACAGCTTGATCTGGAAATCTGCCGTCCCGTCGCCGTTGACGTCGCCTTCGACCAGCGTGTCGGCGCCGGAGACGATGGCGTGCAACTGGCCCGCCACACCGGTGAAGGCGCCGGTGATGAAGGTGAAGGCTTGGTCGCCCGCCACCGTGGTCTTGGCGTCGATCAGGTGCAGGTCGATCTTGTCGCCCTGGGACGAGGTGAAGTCCAGGATGCGGTCCGCAGTCGCGCCGACCGCGCTGTCGGTCGTGGCGGCGTAGAGGAATTTGTCCGCCCCGGCGTCGCCGCCGATGATGTCCTGGCCGCCATTGCCCAGCAGCACGTCATTTCCGCCGTTGCCGCGCAGGACGTTGGCGCCGTTGCTGCCGGTCAGCGCGTCGGCGTAGCCCGACCCGGACAGGTTTTCGATGTTGATCAGCGTGTCGTGCTGGGCGGAGCCGCCGAGCCCGATGCCGGAGGCGAGGCTGACGGTGACGCCGACCGTGCTGTCGCTGTAATAGGCGGCATCCAAGCCGTTGCCGCCGTCCAGCGTGTCCGGGCCGGCCCCGCCGAAGAGCCTGTCGTTGCCGTCGCCGCCGGACAGGAAGTCCGTGCCGGCCAGCCCGATCAGGATGTTGTCGCCGGTGTTGCCGACCAGGGTGTCGGCATCGGCGGTCCCGGTGGCGTTGATGGCGGCGCTGCCGGTCAGGATCAGGCGGTCGACGAAATGCGGCATCGTGTAGGTGACGCTGGAATAGACCGTGTCGACGCCGTCGGTGGCCGTGTACTCGGTGATGACGTCGGCAGCGGAATCGACGATGTAGGTGTCGTCGCCGAAATTGCCGACCATGGTGTCATTGCCGGTGCCGCCGTCGAGATAGTCGTCGCCGCCACCGCCATCCATGTAGTCGGTCCCGGCCCCGCCATAGACGGTGTCATCGTCGCCGCCGCCCTGGACATAGTCGTCCCCGTCGCCGCCATAGACCAGGTCGTTGCCGCCGCCGGCGTCGACCTGATCGTTCCCGGCCAGGCCCTGGAAGATGTCGTCGCCGGAGTTGTTGGAATTGAACGGCGGCAGGATGTCGTCGCCGCTCGTGCCTGTGAATGTGGTCATGAAGTCCCCCAACGAATAGGAATTAAATATCAGCGCCCGCGTCCGAAAGGGACGTTAGATTGCGTTGGCGGCTTTATTTGGGCATAAAAAAGATAAATCCGCGATATTGCATATCTGGATATGCTGATTTTGACCGGGCAAGAAAAAGCCCCCGCCGGAGGCGGGGGCTGGGTCGGTTCCGGACCTGACGGGCCGGGATCAGTAGCGGTAGTGGTCCGGCTTGTACGGGCCCTCGCTCGGCACGCCGATATAGGCGGCCTGCTTCGGCGTCAGCGTGGTCAGCTTGGCGCCGATCTTCTCCAGGTGCAGCGCCGCGACCTTCTCGTCGAGGTGCTTCGGCAGGACGTAGACCTTGCGCTCGTAATTGGCATGGTTCTGCCACAGCTCGATCTGGGCCAGCACCTGGTTGGTGAAACTGGCTGACATCACGAAGCTCGGGTGGCCGGTGCCGCAGCCGAGGTTGACCAGCCGGCCCTGGGCCAGGACGATCAGGCGCTTGCCGTCCGGGAAGATGACCTCGTCGACCTGCGGCTTGACCTCTTCCCACTTGTAGTTGCGCAGGCCCTCGATCTCGATCTCGCTGTCGAAGTGGCCGATGTTGCAGACGATGGCGCGGTCCTTCATCTGCCGCATGTGGTCGAGCGTGATCACGTCGACATTGCCGGTCGCGGTGACGAAGATGTCGCCCAGCGAGGCGGCCTCGTCCATGGTCAGGACCTGGTAGCCTTCCATCGCCGCCTGCAGGGCGTTGATCGGGTCGATCTCGGTGACCATGACCCGGGCGCCCTGGCTGCGCAGCGAGGCGGCCGAGCCCTTGCCGACATCGCCGTATCCGGCGACGACCGCGACCTTGCCGGCCATCATCACGTCGGTAGCGCGCTTGATGCCGTCGACGAGGCTCTCGCGGCAGCCGTAGAGGTTGTCGAACTTCGACTTGGTGACGCTGTCGTTGACGTTGATGGCGGGGACCTTGAGGGTGCCCTTCTTCATCATCTCATACAGGCGGTGCACGCCCGTGGTGGTCTCCTCGGACAGGCCGCGGACGTCGTTCAGCATCTCCGGATACTTGTCGTGCATGAGCTGGGTGACGTCGCCGCCATCGTCCAGAATCATGTTCGGGGTCCAGCCGCCCGGGCCGCGCAGGGTCTGCTCGATGCACCACCAGAACTCCTCCTCGGTCTCGCCCTTCCAGGCGAAGACCGGGACGCCGGCGGCGGCGATGGCCGAGGCGGCCTGGTCCTGGGTCGAGAAGATGTTGCAGGACGACCAGCGGACGGTGGCGCCGAGCGCCGTCAGCGTCTCGATCAGCACGGCGGTCTGGATGGTCATGTGCAGGCAGCCGACGATGCGGGCGCCCTTCAGCGGCTGCGACGGGCCGAACTCCGCCCGCAGCGCCATCAGGCCGGGCATCTCGGTCTCGGCGATCGCGATCTCCTTGCGGCCCCAATCGGCGAGGCTGAGATCCTTGACCTTGTAGTCGGTGAAGGTGGTGGCGTCAGGCATCGGATGCTCCTGCGGCAAATGCGGAATTGGCGCAGGGTGTAGCAGCGGCGCCCGTCCGCCACAAGCATAAAGACATCTTTATATGTTTGATTTTCACCCCTCCCCGCGACGTGGCAGGGAGGGGCGGGGCATCAGGTCAGGCCAAGTCCTTCGCCGTCCCGGCCTTCTTCGCGTGGCGGCGCTTGGCCAGCAGGTTCAGCGCCTCGACGCCGAGCGAGAAGGCGATGGCGAAGTACAGGTAGCCGCGCGGGATGTGGAACTGCAGCCCGTCGGCGATCAGGGCCACGCCGACCAGCAGCAGGAAGGCCAGCGCCAGCATCTTCACCGTGGGGTGGCGGTGGACGAAGCCGCTGATCGGGCCGGACGCCCACAGCATGGTGCCCACCGCGACGATGACCGCGGCGTACATCACCGGCAGGTTGTTGGTCATGCCGACCGCGGTGATCACGCTGTCGAGCGAGAACACCAGGTCGAGGATGATGATCTGGCCGATGATCGCGGCGAAGCTGGCCGCCTTGATGGCGTGGCCCTCTTCCTTCTCCTCGATCGCGGCGTGGATCTCGATCGTCGCCTTGTAGAGCAGGAACAGGCCGCCGCCGAGCAGGATCAGGTCGCGCCACGACACCACGAGGCCGAAGGCGGAGAACGCCGGCGCGGTGAGGCCGATGATCCAGGAGATCATCGCCAGGAACACCAGGCGCAGCAGCAGCGCCAGGATCAGGCCGGTCCGCCGGGCCGAGGCGCGCTGCGCCTCCGGCAGCTTCTCGGTGGCGATGGCGATGAAGATGATGTTGTCGATGCCGAGGATGATCTCAAGCACCGCCAGAGTCAGGAAGCTGGCCCAGATCTGGGGATCGGCGAGGAATTCGAGCACGGCTCGTCGGTCTCCGTTTTGGCTGAAAGCCGCCGGGATATGGGGCGACAGTCCCAGGATTACCAGAAGTTCATGTTGGATCTTTCGCCGCGTCGTGGTCCGGTGATGGTCAGGCTTCCTGCCCGAGGTTGCGTGTTCGTGCATGATCATGCATGATTGGCCGACCTCATGCGGACATCGCCATGACCGACATCCTGTTGCCCGACGAGCGCCGCCGCCGCCTGCTCGACCTCCTCGCCCTCGACGGCAAGATCCTGGCCACCGCCGCCAGCGCTGCGCTGGGCGTGTCGGAGGACACCATCCGGCGCGACCTCAACGACCTCGCCCGCAACGGGGCGGTGCGCCGCGTCCATGGTGGGGCGCTGCCGCTGACGCCAGCCGCCGGGTCCTTCGACCTGCGCGCCGAATCGCGGCCGGAGGCGAAGGCGGCGCTGGGGCGGGTGACGGCGGGGCTGATCCGGCCCGGCGAGGTGGTGCTGCTCGACGGCGGCACCACCATGCTGGCGGTGGCCGAGGCGCTGCCGCCCGACCTGCGCGCCACCATCGTGACGCCGAACCTGCCCGCGGCGCTGGCCCTGACCCGGCACCCGACGGTCGAGGTGGTGCTGCTCGGCGGCCGGGTCGACAAGGGCGGCCAGGTGACGGTCGGCACCTCGGTGCTGGCCGCGCTCGAAGGCCTGCGCGCCGATCTCTGCCTGCTCGGGGTCTGCAGCCTCGACCTCGAGGCCGGGCTCGGCGCCATGGACCATGAGGAGGCGTTGGTGAAGCGCCGCATGGCCGCTTGCGCCGGCCGGGTCGCCGCGGTCGTCACCGCCGACAAGCTGGGCACCGCCGCCCCGTTCCCGATCCTGGCCGTCGACCGGCTGGATGCGCTGATCACCGAACGGGCGGTCGACGCCCGCATCCTGGCCGCCTACCGCAAGGCCGGCCTCACCTTGCTTCTCGCCTGACGGAGCCGTCATGACCAGCCTCGCCCAAGCGGAGGGGAAGACCGCCGACCCGCGCGCCGCGCGCCTCGCCACCCGCGCCATGTTCCTGGTCTGCGGCACCGTCACCGCCAGTTGGGCGCCGCAGGTGCCGCTGGCCAAGGCCCGGCTGGGGCTCGACGACGGCATGCTGGGCCTCACCCTGCTCGGCCTCGGCGCTGGGGCGATGGTGGCGATGCCGCTGGCCGGCTTCCTCGCCGCCCGCTTCAGCAGCCGGCTGATCACCACCCTGGGCGGGCTGGTGATCTGCCTGTCGCTGCCGCTGATCATCCTGGCGCCGGACGCGCCGCTGCTGGCCCTGGCGCTGTTCCTGTTCGGCGCCGCCACCGGGTCGATGGATGTGGCGATGAACGTCCAGGCCACGGCGGTGGAGGCGCGGGGCGCTCGGCCGGTGATGTCCTCCTTCCACGGCATGTTCAGCGTCGGCGGCCTGTTCGGCGCCGGCGGCACCAGCCTGCTGCTCGGCCTCGGCCTCACGCCGCTGACCGCGGCCCTGATCGTCAGCGGCCTGATGCTGGCGCTGCTGCTGTCCCAGGCCGGGTCGATGCTGCCGCCGGAGCGCGGCGGGACCCGGGCGGGGCTGCGCCTCAGCCTGCCGCGCGGCCTGATCCTGGTGCTCGGCCTGCTGACCTTCGTGCTGTTCCAGGCCGAAGGCGCGGTGCTGGACTGGAGCGCGGTGTTCCTGCACGAGGCTCGCGGCCAGGACCCGTCGGTGGCGGGGCTCGGCTACGCCGTCTTCGCGGTGGCGATGGCGGTGATGCGGCTGACCGGCGACGGCATCACCAGCCGCTTCGGCGGCGAGACCGTGGTCCGCCTCGGCTCCGCCCTGGCGGCGGCGGGCTTCCTGCTGGCGATCCTGGTGCCCTGGCCGGTGGCCGGCCTGGTCGGCTTCTTCCTGGTCGGGGTCGGCGCCGCCAACGTCGTGCCGGTGCTGTTCAGCGCCGCCGGCCGGGTGCCGGGAACCGACCCCGGGCTGGCGATCTCGACCATCGCCACGCTCGGCTATTGCGGCATCCTGGCCGGCCCGGCGGCGATCGGCTTCGTCGCCGACCATCTCGGCCTGCCGCTCGCGCTCGGCCTTGTGGCAGTGCTGCTGGTCGCCACCGCCGCCGCGGCCCGGGCGGTGCGGGTCTAGGGGGCAGCGCTCAGCCGGTCAGGAGCTCGACCACCGGGGCATCGCGCGGCACCGCCAGGGTGAAGCCCCCCAGATCGGCGAAGGCGCTCTGGAAGGCGGGGCGCTGCGACAGCCGCGCGATGTAGTCCGCGAACACCGGATCGCCGCACAGCTGGTAGGCCCGGGCCCACATCACGCCGTGCCCGATGACGCAGTCGGCGGCGGAGAAGCGGCCGCCGCAGGCGAAGCCGCCGGCCTCCAGTTGGCGCTTCAGCTGGGGTTCGACCTCGCCGGCAAATTTGTGGCGGTAGCGCTGGATGGTGCGGTCGTCCCGCTCGCGATCGGGCAGGATGTGCTCGTGGATGCGGATCTGCCACAGCATCATGTCCATGGCAGCGCCGCAGAAATGGATCGCCTGCAAATAGTCGGCGCGCTCCGGCGAGAAGCCGTCGGGCACGGGGGCCAGGCCCTTTTCCGGAAAGCTGTCCGCCAGCACCACCACCATCGCGCCGCTTTCCAGCATGCGGGTGGACCGGCCATCCTCGGTGACGATCTCGAGCGCCGGCACGCCATGGTTCGGGTTGATGTCGAGATAGCGGGGGCTGTACTGCTCGCCCTCATAGAGGTCGACGACCTCCAGCTCGAAAGCGTCGCCGACCAGTTCGTGCAGCAGCCACTTCACCCGGGCGCTGCGCACGGCGGGATAGTGGTACAGCTTGAGCGTCCGGACACGCATGGGCGGGATTCCCTGCCATGCCCGGCGCCATCCGCCGGGCTTCCAGGGTGATGCTGGGCCGCCGGGATTGCACAAGGATGTCGCCCCGGCTACGGCCGCAACCGGACGACGCGCCCCCAGCCTATTTCTCCACGAAGGCCTTCTCGACCACGAAATGCCCGGGCCGATTGTTGGCGCCTTCCTCGAAGCCGCGCTGGTGCAGCATCGCGACCAGGTCCTTCAGGAACACCGGCGACCCGCAGATCATCACCCGGTCGCTGTCCCGGTTCAGCGGCGGCAGCCCCAGATCGGCCGGCAGCTGGCCCGATTCCAGCAGCGCGGTGATGCGGCCGTTGTGGACATAGGGCTCGCGCGTCACGGTCGGATAGTATCTCAGCTTGGCCCGCACCATCTCGCCGATGAACTCGTCCTGCGGCAGCACCCGGGTGATGAAGTCGTCATAGGCCTGCTCGGCGATGAAGCGGGTGCCGTGGACCAGCACCACATTCTCGTACCGCTCATAGGCCTCGGGGTCCTTGATCACGCTCAGGAACGGGGCCAGGCCGGTGCCCGTGGCGCAGAGATACAGGGTGCGGCCGGGCAGCAGGCTGTCCTGGATCAGGGTGCCCACCGGCTTGCGGCCGACCAGGACGTGGTCGCCGACCCGGATGTTCTGCAGCCGCGAGGTCAGCGGGCCGTCCGCCACCTTGATCGAGAAGAACTCCAGATTGTCCTCGTAATTGGACGAGGCCATGGAATAGGCGCGCAGCAGCGGCTTGCCGTCGACCTCCAGCCCGATCATGGTGAACTGGCCGTTGAGGAACCGGAACGCCGGGTCGCGCGTGGTCTTGAACGAGAACAGCCGGTCCGTGTAGTGGCGGACCTCCAGCACGCGTTCGGTGTTCATGGTCGACATCGCATCCCTCCCAGCGAAGGCGCCGTTGCCCGGTATCTTCAGCCGCCCTCGTTGAAGTCGTCCAGCAGCGCGGCGATGCGGCCGGAATCGGTCTGGTCCAGCATCATCCGGGCGCGCCGGGCGGCGGCGACGCTGTCCAGCGTCAGGATCCGGCGCTTGACCTCCAGCAGCCGCAAGGGCGCCATCGACAGGTCGCGGATGCCCAGGCCCACCAGCAGCGCGGTGAAGCGCGGATCGCCGGCGATCTCGCCGCAGACGCTGACCGGGATGCGGGCGCGCAGCGCGGCCTCGACCGTGAACTGCACCAGCCGCAGCACCGAGGTGTGCAGCGGGTCGTAGAGATGGGCCACGGATTCGTCGCCGCGGTCGGCGGCCAGCGTGTACATCACCAGGTCGTTGGTGCCGATGGCGAAGAAGTCGACCTCGCGCGCCAGGGCGTCGGCGATCAGGGCCGCGCCCGGCACCTCGATCATCACCCCCAGCGGCGGCATCGCGGCCGGCACCGGCACCTTGCGCCGCCGCAGCCGCCGCATCGTCCGGTCCAGCGCCGCCTTGACGGTTCGGATCTCGCCGATGGTGGTGATCATCGGTAGCAGGACGCGGATCGGCCCGTGCGCCCCGGCCCGCAGGATGGCGGCCAGCTGCGCCTCCAGCAGCTTCGGCTCCTTCAGCGACAGCCGGATGGCGCGCAGGCCCAGCGCCGGATTCGCGATCTCGGCGAAGCGGCCGCCCAGCGCGGCCGCGATCTTGTCGCCACCGAGGTCGAGGGTGCGGATGGTGACGACCTTGCCGGCCATGGCGTCGACCATGCCGCTCAGGGTCGCGTACTGCTCCTCCTCGGTCGGCAGGTCGTCCCGGTTCATGAACATGAACTCGGTGCGCAGCAGCCCGACCCCGGCCGCGTTCAGGTCGGTGGCCACCTGGGCGTCGCGCGGCAGCTCGATGTTGGCCGACAGGGTGATGGTGACGTCGTCGCGGGTGCGGGCAGGCAGGCCGACCAGGGCGTGCAGCTGCTTGCGGTCGGCGCGCTGCAGGTCGCGCCGGATGCGGAAGGCGGCCAGGGTCTCCGGGGTCGGGTCGATGATGACGCGGCCGGCGCTGCCGTCGACGATCACCATCTGCCCCGAGCGGATGCCGACCAAGAGGCCGGGCACGCCCAGCACCGCCGGCAGGCCGAGCGACCGCGCCATGATCGCGGTATGGCTCTGGGCCCCGCCCAGCGCCGCGGCGAAGCCGACGACGCGGCGCGGGTCCATCAGGGCGGTATCGGCCGGGGTGATCTCCTCGGCCAGCACGATGCTGCCCTCGGGCAGGTTGGCGAAGGCCTGGAACTGGCGCTTGGTCAGGTTGCGGATCAGCCGGGCGCCGACCTCGCGGATGTCGTCGATCCGGCTCGCCAGGTAGCTGTCGTCCATCGCCGCGAACTGCACCGCCAGCGCCGCAATCTCCGACTGCACGGCGTATTCGGCGTTGACGCGCTCCTCGGCGATGCGGGTCTCGACGCCGCGCAGCAGGCGCGACCCGGACAGGATCGCGGCATGGGCGTCGAGCAGGTAGCCGATGTCCTCCGCCGCCTGCTCCGGCAGCCCCTGGGCCTTGGCCTTCAGCTTCTTGATCTGGCGCCGGGCCTTGGCCAGCGCCTCGGCGAAGCGCTCGCGCTCGGCCGCCAGGTCGGCCTCGTCCAGCCGGTACTCCGCCACCTGTTCGACGCCGCTCTCGATCAGATGGGCCGGGCCGATGGCAATGCCGCCGGACACGGCCAAGCCGGTCAGCGCCACTTCGCGGTTCGGGGCCGGGGCCGGAATGTCGGCGATCTCCATCGCCATGGGATCAATCCTCGTCGAAGCCGCGTTCGACCAGCGACACCAACGCCGCCAGCGCCGCTTCCGCCTGCGCGCCGGTGGCGGCGATGTCGATCGTGCTGCCCGGGCCGGCCGCCAGCATCATCAGCCCCATGATCGACTGGCCGCCGACCTCGCTGCCGTTGCGCTCGACCCAGATCTCGGCCTCGAACTCGGCCGCCAGCTTGACGAACTTCGCCGCCGCCCGGGCATGCAGCCCGCGCTGGTTGATGATGGTGACGGTCTTGGTCAGCCGGTCCATGGCCGCGTCCGGGGACGTCGGGCCACTCATTTTTTCTTCTCCGGCCTCAGCAGCGCCGACGCGACGCTGATGTATTTCTGGCCGGCCTCGCGGGCGCTGGTCACCGCGTCGGTCAGGGTGTCGGTCTTGCGCACCGAGGCCAGCTTGATCAGCATCGGCAGGTTGATGCCGGCGATGACCTCGACATTGGCGCGGTCGAGGATCGAGATCGCCAGGTTCGAGGGCGTGCCGCCGAACATGTCGGTCAACAGCACCACGCCGCGCCCGCCATCGACCGTGGTCACCTTCTCCAGGATCTCGGCCCGGCGCTGCTCCATGTCGTCCTCGGGGCCGATGCAGACCGTGGCGACCTGGGGCTGGGCGCCCACCACGTGCTCCATCGCCGCGACGAACTCATCGGCGAGGCGACCATGGGTCACGAGGACCATGCCGATCATGGGGTGGGTGGTCATGTTGGTCTGATTGCCTTCCTGTCAGCCCGGCGCCGGCATGTCGCGGTGGATCAGGCCGCGGCGGTAGCCCTGGCCGTCCAGCCAGGCCGCCAGCGTCTCCGCCACGAACACCGATCGGTGTTTGCCGCCGGTGCACCCGACGGCGATGGTGAGGTAGCTCTTGCCCTCGCGGTTGTACCGCGGCAGGAGCGGTTCGAGCAGGCCGAACAGCGACGCCATGAAGGGGTCGAACTGGATGTCGCGCCGGATCATCGCCTGCACCTCGGGGTTCTGGCCGGTCTGCGGGCGCAGCGCCGGAACCCAGTGTGGATTGTCGAGGAAGCGGACGTCGAACACCAGATCGGCCTCGCGCGGCAGGCCGCGCTTGAAGGAGAAGGAGACGACCGAGACGTACAGCCCGGGCGCGGCGCCGATGCCGAAATGGCCTTCGACGATCCGCCGCAGATCCTGCGGGCTGGTCAGCGATGTGTCGAGCACCACGTCGGCCATGGCGCGCAGCGGATGCAGCTCCAGCCGCTCGCGCCGGATGCCGTCGGCCACCGGGCGGTCGATCGCCAGCGGGTGGCGCCGCCGGGTCTCGGTGAAGCGGCGCTGCAAGATCTCGTCGTCGGCATCGAGGAACAGCAGCTTGACGTCGGTGTCGCGCCGGGCGCGCAGCACCGCGATCTCGGCCTCCAGCGCCGCGACCGAGAAGCCGCGGGTGCGGGTGTCGATGGTCACCGCCATCGGCCGGCCCTCGGCATGCTCGACCAGCGGGCCGAGCAGCACGATCGGCAGGTTGTCGATCGCCTCATGGCCGAGATCCTCGAGGATCTTCAGCGACGAGGAATGGCCGGCGCCGGACAGGCCGCTGATCAGGACGAGGCGGTGCCGGGCCTGGGGCCGCGTCCCGGTGTCGGGGGTGTCCATCATCGTGCCAGGCGGCGTTCGGGGGCGGCGAGGCCGGCGAGGGCGAAGCGCAGCTTGATCGGGGCCGAGGCCTCGAAGGGCGAGACCGAGACCAGCGGCAGGATGATGCCGAGATAGGCGCAGGTCCCGGGCTCGGGCAGCCGCTCGATCGCCCCGTCCGGCTTCAGGTCGGCGACCAGCAGCACCGGCACCTCCGGCAGGAACGGCACCGGGATCGGGCCGAAGCCGCGGGCCTCGATCAGTCCGGCCAGGATGGCGGGCGGGCGGGCGATCACCAGCCCGCCTTCGAGCGACAGCTGCACGCGGTCGTCGGCCACCAGCCGCCCGCCGGCATCGATGAGCCGCAGTGCCAGATCGGATTTGCCGCTGCCCGACGGTCCGCGCAAAAGCACGCCACGACCGTCGACTGCGACGCAGGTAGCATGGATCGTCGCCATCGCGGGAGGGAAGGTGACTGGCACCTCCCTCCCTGTCAATCGCGACGGCGACAGGTCGGACAAGACGACGCGTTATTTCGCCGGCACAGCCTTGGTCTCCAGCGTGTACGGCGTGTCACCCTGGTAGGAGTAGACCCGCAGCAGGTAGGTGCCGGGGTCCAGCCGCAGCTGCAGCTCCTCCGGATCGGTGCCGGAATTGGCGCCGCTGATCAGGCTCTCCTGGTCCGAGGCGCGCAGCAGGTCGATGTCGGCATCGCCCTTCTCCATGGTCAGCCGCACCGTGACGTCGGCGCGCGACGCCAGGGTGAAGCGCCAGTAGTCGTCCTTGTCGGTGAAGCCGACCCAGTCGCTCAGGGTCACCGGGGTCCGGCCGACATTCTCGATGGTGCCGGCGGCGTCCGGCGTGTTGCCGGCATGGTCCGGCGGCGGCGGCTCGGCCGGGCCGCCGGCCACGGTCAGGCGGTAGTCGGTGGCGCCCTCGCCGGCCGGATAGACGTTCAGGTAGTAGGTGCCGGGGTCGAGCGTCGCGGTCAGCGCCTCGGCCTCGGTGTCGACATTGGTGCCGCTGAGGAGGTAGCTGCCGTCGGCGCCTTCGAGGTTGATGTCGGCATCGGCCGACATCCCGTCCAGGCCGATGGTGACCGTCTGCCGCTCGGTGACCTGGAAGGCGTAGTAGTCACTGGCATCGGCCGGGCCGACCCAGTCGCCGGCCTCGGCGCTGGTGCCGGTGACGTCGCCGAGGTCATGCGCGTCGGACTGGCTGGATCCGGCCGCGTCGGGCGGCGGCGCCGCGCCCGGCGTGCCAGAGACGGTCAGGCGGTACGGCGTGCCGTCGCCATAGCTGGTGATCACGAAGTAATAGGTGCCGGGGGCCACCAGCTTGCCCATGTGCTCGGCATCCGAACCGCTGTTGGCGGAGGAGGCGACGGTCTGGCCGTCGCCGTCGCGCAGCTCGATATCCGCGTCGCCGGTCATGCCGGCCAGGTCCACTGACAGCTCGGTCCAGCCCTCGACCGTGACGCTGTAGGCGTCGGTCTGGTCGGTCTGCGAGACGCGGCCCTCGGCCACCAGCGGTGTGGCGCCGACCATGCCTAGCGCCGTGGCGGTGGCGATGGTGTCGTCGGCGGATTCATCGGCCTGGCCCAGCGTCGGTGCCGGGCCGGTGGGTGTGCCGGGCAGGGCGACGCGCATCGGCGCCAGGGTCTGCGCCCACATGTAGCCGACCGGCGTCTTCGGGGTCTGCACCCGCACCCAGCCGCCGGCGGCCAGCCGGCCGGTGACGATGACCTGGGACCCGAAGGGCAGCGTCTCCTCCAGCGTGGCGGTGCCGTTCGGGGCGCCGCGGACCGAGGCGCTGGTCCAGGTGACGAAGGACAGTGCGTCCATCTCCTCGGCCACGGCGGGGGCGGCAGCGACGGCCGGGACCGCCGGGGCGGGCGCCTCGACCACCGGCGCGGGCGGCGCCGGCACCTGGACGACGACCGGCGGCGGCACCACCGTCTGGGTCTGGGCCAGGGCCGGGAGGGTGGCCAGGGCGAAGACGCTGCCGAGCAGCAGTCGGCGCAGGCGCGAATTCATCGGATTTCCCCTTCGATGCGGATTGGGTCGATTGTTGCCGCAGATCACTTGGCGGGGATCTTCACCGTGAAGCGGGCGCCGGGACGGCCCTCCCGGTTTTCGGCGAAGATCTGGCCGCGATGGGCGGTGATGATCTGCTTGGAGATGCTGAGGCCCAGGCCGGAATGGGTACCGAACTTCTCCCCGGCCGGGCGCTCGGTGTAGAAGCGGTCGAAGATCGCCTCCAGCTTGGCGGCCGGGATGCCCGGCCCGTCATCCTCGATGGTCGCGATCACCCAGGCGCCTTCGCGCCGGGCCCGCAGGGTGATGGCGCCGTCCGGCGGCGAGAACGAGATCGCGTTGGTGATCAGGTTGCGGAACACCTGCACCAGCCGGTCCTCGATGCCGGGCACGGTCAGCGACGACCCCGGCGGCAGGCTCAAGGACACCTTGAGGTCGGTGTCCTCCAGCGTGGTCTTGTACAGGTCGGTCAGCATGCCCAGCATGCGGCCGATATCGGCGGTCCCGGTCTCGGCGCGCGACAACTCGGCGTCCAGCCGCGAGGCGTCGGAGATGTCGCTGATCAGCCGGTCCAGCCGCTGCACATCCTCCAGGATGATCGCCATCAGCCGGCGCTGCTGCACCGGGTCGGTGATCCGGGCGGTGGTCTCGACCGCGCTGCGCAGCGAGGTCAGCGGGTTCTTGATCTCGTGCGACACGTCGGCGGCGAAGCGCTCGATCGCGTCGATCCGGGTCCACAGCGCCGCGGTCATCGCCCGCAGCGCGCCGGCCAGCTCGCCGATCTCGTCGCGCCGGCCGCTCATGTCGGGGATCTCGACCTTGCGGCCGCGGCTCTGCTGCACCCGCTCCGCCGCGCGGGCCAGCCGGCGGATCGGCCGGGTGATGGTGCCGGCGAGGTACAGCGACAGGATGATGGTGACCGCCAGCGCGATGGCGAAGACCTTCAGGATCTCCTCGCGCACCGTCTGCAGGTTGCCCTCGATGTTGATGCCCTCGCGGGTCACCAGCACCGCGCCCAGCACCAGCCGCACGCGCTGCACCGGCACGGCGACGCCCAGCATCAGCTGGCCGTCCTCGCGGGTCCAGATCTGGCGGCCGACCCCGCCGGTCAGCGCGGCGCGGACGCTGGCATAGTCGTTGCCCTGCTGGTCCTGGCGCTCGACATAGGTCGGCCAGCGCTTGCGCGGGCCGGCGAACTCGGCGCTCCAGTCGTAGACCGCGTCCCAGGCGGCGCGGATCCAACCCTTGGCCACCGGCGGCAGCAGCGGCCGCACCTCGATGATGCCGCCGGGCTGGCCCAGCATGCGGCTGTCCGCCACCAGCTTGCCGTCGATGCCGAACAGGCGGGCGCGGGTGTCGGTCGACTGGTAGACCCGGCGGATCATCTGGCGGGCCTTGTCGGGGTCCAGCGACTGCTCGGTGTCGACCCCGCCGACCACCGCTGCCTCGGCCAGGCCGCCGGCGAAGATGGTGGCCTCGGCGTCCAGCGACGCCAGCTCGTTCTCGATCAGCCGCTCCTGGTAGGACGACAGGTACAGCATGCCGCCGACCAGCATCATCAGCGCCATCATGTTGACGGCCAGGACGCGGGCGGTGAGCTTCGAGAAGAAGCGGCGGCGCAACCGGATGATCGGCGCGTCGACGGCGCGGCCGCCGACCGGGGTGGCGGTGATCGGCTCCACCGTGGGCTCGGCGACCAGCTCCGCCATCGGCTCCGGCCGGGCAGCCGCATTCTGCTCGGCGGGTTCGCCGAGGCGCGGCGGCGCGGGGCCGCGGGACGCTCTCAATGGGGCCGTCATGGCGTCATGCGGCGGTCAGACTCCGATCACGGGCGGCCGGCGCTGCCCGCGATCAGGCCTCCTTGTAGCGATAGCCGACACCGTACAGCGTCTCGATGTGACCGAACTCGGTGTCGACCACCTTGAACTTCTTGCGGATGCGCTTGATGTGGCTGTCGATGGTGCGGTCGTCGACATAGATGTGCTCGCCATAGGCGGCGTCCATCAGCTGGTCCCGGCTCTTGACGTGGCCGGGGCGGATGGCCAGGGCCTTGACCAGCAGGAATTCGGTGACGGTCAGGTCGATGGTCTCGCCGCGCCACAGGCAGGCATGGCGGTTGCCGTCCAGCGTCAGGTCGCCCCGCGACACCACCGCGGCCGGGTCGGCGGGGGTGCTGTCGGTGGCCAGCTGCTCGCGCCGCAGCAGGGCGCGGATGCGCTCGATCAGCAGGCGCTGCGAGAATGGCTTCTTGATGTAGTCGTCGGCCCCCATGCGCAGGCCCAGCAGCTCGTCGACCTCGTCGTCCTTCGAGGTCAGGAAGATCACCGGCATGTTGGTGGTCTTGCGCAGGCGGCCCAGCAGCTCCATCCCGTCCATGCGCGGCATCTTGATGTCCAGCACGGCGAGGTCGACCGGTTTCTGCAGCAGCCCGCGCAGGGCCTCGTCGCCGTCGGAGAAGGTGCGGACCTCGTAGCCCTCCGACTCCAGCGATATCGCCACCGACGTCAGGATGTTGCGATCGTCGTCGACCAGCGCGATGGTCTGGGCCATGGCCCCCTCCACTGTCACCACCCGCCCCCGGCGGGCAAGTACCCTCGATGCCGGCGACGCTGAAGGCTCAATATGGCGTATATACGGCCGAAATGTCACTCGAACGCGGTAATCTTCAGGAAAACCAGCGGGGTAGCAACGCCATGACATCCCAGGACGCCGGCCCGGCCGCCGGTCCGAGTGAACGCGCCCGCACTCTGCTGCGCCGTCTCGACCGCGGCGCGCTGGCCACGCTCGACGCCGATGGCGGTCCCTACGCCTCGCTGGTGCTGGCCGCCACCGACCCGGCGGGGCATCCGCTGCTGCTGATCTCGCGGCTGGCGGAGCACACCGGCAACCTCGATCGCGACGCCCGCGCGGCGCTGCTGCTGGACGGCACGGCGGGGCTCGACCAGCCGCTGACCGGGCCGCGGCTGACGGTGTCCGGCCGGGCCGAGCCGGTGGTCGATCCGGCGCTGCGCGGCCGCTACCTCGCGCGCCATCCGGACGCAGCAGGCTATGCCGATTTCCAGGATTTCGGCTTGTGGCGGATCCGGGTCGAGCGCGGCCACATGATCGCCGGCTTCGGCGCCATCCACCGGCTCGACGCGGCCGAGCTGCTGGTCGACCCGCCGGCGGCGCTGACCGGGGCGGAGGCCGGCATCATCGCCCATATGAACGACGACCACGCCGATGCCATCGACCTCTACGCCCATGTCCTGCTCGGCCAGGCGGGCGAGGGCTGGCGGATGACCGGGATCGACACCGACGGGGCGGATCTGCGCCGCGGCGGCGCCGTCGCCCGCCTGGCCTTCGCCGCCCCGGTGACCGACGCCGATTCGGCGCGGAAGGAGCTGGTGCGCCTGGTCCGCCACGCCCGCAGCGGCGGGCTGGCGGATTGACCGAACGACCGGTCAGCCTTTCCGGCCGGTCCCCCTTTCTGGGTCAGCTCACCGACTTCAGCCGCTCCATGGTCTCGACCAGGGCGGTGCGGATCCCCGGCTCCATCGCGGAATGGCCGGCATCCGGCACCACGACATAGGTCGCCTCGGGCCAGGCGCGGTGCAGCTCGTCGGCGGTCGCGATCGGGCACACCGTGTCGTAGCGGCCCTGGACGATGGTCGCCGGCAGGTGCCGCACCCGGTCGACGTCCTGCAGCAGCCGGTCGGGCGGGGTGAACAGGTTGTTCAGGAAGTAGTGCGCCTCGATCCGCGCCAGCCCCAGCGCATGCGCGTCCTCGCCGGCCGAGGCCACGATCTCCGGATTCGGCAGCAGGGTGGAGCAAGAGCCCTCATAGATGCTCCAGGCCCGCGCCGCAGGCAGGTGCACCGCCGGGTCGGGATCGGTCAGCCGGCGGTGATAGCTGCGGGTCAGGTCGGCGCGCTCCGCCGGGGGCAGGAACTCGACGAAGCTGCGATGCGCCTCGGGGAAGAAGGTGCGCATGCCGTTGAAGAACCAGTCGATCTCCTGCGGCCGCATCAGGAAGATGCCGCGCAGGGTCAGCGACCGGCAGCGCTGCGGATGCGCCTGGGCGTAGGCCAGGGCCAGGGTCGACCCCCAGGACCCGCCGAAGACGTGCCAGCGCTCGATCCCCAGCATGCGGCGCAGCTGCTCCATGTCGCCGACCAGGTGCTCGGTGGTGTTCTGCCGGGTCTCGCCCAGCGGCCGCGACCGGCCGGCGCCGCGCTGGTCGAAGATGATGATGCGGTAGAAGCCGGGGTCGAAGAAGCGGCGATGGGTGGGCGAGGCGCCGGCGCCGGGGCCGCCATGCAGGAAGACCACCGGAACGCCGTCGGGGCGGCCGCACTGCTCCCAATAGATGCTGTGCAGGTCGTCGACCGGCAGCAGGCCGGTGGCGAAGGGCTCGATGGTCGGGAAGATCAGATCGCGCGGCATGGTCTCGCTGTCGGCTGGGGGTCCCCTCCCACTCTACGGACTCGGCGGCGCATTGCAAAAATCGATCGCACGGGGGCAGGCAAGACGCCGCAGCCTGGCCTATGCTCGCGGCATGCGCCGGGCGCTTCTCTCCCTCATCCTGCTGCTGTGCGGCGTCGCCGCCGCGCGGGCCGACAACGCACTCGGCGGTCCGTCGGACGGGCTCGACTACGGGCCGCCGCTGGCCGTCGCCGCGGTGCTCGACGGCCGGACGCTGCGGCTCAGCGACGGCACGGTGGTCCGCCTCAGCGGGCTCGACGTGCCCTTCGGGCGCTGGCAGGCCGCGGCCCGGTCGGTGCTAGCGGCGCTGGTGGACGGCCAGCCGGTGCGTCTGGCCCCGGTGGCGCCGGCCGACCGCTACGGCCGCGTGCCGGGCCATCTGCAGCGCGCCGACGGGCTGTGGATCGAGGAGGATCTGCTGGGCCGCGGCCTGGCGCGGGTCGATGCCGGCGGCGCCGACCCCGCCGCGGCGCTGGTCTCGCTGCTGGTGACCGAAGGCGAGGCCCGGGCGGCCGGCCGCGGCCTGTGGGCCGACCCCGATTTCACCGTGAGGCCGGCGGAGGCGCTGGACCGCGCCGGGCTGGATCGCTTCCAGGTGGTCGAGGGGACGGTGCTGCAGGCGACGATCCTGCGCGGCCGCGCCTACCTCAATTTCGGCACGGATCAGCGGCAGGATTTCACCGTGATGATGGAACCCGACGCCGTCCGCCGGCTCGGCGCCGGGCCGCAGCTGCTGGCGCTGCAGGGCCGGCGCATCCGGGTGCGCGGCTGGCTCGACTGGTCGGGCGGGCCGCGGATCGCGGTCGGGCGGATGGAACAGATCGAAAGGTTGGACTGACATGGCGTCGACACGCCGAGAGTTCCTGCTGTCCACGGCGCTGCTGGCCCTGGCGCCGCGGCTGGCGGCGGCGGACGCCGTCCTGGCGGAGGGCGCCAAGGATGTGCAGGAGGAGTTCGGCGGCCCCTACCAGGCGCCGGCGCTGCGCGACCGCGTCGCCCGCATCGGCCAGCGGGTCGCCGATGCCGAGACCGGCGGCACCATGCGGGTCGCGGTCGACCTGATCGATTCGGACCGGGTGAACGCCGTGGCGCTGCCCGACGGCCGGATCCTGGTCACCCGCGGCCTGCTGGCACTGGCGCGCAGCGAGGCGGAGGTGGCGGCGGTGCTGGCGCATGAGATCGGCCATGTCGTCGCCGACCACGCCAGGCTGCGGGCGCAGCGGGCGCAGACCCGTCCCGACATCGCCGGGCCGTCGGGTGAGGCCGATTTCGACCAGGCACAGGAGCGGCAGGCGGACCGGATCGGGATCGAGGCGATGGCCGCGGCCGGCTACGACCCCGGCGCGGCGCCCGCCTTTCTGGCCAGGCTGGATGCGGATCACCGCCTCGCCGCCGCTCTGGTGGGACGGCCGGAGCTGGCCTCGGCCGCCGCCAACGGCGCCGACCATCCGGAGACGGCGGACCGGGTCGCGGCCGCCCGCGCCCAGGCGGCGGCGCTGCCGGAGGGCGAGAGCGGGGAGGCGGAGTGGCTCGCCGCCACCGACGGGCTGCCCTGGGGCGAGAGCCCCGGCCAGATCCCGTTCCGGGGCCAGGCCGTGATCGACCCGGTGGCGCGGTTCCGCTGGGACGCGCCGCCGGGCGTGGCGCTGATGCGGCAGCGCCGCCGGGTGATGGGGGTGGGGCCTGACGAATCGGTGATCCTGTTCGACCATCTCAGCCAGCCGGGGGCCCTGCCGGCCCGGCTTTATCTCGAACGGGTCTGGGGCAAGGCGGTGGGCGGCGTCCGCGATGTCGAGGCGCTGGATCTTGGCGGCTTCCCGGCGGCCCGGGGCCGTGCGTTGGTGGCCGGCGCGTCGGGGGCCTGGGATGTGCTGCTGGTGATGATCGAGACCTCGGCCGAACGGCGCGACCGCTTCACCGTGCTGACCCGGGCCGGCAGCCCGGCCCAGGCGCCGGCCCGCGCGGCGGTCGACAGCTTCCGCCGGATCAGCGCGGCGGAGGCCGCCAAGGTGCGTCCCCGCCGCCTCGCCATCGCCAAGGTGCGGCCGGGCGACACGGTGGCGTCGCTGGTTGGCCGCATGCGGGTCGAGGCGGCGGAGGACCGGTTCCGGCTGCTGAACGACGGCGACCGGCCGGCGCCGGGGAGCCTGGTGAAGCTGATCGTCGAGTGAGGGAGGGGAAAGGGAGCCACCGCGTCGCCTCCCCCGCTTGCGAGGCCTTTTCAGAGTAGACCCAGCGCGCCTCTTCCTTGTCCCCCCTCCCCTTGCGGGAGGGGTAGGGGGAGGGGTCTGCGCGCGTCCGCGCGCGAATGGACAAGGACCTTGCCGCGTGGTGCCGAGGGCGGTCGGCCCCGGGCGGAGAAAACCCCCTCCCCCTCCCCCTACCCCCTCCCGCAAGGGGAGGGGGGACTCGGTAAGGTTCGACCTTGAGACCCCAAGCTTCACCCCACACCCCTCAGGCGACGTCCCCGGCGATCACCGCGCGCTGGGCGGCCAGGCCGTCGCCGACCAGCTCCATGAAGGCGCGGATGCGGGCGGTGCGGCGCAGGTCGGCATGGGTGATCAGCCACAGCTCACGGCGCAGCGCCGGGATCGGCGGGAACAGGCGGCGCAGTTCCGGCTCCGGGTCGGCGAGGTAGCAGGGCAGGATGGCGAGGCCGATCCCGGCCTTGGTGGCGACCAGCTGGTTGACCAGGCTGGAGCTGCGATAGGCGATCGCCCCCGGCGGCACCGCGGCGGCCAGCCAGGCGGCGGTGCCGACCGCGCCGGCGCCCTCGGCCCAGCCGATCACCGGATGGGCGCCGAGATCCTCGATCCGCGCCGGCGCCGGGTCGCCCGCGCGGCCATAGACGGCCCAGGCGATGTCCGCCAGCTTGCGGCCGAACAGCTCGGGCTCGGCCGGGCGCAGCGCGCGCAGGGCGATGTCGGCCTCGCGCCGCCCGAGGTCCAGCGCCCGGTTGTCCAGGATCAGCTCGACCGTGATGCCGGGATGGGCGGTGCGGAAGCGGGCCAGCTCGGGCGTCAGCAGGCGATAGGCCAGGGTCTCCGACGCGGTGACCCGCAGCGTGCCGGACAGGCGGATGTCATGGCCGGCCAGGTCGCGCTCGACCGTCAGCAGCTCGGCCTCGATCCGCAGCGCCGCCGCGATCAGGCGCTCGCCGGCCTCGGTCGGGGCGTAGCCGCCCTCGGCGCGGTCGAACAGCCGGGTCTCCAGCCGCGCCTCCAGCGCCTTGAGGCGGCGGAACAGGGTGGAATGGTCCAGCCGCAGCGCCTGCGCCGCGACGGCAAGGCGGCCGGCCCGGCCGATCGCCAGCACCGACCGCAGCTCCTCCCAGGACAGTTCGGACATGGATTGCATCCACGCAATGGCGATTGGCCAATACACAACAGCCGTTGCGTCGATGCAAAGCCTATCGTCGATCCGACCGCCGCAACCGGTGCGGCGGAGCAGATGGAGATGACGATGACCGACAAGATCAGCCGGGCGGAGCTGAAGGCGAAGCTGGACCGCGGCGACGCCGTGACCCTGGTCGAGGCGCTGCCCGAGGCCTATTGGCGCGACCAGCACCTGCCGGGGGCGCTCAGCCTGCCGCATGACAAGGTCGACGCCCTGGCGGCCGGCCTGCTGCCGGACAAGGCGGCGGAGATCGTGGTTTATTGCGCCAACACGCCCTGCCAGAACTCCAGCATCGCGGCGCGCCGGCTGGCCCAGCTCGGCTACACCAGGGTGCGCGACTACGTCGAGGGCAAGCAGGACTGGATCGAGGCCGGGCTGCCGGTCGAGACCGCGGCGGCCGTGGCGGGCTGAACCGGCCCAGGCAGGATTTCCGGGCTCTGGCCGCGCAGGGGCGGGCCCCGGGAGTCCTGCCAACGCCCGATGGCGAGCGGCACCGCCGGCTATGGCGCCGCGTCCGGAGCGGGAAAGATCATCCGCAGGCAGGCGCCGCCGGACGCCCCGTCCGACACCACGACCCGGCCGCCATGCAGGCGCATGGTCTCCCGCACTAGGTTCAGGCCGAGGCCGGCGCCCTGTCCCTGGGGATGGAGCCGGTAGAAGGGCTCGAACACCCGCTCGTGCTGTTCGGCCGGAATGCCCGCGCCCTCGTCGGCGACCTCGACGATCCCCGGGGCCGCGACGCGCACCGTGATCAGGCCGCGGCGGCCGCCATGGTCGATGGCGTTCTGCACCAGGTTGGTCAGGGCCCGTTCCAGCGACGTCCGGTCGCCCGACACCAGGACCGGCCGGGCGTCCGCCGCCTCCGCAGCCCCGGCCTCGAACGCCATCTGGTAGCCCGCCGCGAAGGCCAGGGGGGCGATGTCGCTCACCACCCGGCGGGCGAGCACGACGAGGTCGACCGGGGCCATCTGCCCCTGCCGGTCGAGCCGCTGCAGGTCGAGCAGCTGTTCCGTCAGCACCGCCAGGCGGGCGGCATCCTCCAGCAGGCGGGTCTTGTCCCGGCCGGGCGGCAGCGAGGCGATCCGGATGTTCAGGATGGCGATCGGGGTGCGCAGCTCATGCGCCGCATCGGCCAGGAAGCGGCGGTGCCGCTCATAACCCTCGTCGAGGCGCCCCAGCGCATCGTTGACGGCCTTGACCAGCGGTGCCACCTCGGTCGGCATGTCGTCGACCGGCAGCCGCACGCCGCGCTGGTCGATGTCGATCCGCTTCGCCTGCGCGGCCGCCCGGTCCAGCCCGGCCAGCGCCCCGCGGACGACTAGCGGCGTCGCCACCAGCGTGGCCAGGGCCATCACCGCCATGATCGGCAGGATGGCGTTCAGGAGCAGCAGTGCGACGGAAAGCCCGATCATCGACAGCGGCAGCGGGCTTTCCGATCCGGTGAGGATCTGGACCTCGCCGGCCGGGCTGTCGACCCAGCGCAGCCGGCCTGTGGGCCCAGGCGGATCCCCGATATTCCAGCCGAGACGCGCCTGCCCGATGCGGTCGAGGGCGTCACCCAGAGCCGCGAATTCCATCGGGACCGAGCCTTCCGACAGGCGATGGCCCTCGCGATCGCGGATGACGAACCACAGATCGGGCGCATCGACCCGCAGAGAGTCGAGCTGCGGCGTCTGGTCCAGCGCCAGCCCGCCCGCGGCATCGCGGACCACCGCCGGGCGCAGCCTCTCGATGGTCGCGTCGGTGGAGGTCATGTCGACCAGGAAGCCGAAAGCCTTGAGGGTCAGCGTGACCGCCAGCAGGACGACCGCCTGGAACGCCACCAAGCGGACGACGAGCCGCCTCCGGAGCGACCGTTGCGGCCGAGCGGTCATGACTCCTCCCGGAGCAGGTAGCCGACGCCGCGGACGCCGTTGATGGTGACGCCGGCCCCGGTCTCCGCCAGCTTGCGCCGCAGCCGCGAGACATGGGTGTCCAGCGCGTTGGACTGGATCTCGTCATCGAGGCCGAAGACCGCCTCCATCAGGGCCGGCCGCTGCACCATCCGGCCCATGCGCCGCACCAGCGTCTCCAGCACCAGCAACTCGCGCCGCGGCAGCTCCAGCGGGGTGCCGCCGACGCTGGCCTCGCGATGGGCGGCGTCGAAGGCCAGGCGGCCGAGCCGGATGACGTCGGACCGCATCTCGGCCGGGCGACGCAGCACCGCGCGCAGCCGGGCCAGCAGCTCCTCGAAGGCGAAGGGCTTGGCGAGGTAGTCGTCGGCCCCGGTGTCCAGGCCCGAGACCCGGTCGACCAGGCCGCCGCGCGCGGTCAGCACGATCACCGGGACGCGGTTCCCGCCGGCGCGCAGCTGGGGAATCAGGGACAGGCCGTCACCGTCGGGCAGGCGGCGGTCGAGCAGGATGACATCGTAGACATCGTTGACAGCCACCTCCGCCGCCTCGGCCAGGGTCGCGGCGTGATCGACCACCATGTCATGCCGCTTCAGGGCGGAGCGAAGCGCCGCGACCATTTCCGGTTCGTCCTCGACCAGCAGCAGTCGCATCGTCCCACCCGTCCGTCGCCCCATGCGGATAGCAGCCCGAGATTGCGGCAGCATGGCGACGATCCCACCCGCCAGCGGGAAGGGCGCAAGGCTGCCGCAATCTCGGGGTGAGACACCGGACCGGTCGCATCCCGCGCCGATTCGATCCGGAGCCATCGCCATGCCGTCCCACGCCCCGTCGCTGCGCATCGCCTCGATCGTGCCGTCGGTTCGGCGCCGCCTGCCGGACGGGCTCGGCCTCGACGCGGCCCGGATCGGTGCTACCCTGCGCAACATCCCGCCGGCGGCGGTCTATCGGATCACCCGGCAGTCCCGATCCCCTGCGGCCGAAGTCTGAGGCCCGGGATGCCGATCCGCCTCGGCAACCCTGGCCTGGAATCGCCGCTGCCGGGGCTCGGCTTTGCCCGGTGCGGGGAGGGAGCGGATCCAGGCAGCCTGGGGCTGGCCCTGATCGGCATTCTGGTCGCCGCGGAACTGCTGGTCCTGCTGCTGCTCTGTCGCCGCCGGCGCAAGGCCGTCCGAGGCCGGCCTTCCCCCCAATCACGGAGACGATGATGACACGCCTCTCCCGCCACGGCCGGCCGCGGATGGTGCTGGCCTGGACCCTGTGGCCGCTGCTGTATGGCGGCGGGCTGGTCGGCACCGGCCTGGCGCTGGCCAGCGCCCATCCGCTGTTGTGGTTCAACGCCGTCTATGTCTCGGTCGCCGTGGCGATCGGCCTGTTCGAACGGCTGATGCCGCATGAGGAGGCCTGGCTGCAGCCCGATGGCGAGACGGTCGACAATCTCGCCCACACCCTGTTGACCAAGGGGCTGGCCCAGCTCGGCGCCGCGATCATCTCCAGCGTCGCCATGGTCACGGCCGCCGTCGCGCAGCCGGCGATCCGCATCCCGGGATCGCCCTGGCCCGACCAATGGCCGCTGGCCGTCCAGGTGATCCTTGGCCTTGTCCTCGCCGAGGTCGGGCTCTACGCCGCGCACCGGCTGGCGCATGAGCGGCTGGCGCTGTGGCGGTTCCATGCCCTGCACCACAGCGTGCGCCGGCTCTGGGTTCTCAACACCGGCCGCTTCCACCTCGTCGATTCGTCGCTGAAGATCGCCCTCAGCCAGACGCCGTTGTACCTGCTGGGGGCGCCTCTGCCGGTGTTCCTGTGGATCAGCGCCGTGACCGCCTTCACCGGTCTTCTGACCCATTGCAACATCGATCTCCGCACCGGCCTTCTCGATCGCGTGGTCAGCACGCCGGCCTTGCATCGCTGGCACCACTCGAAGGTGCTGGAGGAGGGCAACCGCAACTACGGCGAGAACCTGATGCTGTGGGACCAGCTGCTGGGCACCTACCACAACCCGGCGCGGCGCCCGCCGGTCGATATCGGCATCCGCGGGCGGATCGCATCGGGCTTCCTGCGGCAGCTGGCGCAGCCCTTCACCGCGGCCGGTGTCCGCGCGATCCTCGGGGCGGCGCCCCGGCAGCCGCGGACCGGTGACGCCGCCGCCCGGTCGTCCGGCTGACCGGGCGGGACTTCGGCGCGGCTACCTCCAGCCGCGCCAGGGCCGCTCGTCATCCCGGTCACGTCGGCGGTCCAGCCAGTCCAGCAGCTCGTCGCAGCTGCGCGCCCGGCCGTCGCTGACCCGGCCGTCCGTGCAGGGGTCGTAGCGGCCGCGCCGGTCCTCGCGGTCCCGACGGCGGTCCAGCCAGTCGTGCAATTCGGCGCAGCTGTGCGGGTGGCCGTCGCTGAAGCGGCCATCCGTGCACGGGTCGTAACGGTCCCGGACCGGCGATACGGGCGCTCCGCCGGCGGTCGGCAAGACCGGCAACGGCACCGCTTGCACCGGCACCGGGACGACGGCCGCCATGGCGAGCGCGATCAGCAGGGCGCCGGGTGAGCCGGAACTCCTGGTCATGACTGTTCCCTTTCGAAGTGATCCTGGACGGCGCGAGCGGGCGGCGAAGCGCCGCCGCCGGCTCCCGGCAGGCCGGGCGCGGGCGCGCACCGGCCCTTGCCGCAGCACGATCGCGCGCTTCGGTTGCGCGAGCATTGCGCGCTTCAGTCGACGGGAATGCCGAAGCCCAGGTCCGGGAAGGCGCCTCGCTGCCGGTGGAGCTGCAGCCTGCCGGCAGGCGTGACGGGGAGGTCATCCTTCACACGCGGCAAAGCCGCCTCACTCGCCAACCAGCGCGCGAAGGACGGCAGCGCCGCCTCGCCGAGCGGCGGACGGCATGGCGATGGGCAATGGACGACCGGGTCCGCAGGGACCGCGACGGCTGGCCGCGGCTCTCACTCCTCCAGGAACAGCTCCTCGGGCCGGGTGACGTGCTGGGCGATCGAGGCGCGCAGCTTCAGCATCGCCCGGTGCTCGAGCTGGCGCACCCGCTCCTTGCTGACGCCGAGCTGGCGGCCCAGCTCCTCCAGCGTCGCGCCGCTGTCGCGCAGCCGGCGCTGGCGGATGATGGTCTGCTCGCGCGGGCTCAGGGCGCCGATCGCCTCGGCCAGCCAGCGCGAGCGGGTGACGTTGTCGCGCAGGCCGATCACCACCTCCTCGGGCGAGGGGCGGGTGTCGGCCAGCATGCCCTGCCAGTCGTCCTCGCCCTCGTCGGAGATCGGGGCGTTGAGCGACTGGTCGCCCGCCGCCAGCCGCATCTCCATGGCCTCGACCTCGGCGACGCCGACCCGCAGCTCGGTGGCGATCCAGGCGCGGCCGGCCTGGGTCAGGCCGCTCTGCCCGCCGGCATTCTCGATCTTGGCGCGCAGCCGGCGCAGGTTGAAGAACAGGGATTTCTGCGCCGCGGTGGTGCCGGTGCGCACGATCGACCAGTTGCGCAGGACATAGTCCTGCATCGCCGAGCGGATCCACCAGGCGGCGTAGGTCGAGAACCGCACCTCGCGGTCGTGCTCGAACCGGGCGGCGGCCTGCATCAGCCCGACATTGCCCTCCTGCACCAGGTCGCCGACCGGCAGGCCGTAGTTGCGGAAGCGCGAGGCGGTGGAGATGACCAGGCGGGTATAGGCCCGCACCAGCGCGTGCAGCGCCGGCTCCTCATGCTGCTCGCGCCAGCGCCGCGCCAGATCGAACTCGGTCTCGCGCGAGAGCAGCGGCTCGCCCATCGAGGCTTTGATGTATTTCAGATTGGCGCGCTGGGTCTCGGGATCGTCGAGATGCGGCATGAACGCCCCCTCTTCGGCCGAATGGCGCCGCGGATCCGGACCGCGACCTCGATAGACGAACACCCCCGGATACGGCGTCGTTCCATCGCCGGATCATGCCGGGGTCGATCACCCAACGATTCGTCGGATTGAGGTGGATGGTTACGCCGGAGAGAGTCGTCAGACTTCGACGATCTCGATCAGCGAGCCATCGGGTTCGAACAGCCCGGCGGCCAGGCGGCCGCCGCGGCCGCAGCCGGAATCGAGGGTCACCGCCATGCCCTCGAGCTGAAGCCCGCCGCCGGCCGGGTCGTGGCCGCGGACCAGGCGGTGGAAGCCGTCGAACGGCGCGGTGATGGCGGCGAAGCTGCCGGAGGACCACCAGAAGGCGTCGCCCTGGGCCGCCAGGGGACGGCTGGGGTCGATCCCGGCGCTGACGAACAGGGCGCCACCTCCGCCTTCGGCGGCGGCGTCGGTGCCAGCCCGCTCGGTGAAGGCGGCCCGGCGCAGCGCGGCGTAGAGGGCATTGTGCCCCGGCGCGCTGCGGATCGATTCGCGCAAGGCATTGGTCCAGCGGGTCAGCCGGATCGCGCCCTCGCGCGCCGCGGCCAGGCCCTCCTCGGCGCGGCCGCCATAGGCGCGCAGCGTCGGCTCGACCCCCTGGGCCAGCATCCAGCGCAGCACGTCCTGCGGGTTGGGCGCGAATTGCAGCTGCAGCATCTTCTGCCACATCTCCTCCTGCGCCCCGCGCAGGAAGACGACGTCCTCGGCCAGGACGCCGGGCCGGGCGATCAGGCTGCGGCGGACCGACAGCACCTCGTCGACCAGGGCGTGCACCCGGTCGGAATGACCGATCAGGTTGCCGAGATAGACCAGCCGGTCGCCCGGGGCAAAATGGGCCAGCACATGGTCGTGCAGCGCGACCAGGCGGTCGACCGCGCCGTGCACGGCACCGATGGCCCAGACCCGCCGAGGGCGGCCGAGCCTGGCGAATTTCTCCGAATCGCCTGTCACGTCAGGCCCGGGGTGTTGAGGTCGATCATATCCTGCCGCAGTCTAGCAACTGGCTCCCGCGAGGCCAGCCCAATTCCCACACCCAACGTCCCAGCCCCGCGTCGTGATCCACGGTTTCGTGACGAAGAGGGCGTCCGGGCATGAAAAAGGCGGCCCGAAGGCCGCCTTTGTCGGAAGCGATGGCGGTCAGGCCGCCTTCTTCAGCACCTGTTCCAGGCGCTGGGTCGCCTTGACCTCGTCGATCTTCTCGACCGCGGCCAGTTCGCGGGCCAGCCGCTCCAGCGCCGCCTGGTAGATCTGGCGCTCGCTGTAGGACTGCTCCGGCTGGTCGGTGGCGCGGTGCAGGTCGCGCACCACCTCGGCGATCGACACCGGGTCGCCGGAGTTGATCTTGGCTTCGTATTCCTGGGCGCGGCGGCTCCACATGGTCCGGCGCACGCGGCTGCGGCCGGTCAGGGTCTCCAGCGCGGTCTTGATCCGGTCCTTCGACGACAGCTTGCGCAGGCCCGACTTCTTGGCCTTGCCGACAGGAACCTTGAGCGTCATCCGCTCCTTCTCGAAGCTGATGGCATACAGCTGCACGGTCAAGCCGCTGATGCTGTGCGTCTCCAGCGCCTCGATGCGGCCGACGCCATGCGCCGGGTACACCACATAGTCGCCGACGTCGTACTCAAGTTCCTGAGCCATGTCTGCCAATGGAGTCACCCTCTATGGTCGGACCCAGTGGGCGGTATGCCGACGGGCGGCTACCGCTCCGCGCGCCTTCACCGCGCGACGACCACTTTCGAATTCCACGCCGAAAAGTCGGACACAGAAACCGATTCCGAACCATAGGGGGCTGGGTCGGAAGTGATCGTCAGCACCGGGAATAGGCGTGTACTATAATACGTTGCGCTTCCGATATGAAGGCCGGTCCCGCCAATACATGACGCTTTTTTTGCAATGCAGGGCGGCGGACTCGGCGAATCGTCAATTGCCTTCGCCCGGAGTCGCGCTGAAATGCTCGGCAAATTTGTTCTCGACGTCCTTCCAGGCGTCGGCGTCGGCCGGGGCATCCTTCTTGCGGGTGATGTTCGGCCACAGCGTCGCGTATTCCCGGTTCAGCTCGCCCCATTTCTCGGCGGCGTCGGCCTCGGTGTCCGGCTTGATCGCCTCGGCCGGGCATTCCGGCTCGCACACGCCGCAGTCGATGCACTCGTCCGGATGGATGACCAGCATGTTCTCGCCCTCGTAGAAGCAGTCCACGGGGCAGACTTCGACGCAATCCATGTACTTGCACTTGATGCAAGCCTCACCCACGACATAGGTCATACTTTACTCCGGATCCTCTTCCGCGGCCGTTTCGGCACCATTACGCGCAAGCACACGGCGGCGGGCGGCGCCGCTATCCGCGTCCGAAACGAACAGGAGGGCCGCGACTCGCCGCATCAGATTGGCTTCGAGATCGTCGATCTTACCATCGGCCACAATCACATCCCACAGCATTTCCACAATGCGGATGCGCGCCGGCTCGTCGCAATGCTCGCGGATGGTGTGGGTCAGGGCGTGCCAGGACACCGCGCCGTCGCTCGCCCGCTCGGCCTCGGTCTCCAGCTGGGCGGCCTCGAACGGGCCCAGCCGGAAGCGCCAGGCCAGCAGCGCCTGGATGCGCTCGCGCTCGGCCTGGTCGGTGATGTCGTCGACGCGGGCGGCTTCCATCAGCAGCGCGGCCACGGCCCGGCGCAGGGCGCCGTCGTCGCGCGGCGGGCGGGCGTCGCCCCGCGCCCAATCGAGAATCTGGTTCAGCATGGCGGAGATCTAGTCGCTGTCCTGCAGCCTTTGAAGGGACCGGCGGTCGCGCTTGGTCGGGCGCGGGCCCGCTTCCGGCAGGGCGGCCTCCGGCGTCGGCGGCTGCAGGTCGCGGTACAGACGCTGCGCTTCGCTCGCCGGGCCGCGGCGTTCGGCCAATGCGACGACCTCGATCACCCTGATGTGGCGGCCCTGGACGAAGGTCAGCACCTGGCCGGGGCGGATTGCCGCATGCGCCTTCAAGGTGGGCGTGCCGTCGATGCGCACGGCACCGGTGGCGCAGATCCGCGCCGCCAGGCTGCGCGTCTTGAAGAAGCGCGCCTGCCACAGCCATTTGTCGAGTCGGGGGCGTTCGGTCTCGTGATCGGGCTGGTCAGGCATCGCGGCGGGCCAGCAGGGCAAGCTTGGCGAACGGATTGTCGGCCGCCACCGCAGCCGGGCGCGCGGCCTGCGGTCGCCGCGACCTCACCGGAACATAGCTCACGCGTCCCTCGCCATCCTGGGTCGGCCGATACCCGGCCGCCTGCAGGATAGCCGGGATTTCGGCGACGGTGCAGCCGACGATCGGCGCCAGCGTCGGGTCGGCGGTCAGCCCGCCCTGGCGCCGGCGCGATTCGGCGGCGTCGCGCAGCGTCTCGATCCGGTCCAGCCGCACCCGGCGCGGGCCGAAGGCGACGAAGCCGGCGAGGTCGAGCGCCGCGGCGTTGCCATCGTCGTCGGCCGGGGGGGCCGGGACCGAGATGCGGGACGGGTCGGGCAGGGCGACCGGCAGCGTCCAGCCCGCGGCGACGGCGCCCAGCAGCACGCGCAAGCCGGTCGGCCGCGGCTTCAGCATCGGCGCGAGATAGACATGGGCGGGCCCGAAGCGCACGCCGAAGGCGCCCAGCTGCCGCCGGTCGGCCGAGGTCAGGCTGGCGATCAGCCCGTCCAGCGCCCGCCGCGGCAGCAGGCCCAAGCCCTCGATCAGCTGGAAGGCGATGCCGCGGGCGGCGCCGGCCAGGGGGGCGTCGCGCAGCCGCAGCAGCGGCCGCAGCTCGCGGTCGATGTGGTCGGCCAGGAAGCGCTGCAGCCGGGCCGCCACCCGGTCGCGGCCGGCGCCGTCCAGCAGGTCGGTCTCGCGCACCCGGACGGCGGGGGCCAGCGGCGACGGCCCGGCGGCGATGCGGCCGACCGGCACGCCCAGCCAGGACAGCACGCCATCCGGGGCCAGGGCGAGATCGGCGCCCGGCGCCGCCTCCAGCCGGCCGATGCGGCCGGCGATCTCGTCCCGCAGCGCCCGCCGCACCGCGCTGCGGATCGCCTTGAGGTCGTCGTCCTCGATGGTGGCGTCGGGGGTGAAGGCGAAGCCCTCGATGCTGCCGACATGCTCGCCCTCGACCAGCACCTCGCCGGCGGCGTTGACCGCAGCCAGCAGCTCGCCGCCCGCCTTCATCGACCGCACCAGCAGGGCGGTGCGGCGGTCGACGAAGCGCTGGGTCAGGCGCTCGTGCAGGGCATCGGACAGCCGGTCCTCGACCGCGCGCGTGCGCTCCTGCCAATGCGCCGGATCCGCCATCCAGCTGCCGCGATGGGCGACATAGGTCCAGGTGCGGATGTGGGCGATGCGGGTGACCAGCGTGTCGATGTCGCCCTCGGTGCGGTCCAGCCGGGTGACCTGACGGGCCACCCAGTCGGGGTCCAGCCGGCCGGCCGGCTCGGTCAGCTGGCGGAAGATCTGGGCCTGGATCCGGGTGTGGGCGTCGGACAGCACCTTGCGGAAGTCCGGGATCTGGCAGATGTCCCACAGCAGGCGCACCGCCGCCGGGTTGCTGGCGCGTTTGATCAGCTCGGCGTCGCGCATCAGGATGCCGAGCGACAGGTGGTCGTCGGCCTCGGCGGCGCGCCGCAGCTCCGGCCGCGGCGGCCGGCGCTCCAGGCTGCGCAGCAGCCCCAGCGGGCTGCGGTAGTCGAGCTCGGCGTTGCGCCACATCAGCGCCTGCAGCGGGTCGAACTGGTGGTTCTCGACCCGGTCGACCAGCTCCTCGTCCAGCGGCCCGGCCTCGTCGGTGGTGCCGAAGCTGCCCTCGGTCATATGCCGCCCGGCGCGGCCGGCGATCTGGGCGATCTCGGTGGCGTGCAGCCGGCGCGGGGCGCGGCCGTCGAACTTGGTCAGCCGGGCGAAGGCGACATGGTCGATGTCGAGATTCAGCCCCATGCCGATGGCGTCGGTGGCGACGAGGTAGTCGACCTCGCCGGACTGGTACATCCCGACCTGGGCATTGCGGGTGCGGGGGCTCAGCGCGCCCAGCACCACCGCGGTGCCGCCGCGCTGGCGCCGCATCAGCTCGGCGATCTCGTAGACGTCGTTGGCCGAGAACACCACGATGGCGCTGCGCGCCGGCAGCCGGGTCAGCTTGCGCGTGCCGGTGTAGCGCAGTTCGGAGAAGCGCGGCCGGGTCACGAACTCGGCCTCCGGCACCAGCTTGCGGATCAGCGGGCGGATCGTCTCCGACCCCATCACCATGGTCTCCGCATGGCCGCGGGCGTGCAGCAGCCGGTCGGTGAAGACATGGCCGCGCTCGGGGTCGCCGCACAGCTGGATCTCGTCGATGCCGACGAAGGCGACGGGCCGGTCGAGCGGCATGCTCTCGACCGTGCACAGGAACCAGCGCGCGCCGGGCGGGATGATCTTTTCCTCCCCGGTCACCAAAGCGACATGCGCGCGTCCCTTGATTGCCACGATCCGGTCGTAGTTCTCACGGGCGAGCAGCCGGAGCGGAAAGCCGATCATGCCGCTCGCATGGCCGAGCATGCGTTCGATGGCGAGATGAGTCTTTCCGGTGTTGGTCGGGCCGAGAACGGCCGTGAGTCGCGGACGGTGACCGGCGAGGTACATAAGGGACAATTGAACGCTGCAAGCCTCTAATGCAAGACTGCGCCGGTGCGAGCGGCGCGGACGGTACCTTCAGTCGCACCATATTTTGGCCGGCCTGCCTCAGGGCTCCGCCCATATTGACGGAGATAAAATCACGATGCGCACATCCACTCTGTTTGCCGGCGGCATCGCCGCCTGGATCTTCTGCGTGCCCTTCGCCGGCCAGGCCCAGACGACGCAGGAGGGGGCGGACAAGATCCGGCTCGGCCTCAAGGAGTGGATCGCCAGCCACCTGACCACGGCCGACAAGTCGGTGGTGTTCAACTTCCAGGGCCCGATCACGGTCGTGCCGCAGGGCAAGTCCTACAAGGCGGTGATCCCGAAGTCGGAGGTGGTGTTCGCCGACGGCGACGACCCGGTGACGCTGCCGGTCGACACGATCGAACTGGTGCTGACGCCGCAGGAGAATGGCTGGCTGGACACCGCGATCACCATCCCGTCGCACTACCGGCCCGAGAGCAAGGACGGCAAGGGCATCGACGTGACCATCGGGTCGCAGGCGCTGCACGGCGTGTTCGCGCCGCAGTACCAGACCTTCATGGCGCTCGACAGCAAGCTCGGCGGCATCGAGATGCGTTCGCTCGACCCGACGGAGGCGAAGGGTTCGCTCAAGATCGGTGCGATCGCGGTCGACGGCGACAGCAAGGCGGTCGGCCAGGACACCTATGACAGCACCGGCACTGTGACGATCTCCGACAGCGCCTTCGTCGACGAGAAGGGCGCACAGCTGTTCAAGCTCGACGAGGCGACGGTCGCGGGCACGGCGACAGCCGCCAATCTGGCGGCGCTGTACGGTTTCAGCCAGAAGCTCGAGGCCCTGCAGAAGCGCTATCCGAACGCCGGCGAGGGCGAGCCGTCGAAGGAGTTCCTGGGCGAGCTCGGCAAGGTGTTCAACGGCACCCCGAACCTGTTCGACGATTTCGGCTTCACCTACGGGCTGAAGGGGCTGACGGTCACCCCGCCGCCCGCCGAGGGCGAGCCGGAACAGGTGACGCTCGCGTCCACGAGCTTCGGCATCGGCATCGCCGGCCTGGCCAAGGACGCCTCGACCTTCCAGGTCACGCTGGACCTGGACAAGCTGGGCATCGTTCCGACCCCGGAATTCGGCCAGTTCGTGCCGCACACCGCGACGGTCGACCTGGCGCTGACCAACCTGCCCAACCAGGTGCTGCTGCAGGCCCTGACCAGCATGCTCGACTCCTCGGCCACGCTCGGCCCCGACCAGGCGGCCGAAATCGCGGCCGGCCAGCTGCAGCAGGCCCTGCTGAACAGCAAGGGCGCGCTCGAGATCCGGTCGTTCAAGGCGGTGTCGCCGCTGACCAGCATCGACCTGACCGGCACGCTGAAGCCGAACCCCCGGGCGCCGCTGATGGTGACCGGCGACGTCAAGCTGGTGGTGATCGGGATGGAGGACGCGCTGGAGGCGGCCAAGACCATGCCTGACGGCCAGGAGGCGGTGCAGGGCCTGACCATGCTGCAGACCCTGGGGGCGCAGGACACGGTCGACGGCAAGCCGGCCCGCACCTACCAGCTGGTGGTCAGCGAGAAGGGCGACATCCTGCTCAACGGCACCGACCTGAAGCCGCTGCTCGGCATGCATTGATGCAGGGCATGCATTGAGGCGGGCGGGCTGACCGTCGGATCCTAGGATGGGAACGCCCGCCGTCGGCGGGCGTTCGTCTCTTGGCGCGGCGATCCCACGCCGCAAACCCGGATAAGGAAGCGAAGCATGCGTCGTTCGGTCTGGATCCTGCTCGGCACCACGCCGCTCTGGCTGACCGGTTCCGCCTTCGCCCAGGCGACGCCGGAAGGCGCCGCGGCGCTGCGCGACGGGCTGACCGGGATGATGAAGCCGATCCTGTCCGCCCAGGTCCAGGGCAAGCCGCTGTTCTCCGGCCCGATCACGGTTCAGCCGGCCGGCGCCGACTACACGGTGGTGTTCCCGGGCATCGACCTGACCGTCACCTCGGCCAAGCCGGAAGGGCCGAAATCCCTGACCGTGCAGTGCGGTGCGCAGACCTATCAGGCCACGGCAGTGGCCACCGGCAACAGCTACCGGCTGGATTCGAGCCAGCCGCTGAACTGCACGGCGGAGGCGTCGGGCAAGCCCAAGGTCACCGTGACCACCCGGTCGCTGCAGGCCCATATGGTGGTCGATCTCGACCAGAAGCTGATGACCGAATCCGGATGGCAGGCGGACGGCATCGCGCTCAAGCAGGAGGGCAAGTCCAACGCCTTCACCATCGACCGGTTCTCCGGCACCGGCAGCCTCGTGCCGGCCGCCACCCCGGGCCGCCACAACGCCGTCTTCAAGATGGAGGCCGGGCATCTCAGCGCCGTCGACGAGACCGGCGTCGAGCGTGTCAGCCTCGGCAACGTGGTCTATGACGGCCATGTCGACGGCATGGATGTGCAGACGATCATCGCCAGCTATGGCGACCTGATCGACGCCTATTCCGGGATGTTCGAGGGCCTCGCCTCGGGCGACCAGAAGCTGACGCAGCAGGTCCCGGCCGAGACCATGCGCAAGGTGATGGCCGTCTTCAAGCGCATGATGGCCGGCTACGGCGACGCCGGGGTCTTCACCGGGACGTTCACGGACCTGCGGGTGAAGGCGCCGGAGGTGCAGGTGACGCTCGATTCGCTGCGCTTCGGCGAAGGCTTCGCCGGGGCGTCGGACCCCAAGGGCACCGGCAATCTCGAGGTCGAGATGGCCGGCCTGGCGCTGGCGCCGAAGCCGCCCTTCACCCAGTGGATTCCGACCGATGCGACGATCAAACTCAACGCCAGCGACATCCCGTGGAGCGAGGTGGGCACGGCCTACATCTCGATGATGGAGGCCTCGGCGGACCAGGTCACGGCGCCGGAGCAGGCGCAGCAGCGCATGGCCGAGTCCATGGCCCAGATCGGCGGCATCCTGCGCAGTGCCGGCAGCCGTCTGGACATCGACGCGTTCCACGTCGCGGCGCCGGAGGCGGCGATCGACCTCGGCGGCAAGGTCCAGGGCAGCGCCACGGCGGCGCATGGCGTCACCGCCGCCCTGAAGCTGCGCTTCACCAATCTCGACGGGCTGATCAAGTTCCTGCAGTCCTCACATGATGGCGAGCAGGCCGCCGCGGGGTTGTCGATGGCCCAGGTGATGGGCCATCAGGCCACAGGCGACGGCGGCAAGCCGGCCCGGGACTACGACATCGTGGTCGACGAGGCCGGCAAGATCCTGGTCAACGGCACCGATCTCAGCGCGCTGGCCCCGAAGAAGTAGCACTGAGGCGGATCGGGCCTAGGAGAGGAAAGACCATGCGTCGTCTCGCTTCCACCCTTCTCGGCTCGGCCCTGCTCGGCACCGTCCCGCTCTGGCTCAGCGCGGCCGCCTTCGCCCAGGCGACGCCGGAGGGGGCGGCGGCGTTGCAGAAGGGGCTGACCACGATCCTGACCCCGGCGCTGGCGGCGCCCGGCGCCGGCACGCCGATCTTCGAGGGCGGCTGGACGGTGGAGCCGGCCGGGGCGGAGTACCGCATCACCGGCCCCGCTTTGGCACTGGCCCTGCGCGACGATGCCGACGGGCAGAAGCGGGTGCTGCGGATCCGCTGCGACGGCGACCGCTACACCGCGACGCCGACCGAGGCGGCGGTCTACCGGCTGCATGGCGAGACTCCGTTCCGTTGCGAGATCCAGCCGGGCGGCGGCGAGCCTGCGGCGGTGGTCACCAGCCGCGCCCGCAGGGCCGACCTGACGCTGGATCTCGCCGCCTCGCTGCTGACCGCCTCGGCCGACCAGTCCGACGGCGTCACGATCACGGCCGACGGCAAGGTCCAGGTCACGGTCGACCGGCTGCGGCTGACCAGCGCCACCACGCCGCGGGCGGGGTCACCGCGCCAGGACGTCGCCTTGCAGGTCGAGGCTCGGGGCATTTCGGCCGGCGATCCGACGACCGGGGACGCCGCCCGCCTGGCCCATGCCCGCTACAGCACCCGGCTCGAGGATGTCGACGCCGTGGCGCTCCGCGAGCGGGTGTGGCGGCTGGTCGCCTTCGCCCTCGACGCCGCCCAGCGCGACCCCAAAGCGCCGGCCCCGCCGAATTTCGAGCGCAAGGCGGATGTGCTGCTGCGCCAGGTCATGGCGCTGGCCGGCAGGGCGTCGCAGACCGAAATGGTGCTGACCGACATGCGCAGCACGTCGCGCGACACCGTCGCCGGGTTCGAATCGCTGACCGTCTCGGGCGGCTACCATGGGTTGGATCCGGCCGCCCCGGGCCCCGGCCTCGGCGGCGCGGTGGCCATGGAGCTCAAGGGCCTCAAGGTCGGCGCCGCGGCGGGCGCAAGGACCGGCGATCAGCCGGATGTCACGATCGGCCGGCTGCGGCTGGCCGGCGCGCTCGATCCGGCCGCAGGCGGGGCCGGGACGGGAAGCAAGGGCGCCAGCCTGACCTACGGCGTCGATCTCGACGGCCTGGCGGTCAAGGCGCCGGATGACGACGTGGATGTCAGTCTGGCGAACGGCCATTACGGCGGCCGGCTGGACGGTGTCGACGTCGCCGCGATCATCGATGCGGTGCAGACGCTGCAGGGCCTCGCGGCGCGCCATCCCACCGGGGAGCCCTCGCCGCAGGAGATCGACGGGCTGGTCGCCAAGGCGCAGGCGATCACGGCCGCCCTGTCGGGCTATCAGGTCGATCTCGGCCTCGACGGCCTGCGCGTCGCCGCGCCGGACGTGAAAGTCGCCCTCGGCCGCATCGGCTTCGGCGAATCCTACCAGGGGCTCGACCGCGACGACGGCACCGGCCGCGTCACCGCCGAGCTGAAGGGCCTGGCGATCGATCCGCCGCCGCCGCTGGCGGACTGGATCCCGCGGGACGGCGAGATCGCGCTGTCGCTGAAGAGTGTGCCCTTCCGGTCGATCGCCGCCGCGCTGTGGTCCGGCGTCACCGACACGATCGAATCCCCGGGCGGGGGCGAGGAGGCCGAGATGGCCTTCGCCAAGGCGATGGGCGGGGTCCTGCGCAACTCCAGCGCCAGCCTCGATGTCGACGCCTTCCACATCGCGGCGCCCCAGGGGGCGATCCGGCTCGGGGGCTCGGTCCGGGCCGACCGGGCCGCCACCTATGGCGTGACCGGCGACGCGACGCTGCGCCTGGTCGGCTTCGACACCCTGATCAAGGCGCTGCAGGCCCAGCCGGGCGAGGACAGCGCCGGCACGGCCGCCGGGCTGACCATGTTCCAGGTGATCGGCCGCCAGGCCAGGACCGAGGACGGCAAGGCGGCGCGCGACTACGACATCGTGGTCGATTCCAGCGGTAAGATGCTGCTCAACGGCACCGATCTGGCGGCGATGGTCCCGAAGTCCCCGCAATAGGACCGGCGCAGGCGAGCACTGTGGCGGCACGGGGTTGCGGGCCGCCGCCGCTTTGCCCATATCGGGCGGCATCGACGAGAAAGCAGCCGGGACCCCGAGATGGATCATCCGAAGACCGACGAGACCCTGTCCTTCCAGGCTGAAGTCAGCCGCCTCCTCGAGATCGTCGCGCATTCGCTGTACAGCCAGAAGGAGGTGTTCCTCCGTGAGCTGATCTCGAACGCGTCGGACGCCTGCGACCGGCTGCGCTACGCCGCGATCACGACGCCGGAGCTGCTGGCCGGCGATGCCGACTACCGCATCACCTTGGCGGTCGACCGCGAGGCGCGCACCCTGACCGTCGCTGACAACGGCATCGGCATGGGGCGCGAGGACCTCGTCGGCAATCTCGGCACCATCGCCCGGTCCGGCACCAAGGCCTTCCTCGACACGCTGTCGGGCGACGCCAAGAAGGATGTCGGACTGATCGGCCAGTTCGGCGTCGGCTTCTACTCCGCCTTCATGGTGTCGCGCGAGGTCGAGGTGTTCTCCCGCCGCGCCGGCGAGGAGCAGGGCTGGCGCTGGGTGTCCGACGGCAAGGGCAGCTTCACCGTCAGCCAAGCCGACGACGTCGCCCGCGGCACCCGCATCGTCATGCATCTGTCGGACGGCGAGGACGAGTTCCTGGAGCCGCTGCGGCTGCGCCAGATCGTCAAGACCCACTCCGACCACATCGCCGTCCCGATCGTGCTTGTCGAGGCCGAGGGCAAGCAGGAGACGCTGAACCGCGCCTCGGCGCTGTGGACCCGGCCGAAGGCCGAGATCACGCCGGAGCAGTACAAGGAATTCTACCACCACGCCGCCCATGCCTATGACGAGCCGTGGCTGACCGCGCATTGGAAGGCGGAAGGCGCGATCGAGTACACCTCTCTGCTGTTCGTGCCGACCAGCCCGCCCTTCGACCTGTGGGAGCCGGACCGCAAGCACCGGGTGAAGCTGTATGTCCGCCGGGTATTCGTGACCGAGGCGGCGGACGGGCTGATCCCGCCCTATCTGCGCTTCCTGCGCGGGGTGATCGACAGCGAGGACCTGCCGCTCAACGTCAGCCGCGAGATGCTGCAGTCGAACCCGACCGTGACCAAGATCCGGCAGGGCGTGACCAAGAAGGTGCTGGCCGAGCTGAACCGCAAGGCCAAGGACGACCCGGCCGCCTATGCCACCTTCTGGACCGCCTTCGGCGCGGTGATGAAGGAGGGGCTGTATGAGGATCGCGAGCAGCGCGACGCGCTGCTGCCGCTGATGCGCTTCCGCACCACCAAAGGCGACGATCTGGTCAGCCTGGAGGAGTATGTCGGCCGGATGCGGCCGGGCCAGGACGAGATCTGGTACATCACCGGCGACGACGCCGCGGCGCTGGCCCGTTCGCCGCAGCTCGAGGGCTTCCGCGCCCGCGACATCGAGGTGCTGCTGTTGACCGACCCGGTCGACGAGTTCGCGGTGCCCTCGCTGGGCGAGTTCGAGGGCAAGCCGTTCAAATCGGCCACCCGCGGCGGCGCCGACCTGTCGAAGGTCGAGGCCCCGGCCGAGGCGCCGAAGCCCGAGGCCGGCGGCGAGGGGCTGGACAGCCTGATCGCCACGCTGAAGCTGGCGCTGACCGGCCAGGTCAAGGATGTGCGCGTGTCGCAGCGCCTGACCGACAGCGCGGTCTGCCTGGTCGCCGACGAGGGCGACACCGACCTGCATCTCGAACGGCTGCTGAAGCAGCACCGCCGGGTCGAGAGCGGTGCCAAGCGCATCCTCGAGGTCAATCCCGGCCACGCGCTGATCCGCCGCCTCGCCGAGCGTGCGGGCAACGGTGGCGAGGGGCTGGAGGACTGCGCCTTGCTGCTGCTGGACCAGGCGCGGATCATCGAGGGCGAGCCGCTGCCCGACCCGGCCGCCTTCTCCCGCCGCCTGTCCGACGCCCTGGTGCGCGGCCTCGCGGCCTGAGGCCACCCGCCCTCTCCTGCGAGCCGTCCCCCCTCTGTCATTGCGAGGAGGCGAAGCCGACGAATCCATCCATGGCGCCGGTGCGGGCTGCCCAATGGATTGCTTCGCTGCGCTCGCAATGACGAGGGAGGGGGCGGCACTGAAGCGGCGATGCCCGTCTGCTCACGCCTGGATCGCGAACACCGGCTGCGGGTCGGCCAGGCCGCGGATCGGGTGCGCGCCCAGCGGCTCGGCGGATCCGCCCCAGGCCTGCCGGAACGTGTCGGAGCACACGGTCGGGCGGTCGAGCTGCTTGGCCAGGGCTTCCAGCCGGCTGGTCAGGTTGACCGCGGGGCCCAGCACGGTGAAGTCCAGCCGGTCGGGGCTGCCGATATTGCCGTACATCACCGGCCCCAGATGCAGCGCCGCGGCGAAGGCCATGGGCTCGGGCCCGGCGGCCAGGCCCCGGTGGATCGCCCGCACCGCGCCGACCGCGGCTTCGCAGGCGGCCGCGGCGCTGCTGGCCTGCTCGACCGGGAAGATCGCTAGCACCCCGTCGCCGAGGAATTTCAGCACGTCGCCGCCACGGTCGACGATGGCCTGGGCGACGGTCTCGAAATAGCGGTCCAGCACCGCCAGCACGGCGGCCGAGGTCAAGCGCTCGGACAGGGCGGTGAAGCCGCGCATGTCGACGAACAGGATCGCGGCATCGACGGCGACGACATCGCCGCGGCGGATCGCGCCGGCTGCCACGCGGTCGGCAGGGCCGACGCCCAGATAGGTGCGCAGCAGGCTGGCGGCGGAGCGGCGCATGGCGGTCGGCTCCATCGCCGCCGCCAGCGGATGGCGCAGCCGCTCCAGCACCGCCACCTCGTCTGCGGTGAAGCCGCCGGGCCGGTCGGTGACGAAGCTCGCCACCTGCACCGTCTCGTTGCCGTAGACGATCGGCACCGCGACATAATCGGTGCCGCCGGCCTCGGCCAGCTCATGGAAGATGGTGTGATCGTCCGGCCCCAGCCCGGCCAGCGGGCGGTGCAGCGGCTGCCGGCTCTCCAGCACTGCCTGGTATGGGCTGCCGAGGAAGGCGCTGGTGGCCAGCACCTTGCGGTCGATGACGAAGTCCTCGCCGCCCCGGGCCGTGGTCCACACCACGCCCCAGGCGGTCAGCAGCGGATGGGTGATGCTCTGGCCGATCCGCACCCGCTGCAGCGGCAGGCCGGCGGCGATCAGGCGGCGGCAAAAGCCGTCGACCAGCGCCACCGGGTCGGCCAGCAGCCGGCCTTCGGCCACCAGCCACTCCGCGACGTCCTTGCCGCCTTCCGTCACCGTCATGGCATCCGTCCCGGCCAGGCTCCGGTGGATCAGCCGCCCGCGCGCTGGCGCATCGCCTGCAGCAGGCCGTCGATGCTGCCGCCGTTCTGGGCGATCACCGAGGCGAATTCGTCGCGCTGGGTCACGCTCATGCTGACCCGGGCGACGATGACGTCGACCACCTTGTAGCTGCCGCCGGCCTGGCGCACGCGCCAGTCGACCTGGATCGGCGGGCCGTCCTTCTGCCGGATCTCGGTTCCGACCAGGGTGTCGCCGCTGCTGCCGACCGGGCGGGTGCCCTTCACCACCAGGGTCTCGCCCTGGTAGTTCTGGAATCGGCGGGAATAGGTCTCGATGATCATCCGCTCGAACAGCTGCATGTAGTCCTGCTGCTGCTGCGGGGTCGCGCTGTTCCAGTAGCGGCCGAGCACGAAGCGCCCGATCGTCGGCAGATCGAAGCCCTGGTTCAGGATCCGGGTGAATTCGGCCTGGCCCTGCGCCGTCCCGGCGCCGCCGGCCTGGAGGATGCCGATTGCCCGCTTGGCCATGTCGTCGATGAAGGCCGCGGCCGGGTCGGTCTGTTGCGCCGCCGCCAGTCGCGGCAGCCCCGCCAGAAGCAGCCCTGCCGTCATCATGGCGCCTGCGGTCAGCACCGTCCGTCTGTTGATCATGTCTCGACCTTTGTTTTTCTGGGATACCGAAACCCTTCCGCCCCCGGCGCTGGAACCGGGGCCCCCGCGGAGGAGGGCGCGGGATTATAATCGAATCCCGGGCAAGGTCATGAGGGAACTGGTCGCAGCTTAGTCGCGGCGGCGACGGCCCTGCAGGATCGGCAGGGCGCCCATCGCGACGCCCACCACCAGCGCGGCCAGCGCGGCCTTCGGCGCCATCTTGGCCGCGGTCAGGCCAAGGCCGGCAGCGATGCCTTCAAGCCCGGCCGCTGCGGCCGCCGGGGGCGGGGCCGGCCGGCGACGCGGGGCGCGGCCGGCGAGGACGGCGATCAGGGCGACGATGGCGGCGAGGCCCAGGGCGATCAGCCCGACCACCAGGGCGGCGCCGGCCGGCCCCAGCTGCGGCAGCAGCAGGTAGAAGCCCGACCAGGCCAGCAGCACCAGGGCGATCACCACCAGCACGAAGGCGAACAGCAGCAGCCCGGCCGCGATGCAGGCCCGCCGCAGCGCCCGGCCGAGCCGCAGGCGCTGGCGGGCGGCCATGGCGCCGAGCAGCGCGCCGCCGAGATCCATCATCTCGCCTTGCCTCAGCGGTCCAGCAACTTGCCGATGACGAGACCGACGCCGAAGGCCACGAGGATGCTGGTGATCGGGTTCTGCTCGATCCGCTCCTCCAGCGCCGCGATGCTGTCCTCGCCCTGCGTCCGCGCGCTCTCGGCGAAGCGCTGGGCCCGGTCCTTGGCGGCATGGGCCGCCTCGTTGATCCTGGCGCCACCGGCCTTGGCCTCGGCGGTCGCGGCGTCGCCCAGCGTGCGGGCCAGCGAGGCGATGTCGTCGCGGATCTTGCCGAGATCGGCGCGCAGCGTGTCGAGTTCCTGGTCCAAATTCCGCGTGGCCATGTCTCTGTCCTCATTCGGTTGGACGGGCGCGCCGCGCCGCAAAAATGGAAAGGGGACGGACGGTGACCGTCCGTCCCCTTCGTCGGCAGTCACCATAGAGACCTCAATCCCGCCACGTCTGCATCTTTTGACGCCTGGCGCGATTCAAGCCTCTCTCCGACATCGGCGGGCGGAGAACCGCCCGCCGATGTCGGCTCAGAGGACCGACAACGTGAAAATCAGCAGCGGCCGACGGCGTGGCAATTGGTGGCCGCGCCACCGACGGCGCCGACCGCACCGCCGATCAGGGCGCCCGTGCCGATGTTGCCGCCGGTGATCGCGGAGATGCCGGCGCCGGCGCCGGCGCCGAGCGCGCCGCCGGTGAGGGCGCGGGTGCCCGGGTCGCGACCACAGGCCGCGAGCGCGAGGGTGGCCGCCAGCACGATCATGGTTGGTTTCAACATTCTCTTCTCCATCTCAAGCGCCAGTCAAAGCCAGCACTTCACAACTGAAAAACAGATTGCGCATAACTTTGTTCCCATTTCCATTGGTGACCATTCTGTGGCTCGGCGATGGCATTTCGATGGCCCGTCCCGTAGAAGGCGACAGAATCCGCCATGTCGCGCCGGCAGGACGAACGGCCGGGACAGGACCCGGATCGCCCGGCATCATGCCGGCCGTCGCGGCCGGAGACAGGGCGAAGGAATTGGGGGCGCATGGCTTGCGCTTCAGGATGGGGACGATGACGGAGGCATCGGGACGTGGCAGAGGCGATGATGACAAGGGCGGGCGGTCCGGGTCGCGACGGCGGTGCCCGACGATGACGTCCGGGGTCCCGCCGACATGAATCTGCTGTCGCGCCTGTTCCTCCTGGTCGTCCTCGCCGTCGCGCCCGGGATCGTCCTGCAGGGCTACAACGAGTATGCCCTGCGGATCGCCCGGACCAACGAGATCCAGGACGATGCGATCCGGCTGGCCAATGTCGCCGCCGGGGCGCAGTTCCGCATCGTCGACGGGGTGCGCCAGCTGCTCGCCGCCATGGCCCGGGTGCCGGCGATCCGCGAAGGCCAGGGCGGGCGCTGCACCGAGGTGGTCGACGACCTCCGGTCGGAGGTGCCGAGCCTGACCGCCATCGCCGTGGTCGATGCCGACGGCAACCTGCTGTGCGGCGCCAACCACACCGCGGCGATCTCGACCTCGGTCGGCCATCAGGGCTTCTTCCAGCGGGCGCGGGAGATCCGCGGCTTCGCCGTCGGCGGCTTCGCCACCACCGACGCGGTCGGCGAGAAGGTGCTGCACGTCGCCTATCCGATCTTCGACGGCGACAGCTTCCAGGGCGCGGTGGTGGCGGCGCTCAGCGTCGACGCGATGGCCGCGGCGATCAACATCGACACCGAATCGCGCAGCGCGGTGATCACCATCACCGACCGGGCCGGGGTGGTGATGTCGCGACTGCCCGGGCCCGACAGCCGCTGGATCGGGCGCCAGGTGCCGGAACCGTTCCTCGACCTGCTGGCCTCGCCGCAGGCCGGCTCGGTCACATCGGGCGCCCTGGACGACACGGTGCGGATCTATGGCTACGTGCCGATGCGATCGGAGGAGCTGGACCTCTTCGTCCTGGTCGGCATCGACCGGGCGGCCGCCTTCGCCACGATCGACGCCGCCACCCAGCGCGGCATCGCCATGATCGTCGCCGGCCTGCTGGTCTCGCTCGCCGCCGCGGGCATCGGCGGGCGGCTGTTCCTGCTGCGGCCGATCGACCGGCTGCTGTCGGCCGCCCGGGAGTGGCAGCGCGGCAACCTCAGCGCCCGCGTCCCGCTGCGCCACGGCCGCGACGAGTTCGGGCGGCTCGGCCTCGCCTTCGACAGCATGGCGGAGAAGATCGAGCAGAACCTGAAGCAGAAGGACCTGCTGCTGCGCGAGATCAACCATCGCGTGATGAACAGCTTCCAGCTGCTGTCCAGCCTGTTCGGGCTGCAGGCGCGGCGGGCCAGGACGCCGGAGGCGAAGCAGGCGCTGGCCGAGGCCAACGACCGGATCCAGGCGCTGGCCATCGTCCACCGCCGGCTCTACGCCCATGCCGCCGTCGACCGGGTCGAGGTGAAGAGCTATCTGACCGGGCTGTGCGACGACCTGTCCCGCGCACTGCTGCCCGACAACGGCGCCAAAGAGATCGTGATCGACGCGGTGGAGGCGGACCTGCCGCCGTCGCGCATCGTGCCGCTGGGGCTGATCGTCAACGAGCTGGTCACCAATGCCGTGAAATACGCCTTCCCCGACCGGCGCGAGGGCCGGGTGGAGATCGGCTTCAGGCATAGGGCCGAGGGCGGCTATCGCCTGACCGTCGCCGATGACGGGGTCGGCCTGCCCGAGGGCAAGCCGCCGGCCAACGGCACTGGGCTGGGGATGATGGTGCTGCAGGCGCAGGTGCGGCAGCTCGACGCCGCCATCGACATCGCCAGCAGCCCGGCCGGCACGCGCTTCACCATCGACATTCCGGATCAGCGCGATCCGGAAGCGTAGTCGGTCAGCAGCCCGTCAATGCGCCGTCGCGACGGCCTCGCGCAGGCTTAAGCGGGCGCGGGCCAAGCGCGACCGGATGGTGCCGACCGGCACCTGGAAGCGCTCCGCCGCCTGCTCGTAGGATTCGCCGCCGACGGCCACGGCCTCCAGCACGTCACGATGGATCGCCGAGAGTTCGGGCCAGCGCGCCGCGATCTCGCGCAGCTCGACCGCCTGGGTCTGGGACGGCGGGGTCACGGCATCCCAATCGTCGATCGGGACCATGATGGCCTGGTTGCGCTTGCCGACCACGTTCTGCGACAGGTGCAGGCGGCGCATCATGACCACCAGCCACGCCATGATGTTGGTGCCCGGCTGCCACAGATGCAGCTTGAGGGCGGCCCGCACCATGGTCTCCTGGACCAGATCGTCGGTGTCGGCGCTGTTTCGGGTCAGGGACCGCGCATAGCGGCGCAGGTCGGGAATGCAGGGAGCGACGATTTGCAGGAATTGTCGCTCTGTCGCGGCGGAGATGGCCGTCATGGCATCGCATCCTGTTGTCGTTGATGCGAACTAAACGAAGCAGACCGGCAGATGTTCCGCTTTAATTTCGCCGTGAAGCGCATCTTCGGCGACAAAAAGACAGATCGGTTTTTATATTTTCCCCAAATCCGGCGATACCCGGTTCGAGTTTAACAAATGTTATATTGAGAAAATTATGGGATCTCACGCCGATTTGGAAGGATGATCGCGCCGATGTCAGGCGGCTTCCTCTGATATTTCCCGGGCGGCTGCGGATACTGATGGTATCCGCAGCCGTGACATGTCGATGGCAGCTATGCCCGGTCCGGTCTCAGCGCGCCGATCCGTCCAGCGCCTGCAGCAGGTTCGAGACGTTGACGCCCAGCGCGTCGACGGCGTAGCCGCCCTCCATCACCGTCAGCGTCGGCGCGCCCAGGCCGCGGCCCAGGATCTCGCCCATCCGGGTGAAATCGTCGCTGTTCAGCTTGAACTGCGAGATCGGGTCCTCCTGGAAGGTGTCGGCGCCGAAGGACAGCACCACCGCGTCCGCGCCGTAGTCGCGGATCCGCGCCAGGGCGGCGTCCAGCGCCTCGCGATAACGGTCCCAGATGGTGCCGAACGGCATCGGCAGGTTGAGGTTGAAGCCTTCGCCGGCGCCTTCGCCGCGCTCCTCGGCATAGCCGAGATAATAGGGATATTCGACATTCGGGTCGGCGTGCAGCGACACGAACAGCACGTCGTCGCGGCCGTAGAAGATCTCCTGCGTGCCGTTGCCATGGTGGTAGTCGATGTCCAGCACGGCGACGCGGGCGGCGCCGTTGTCGCGGAACCACTGCGCCGCCACCGCGGCGTTGTTGAAGAAGCAGTAGCCGCAATAGACATCGGTCGAGGCGTGGTGCCCCGGCGGCCGGCACAGCGAGAACACCGGCTTGCCGTCCGCTGCCACCCGCTTCGCCCCGGTCAGGGCGACGTCGACCGAGCTCAGCGCCGCGCGCCAGGTGCCGGCGGTGATCGGGGTGCCGCAGTCGCTGGCATAATAGCCGAGCTTGCCCTCGATCGAGCTGGGGATGACCTGGCGCATGTTGCGCACCGCCCAGTTGGTCGGCAGCGCGTCGATCTCGCCATGCGCGGCCGCCCACTCGTCCCAGGCGGTCTCGAGGAAGCGGATGAAATGGGGGGCGTGCACCCGGGCGATCGGGTCGGTGCCGAAGCGCTCCGGCGCCCGCACCTCGCCCAGGCCGATCGCCTGGATCCGCGCCAGGATTGTCTCGGCCCGCTCCGGCTTCTCCACCACCGGGATGAAGTGCCCGCCGGTCAGCTCCACCTTGCCGTGCTGCAGCCGGTGGTCCTCTGAATAGATCGTCAGCATCGTGTCCCCGCTTTTCCTGTCGCCGGGCGACGATAGCGGATGCGCGCGGGCGCCGGAACGGGGATCGTCCGACCTTTGGGGCCGCGGCTCAGTCTGGCCGGCCGGTGCCTTCGGGCATTGTCGGCAGCGCTTCGGCCGCCGGCTGCGGCGCCGGGTCGGCGGCCGCGGGCCGGGGCGGCGGGGCGGCCCGCCGGGCCCGTCTTTCGCGCAGGCGGTGGCGGAACCAGGCCGCGATCTCCGACAGGTTCTGGAACACCGGCAGCTTGGGCTGGGCGCCGCGGCTCGGCTCCAGCGCCAGCCCGACCTCGGTCACCAGATTCTCGTCGTCGACGGCGCGGACGATCAGCTCGACCCCGCCGACCGGCAGCCGGTCGCCGATCTCGACCCGGCCGCCGAAGGCGTCCTGCAGGAAGGCGCCGGTGCTGCGGGTCTCGCCCGGCTCGGGCAGGGCGAAGCCGTAGCTCTCCGCCACCTCGGCCAGGGGGGCGTCGGCGTTCAGGGTGAAGTCGCCGAAGAAGTCGCGGTCGTCCTCGGCCAGCCGCATCGGGGTGGCGAACAGCCGGTCCAGCAGCCGGACCTGCTGCGGCGGGGTGAAGATGTAGACCTGGTCGCCGCTTTGCAGCCGCCCGGCATGGTGGATGTCGACCGACTGGCCGTCGCGCACGATCAGGGCGGGCCGGGCCCAGCGCGGGATGCGCTCGCCGCGGGCCACCGGGCTCTGCGCCGCGATGCGGTACACCACCAGCTCGTGGTTGGCGCGGCCCGGCAGCTCCAGCTCGACGCGGTCGACCGGGCCGATCCGCGGCGGCACGATCAGGCCCAGCCATTTCGCCAGCGGCCGGATGGTCCAGCCCTGCAGCAGCAGCGAGAACACCACCACCAGGAACACGCCGTTGAAGATCATCCGCCCCTCGGGCAGCTGGGCGATCAGCGGCAGGATGGCCAGCAGGATCGACACCGCGCCGCGCAGCCCGACCCAGGCGACGAAGGTGGTCTCGTTGCGCGAGAAGCCGTAGGGCAGCAGGCACAGCCACACGGCGATCGGCCGGGCCACGAAGGTCAGCACCAGGGCGACGCCCAGCGCCGGCAGGAACACCGCCGGGAATTGCGATGGCGTGGCCAGCAGGCCCAGCGTCAGGAACATGCAGATCTGGGCCAGCCAGGTCATGCCGCTCTGGAACCGGCGCAGCAGGGCGGAGGCGCGCAGGGTGGCGTTGCCCGCGACCATGCCGGCGACGTAGACGGCGATGAAGCCCGACCCGTGCAGCATGCCGGTGGCGGCGAAGATCAGCAGGGCGAGGCTGAGCACGATCACCGGATACAGGCCGGGGTCGAGGGCGACCCGGTTGATCACCCGCACGATCAGGAAGCCGCCGACCAGGCCGATGGCGATGCCCAGCCCGGCCTCCAGCGTGAAGCTGGTGGCCAGCGCCCAGGTCAGGCTGGCCGCGCCGGTGCCGGCCCTGACCGCTTCGACCAGCGCCAGGGTCAGGAAGATGGCGATCGGGTCGTTGCTGCCGGATTCGATCTCGAGGGTCGAGCGCATGCGATCGCGCAGGGTGATGCCGCCGACCCGCAGCAGGAAGAACACCGCCGCCGCATCGGTCGAGCTGATGATCGCACCGGTCAGCAGCGACACGGGCCAGCCGAAGCCGAAGATCAGGCGGACGGCGATCGCGGCCAGGCCGGTGGTGATCAGCACGCCGATGGTGGCCAGGGTCAGGGCCGGGGCCGCGGCGGCCCGGAAGCTCTGCAGCCGGGTCTCGAAGCCGCTGTCGAACAGGATCAGCGCCAGCGCCACGCTGCCGATGAAATAGGCCACCGGCGCATTGTCGAAATGGATCTGGCCGATGCCGTCCTCGCCGGCGCCGAGGCCGACCGCCAGGAACACCAGCAGCAGGGGGGCGCCGACCCGGAACGAGATCAGGCTGGTGAAGACGCTGAGGGCAATGAGTCCCGCCGCAACGAGAATGGCGAGGTTCATCGCCTCGATCATAGGGCCCTCTTCACCGTTCCGGGATCGCGGTCGCAGGAGCGCGACTCGCATCCCGCAGTCCATCCCAGAAAGTTGACCGAAATCAGGCCCGATGGCGAGGATTCAGTCCCGCCCTCCGGCGCCTTCATCGCGGCGGCGGCGCGCCTGCACCGCTGATCTCCGGCGTCAGCGCAGGTCGGCGCCCACCGCCTCGGCCACCGAGCGGAAGCCGTCGGCGCGCAGCCGGTCGGCCAGGTCGCGCTTGATCGCGCCCACCAGGTCGGGGCCGCGATAGGCCAGGGCGGTGTAGAGCTGAACCAGGCTGGCGCCGGCACGGATCTTGGCATAGGCGTCGGCGCCGCTGGACACTCCCCCGACGCCGACCAGCGGCAGTCGTCCGGCCAGCAGCTTCGCCATGCGGCGCAGGACCAGGGTCGATGGCGCCATCAACGGTTGGCCGCTAAGGCCGCCGGGTTCGCCGGCCAAGCTCGGCGGCAGGCCGCCGGGGCGGGCGATGGTGGTGTTGGACACGATCAGCCCGTCGATGCCGGCAGCCAGGGCGACCTCCGCGACGTCCTCCAGATCCTCCGGCGTCAGGTCTGGGGCGATCTTGACCAGGATCGGCGGCCGCGCCGTCTCCTCCGCCCGTGCCGCGGTCACCGCGGCCAGCAGCCGCTCCAGCGGCACCCGGCTCTGCATCGCCCGCAGCCCGGGGGTGTTGGGCGACGAGATGTTGACCACGAGATAGTCGGCCAGCCGGGCGAAGGCGCGGATGCCGGCGGCGTAGTCGGCATCCGGGTCGCGGCTGGTCTTGTTGCGGCCGACATTGACGCCGAGAAGCCCGGGCGCGGCGGCGCCGTTGACGCGCCGGGTCTCCAGCCGCGCCGCGGCGGCGGCATGGCCGCGGTTGTTGAAGCCGTAGCGGTTGATCAGCGCCTGCTGCTGCGGCAGGCGGAAGGCGCGGGGCCGCGGATTGCCCGGCTGGGCCCGCGGCGTGACGCTGCCGATCTCGACGAAGCCGAAGCCCAGCCGCAGCATCGGGTCCACCACCTCGGCGTCCTTGTCGAAGCCGGCGGCGAGGCCGATCGGGTTGGCGAAGCGCCGGCCCCACAGCGTCACCGCCAGGATCGGGTCGTCGGGGTCGGACGCAGCGGGGCCGAGGCCGAGCCGCAGGGCGGCCAGGGTGGCGCGGTGCGCCGCCTCGGGCGGCAGCGCCTTCAGCAGCGGCGCGGCCAGGCTGAACAGCAGGCTCACGGGACGGGCGGGAACACGTGCCGGCCGTCGACCAGCGGCAGCGGCGCCACCCTGGTCACCGCCGCCAGAGGCAGCTCGGCGTATAGATGCGGGAACAGGGCGCCGCCGCGCGACGGCTCCCACCGCAGCGCGTCGCCCAGCGCGGCCACGTCCACTGCCACCAGCACCAGGTCGGCCTGGCCGGCGAAGTAGCGTGCCGCGGTCTCCCCGGCCTGCTCCGCGGTGGAGAAATGGATGAAGCCGTCGCGATGGTCGACGGCGGAGCCGCGATAGGCGCCGGCGGCTTCGGCATCCCGCCATTCCGCCGCGCTGCAGATCTTGTAGATGTGTCCGGTCATGGCGGCCGACCCTAGGGGCGCGCCCGGGGCCCGTCAATCGCGGGCGGGGCGGGTGGGCGCGTGAAGGGCTGGCCGGATCGGGGTGCGGCGGCAGGGCCTCGCCACCCGTTGGGATGGATCGTGAGCGTTGCAGAATGCGAACCGTATGTGGGTGCACGTCGCAAATTGCGAAATCCGGGAGGTGTTCGAAAAGGCGATCAGATCGATAGTATTAAGTGTTGGGGGAAATATGTATGATTATTTCAAATCACCCTCTTCTGGCTGATCCCGCGCCGAGTCGGCGATGCCGCCGACCCTGTCCGAAAGTTGGCACGGCGATTGCACCTCCTCCTGGCATTAACCTGGGAGGTTTCCAATGGGCGACATTGCGATGACGAATAGTATGACGGTGGTCGAGATGAAGACCCCGATGACTTATGCCCTCGACATGGTGGCGGCGATGGGCGACCCCGGCATTACCACGGTTCCGACCAAGCCGACCGCCAGCATGCTGGCCGCCGGCGCCCGGGCGGGCGGCGTCACCGTCGAGGTGGCGTGGCGCGTGTTCCAGTCGATGGTCAACGTCGCCGACTGATCCCCCGGCTCGCGTTCAGCGAAGCCGGCTCGTCGAGAACAGCCCCGTCGCCGGCATGCGGACCGGCGGCGGGGCTGTTCTCGTCGGGGACGCGGGTCGGCAGCAGGATGGTGATGCGGGTGCCGACCTCCGGCTCGCTGTCGATCATCAGCATCCCGCCATGGCTTTCCACCAGTGCCTTGGCCAGGGGCAGGCCCAGGCCCGACCCCTCGCGCGGCCGGCGCGACAGCCGGCGTGCCTGGCGGAACGGCTCCAGCGCCAGCGCGATCTCCGCCGCGCTCATGCCGATGCCGGTGTCGGCCACCGTGATCCGGATCGACCGGGCCACCGCCACGGCGTCGACCGTGACCTGGCCGCCATCCGGCGTGAACTTCACCGCGTTGGTCAGCAGGTTGATCAGGATCTGGCGCAGCCGCAGCGGGTCGGCGTTCAGCGGCGGCAGGTCCGCGGCCACCCGCTGCTCGATGCGGATGCCCAGCGCCTCGGCCCGCTGGGCCACCAGGCTGACCGCGTCGCGGATGTCGCTTGCCAGGTCGACCGGCTCGATCTGCAGGTCGAGGCGCCCGGATTCCACCCGCGACAGGTCGAGCACGTCGTTGACCAGCGCCAGCAGGTGCTGGCCCGACCGGTGGATGTCGTCGGCGTAGCTGCGGTAGCGTTCGGGCAGCGGGCCGAGATGGGCGTCCCGGATCAGCTCGGAAAAACCGAGGATCGCGTTCAGGGGCGTCCGCAGCTCGTGGCTCATATGGGCCAGGAAGGTGGTCTTGGCTTGGTCCGCCGCCTCGATCGTCTGCATCGCCTCGCGCATCCGTTGCTCGGCCACGCGTTCGGCGGTGATGTCGAGATGCACCACCACGGCGCCCACCGCCCGGCCCTCGACGATCGGCGCCGCCAGCAGTCGGATGGTGCGCTCCGCCGCGCCGGCACCGAGCCTGTACTCGATCGGCGCTGCCGGCTGGATGCCCTGGACCACGCCGGCGAGATGCACCCTGACCTCGGCCCCGGCGCCGCCGGCGGCGTCGCTCAGCGCGAAGTAGTCCTCGCCCGGGCGGGACCCGCCGCCGACGAAGCGCTCGCGCTCGCCCGGCCACTGCCACAGCGGGTTGGCGGTCAGGATGAGGCCGCGCTCGTCGATCAGGGCCAGCGGCGTCGGCAGCGCGTTCAGCGTGGCGGCGTAGCGTTCGCCCAGGATGGCAAGCTGCCGGTGCGCCTGCAGTTCCATGATCCGGCGGTCCAGCCGGGTCGCGATCAGGGCCAGGGCGAAGACGATGATGTCGGCCGCGGTGATCAGCCCGGCCAGAATCGTGGGCGGCACCGGGGTGGCGGCGCGGGCGATGGCGGCGTAGGCGGCCGGGTCGGGCATGAAATGCGCCGCGGCCATGCCGGTGAAGTGCATGCCGGCGATCGCCGCCCCCATCATCACTGCGGCCAGCACCCGGTGCATGCGGCGGATGTCGGACAGGGCCAGATGCAGCGCCGCGGTGGCGGCGACCACGGCGACCAGGATCGACAGCACCACGAACACGGTATCGTAGGCGATGTGCCCCGGCGCCACGATCGCGGCCATGCCGACATAGTGCATGCCGGCGATGCCCAGACCCATGCACAGGCCGCTGGCCAGCAGCGGCAGCGGCGCCGTGCGCTGTTCGCCCAGCGGGATGGCGCCCCCCAATGTGGCGACGGTGAAGCCGGCGCCGGTGGCCAGCACGGCGATCAGCAGCGACAGCAGCGTCAGCCGCAGGTCGTAGTCGAAGTTGACCGGCAGGCGCATCGCCAGCATGGCGATGAAGTGCATCGACCAGATGCCGCCGCCCATCGCCACCGCCCCGCCCAGCAGCCACAGCAGCCGGGCCTCGCCGCGGGCGATGCGGATGCGCTTGCCGAGATCGAAGGCGACATAGGAGGCGAGGACGGCAACCAGGATGGCGAGCACGGCCAGCCAGAGGTCGTGTCCGGGCAGCAGGGAATGGGAGAGACTATCGCCAGTGAAATCCATCGCCGTTCCGGTCGGCCGGGCCTGCGGCCGGGAAACGGGAAATCCGGCCGTCCAGCATGCCGGGAAGTGTAACCGCGGCGGGGAGGCGTGGCTATGGGGAGGGGCGGCAGCCCGGCGCCACGACCGCGCCGCCGTCCATCACTCGCGTCAAAGGCTTAGCGGTGGGCGTCGGGAACCGCCAGGAGGGTCGGCAGCGGGGTGTCGACGTAATAGGCCGGCGCCGGCTGGGATGCGAGCGGGGCCACCGGGGCGGGGGCGTAGCTGAGATGCTCGGCAACCGCGGCGCAGGACACGGCGAAACTGCCTGCGGCACCGAGCATGGTGCCCAGGACCAGGCGGCGAAGGGACGGCAGGCGGTTCATGGGACTTTCCTCTTCTCGATGGACGGAGGGGGCATTGCGGACCGGCTGCGATCCGCAATGCGGCCGTCGGCTTGGTCGGATCAGAACCGGTCGACGTCGACGACCGCCTGGGCGAAGGCCTGCGGGGCTTCCTGCGGCAGGTTGTGGCCGATGCCGCCGGTGAGGGTCCGGTGCTCGTACCGGCCCGAGAACTTCTTGGCATAGGCCGCGGGCTCGGGGTGCGGGGCCCCGTTGGCGTCGCCTTCCATGGTGATCGTCGGCACGGTGATCACCGGCGCTGCGGCCAGCCGCTTCTCCAGATCGTCATAGCGCGCCTCGCCCTCGGCCACGCCCATCCGCCAGCGGTAGTTGTGGATCACGATGGCGACATGGTCCGGATTGTCGAGCGACGCCGCGCTGCGGTCGAAGGTGGCGTCGTCGAAGCCCCATTTCGGCGAAGCCTCCTGCCAGATCAGCCGCGCGAAGTCGCGCCGGTTCTCGTCATAGCCCTGCCGGCCCCGCTCGGTCGCGAAGTAGAACTGGTACCACCAGTCGTGCTCGGCCTTCGGCGGCAGCGGGCGCTTGCCGGCCTCGACATTGCCGATGAGATAGCCGCTGACCGAGACCAGGGCCTTGCAGCGCTCGGGCCACAGCGCCGCCATGATGCAGGCCGTCCGCGCGCCCCAGTCGAAGCCGGCGACGGTCGCCACCGGGATCTTCAGCGCGTCCATCAGGGCGATGATGTCGCTGGCCACGGCCGATTGCTGGCCGTTCCGGGCCGTCGCATCCGACAGGAAGCGGGTGGTGCCATGGCCGCGCAGATGCGGGACGATCACCCGGTAGCCGGCCGACGCCAGCAGGGGCGCGACGTCGACGAAGGCATGGATGTCGTATGGCCAGCCATGCAGGAGCATGGCCACGGGACCATCGGGGGGCCCGACCTCGGCGTATCCGACGTTCAGGACGCCGGCATCGACCTGCTTCAGCGGGCCGAACGACGTGTTCGTCCCGGGCTTGACCGCAGCCACGGCAGTCGTCTTGGCGGATTGCGCCTCGGCCGCACCGATCATGCCGAGCTGGGCGGCGGCCAGGGTCATGGCCGCGGTGCCGAAGAAGCGGCGGCGCTGGTGGTTGATGTCTTCGGACATTCGTCTGTCTCCGATGGAGTGTGGCACGGCGTTGCCGAAATCAGCGCAGCGACCGGAAGGCGGCGCGGATCTCGGTGCTGAACAGCTCCGGCTCTTCCCAGGCGGCGAAGTGACCGCCCTTGTCGACCTCATTGAAGTGGATGAGCTTGTGGTAGCTGCGCTCGACCCAGCTGCGTGGCGCCTGGTAGATCTCTCCGGGGAACACCGTCACCGCCGCGGGCAGCGAGATGTCCACCGCGTTGAAGTTGTTGGAATGGTCCTCCCAGTAGATCTGGGCAGCCGAGGTCGAGCTGTCGGTCAGCCAGTAGAGCGAGATGTCGTCCAGGATCTCGTCCCGGGTGAGCGACCGCTCGGGGTCGCCGCCGCTGAAGGTCCATTGCGCGATCTTGTCATACATCCAGGCGGCCTGGCCGACCGGCGAATCCACCAGGGAGTAGCCCAGGGTCTGCGGCCGGGTGACCATCATGGCGGCATAGGCGGAGTTGTTCTTGTAGAAGTCGTTCAGCTTATCATAGGCCGCCTTCTCCTTGGCGGAGAGGCTGGCCGGGGCCGGCAGGCCCTGCGCCAGAAGCGGCTGGAGCTCGGCCGGCACGGTCGCGGGCATGTTGACATGGATGCCGATCAACCCCGGCACCCCCTGCATCGCCATCCGGTGCGAGACGACGGAACCGCAATCGCCGCCCTGGGAGACGAACCGGGTGTAGCCCAGGCGGCCCATCAGCTCGCCCCAGGCCCGCGCGATGTGGTCCGAACCCCAGCCGGTCTCCTGCGGCTTGCCCGAAAAGCCGAAGCCGGGCAACGACGGGACCACGAGATGGAACGCGTCCGCGGCGCTGCCGCCATGGGCGGTGGGATCGGTCAGCGGGCCGATCACCTTCAGCAGCTCCAGGATCGAGCCCGGCCAGCCATGGGTCATGATCAGCGGCAGGGCATCGGGGTGTTTCGACGACACATGGATGAACTGGATGTCGAGGCCGTCGATCTCGGTCACGAACATCGGCAGGGTGTTCAGCTTCGCCTCCACCTTCCGCCAGTCGTACTCCGTGCCCCAATAGCGGACGAGCTTCTGCAGCCGCGCCAACTGGACGCCCTGGGACTGGTCGGCGACGGTCTCCTTGGCTGGCCACCGCGTCGCCAGGATGCGGCGGCGGAGGTCGTCGAGGTCCGCGTCCGGGACGGCGACCTGGAACGGGCGGATGGCGCTGCCGCTGGCGGCCGCGGCCTGCCGCATCGGGAACAGGCTGAAGGCGCCGGCGGCCGAGGCGGCCAGCACTGCCGTGGCCGAGGTGGCGAGAAAGCCGCGCCGGGTCGGCGATGGCAGGTCTTCGGACATGATCATTCCTTTGATGGCAAAGCGGGCTTGGCCGTCGGTGGACAGTTTGCCCGCCAATCTACCGTCGAGGCCGCGGCGGTGCTTTCCCAGAACTGCCGCGGTTTGCAGCCGATTGCTGCGCTCGGCAGCCTTATCCGAAGGTGAAGACGTAGGCGCGGACCCCGGGGTCGAGGAACTCGATCTCGAAGGTCCGGTCCGCGACCGGGCCGGCTTGGCGGACCAGCTGGTACAGGCGATCGTCCCGCACGGTCCCCCAGCCCTCGGCGTCGACGTCGGAGCCGTGGTCGGCCCCGGGCGCGGCGCCGTCGATCCTGACGCGGAAGCGGACGGATTGGCCAGGAGAGGGCGGCGCCAGCACGAGGTGGAGGTCGCGGGCGTGAAACCGGTAGGCGATGCGGCCGGACGCCTGGTCCAGCGTCGCGAATTCGCCCCCGACCGTCCACACCCCCGCCAGGCTCCAGCGGTTGAGCGGCAGCGCCGACACGCCGCGATAGAGGCTGGGGGCATCCGCGGTGACGCCGCCGGGCGATGCGAAGCCCCGGGCCTGGTCATAGCCGACATAGGTTTCGCCCGAGCCGAGATCCGATTCGTCCGGCGCGACCTGCGGCCCCGCGGCAGCGATGGGGGCCACTGCGTCGGGCATGGGGGCGTCGCCGGCTTCGGACAGCAGCTGCTGGATCAGCTTTTCGGATTGATCATAACCGCCCTCGCCCAGCGCACGGCCGCGGACCCGGCCGTCGGCGCCGATGAAGTACAGCGCCGGCCAGGCCTCGTTGTCGAAGGCCCGCCACAGCTTGAAGTCGTTGTCGATCACGACGGGATAGCCGACGCCGAGCGAGGCCGCGGCTTTGCCGACATTGCCGACATTCTTCTCGAAGGCGAATTCCGGCGTGTGCACGCCGATGACCACCAACCCGCGGTCCCGGTAGGTCTCCGCCCAGGCCCGGACATAGGGCAGCACCCGCAGGCAGTTGATGCAGGAATAGGTCCAGAAGTTCACCAGGACGACCTTGCCGCGGAGGTCCTCGGCGCGCAGCGGCGGCGCGTTCAGCCATTGCGGCGCACCGAGCAGCGACCCCAACGGGCCGGGCAGGGCAGGGGCCGCGGCATAGGCCGTGGTGCCCATGGCCAGGGTGGTGCCGGCGGAGGACCAGCGGGCCGGCAGGTCGGCGCCGAAGCCGAGCCAGAGAGCCGCGGCGCCGGCGACCATGGCTGCGCCGAGGATGCGGCGCCGGCCCCGCCGCACCGACCGGCTGACGGCGGCCAGGGCGATGGCGGATACGCCGGTGAGAGAGGCGAGGATGGAGAGCGTCATCGGTGACACCGCCTGGAAGGCAACAGGACTGGGATGAGGGCTGCGGCGCAGCGGCCTGGACCAGGTTGATCTCGACGCCGATGCACGTTTTCGATCTGGCCCATGGCCGGGGTCCTTGCCGAAAGTTACCTCAAAATCGTATCCGATCTAATCGGATGCGAGTTATATAAGTTAGGCGGACCCGATATGTCAATCTTCCGATTAAATCGCATCCGATATATAACGACAAACCGACCCCATGCTCGCGAGACCCCAGATGACCGCCGCCGATCCGCCGAACCCCAAGCTGTCCGACTTCCTGTGCTTCGCCATCTATTCGGCCAACCTCGCCTATGGCCGCGCCTACAAGCCGATCCTAGAGGAGCTCGGCCTGACCTATCTCCAGTACATCGCGATCGTCGCGCTGTGGGAGCAGGACGGGCAGACCGTCAGCGGCCTGGGCGAGAAGCTCTTCCTCGAATCCAACACGCTGACCCCCATGCTGAAGAAGCTGGAGAGCCTGGGCTATGTCACCCGGCAGCGCGATCCCGCCGATGAGCGCCAGGTGATCGTCAGCCTGACCGAAGCCGGCCGCCGCATCCGGGAGAAGGGCCTGACGATGAATCTGGTGAAGGCCTCGGGCCTGACGCCCGAGGAGTTCCCGAAGATGCAGAAGGCGGTCACCACGCTGCGCGACAACCTGCTGAAGGAAGCGCGACGGGCGCGGTGACAGTCCGCGGCGGTGTCCGTTTCAGCTGTCCGCCGTCCCTCGGATCCGCATCCGGTCCCAAACCCCCTGCCGGTGCCCCGCGGGCGGCGCGTCGCCCATCGGCCGCGCCGCCGCGGCGGTCCGGCCGGCCGAACCGACGGCCTGCGGCTTGGCGAGGTCGCCGAAGTCCAGGGTCACCGCCAGGCCGGGATGGTTGTCCGACAGCGTCACCCGGACGTCGTGCAGCTGCGCCACCGCCGACACCAGGCTCAGGCCCAGGCCGCTGCCCGGGGTCATGCGGCTGGCGTCGAGCCGGAAGAAGCGCTGGAACACCTTCTCCCGCGCCGTCTCGGGGATGCCGGGGCCGGTGTCGCGGACGATGCCGACCGGGCCGGCCGGGCCCGGCATCAGCGACACCGTGATCTCGGTCCCGGCCGGGGTGTGGCGGATGGTGTTCTCGACCAGGTTGGCCAGCATCTGGGTCAGCAGCTGGCGGTCGCCGCGGATCGACAGGCCGGGCGCCACCGTGCCGGTCAGTCGGTGCCCGACATCGTCGGCCACCGGGCCGTAGGTGTCGATGATGGTCTCGAACAGTCCGGAGAGGTCGACCGGGGCGAAGCCCTCGCGCCGCGCCCCGGCCTCGATCTGGGCGATCCGCAGCAGCGCCGCGAAGACGCCCAGGATGCCGTCGATGTCGGTCACGGCGCGGTCGACCGCGGCGTCGTAATCCTGCGCCGAGGCGGCCTTCAGCCGCGCCAGCTCCAGCCGCTGGCGCATGTGCGACAGCGGTGTGCGCAGGTCGTGCGCGATGTCGCTGGAGACCTGGTGCAGCCCCTGCATCAGCTGCTGGATGCGGTCCAGCATGGCGTTCAGGTTGTCGGCCAGGCGGTCGAACTCGTCAGCCTTGCCCTTGGTCGGCACCCGCTCGTGCAGATGCCCGTCCATGATGTGGCGGGTGGCGGTGTTCACCGCCTCGACCCGGCGCAGGAAGCGGGCGCTGAGCACCAGCCCGCCGGCCAGGGCCAGGATCACCGTCGCCGCCGCCCCGGCCAGGAAGAATCGGGTGATGCCCTCCTGCAGTTCGTCGAGGTCGTGGGTGTCGCGGCCGATGAACAGCTGCAGCCCGTCGTCGAGGTCGACCCCGAGGCCGCGGACGTTGCGCGTCTCCTTGGTCCCGCTGTCGGTCGATTCCAGCGGGATGTCGCTCCAGCCCGCGGCCCCGGCGATCGGGCGGAGGTTGCCGGCGAGCATGTGGCCGGCCCGGTCCTGCAGCACGTAGTAGAAATAGTCCGGGTCGATGTCGGCAACGCGGTCGTTGATCGCCTTGGCGACGTCGGCGGGGTCCTCGCCGGCCACCGCATCCCGCACGGCCTTCATCTCGGAGCAGATCGACAGGTCGATCTGGTGGTCCGAATAGCGCGTCATCGCGACATAGACGATGCTCGACACCGCGATGATCGACACGCTGAACAGCGCGGCGAAACCGGCCGCCAGCCGAAAAGTAGCCGTTCGGACGAGTCTAGCCAGGATCACGGAGACAATACCCCACGCCGCGGACGGTATCGAGCAAGGGCGCGTCGAAGCCGCGGTCGATCTTGCTGCGCAGCCGGCTGATATGGGTCTCGACGACCGTGGTCTGCGGCTCGAAATGGAATTCCCACACATGCTCCAGCAGCATGGTGCGGGTGACGATCTGGCCGGAATGCCGCATCAGGTATTCCAGCAGCTTGAACTCGCGCGGCTGCAGGTCGATCGCCTGGCCGGCCCGGATGGCGGTGCGCTTCAGCAGGTCGACCTCGAGGTCGGCGACCTTCAAGGAGGTCTCGACCGCGGCGGCGCCGGCCCGGCGGGCCAGGGCGTCGATCCGGGCCAGCAGCTCCGCCAGGGCGAAGGGCTTGACCAGATAGTCGTCGCCGCCCGCGTTCAGCCCCTCGACCCGGTCGCTGACGCCGCCCAGCGTGGTCAGGAACAGGATCGGCACCGCATCATTGCCGGCGCGCAGCCGGCGGGCCACGCTCACCCCGTCGATGTCGGGCAGCATACGGTCGATGATCAGGAGGCCGTAATGGCTGCCCGGGCGGGCAGCCGAAGCACGGGCCAGCCCGTCGGCGCCGGTGACGCAATGCTCGACGACATGGCCGGCCTCGCGCAGGCTGCTGATGATGTGCTGCGCGGTCTCGAGGTCGTCTTCGATCAGAAGGATCTGCATGTGCGGCTGAAGCTCTCGGACGTCGGATCGCAGGCGTGACGAAATGGACCACGCCGGAAGAGAGCCTGCGCACGCTCCCGTCGGCACGTCGCACGTCCTGACGGTGCCGCGGGCGAATGACCCGGTCGAGAGAATATTTTGAAAGGGAGCCGCGGCGTACTTACGTTTCGGTAATGCGCCGGCCATCCTCCGGCGTGGGTAGGCGGAGCGGCGGGCAGCCGCCGCGTCCTAGCAAAGTGGGGGCGGCGAGACAGCCGCCGCCCCGGCATCTCAGCCCTTCAGCGAGGCCTTCACCGCGTCGAGGCCTGGCTTGCCGTCCAGCGTGGTGACGCCGTCGAGCCACTTGGTCAACAGATCGGGATTGTCGTTCAGCCACTTCTTGGCGGCGGCGTTCTGGTCCATGCCGCCGTCCAGGATCATCGACATCATCTGGTTTTCGGTGTTCAGGTCGAAGGTCAGCTGCTTGACGAATTTCTGCAGGTTGGGGCAGCCCGAGATCCATTTCTGGTTGACCAGGGTGCGCACCGTGGCGCCGCCGTAGTTCGGCCCGAAATAGGCGTCGCCGCCGGAGAGGTAGTCGATCTTGTACTTGATGTTCATCGGGTGCGGCGCCCAGCCCAGGAACACCACCCATTCGCCGCGGCGCTGGGCCCGATCCACCTGGGACAGCATCGCCTGCTCGCTGGCCTCGACCAGGTTCCAGCCGCCGAGGCCGAACTCGTTCTTGCCGATGATGGTCGACAGGTTCTTGTTGGCCGAGGAACCGGGTTCGATCGAATAGATCGACTTGCCGAACTTGTCGGCGAACTTCTGCAGGTCGGCGAAGTCCTTGACCCCGGCCTCATAGGCCTCGTGGTTGACCGCCAGCGTCACCTTGGCGTCGGCCAGGTTGGTGCCGACCAGCTCGACCCCCTGCTTCAGATAGGGGTCGACCATCTCGGTCTGCGCCGGCATCCAGTTGCCGAGGAACAGGTCGATCTGGCCGTTCTTCAGCGATTCGAAGGTGACCGCGACTGACAGCAGGTTGACGTTCGGCGTATAGCCCAGGCCGCTCAGCACGGTGCCGGCCAGCGCGGTGGTCGAGGTGATGTCGGTCCAGCCGGGATCGGACATCCGCACCGTCTTGCAGGCCGCGTCGTCGGCCAGGGCGGCCCCGGTCGGGGCCAGCGCGGCGATCGCCGCCGCTGCGAAAAGGATACGTCTTGCGCTCGTCATCTCTAGCCTCCTGTCTGGTCTGGTCGGACGGGGGCGTGGGTCAGCCCTTCTCGTCCTCCGCGGCCGCCTCATGGGCGGTGCGGATCTCGCTCAAACGGTCGTGGATCTCGGCCTCGAACGGCGCCACCTTCGGCCCGGTCGCGTCGATCGACAGGTTCAGCACCTCGCTGTCCGCCACGACGGTCCCGGTGGCGGCATGGACCATGCGGTGCTGCAGAGTGAAGCGCTTGGCGTCCAGCGCGGTCAGCCGGGTCTCGATCGCGACCTCGTCGCCGGCCCGCACCTCGTGCCGGTAGCGGATCTTCATCTCGCCGGTGAAGACGGTGCGCCGGCTGCGCGCCCGGTAGGCGGAATCGATCCCGGCATATTCGAGGAAGGCGTCGGTGGCGTGACTGAAGATCACGGCATAGTAGCCGTCGTTCAGATGGCCGTTGTAGTCGGTCCAGTCTGCCGGCACCGCCTCGCGATGCAGCCGCAGCGGCGTGTCGATCGCCGCCTGGTCCGGGCGTCCTGTCGGGTTGTTCGCTGGCATCTGCATCCGCCGCCGGGTGATCCTCGCCGCGGCCCGCCTCTGCGGGCGGGCTTCGAATGCAGGGATGGTACGCGGCGGAGGCGCGCGGACTTGATGAAACGCGTCGCCGACCTGATCGAAGCCGTCGGCTATAGGGGTCGGGTACGCCGGGCGTGGATTGGCCGCCCGGGGCCTACAGCCCCAGCAGCAGCCCCAGCTTCATGCCGATGGCGCGGAAGATCGACGCCTTCGGCGTGTCCTGAGCGGCGACCAGCGGCACCTTCCGCACCGGCCCGTCGGGCGGCGCGATCTCCAACTCGCCCAGCACCTGGCCCTTGGCGATCGGCGCCTCGATCGGCTCCTGGAACCGGGCGGTGACCTTGACCTTGTCGAAATCGGCCGGCTGCATGGTCATGGCCAGGTCCTCTGCCACCGTCACCGGCACCTTGTCCTCGGCGCCGAGCCAGACCGTGGCCTCGTCGACCGTGGCGCCGGCTTTGTACAGCGGGTACAGGCGGAACTGGTTCCAGCCCCATTCCAGCAGGCGGGCGCCCTCATCGGCACGGGACTGCATGCTGGGCAGGCCGTTGACCACCAGGATCAGGCGGCGGTTGTCGCGCACGCCCGACGCGGTCAGGCCGTAGCCGCCGGCGTCGGTGTGGCCGGTCTTGATGCCGTCGACATTCATGTCGCGGTACAGCAGCGGGTTGCGGTTCCCCTGCTTGATTTTGTTCCAGGTGAATTCCTTCTCGCTCTCGTAGCGATAGTATTGCGGGAAGTCCTGGATCATGCGGCTGGCCAGGGTCGCCAGGTCGCGCGCGGTCGAATAATGCTCCGGGTCGGGCAGGCCGTTGGACGTGACGAAATGGCTGCCGTTCATGCCCAGGGTCTTGGCCATCGCGTTCATGCGGTCGGCAAAGGCGCTCTCCGACCCCGACAGCCCCTCGGCCAGCACCACGGCGGCGTCGTTGCCCGACTGGATCAGCAGGCCGCGCAGCAGGTCCTCGACCCGGACGCTGTCGCCGATCTGGACGAACATCTTCGACCCGCCGGTCTGCCAGGCCTTCTTGCTGACCGGGAATTTGGTGTCGAGCGTGATCCGCCCGTCCCGCAGCGCGTCGTAGACCAGATAGGCCGTCATCATCTTGCTCATCGATGATGTCGGCATGCGCGCATCCGCATCCCTCTCCATCAGCACCGTGTCGGTGGTGGTGTCGATCAGGATCGCCTGCTTGGCGATGGTGTCGACCGTGGCCGCCCCGGCCGGCAGCGCCGCCAGGCTGGCGACGACGAGCAGGGCGACGGTGCGGAGAGTGCGGATCGGCATGGCGATCAGGGGCGTGAGGCGGAGCATGGCCGCAGGGATACCGACATCTGGCGTCGCTGCCAACCCGCGCCTGTCGCGGCCGCGTCGCCGACGGCCGGGTGTGGCCGCGGCGCATCGGCGCACCGGTCGCGCGCGGACGATTGTCGGCGTTGGAAGGGGCGCCCCTCCTGTCCGCCGATTGACTGCTTTTGCAGGCGGCGAATGCGTCGATTGCATGAGGGTGAAGGGAAGAAAAGCTTCGCTTCTGTCCCTTTCGGGTCATAGCGCGCGCATGGCTTGCCTTGTACAATGTGAAATGTGGTGGGGGCCACTTCCTTCAAAAGAGGCAAGAGCGGACGATGGGGCGAGCAATTTTAGGAAAACTATCCGGTCGATTTTTAGGCAAGTTTTATAAATGAAAATGTTCCTAGATACGCTGGAACCCTGTTGGGAGACATTGTTCCCATGCTGAAACACGCCGACATTTGGGCGGCGATCGACCGTCTGGCCAAGCTCAACGGGCTGTCCCCCTCCGGCCTCGCGCGCCGGTCGGGACTCGATCCCACCACCTTCAACCCGAGCAAGCGCCAGTCGAGCGACGGCAAGCTGCGCTGGCCCTCGACCGAAAGCATCGCCAAGATCCTGGATGCGACCAGCAGCTCGATGGCGGCCTTCGTGCGGCTGATCGACGACGGGTCGGGCCTGCCGGCCCGCCGCATCCCGATCATCGGCCACAGCCAGGCCGCCGTCGACGGGCAGTTCGACGGCACCGGCCATCCCGCCGGGAAAGGCTGGGACGAGGTCGATTTCCCCAACCTGTCCGATCCCAACGCCTATGCGCTGGAGATCGCCGGCGACAGCATGGCGCCGATCTACCGCGACGGCGACATCGTCATCGTGTCGCCGACCGCCGGGCTGCGGCGCGGCGACCGGGTGCTGGTGAAGACGTCCGCCGGGGCGCTGCTGGTGGGCGAACTGGCGCGCATCAGCGCCAACCGCATCGACCTGCGGCCGCTCACGGGCGACCAGGCGGCGCAGTCGCTGAAGCTGTCCGACATCGTCTGGAAGGCCCGCATCGTCTGGTCCAGCCAATAGGCCCATCGCGACACGGGGCCGGGCTGCGACCGGGCGGTGTTGGCGGCGCCGTGCCGGTCGCCTATGCTCCGATGGTCAATTTTACGGGATCGGACGGGCCAATGGCGAGATACGCGCTGACCTTCCTCGATGGCACCTGGCAGGAGGGCAATCCTCCGATCATGGGGCCGCTGTCGCACGCGGCCTGGATGTCCTCGATCATCTTCGACGGCGCCCGGGGCTTCGAAGGCGTGGCGCCGGACCTCGACCGCCACTGCGTCCGCGCCGTCGCCTCGGCCCGCTTCATGGGCCTCGAGCCGACCCGGACGGCCGAGGAGATCGAGGCGCTGGCGCGCGAAGGTCTGGCGAAGTTTCCCGCCAATGCCGCGGTCTATATCCGCCCGATGTTCTGGGCCGAGGATGGCTGGATCGAGCCGGACCCGGCGGCCACCCGCTTCTGCCTGTCGATCTATGAATCGGCGCTGCCTCAGCCGGGCGAGGACACCGCCTGCTTCGCCCAGGGGCTGCGCCGGCCGTCGCCGGAGATGGCGCCGACCCTGGCCAAGGCCGCCTGCCTGTACCCGCAATCCGGCTTCGCCATGCGCCAGGCGAAGCAGCGCGGCTTCACCAATGCGGTGATGCTGGACCCGATCGGCAACGTCGCCGAATTCGCCACCGCCAACATCTTCATGGCCAAGGACGGGGCGGTGCACACCCCGGCAGCGAACGGCACCTTCCTCGCCGGCATCACCCGCAGCCGGGTGATCGACCTGCTGCGCCATGACGGGGTCGAGGTGGTCGAGCGCGCGATCCGCCCGGCGGAGCTGGCTGCGGCGGACGAGATCTTCCAGACCGGCAACTTCGCCAAGGTGCTGCCCTGCACCCGGATCGAGGACCGGCACCTGCAGCCCGGGCCGTTCTACACCAAGGCGCGGAAGCTCTATTGGGACTGGGCCCATTCCTGAGCCGGACACGATGACCGATACCGCCCCCGCCGAGACCGTCTCGAAGGACACCCGCAACCTGATCCGGGTGCTGCAGCACCAGGGCATCACCCTGGTGTTCGATGTCGGCGCCAATGTCGGCCAGTACGCACAGCGGCTGCGGCGCGGCGGCTATGGCGGCCGCATCGTCTCGGTCGAGCCGCTGTCGGCCGCCCATGCGGCGCTGACGGCGGTGGCCGCGGGCGATCCCGGTTGGACCGTCGAATCCCGGCTGGCGCTGGGCGACGGCGACGCGCCGGTGACGCTGCACGTCTCGGGCGAAAGCGACATGAGCTCGGTGCTCGACTTCACGGCGGAGATGGCGGACCTGCTCGACGGCTCGGCCTATGTCGGCACCGAGGTGGCGTCGCAGGCGCGGCTGGAGCGGATCTTCCCGCGCCATGCCCGGCCCGATGACCGGGTGCTGCTGAAGATCGACACCCAGGGCACCGAACGCCGGGTGCTGGACGGCGCCCGCGGCGTGCTGCCTCGCATCGCCGCGGTGCAGATGGAGCTGTCGATCGTGCCGGTCTATGACGGAGAGCCCTCCTATCGCGACACCATCCAGCATCTGGCCGAACTCGGCTTCGTCCCGGCGCTGTTCATCCCCGGCTACTTCAACCGCCGCACGGCGCGGCTGATCGGCATGGACGGGGTGTTCGTCCGCGCGGGGTGATGCGGGCGGGCTAGCCAGAATCGCGGCCGCGGGTTATCCGGGGACATGACGACCGCATCGCCGCGCCCCGGCCGCCTGCCGGTGATCGACCTGCTCCGCGGCCTCGCGCTGCTGGCGATGGCCCTCTACCACTTCTCCTGGGACCTCAGGTTCTTCCGCTTCGTCGACTGGGACCTGCAGGACGGCGTCGCCTGGGTCGCCGCGCGCTACCTGATCGCCGGCAGCTTCCTGGCCCTGGTCGGCGCCGGGCTGGTGCTGTGGGACATCCAGGGGCGGAACTGGCAGCGCTGGGCGATCCGGCTCGGCAAGGTGGCGCTCGGCGCCGTCGTGGTCACGGTCGCGACCTGGTTCGCGATGCGGGACGGGTTCATCTTCTTCGGCATCCTGCACTGCATCGCCGTCGCCAGCGTGCTCGGCCTCCTGGCCCTGCGGCTGCCGGTCCTGCTGAACCTCGTCCTCGGCCTTGGCGTGATCGCCCTGCCGATCATGGGGCGGTCGACCCTGTTCGATCCGTCCTGGCTGCTGTGGCTCGGCCTCGGCACCGTGGTGCCGCACAGCAATGACTACGAGCCGCTGTTCCCCTGGTTCGGGCCGGTGCTGCTGGGCATCGCCATGGCGCGGCTGTGGCTGCGGCTGCGGGCGCCGGGCGGCAAGGTCGATGGCGGCGCCCTCGCCCGGCCGCTGCGCTGGGCGGGGCGGCACAGCCTCGGCTTCTACCTGCTGCACCAGCCGATCCTGATCGGCCTCCTGCTCGTGGTCGGCATGGCGTTCGGCCGCGACCCGCAAGCGATGCTGTCGCCGCCGCCCGACATGACGCCGTTTCTAATCTCCTGCCAGGTGCAGTGCGAGCAGCGCGGCGGCGGCATTGAATCCTGCCACGCCTATTGCGGCTGTATGGCCGATGGGATTGTGGCCCAAAATCTCTCGGAGGCCACGCCGGGGCTTCGCGACCGGCTCGGGGCGCTGGACGCTTCCTGCAGCCGCTGACCGGTGGGGCTGCGGCGCAGTCCGGCGTTGCTGCCCGAAAATTCACTCGCAAGCCCCGGGGCGGGGCCCTAGTCTCGGCGCCGATGACCGGACTGCGCCCTTGATCGCCCATCATGACCGATTCCGACGCCGGGACCCCGCCGGGCATGCGTGACGGCGTCGGCTGGTCGACGCTGATGACCGCTGCCCAGGCGGGGGACGGGGTCGCCTATCGCCGGCTGCTGACCGAGATCACCCCCTATCTCCGGGCGTTGGCGCGGCGGTCGCTGCGCCGTCCGGCCGATGCCGAGGATGCGGTGCAGGATGTGCTGCTGACCCTGCACAGCATCCGGCGCACCTATGATCCGGCCCGCCCGTTCCAGCCCTGGCTGGTCGCCATCGCCCGGCGCCGGATCGTCGACCGGGTGCGGATCCAGATCCGCACCACCGGGCGCGAGACCGCGATCGAGCCGTTCGAGGAAACCTTTGCGGCCCCCGAAACGAATGAATGGGGGATGGAATCCGATTCGATCGCGCTGCGGCGCGCCATCGCGGATCTGCCGCCCGGACAGCGCCAGGCGGTGGAACTGCTGAAGCTGAAGGACATGTCGTTGAAGGAGGCATCGGCCGCCAGCGGCGCGTCGGTGCCGGCGCTGAAGGTCGCGATGCATCGCGCCCTGAAGGCGCTGAAGGGGGTTTTGGGACCGAAATGACGGAGACGAGCGAGGCCCGGACCGACGATCTGATCGCGCAGCTGGCCGCCGAGGTCCGGCCTGTCCGTCCGCTGCGGCCGCCGTTGCAGCGGGCGCTGTTCTGGCTGGCCATCGCTGTCGTGGTGATCGGGATCGTCGTCGCCGCCGTCGGGATCCGGCCCGATTTCATGGAGGAGATGGGCGAGACCCATTACCAGCTGGAATGGGCGGGCGCGCTGCTGACCGGCGTGCTTTCGGCCATCGCCGCCTTCCATGTCAGCCTGCCGGACCGGCCCCGCGCCTGGGCGCTGCTGCCGCTGCCCGGCCTGGCGTTCTGGCTGTTCTCGATCGGCTATGGCTGCATGACCGACTGGGTGCGCCTGGGGCCGCAGGGCTTCGCGTTCGGGACCAGCTTCTTTTGCTTCCGCTCGATCCTGCTGATCAGCCTGCCGCTGTCGGTGGCGCTGCTGGTGATGCTGCGCTTCGCCGGGTCGGTGCGCCCGGTCGCCACGATCGCCAGCGCGATGCTGGCGGCGTCGGCGCTGTCGGCCTGCGGCGTCTCCATGTTCCATGGCGACGAGGCCACGCTGATGGTGCTGGTCTGGCATGGCGGCGCCGTGGCGCTGCTGGTCGGCCTGGGCACGCTGCTCAACCGCCGCCTGTTCGGCCTGTTCGCACCACGCCCGGCGATCGCCGGCTAAAGCCGCGCCGCCCCCAGGATGTGGCCGTCGGCCGCCTGCAGCAGCACGGCGGCCTGGTCGCCTTGCGGCCGTGTCGCCGCCACCGTGCCGCCAGGGGCCCAGCCGTCGAGGCGGGTCAGGCTGCGCACCACATTGCGGTCGACCAGCCTATGCCCGGCATTCTCGCCGCGCCGCACCTGCGTCTCGTGCCGGTCGTCGAAGCCGACCAGCCACAGCACCGATCCCGCCGGGGCCGACCCGTCCACCGTCACCTGCAGCGCGTCCGCGGCCGCCGTGATCGTGACCGGCACCGACGGGTCGGTCTTCGCCGCCGTGATCGCCGTCTCCAGGGCCGAGCGGTCGGACCCGACCGCATCGGTCGCGCCGTCGATCACCGCCTGCGGCGTGTAGATCTGGTCGGCACCCCATTGCGCGGCATAGGCATTTTGCCGCGCCGTGGCCCAGGCGCCCGAGAACGGGTCCACCCAGCCCAGGCGGTTCCAGTAGTCGACATGGAAGGCCAGGGCCAGCACCCCCGGCCGGTCGGCCAGGGTCGACAGCAGCGCATCCGCCGGCGGGCAGGACGAGCACCCCTGCGAGGTGAACAGCTCCACCACCACCGGCCGCTCCGCCGCGGCGCCCGGCCAGGCGGGAAGGGCGGAGAGGGCGATCAGGCAGGCAAGCAGTCCGCGGCGGGCCATGGTGGCGTCCTGTGATGGGAGGCTGATGGCGATTCGCCGGCCGGAGGGTCGGGGTTACATTCTCTCTTGATTCGCGATTGATAATCGTTCTCATATGATCGGGCCGTTCACGGGAGAGTCCAGAATGGACGAAGACCTGATCACCGAACCGACCGACCGCCGCGCCTTGCCGTTTGCCGAACAGCTGGTGCTGTGGGCGCTGCGGCTCAGCGTCGTCGGTCTGAAGACCGGGGCGCCGACCGACCACCCGGTGCTGCTCGCCTTCCGCAAGGTTGGCGCCGAGGAGGCCGCCGAGCGCATCAGCCTGCTGACCCGCATCGTCGGCTTCGGCGCCGAGCGGCGGGTGCAGATCGGCGTGCCCTGCGCCTTCACCGTCACCGAGGATGAGCGCCGGATCCTCGACCTGGTCGCGATCGGCCAGTCGGGCCGCGGCGTGTCGGGGACGCTGGTGCTGCGCGGCATGCTGTCCTCCGCCGCCTGCCGGGCCGCGGCCGGGCTGTGCGCCGAGCTGGGCGAGATGCTGGCGACCGCCGGCGTCATGCTGCAGCGGCCCGCGCCGCCGCCCCGGCCGCTGCGCGTGCCGGCCAACCTGCCGTCCTTCGGCCTGGTCCGGGCGGCGATGCCATGAGCGACGACGCGCATGGCTGCGACGAGACGCATGACGATAAGGCGGGGGCGCCGCCGCTGACCCGGGCCGAGACCCTGGTGCTGTGGGGCATCCGCGCTTGGGTCACCGGCCATCGCCACGACATTCCGGTGATGCCGAACCTGCGCACCGCCTTCCGCGCCGAAGGGGCACCGGCCGCGGCCGAGGCGGTGGACGACCTGATGGGCTTCATCGGCCGCGGCGCCGGGCGCACCATCCGGGTGAACTGCCCGCGCTGCCGGCACGTCACCGAGGACGAGCGGCTGCTGCTCGACGTCGTGGCGCTGTACCAGCAGGGCGAGACGATGTGGGCGCCGTTCCTGATCCGGGCGATCCTGACCCCGGTGGCCTCCCGGCTGTGCGGCCCGCTGTTCGCCGCCCTGGCCGAAGCCCTGAGCGATGGCGGCATTCTGCTGCCCGCCGTCGCCAGCCAGGCACCGCCCCCTGATATCGCCGCCCATGCGATTCCCGTGGGGTCGACGATTCACTGACCGGTCCCATTGAGGGTTGCCCCGGGCGAGGTTTGCCGCCATGAATCGGATGGTGGCGACCCGAAGCGAACCGATAGTGGGCCTGATGTGTAGCGGACGCGTGTTGCTGGTCGAGGACGACGTGCTGGTACGTCTTCTGGCGGCGGAAGCCCTGATCGATGGCGGCTTCGACGTCGCCGAGGCGGCCGACGCGCCGGAGGCGCTGCGCCTGCTCGACGGCCGCGAGTTCGACCTGATGGTCACCGATGTCGGCCTGCCGGGCATGACCGGGGCCGAGCTGGCGGTGCGGGCCCGCACCGACCGGCCGGCGCTCAAGGTGCTGTTCACCACCGGCTACGGCCCCGAGGACGGGGTGCCGGCCGACCTGCCGACCCTGCGCAAGCCCTATGCCGCCGATGCCCTGGCGGCGACGGTGCGGTCGCTGCTGGCGCAGCCGAGCCACTAGCGGTCTCTAAGCCCGCCACTGCTCCTGCCGGCCGTCGAGGGCCCGGTCGAGAGCGAAGGCTGCGCTGATCAGGGCGAGATGGGTCAGCGCCTGCGGAAAGTTCCCCAGGAATTCCGCGCGGACGTCGAACTCCTCGGCATAGAGCTGCAGGTGGTTGCCGTAGAGCAGAAGCTTCTCGAAGTTGTTCCGCGCCTGCCGCACGCGGCCGGCCCGCGCCAGGCACTCGACATGCCAGAAGGCGCAGGCGGCGAACGACCCTTCCTTGCCGTCCAGCCCGTCCTCGCGGTCGTAGCGCATGACCAGGCCGTCATCGGCCAGCTGGTCGCCTATGGCGTCGAGGGTGGCCAGCCAGGCCGGGTCGGTGGCGCCGACGAAGCGGACCAGCGGCATCATCAGCATCGAACCGTCCAGGTCGGTTCCGTCCTTGCTGCGCACGAAATGGCCGGCCTTTTCGTTCCAGAACGTGCTCCAGATGTCTTCGCTGATCTCGTTCCGGGTCTTGATCCAGGTCTCGAACGGTGCGCTCAGGGACCGCTTGCTGGCGAGGCGGATCGCGCGGTCGACGGCGACCCAGCACATCAGCCGCGAATGCAGGTGTTCGGTCGGACGGCTGCGCATCTCCCAGATGCCCGCATCGGGCAGGTGCCAGTTCTCGCAGACATAGTCCACGACCTGGCGGACGCCGTGCCAGTCGGCGTTCGAGATCGCGTCGCCGTATTTGTTGCTGAGATAGATCGAATCCAGCAGCGCGCCGTAGATGTCGAGCTGCAGCTGCGTGGCCGCCGCGTTGCCGATCCTGACCGGGCTGGCGCCGTTGTGGCCGGCGAGGTGGGGCAGCGATTCCTCCTCCGGCACGGGGCTGCCGTCCACCGCGTACATCACGTGCAGGCGCCCGCCGGAACAGGTGGCGGCGCGATCCGCCGTCCAGCGCGTGAACGCCATGGCCTCGTCCTGGTACCCCAGGCGCATCAGGGCGTAGACGGTGAAGGACGCGTCGCGGATCCAGGTGGCGCGATAGTCCCAGTTGCGCGATCCTTTCGGTGTCTCGGGCAGGCCGAAGGTGGCGGCCGCGACGATCGACCCGTGCCGGCGCGAGGTCATCAGCTTCAGCACCAGGGCCGAGCGGGTGACGGCGTCGCGCCAGCGGCCCTTGTAGGTCGATTTGGCGGCCCAGGCCTGCCAGTCGGAGGTGGTCTCGGCGACCAGGCGCTCCAGGGCGTCGGCGTCCGGCTTCTCGGCGCCGTCCTCGTCCAGGACCAGATCCAGGGTCTCGTCGGCCTCGAGGGTGAACACCGCCTCGGCGCCCGCCCGCGCCCTGGTGAAGGCGACGGGCCCCCACAGCCGCATGCCGGGCGAGCCCTCGGCGGTGAACACGGCCTGGCCCTTTCCGGCCGTGACCTTCGGCTTGATCCGGGCATAATCGAAGCGCGGCGCGCAGCGCAGCCGGAAGCGGACCGTGCCGCGGGTGACCCGCAGGCGGCGGATCAGGCGGTAGGTGCAATCCTCGGCATCGCCCGACGCCGTCATCAGGTCGGTGATCTCGGCGCTGGCCTCCTCGCCCAGCCAGCGGGTGACCAGCACGTTGCTCTCGGGGAGATAGGTCTGGAGGACCCGAGCGCCGGCGATCTCCGGCGCCAGTTCGAAGGCGCCGCCGGCCCTGGCATCGAGCAGGCTCGCGAACAGGGTCGGGCTGTCGAAATTCGGCCAGCACAGATAATCGATGGTGCCGTCGAGGGCGACCAGCGCCATGGTCGACAGGTTGCCGATGACACCGTGATCGGCGATCCGCCGGTCCGGCCGGGTCTTCGTCCTGCGCTCAGCCATGGTCCTGTATCCCTGAAACGGCGTCTCCTCGTCGACAACACGGCTGCGCCGAAGATGTCGCCGATTCCGGGAAGCCCGGGGACACAGGGCTGCAAGGCGGATCAGGCCGGATGTGGGTATGCGGGCCCGATCCGATCGTGCTCAGCGGCTGCCGTGGCCGCCGCCACCATGACCGCCTCCGCCGCGGCCACCATGGCCGGCGTCGAAGCCGCCGGCGTGGCCGTGTGGCGCGGCGGCACCCGGATGGCCGAAATCGTGACCAACGGCCATGGATCCGATCCGGTCATTGCGGGCGTTGTCATCCGATTCGTTCGATGCCGCCGTGGTGTCCGAGCCTGGGGCTTCCGCCGTCTGGGTCCACAGGGCCTGGGGCGGGAGTTGGGGTTCGCTGGCCTGGGCGGCGGCCGCCCCGACGAGAATTCCGAGCGCGACCAGGCCGATCAGCCCGGCCGGGCGTGCGGAGTGCGACATGACCATGTCTCTGTCCTCATTCATCTGAAATCGGCGGCCGGCAGTTGCGATGTCATCGGATCGTCGAGATCCGTGTCGCGGTGGCCCAGCCCCGGTGTCACACGTGTCGTCGCAGAGGCGGCGAGAGGGAGCGTGTGCGCCTCAATACATGGTGCCGATTTCGTCGCCGCAAGCAGAGTTTACCGATGATTAAAGTGCCGGCAATGTTGTTGCGCCGTGTTCCGATTTTTCAAGAAGCTGGTCTGATAATTGGCGAAAATCGATCGATAACTTCGAAGATCCATGCAGGTATTCTGATTTCTGCCTTACGCCCAAAAGGCGGTCTGGCCCGGATGACGTCCGGGCCCTCCACGATCGCCGGTCAGCCGATGAATTTCGGCGTGCCATGGACATGCGGCGGCAGCGGCTCGGTCGGGCCGCCGGGCAGCAGCGGCCGCGCGGCGAAGCGGCCCAGCGAGATCAGCCGGTCGTACATCACCAGCGCGCCCGCCAGGGACAGGTTCAGCGAGAACCGGGTCGGGATCTGCACGATGTGGTCGCAGCGCGCCGCCATCTCCGGCGACAGGCCGCCGCGTTCCGACCCCAGGACATAGGCGGCCTGGCGCGGGTGGCGGAAGCTGGGCAGCGCGATCGAATCCTCCATCAGCTCGATCCCGACCAGGGCGCAGCCCTTGGGCAGGGCGAGCGCGGCGACGTCGGGATAGGTGTAGAGCGGCACGGCGCCGGCGGCGCTGGAGGTGTCGCTCCAGCCGAAATCGACCTCGTCCGTGTTCGGCGCCACGGTGAAGCAGAAGCTGGCGCCGAAGGCGTGGGCGGTGCGCATCAGGGCGCCGACATTCATCGGCTTGCTGATGCCCTCGCAGCCGATCGCGAAATAGCCTTTCATCCGATCCCGTCCGTGTCTTTCCGGCTCCGACCTTGCCCCGCACCGGGCGCGAGGGCAAGGTGCGGCCGGAACGGCCCTGCCTTCATCCTGCCGAGACGATCATGACCGACCCCCACAATCACGACCATGGCCACGATCACGGCCACGAGCATGGCCCCGACCACAGCCCGGCCTCGGGAACCGCCGATCTCGCCGCCGGCGGCGGGCCGATCCTGGTCGAGGTCACGCGCGGTTCGGTGGTCGAGAGCCGGCATCGCGGCAGCGCCCTGATCGTCGACCGCACCGGCGCCGTGCAGGGCCATTGGGGCGACATCGCCCGCCCGGTCTACGCCCGCTCGGCGATCAAGTCGCTGCAGGCGATCCCGCTGATCGAAAGCGGCGCCTTCGACGCTTTCGGCCTGGGTGACGAGGAGCTGGCGCTGGCCTGTTCCTCGCACAATGGCGAACCCGCCCATGTCGAGCGCGTCGCCGCCTGGCTGGCGAAGATTGGCCTGTCCGAATCCGACCTGGAATGCGGCGCCCATCTGCCGTTCCACGAGGATTCGGCGCATGCGCTGGTGTGCCGGCACGAACATCCCTCGGCCCTGCACAACAACTGTTCGGGCAAGCACACCGGCTTCCTGACCACCGCCGTCCATCTCGGCGAGAAGACCAAGGGCTACATCCGCTACACCCATCCGGTGCAGCAGCGCATCCTCGGCGTGCTCGAGCAGATGACCGGCTGCGGCCTCGGTGCGGCGCCCTGGGCGGCGGACGGCTGCTCGATCCCGACCATCGCCATCCCGCTCGAAGGCCTGGCCTTCGCCATGGCGCAGATCGCCGACCCCGACGACCTGCCGGAGAAGCGCCGCGCCGCGGTGCTGCGCATCCGCAAGGCCTGGGGCACGCAGCCCTTCATGGTCGCGGGCACCGGCCGCTTCGACACCGAGATCATGCAGGCCTGCCAGGGCCGGGTGATGACCAAGGTCGGGGCGGAGGGCGTGTTCTGCGCCGCACTGCCGGATTACGGCCTGGGCGTCGCGCTCAAGATCGAGGACGGGGCCGAGCGGGCGGCGAATGTCGCCATGGCCGCGATCCTGAAGCGCATCGGCGCGCTGGACGGCGCCGACCCGGAGATCGCCGGCCGCTGGCTGGCCCCGCCGATCAAGACCCGCTTCGGCGTCACCGTCGGCGCCGTCCGCGGTGCCGCGGGGCTGGCCGGCGAAGGTTAGAGCCTGTTCGGGAATGCGCTGGCGTGAGTCGGCTGGTGGTGGTTTCGAGAACCGGCGCGCAGCGGACATCTCGTCCGTGAGCACCAGAAGCGGAGAAACCGCCGCTAGGCGGCCACGCCAGTAGCAGTCCCGGACAGGCTCTCAGTTCGACCGGTTCCAGGCGGCAGTGGCGAAACCGGCGGCGACCAGCACGCCGGCGCCGGCGCGGTTGATCAGCCGCAGCACCGACGGCCGGCCGATGGTGTCGCGTAGCCGTGCCCCGGCCCAAGCATAGGCGGCGGCGTTCAGCGCGGCGAGGGTGACGAAGGTGCCCTCCAGCACCGCCATCTGCGGCAGCAGCGGCGCGTCGGGATGGACGAACTGCGGCAGGAAGGCGACGAAGAACACGATGCTCTTCGGGTTCAGCGCCGTGACCGCGAAGGCGTGCAGCAGCATGGCGCGGGGCGACCGCCCGGTGTCGGCCGCGGCCAGCCCTTCGGCCTTGGGCGCAGCCCGCCACAGCTTGACGCCGAGATAGACCAGATAGGCCGCGCCGATCCATTTCAGCACGGTGAAGGCGGCGGAGGAGGCGGCCAGCAGGGCGCCCAGCCCCAGCATCGACAGGGTCATCGCGGTGAAGTCGCCGAGCGCGACCCCGCCGACGATCCACCAGGCGTGGGACCGGCCGCGGCCCAGCGCGTAGGACAGCACCAGGGTGATGGTCGGGCCGGGGATGATCAGGACGATGCCGGCGGCGAGCAGGAAGGCGAACCAAAGGTCGAGCGACATGGCAGCGGCTCCGGGCGGATGATCCGGCCAGCAATCCATGGGGATTTCGCTTTGTCCAGTGCCGTGGCGGCGCATCGCCGCTCACGAGAAGGCGGGACGGGACCACGAGTTGTCCCCTGCGCTGTCCCCTCCCGCCTGCCCGATCCCCCCTGCGAGAGAGAGGATTCGATCGGTTGCGCCCGTCCCACCATCGGCGGGGGCGCCGTCCGGTCTTTGCTTTCCTAACAAATGTTTGGTAATACGAAACACACTTCGGCAATGCGATAAGGGATAACCTCGGATGTGCGGCCGGTCAACGATCATCGGCGGAGTTTCGCCCGGTGACGCGAAGGCTCGCCATGGCCGATGAGCGCTACCGGGTGCAGAGCCTGGGCCGGGCGCTGGACCTGCTGGAGCACATCGCTGCGGCCGGCGGCGACGGCGCCAGGCTGACCGACCTTGCCCAGGCGACCGGGCTGTCCAAGGCGGCGGCCTACGCCATCCTGCAGACCTTTCTCGCCCATGGCGTGGTCGCGGACAGCGGCCAAGGGGCAACGCGGCGCTATCGGCTGGGCCTCGCGCTGGTGCGGCTGGGCGATCTCGCCGTCGCGTCGATCGGGCTGGCCGACACGGCGCTGCCGGTGCTGCGCGACCTGACGCGGGCGGTCGGCATGACCTCGCGGGTCGCGGTGCTGGATCACGGCTTCGCGGTGGTGATTGGCCGGGTCGATGGGCCGGGGTCGGTGCAGTTCGAGGCGGCGCTCGGCCGGCGGGAATGGCCGCATTGCTCGGGCGTCGGCAAGGCCCTGCTCGCCGCCATGCCGCGGCCGGAGGCGCTGGCGATCCTGCGCCGGGTCGGCCATCCCAACCGCACGCCGCACACCCTGTGCACCCTGGCGGCGCTGGAGGCGGATTTCGACCGGATCGCCCTCTGCCGCTACGCCGTGGATGACGAGGAGGACAATGAGGGCGTGTTCTGCCTTGCCGCCTGCGTCTTCGACCGGGGCGGGGAGGCGGCGGGCGCGATCAGCGTGACCGGGCTGAAGCAGCGCCTGCCGGAGGAGAAGGTGCCGGCGCTGGCCGAGGCCGTGATCGACCATGCCGACCGGATCTCGCAGCGCCTCGGCGGGCCGTCGGCGGAGGTCGCCTGGGCACGGCGGCGCCCGGCGTAATCCTAGCGCTTCTTGCGGCCCAGCCGCTTGGCGTTGGCGGAGACGACGCGGTGCGCCGAGGACAGGCTGGCATCGGTGATGGCGGCGGCATCGTCCATCAGCCGGTTGCCGATCTCGGCGCCCTGGGTCATGCCCAGTTGCATCCAACGCTGCCACGCCGTGACCGGGTCGGAGGTCATGGCCGCGAAGCCGAGCTGCGCCTGGGCGCCGAACCAGCCGGCCCAGCCGTGCTGGGCGGTCGCCATCTGGGTCGCGACCTTGGCGCCGGTCTCGGCCACCACCGCCATCTTCTCGGCCAGCATGCGGGTGAATTCGGGGTGCCCCATCGCCACCGGGTCGCCGGCCGCCTGCGCCATCATCAGGCTGCGATGACCGATGGTCTGGCCGGCGGCCACCGCCATCTCGGTCATCTGGACCATCGGGTTGGCCGGGGTGCGCCGCGTCGTGCGTCTCTTGGTCATGGGGATCCTGCGGTGCCGAAATTCAGCTGGGTGCCGGCCGGGCGGAAGCCGAGCCTGGCGTAGAGCGGTTCCGCCCCGACCGCGGCGGAGAGCCAGGCGAGGTCGTGGCCGTCACCGAAATAGGCGTCGAGCAATCGGCGGCAAACCGCCCCGGCCAGGCCGCGGCCCCGGAAGGGCGGCCGCGTCCCCACGGCTGCCAGCTCGGCCGTGCCGCCGCCGATCAGCAGCAATCCGCTGGCCGCGGGCACACCGTCCCACCGGGCCAGCGCCGCCCGGCGGGTCCCTTGTAGCAGGCCTTGGGTCAGCCGCGCGCGAAAATCGGCCTGGCCGGCCGCGTCGAGCGGCTGGTCGAAGGCGTCGTGCTGGACCTGCATCAGCCCGTCGATCGCGGCCTCGTCATGCGCATCCACCAGCACCGCCGGCCCGGCGGGCGCGGCGCGGTAGGCGTCGAGGCCCAGGACCATGAGCGGCGCTTCCATCTCGCGACGATAGCCCATGGCGAACAGCGTCGGAGACAACGAAGGATGCAATTCGCGAAAGAATTCCAGGCGGAAACGGCGTCCGGCCGTGTCGAAGGCGTGCTGCAGGCCGGCGATTGCCGGCCGCCATTCCGGCACCGGGGCCACCGGCACGGCGAAGCTCAGCATCGGGTCGTCGCTGGCCTCCGACACGAACAGCGCGAAGGGACCGACGGCCTCGCGCCGCCGCCCTTCCGCCGCGGCCGCCAGCGTGTTGGGAACCAGGCGTTCGAGCAGCGCCCGATTCACGACAATGCGGGCAGCAGCCGCTCCATCGCCGTTTCCAATCGGTCGAGCGACCCGGCGAAGCATAGCCGCAGATGGCCTTCGCCGCCCGGCCCGAAAGCCGAGCCCGGGGCCAGGCCGACATTGGCCTCGTGCAGCAGGCGCAGGGCCAGGGCCCGGCTGTCCGGCTCGCCGTCGACGCCGAAGAACAGGTAGAAGGCGCCGTCCGGGCGGATCAGCCGGACGCGGGGGGATTCCGATAGCCGCGCGATCACCAGGTCGCGCGCCGTGCGGCAGCGTTCGACCTGACTCTGGATGAAGGGTTCTCCCTGTTCGACGGCGGCGACCGCGCCATGCTGCAGGAAGGTCGACACGCCGGAGGTGTTGAACTGCTGCAGGTTCTCATAGACCTGCCCCAGCTCCTCCGACGCCACCACCCAGCCGATGCGCCAGCCGGTCATCGCCCAATTCTTGGAGAAGGTGTTGACCACCACCAGCCGGTCCTCCGGCTCCGCGATCGCCAGGAAGGACGGCGCCGCCGGGCGATCATAGACGAAGCGGGCATAGACCTCGTCGGCCACGATCCAGATGCCGCGCGGGCGGCAGAACTCCAGGATCCGCTTCTGCTCCTCCGCCGTCAGGGTCCAGCCGGTGGGGTTGCCGGGGCTGTTCAGGAACAGGGCGCGGGTCTTCGGGCCGCAGGCGGCGAACAGCCGGTCCAGATCCAGCCGCCAGCGGCCGTTCTCGACCCCGATCGGCACCGGCACGGTGCGGCCGCCGGCGATGTCGACGGCGCTGAAGATGTTCGGCCAGACCGGCACCGGCATGACGATCTCGTCGCCCGGCACGATCAGGGCCTGCATCGTCATCATGATCGCCTGCATGCCGCCGATCGTGACGTAGATGCGGCCGGCCGGAACGCTGGCGCCGGCGACCCGGCTGACATAGCCGGCCAGGGCCTCGCGCAGGGGCGGGATGCCGCGCTGCCAGGTGTAGAAGGTGTGGCCCTCGGCCAGGGCCCGATTGGCCGCCTCGCCGATGAAGGCCGGCGTCGGCTGGTCGCCTTCGCCGACCCACAGCTGGATCAGGTCGGGCTTGCCGCGCCCGGCATTGACCACCTCGACGATGCCGCTCTCCGGCAGCCGCGCGATGTCGGGTCGAATGGCCCCCAGAAGACCCGTCGCGATATGTCCGTCCACGTCCAAAACCTCCCTTGGCTGCGGGGAGGGTAGCAAGCCGGGGCGCCGGCCGTCATCCAGCGCCCGGCGCATGGGCGTCGCGCGGCGCCATCGGACCGGTCGGATTCAGCGGGGAACCGGATCGGCGATAGCGGCGTTGGTGAAAGGAGGTCCGAGAACGGCGCGGCGCGATTGCATGATCGCCGGTGCCGGGCAAGGCCTCGGTGGTCGTCGCGGAGCCCCTCCCCGTCGGCGGCCATGGCGTAAGCCCCGCGGCTGGACCCCCCTCCGGGTCGCGGGCGGCGGCGGGACCGGCAGGGGTCCCGCCGCCCGCTCCACCTTGCTCAGTGCAGACGGAACTCGCCGGCGCAGAGCCGCAATTCGGCCGGCTTCACCACCGCGGTCGAGGCGACGCGCACCGAATGCAGCGGCCCCTCGATGTTGCGCGTCCAGAAATCCAGGAACCGGTGCAGCTCCGGGAAGCGCGGCGCCAGGTCCAGCTTCTGCCACAGGAAGCTCTGCAGCAGGCCCGGGTGATCGGGCAGCCGGTACAGGATCTCCGCCGTGGTCAGGCGGTAGCCCTGCAGCTGACGTTCGAGATCGGTCATCCCTTCACATCCTTCCAGCGCGGCCGGCCCTTTCCGATCGTCCGGTCCATGAAGGAAATGTGATGTGGATTTTCTCCGCGAACAAGGGTATTTCTAAACAAATCAAAGACTTAGCAGCGGTCAGGTGGGATTGCTGCTAGATCACGCTCCATATCCCGCCCTCTTGTTTGTCATGCCACGGCTTGACCGTGGCATCTAGGGGCGGCCAAAGCGGCTCTCGGTGGCCCCTGGATTGCCCGGTCAAGCCGGGCAATGACATGAGAAAGTTAAGACCTGGGCCTCAGTCCTCGACCTGAAACGCTTAACCGGACACCTGAGGGCAAGCCGGGCAATGACAGATAAGGGGCGACGGACAAGGGGCGTGAACCCAGAGGCTCGCTCAGTCGAACAGCGCGCGGTGCTGCTGCTGCACGGTCGGCAGGGCCCGCAGGATCTCGGAGAGATGGGCGCGCAGCGCCGCCTCGGCGCCCTCGGGGTCGCGCCGGTCGATCGCCGCCAGGATGACGCGGTGCTGGTCGATCAGCACCGGGAGGGACGAGGCCAGCGGCAGCGTCAGATGACAGACGCGGTCCATATGCGCCTTCAGGTCCTCGATCACCGTCCAGGCCGACGGGCAGCCAGCACCCTCGGCGAGGGCGGCATGGAACGCCTCGTCGGCACGCTGGAACTCGTAGTGCTCGCCGGCCTTGGCCGCGACCTCCTGGGCCTCGAGATGGAAGTCGATGCGGGTGCGGACCCGGGAATCGAACCGCTCGCAGGCCCGGCGCACCACCGCGCTCTCCAGCGATTCCCGGATGAACCGGGCCTCCAGCATGCGCTCGATCGAGATCTTGACCACGAAGGTGCCGCGCCGCGGCTGGATCTCGACCAGCCCGGCCCGGGCCAGGGCGATGAAGGCCTCGCGCACCGGCTGGCGGGACACGCCGAAGCGCGCCGCGATCTCCTGCTCCGACAGCGGCGCGCCGGGCTCGATCGCCAGGGTGACGATCCGTTTGCGGATCTCCAGCTCGATCAGCCGGGCGATGCTGGTGGTCTGGTCGAGAAGGTCGAGCGGCGCCATGCGGGAGCTCACAACGGATATTGCGTTGGCTGAAGTACCATACTAACCTCCTAAATACCATACTAGATGGCGGCCTGATCATACCAGATCGCGTCTTTCGGCAGGGGGCCGGGGGCGAAGATCGAGAGACCATATCAGGCCAAAGGGGGAGGCAATCATGAAGTCCATCGCAGCACTGGCCTTGGGGGCAGCATTGGCGCTGACCGCACTGCCCGCCATGGCGCAAAGCGTCACGTTGCGCTCGGCCGACATCCATCCCGACGGGTATCCGACCGTCGTGGCGGTCCAGTATCTCGGCCAGCTGATGGACGAGCGGACGGGCGGCCGGATCAAGATCCAGGTCTTCAACAACGCGCAGCTCGGCGCGGAAAAGGACACGATCGAGCAGACCCGGTTCGGCGTGATCGACCTGAACCGGGTGAACTCGGCGCCGTTCAACAATCTGGTGCCCGAGACCCAGGTGCTGGGCCTGCCCTTCCTGTTCCGCTCGGTCGACCACATGCACAAGGTGGTCGACGGCCCGATCGGCGACGAGATCCTGGCGGCGTTCGAGCCGCATGGGCTGGTCGGCCTCGCCTTCTACGATTCCGGCGCGCGGTCCTTCTACACCACCAAGACGCCGATCAAGTCGATCGAGGACATGAAGGGCCTCAAGATCCGGGTCCAGCAATCCGACCTGTGGATCGCGATGCTGCAGGCCTTCGGGGCCAACCCGACGCCGATGTCCTATGGCGAGGTCTATTCGGCGCTGGAGACCGGCGTGGTCGACGGGGCCGAGAACAACTGGCCGTCCTATGAATCGTCGCGCCATTTCGAGGTGGCGAAGCACCTCACCCTGACCGAGCATTCGCTGACGCCCGAGGTCCTGGTGATCTCCAAGCTGTCCTGGGACAAGCTGGCGCCAGCCGACCAGGCCCTGCTGCGCCAGGCGGCCAAGGACTCCGTGGTCAAGATGCGCGAGCTGTGGGTGGCGCGCGAGAAGGAGTCGGAGGCCAAGGTCCGGGCCGGCGGCGGCGAGATCATCACCGTCGACAAGGCGCCCTTCGTCGCGGCGATGGCGCCGGTCTACGCGAAGTTCGTCACCGACGACAAGACCAAGTCGCTGGTCGAGCGCATCCGCGCGGTCCAGTAGCTCCGCAATCCGCACCGGCCCCCCGCGCATCCGCGCGGGGGGCCGTTCGACATGATGGCAGAGGGAGATCGGCCGGCATGGCATCGGTCTTGAACGCGACGCGCCGGGCCTTGGGCGCCCTGTCCACCGGGGCGCTCTGGGTGGCCGGCGCCGGCATGGTCGCCATGACCGGCGTGGTCGGCTGGCAGGTCTTCGCCCGCTATGTGCTGAACGACACGCCCAGCTGGGCCGAGCCGATGACGCTGCAGCTGATGGGCTGGTTCATCCTGCTCGGCGCCGCGGTCGGCGTGCGCGAGAGCTTCCATCTCGGCCTCGACATCCTGCAGCAGATTCTGCCGCCGGTGGTCAACCGTGGGCTCGAGATCGTGAACCTGCTGCTGATCCTCGGCTTCGGCGTCGCCATGGTCTGGTACTCCGTGCTGCTGGCGATCGGGACCTGGACCGCGACCATTCCCGTGCTGGACATCCCCGGCGGGTTCGACTTCCTGCCGCTGGTCGCCGGTGGCGCGCTGATCGCGCTGTTCGCGGCCGAGCGGCTGTTCGACCGGATCGCCGGCATCGAGCCCACGGCGGCGTCGATGCCCAGCGTGCAGGAGATGGCGTGATGGAGCTGTGGGTCCTGTTCGGCGGCTTCACGCTGTTCATGTTCATGGGCATGCCGATCGCCTTCTGCCTCGGCATCTCCTGCCTCGCGACGGTGCTCTACATGGGGCTGCCGCCGGTGGTGGTGTTCCAGCAGATCAATTCCGGCATGAACGCCTTCGCCATGATGGCGATCCCGTTCTTCATCTTCGCCGGCGACCTGATGATCCGCGGCGGCATCGCCGTCCGGCTGATCCGCTTCGCCGCCAGCCTGGTCGGGCATCTCCGCGGCGGCCTGGGCCAGGTCAACGTCGTCGCCTCGACCCTGTTCGGCGGCATCTCGGGGTCGGCCGTGGCCGACGCCTCGGCGATCGGCGGGCTGATGATCCCGCAGATGGCGGCGCGCGGCTATGACCGCGACTACGCGGTCAACGTCACCGCCAACTCGGCGATCATCGCGCTGATGATCCCGCCGTCGAACAACATGATCCTCTATTCGATCGCGGCCGGCGGCAACGTGTCGATCGCCGACCTGTTCACCGCCGGCATCATCCCCGGCCTGCTGCTGGCCGCGGCGCTGATGGTCACGGCCTATATCGTGGCGCGCCGCCGCGGCTACCCGTCCGACCCGTTCCCCGGCCTGCGCGCCGTCGGCCGCTACCTGGTGGTGGCGCTGCCCGGCATCCTCCTGATCGGCATCATCTTCGGCGGCGTCCGGTCCGGCGTGTTCACCGCGACCGAAAGCTCCTGCATCGCGGTGATCTACGCCTTCCTGGTCGCGCTCCTGGTCTATCGCGAGCTCGACTGGCCCAACTTCGTCGAGGCGGTGCAGGGCGCGGTGCGCACCACCGCCATGGTGCTGCTGGTGATCGGCACCGCCGGGGCCTTCGGCTGGCTGATGGCGCTGCTGCAGGTGCAGACCGCGACCGTCGCCGCGATCCACGCCATCTCCAGCGACCCGATCATGGTGCTGCTGCTGATCAACGTGGCGCTGCTGATCCTCGGCACCTTCATGGACATGGCGCCGATGATCATCATCTGCACCCCGGTGCTGCTGCCGGTGGTCAAGGCCTTCGGCATCGACCCGGTGCATTTCGGCGTCATCCTGATCCTGAACGCCGGCATCGGCCTGAACACCCCGCCGGTGGGGTCGGTGCTGTTCGTCAGCTGCGCCGTCGGCAAGATCACGATCCGCGAGGCGATGCGCACGATCTGGCCGTTCTTCGGGGCCTCGATCGCGGTGCTGCTGCTGGTCACCTACATCCCCGCGCTGTCGCTGTGGCTGCCCGCCGCGTTCCGCTGAAAGACTCTTTGTTGGGGTGAATCATGCGGCGGGCCTTGACCCGTCCGGGGCTTCCCCTTAAATGCGTAGCACTCACCGGCCGGGAGTGCTAACGACCGGGCCGGGGTGGACCTTTAACGCATATCTCTTCATTGAAGAGTGGGAGAGCAACGATGCAATTCCGTCCCCTGCACGACCGTGTGCTGGTGCGCCGCATCGAACAGAACGAGAAGACCGCTGGCGGGATCATCATCCCGGACACCGCCAAGGAAAAGCCCCAGGAGGGCGAGGTCATCTCGGTCGGCGCGGGCACGCGTGACGAGGCCGGCAAGCTGGTGCCGCTGGACGTCAAGGCCGGCGACCGCATCCTGTTCGGCAAGTGGTCCGGCACCGAGGTCAAGCTCGACGGTCAGGATCTCCTGATCATGAAGGAGAGCGACGTCCTCGGCATCATCACCGTGAAGAAGTCGGCCAAGGCGGCCTGATCCGCCTGTCGCCTTCACCGGAATCCAAAGACATATAAGGACTGAAAAGATGGCTGCGAAGGACGTTAAGTTCTCGCTCGACGCCCGGTCGCGCATGCTGCGCGGCGTCGACATCCTCGCCGATGCGGTCAAGGTCACGCTGGGCCCGAAGGGCCGCAACGTCGTCCTCGACAAGTCGTTCGGCGCACCGCGGATCACCAAGGACGGCGTGACCGTCGCCAAGGAGATCGAGCTCGCCGACAAGTTCGAGAACATGGGCGCGCAGATGGTGCGCGAAGTGGCCTCGAAGACCAACGACCTGGCCGGTGACGGCACCACCACGGCGACCGTGCTGGCCCAGTCGATCGTCCGCGAGGGCGTCAAGGCTGTGGCCGCCGGCCTCAACCCGATGGACCTGAAGCGCGGCATCGACAAGGCCGTCGAGGCCGTCGTCGCCGACCTCAAGACCCGCTCCAAGGCGATCAAGACCAACGCCGAAGTGGCGCAGGTCGGCACCATCTCCGCCAATGGCGAGCGCGACATCGGCGAGATGATCGCCAAGGCGATGGAGCGTGTCGGCAACGAGGGCGTGATCACGGTGGAAGAGGCCAAGAGCCTCGACACCGAGCTCGAAGTCGTCGAAGGCATGCAGTTCGACCGCGGCTACCTGTCGCCGTACTTCATCACCAATGCCGAGAAGATGATCTGCGAGCTCGAGAGCCCGTACATCCTCCTGCATGAGAAGAAGCTGTCGAGCCTGCAGGCCATGCTGCCGGTGCTCGAGGCGGTCGTTCAGTCGGGCAAGCCGCTGCTGATCATCGCCGAGGACATCGAGGGCGAGGCTCTGGCCACCCTCGTGGTCAACAAGCTGCGCGGCGGCCTGAAGGTCGCGGCGGTCAAGGCCCCGGGCTTCGGCGATCGCCGCAAGGCGATGCTCGAGGACATGGCCATCCTGACCGGCGGCCAGGTCATCTCCGAGGATCTCGGCATCAAGCTCGAGAGCGTCACGCTCGACATGCTGGGCCGCTCGAAGAAGGTCCTGATCGGCAAGGAAGAGACCACGGTCGTCGACGGCGCCGGCGCCAAGAAGGAGATCGAGGGTCGCTGCAACCAGATCCGCGCGCAGGTCGAGGAGACCTCCTCGGACTACGATCGCGAGAAGCTGCAGGAGCGTCTGGCCAAGCTGGCGGGCGGCGTCGCGGTGATCCGCGTCGGCGGCGCCACCGAGATCGAGGTGAAGGAGCGCAAGGATCGCGTTGACGACGCGATGCACGCGACCCGCGCCGCGGTCGAGGAAGGCGTGGTTCCGGGCGGCGGCACGGCCCTGCTCTACGCCTCCAAGGCGCTGGACAAGGTCAAGCACGACAACGACGACGAGCGGGTCGGCATCGACATCGTCCGTCGCGCCCTCCAGGCTCCGGTCCGTCAGATCGTCACCAACGCGGGCGGCGACGCCTCGATCGTTGTCGGCAAGCTGCAGGACAAGAACGACAAGAACTGGGGCTACAACGCCCAGACCAGCGAGTATGGCGATCTGATCAAGGCCGGCGTCATCGACCCGACCAAGGTCGTGCGCGCCGCGCTGCAGAACGCCGCCTCGGTGGCCAGCCTGCTGATCACCACCGAAGCGATGGTGGCCGAGCACGTCGAGCGCAAGCCGGCGGCTGCGGCCCCGGGCGGCGGCATGGGCGGCATGGGTGGCATGGGCGACATGGACTTCTGATCCTCACGGATCGGAACCTCCAAAGTCCAATTGTGAAAGGGCGCTCTTCGGAGCGCCCTTTTTTTGCCATGACGCCGGGCGATGCAAGGATTCACGGGGGCGTCGAAGTCGCTTCGTTGCCGAACCGAGTATTTATGCCTAGATCATTAGCAGCGCCGTGCGGCCATCGGGCCACGCCGCCCGAGATGGAAGGGGATTTTCCGAGATGACCGTCAGCCGACACAGCGCGCCGCATCGCCGCCAGCCCGTCACGCGCGCCGCCCTGGCCCTGGTCTCGATCCTGGCCCTCGCCGCCTGTGTGCCCGGCACGCCGCAGCAGACCGCCAGCATCCCGGCGCCGGCACAGCCCGGCGCGCCGCCGCTGTCCCCCTTCGTCCAGGCCATGCGCGACGCCGGCGTCACCGTCGCCATCCCGCCGCGCGGCAAGTTCATCCTGGTCAATATTCCGTCCTATGAGCTGATCGCCTTCCAGGACGGCGCCCCGGTGATCCGCAGCAAGGTCGTGGTCGGCGCCGCGGGCACCTCGACGCCCGAGCTGCTGTCGAACATGTACGCGATCAAGTACAACCCGGACTGGACCCCGACGCCGTCGATCGTGCGCAACGAGGCCAGCGTCTACATCCCGTCGGGGCCGCGCAGCCCGCTGGGCCGGATCAAGCTCGAGCTCGACAACAACCAGTCGATCTACCTGCACGACACGCCGCAGAAGAGCTATTTCGGCCGTGAGAAGCGGGCGCTCAGCCATGGCTGCGTCCGGGTCGAGAAGGTGCGCGACCTGGCGGCCTGGGCCGACGAGACCACCGTCGACGAGATCAGCGCCAAGATCGCCCGCGGCCGCATGTACACCGAGCGCCTGCCGGAGGAGATCCCGGTCTATATCGGCTACTTCACCCGCTTCCCGGACGAGTTCGGCCAGCCGGTGAACTACCCGGACGTCTACGCCAACAAGGACGAGGCGCGGCAGGCCTATCTGGCCCGCAGCGCCGGCCGCCGCCAGGCGCGGGCCGCGAAGGCGGCCCAGCCGGCGCCGACCGAGGTTCCGGGCCAGACGGTTCCGGGCGCGACGGTTCCGGGTGAGGCCGTGCCGGGTGCCGACGGCACCGTGCCGCCGGCGACGACGCCGGGCGAGACCGCTGCGCCGGCGGTGCCGGGAGCGGCTGTCGAGCCGGCCCCGGCCACGACGGTGCCTGCCGCGCCGGCCACGATACCCGAGGCTCCGGCGGCGCCCGTCGCTCCGGCGGCCCCGGCCGTGACCATCCCCGCTGTCCCGGCGGCGCCGGCCGCACCCGCGGTCACGCCACCTCCGGTCACGGTTCCCGCCGTGCCGCCGACCACCGCTCCGGCGGCGCCGACCACCAACTGAGCCACACGTCCAGGCGGCCATCGGCCGGCGCCACCCCCTCACCCGGAAATCCTGTGGGGATTGCATCCCCACGGGATTTCCGACCTCTCCCCAAGGAGAGGTGAAGAAGCACCGTCCCTTCGTACCTCTCCTTGGGGAGAGGTCGGAACCGCGTAGCGGTTCCGGGTGAGGGGGAGAGCCGGCCTCGCCGCGAAGGCGGCGTCACCCCGGCAGCACCCGCCAGACCACGGCCTCGCGCAGGGCGCGGTCCTCGATCTCGACGCTGGTCGGGACCTGGTGCCGGGCGACTTCCTCCAGCCCGTCCTGCGGCCGATAGGCCCGGCCCGGGTCGCCCAGCAGCACGGTCTTGCCGGCCCCGGCGAGCCGGCGCAGCCAGGGCATGACCCGGTCCGACATCGGCTTCTCGTAGCAGACGTCGCCGGCGCAGACGATGTCGATGTCCTCCAGCGCGTCGCCGATCAGGTCGCGCCCGTCGGCCTCGATCACGCAGCCATTGGCGGCCGCGTTCAGCCGGATCGCCGCCACCGCGATGGCGTCGATCTCGGCCGCGACCACCCGGGCGGCGCCGGCCCGGGCCGCGGCCAGGGCGACGATGCCGGAGCCCGAGGCGAAGTCGAACACCCGCTTGCCGGCCACGCTGCCCGGGGTGTCCAGGATGTGGCGCGCCACCGCCTGGCCGCCGACCCAGGCGAAGGCCCAGTAGGGCGGCGGCAGGCCGGTCCGGCGCAGCGTCTCCTCCGTCGCCTCCCACAGGGGCGTCACCTCGGTCGCGAGATGCAGCAGGAACTCGGGCAGCAGCGGCGTGCGGGCCTGCGCCGTGTTGGCGCGGATGAAGGCGTCGATGTCGGAAATCATCGCTCTTCCTAGCGCGCAGGGCGGCAATGAGCCATGGCGGTCTTGATGTCCGGCGCCGGAACGTCGAGACTCCGCTGTGACGATGGCGCAGACCATCGCCGCTATTGGGGGAACGACGAGATGGCGAGCCGCCGTGTTCAGGCCCGGCCGAAGGCGGGTCCGGCCGAAGACGACGTCGGAGACTGTAGCTCTCCACCCTGCTTCCTGCATGAGATCGACCCGGCCTATGCCGGCCTTGCCCCGCGGCCGCCGAAGGCCAAGCCCAAGTCCGGGGCCGCGAAAGACGAGGCCGGGACATGATCCGGGTCAAGCGCGTCTACGACCCGCCGGAAGAGGGCGACGGCTACCGCATCCTGGTCGACCGCCTGTGGCCGCGCGGCCTGACCAAGGAAGCCGCGGCGCTCGACATGTGGCTGAAGACCGTGGCGCCGAGCGACGAGCTGCGCCGCTGGACCCACCAGGACCCGGAGAAGTGGACGGAGTTCTGCAGCCGCTACAACGCCGAGCTGGACACCCACCCCAACGCGATCGCCTTCCTCAGGCAGAAGAGCAAGGACGGCTGGGTGACGCTGCTCTATGCCCATCGCGACGAGCGCCACAACAACGCGGTGGCCCTGGCCCGCTACCTCGGGGTCTGAGCGATCAGGCCAGGGCGCGGCCGGCGATGAGGCCGATGAGGACCATCAGGCCGAACCAGCGGTTCGAGTTGAACTTGGCCAGGCAGTCGGCCGGCCGGTCGGGGATTAGCGTGGCCACCTGCCAGGCCAGCTGCGCCGCGCCGGCGGCGAGGCACAGCAGGAAGGGCAGGGGCGCCAGCCCGGCCAGGAGGCCGGCCGCGCCGATCCCGAGCACGGTCAGCGCGCAGAAGCCGGCGACCCAGCGCCGGGCGGCGGCGCCGAACAGCCGTGCCGTCGATTTCAGGCCGATGCGGGCATCGTCCTCGATGTCCTGCAGCGCGTAGATCGTGTCGTAGCTCAGGGTCCAGCAGATGCCGGCGGCGAAGAGGATCAGCGACGGCAGGGCCAGTTCGCCGGTCACCGCGGTCCAGCCGACCAGCGCGCCCCAGTTGAAGGCCAGGCCCAGGAAGGCCTGCGGCCACCAGGTGATCCGCTTCATCAGCGGATAGGTGAAGACCACCACCAGCGAAGCGATGCCCAGCCCGACGGTGGTGCCGTTGAACTGGATCAGGATCAGGAAGCCCAGCAGCAGCAGGGCGATCAGGAACAGCACCGCCCGGGTCGGGCTGACCGCGCCGCTGGGGATCGGCCGGGTGCGGGTGCGCGCCACCTGGGCGTCGAAGTCGCGGTCCAGGATGTCGTTCACGGTGCAGCCGGCGCCGCGCATCACCACCGCGCCGATGCCGAACAGCACGGCGTACCACAGGTCGATCCAGCCGAATCCGGCCGGCCTGGGCGCCATCGCCAGCCCCCACCAGCACGGGTACAGCAGCAGCATGACCGGCTTCGGCCGGTCCAGCCGGCCGAGCATCAGATAGGGCCGGACGCCGGGCGGTGCCCAGCGGAGCAGCCGGCTCTGGGGCCGCATGTCGGAAGCGGTGTCGGTCATGGTCCTGTCGCCGATGGCGTGCGCTGGCGCATCAGTAGCGCCGTCCGGGCGATCTGACAAAGCGGGAGATGGCGGCACCGGCGCGTCGCCTCTTCTGCTCGCGGGAACCCCGCCTCGTCATTGCGGGCGCAGCGAAGCAATCCATGATGCCGCCTGGCATGGATTGCTTCGTCGGCTGTGCCTCCTCGCAATGACGATGGGGGAAGGCGGCCTCGAAGTGGGTGCGTCCCAGAGAGCCCCCGGGGCAGCGGCCCCGCCGTCTTCCCAAGGACGCGTTGCCCGCCACCCGGCCACCGGCTAGCTTCGGGCATGACCTCCGATGCCCTGCCGCGCACCCGCCTGTTCGTCGACGCCCCGCTGGCCGCCGGGGCGGCGGTGCCGTTGTCCGATGTCCAGGCGCACCATCTGCGCGGCGTGCTGCGGCTGGCGCCCGGCGAGGGCTTGCGCCTGTTCAACCCGCGCGACGGCGAATGGCTGGCGCGGCTCGATGCGCTGGCCAAGTCGGGCGGCGCCGCCGCGGTCGAGCGGCAACTGCGGCGGCCGCTGCCGGCCCCCGACCTGTGGCTGTGCTTCGCCCCGGTGAAGAAGGATGCGATCGACGCGGTGGTGGAGAAGGGCACCGAGCTCGGCGCCGCCGTGCTCCAGCCGGTGTTCACCCGCTTCACCGATGTCCAGCGGGTCAATCTCGACCGGCTGCGCGCCCATGCCGTCGGCGCGGCCGAGCAGTGCGAGCGCCTCGATGTGCCGGAGGTGCGCGATCCGGTCCGGCTCGACGCCCTGCTCGCGGCCTGGCCGGCGGGCCGGCGGCTGCTGGTCTGCGCCGAGGCGGGGGCGGCGCGCCCGATCGCCGAGGCGGCGGTGGAAGCCCGCGGTCCGGCGGGCCTCCTGGTCGGTCCGGAGGGCGGTTTCGACGCCGCCGAGCTCGACCTCCTGCGCCGTCACGAATTTGTTCGACCGGTCGGCCTCGGCCCTCGTATTCTGCGCGCCGACACGGCGGCCATCGCCGCGCTCGCGGTCTGGCAGATGCTGGCCGGCGACGGGCGCGACCGGCCGCCGCATCGCCTTTGATCCGACCCCATCCCGACACCCGAGTTCTCGCCCATGTCCGGTCCGCAGACCGCCAGCGCCGCACCGATCGAGAGCAAGGCGCAGCTCGTCGACTACCTCGCCTCCGGCTCGAAGCCGGTGGAGGATTGGCGCATCGGCACCGAGCACGAGAAGTTCGCCTTCCGGCTCTCCGACCTGCGTCCCCTGCACTATGAGGGCCCGGACGGCATCCGCGCGGTGCTGGAAGGCCTCGCCGGCTGCGGCTGGGAGCGGGTCGAGGAAGACGGCAACCTGATCGCCCTGGTCCGCGACAAGGCCTCGGTGACGCTGGAGCCGGGCGGCCAGGTCGAGCTGTCGGGCGCGCCGCTGCGCAGCATCCACGAGACCTGCGCCGAGGTGGCCGACCATCTCGCCCTGGTGAAGAAGGTCGGAGAGCAGCTCGGCATCGGCATGATCGGCCTGGGCTTCCAGCCGAAATGGCGGCGCGAGGACATCGGCTGGATGCCGAAGGGCCGCTACAAGATCATGCGCGACTACATGCCGAAGCGCGGCTCGCTCGGCATCGACATGATGAAGCGGACCTGCACCGTGCAGGTCAATCTCGACTTCGCCTCCGAAGCCGACATGGTCAAGAAGTTCCGGGCCAGCCTGGCGCTGCAGCCGGTGGCGACGGCGCTGTTCGCCAACTCGCCCTTCATCGAGGGCAAGCCGAACGGGTTCCAGAGCTTCCGCAGCCACATCTGGACCGACACCGACCCCGACCGCACCGGCGACCTGCCCTTCGTGTTCGAGGACGGCTTCGGCTTCGAGCGCTATGTCGACTACCTGCTCGACGTGCCGATGTACTTCGTCTACCGCGACGGCCGCTACATCGACGCGTCCGGCCACAGCTTCCGCGCCTTCCTCAAGGGCGAGCTGCCGGTCTATCCCGGCCACCTGCCGACGCTGAACGACTGGGCCGACCACCTGACCACGGCCTTCCCCGAGGTCCGGCTGAAGAAGTTCCTGGAGATGCGCGGCGCGGATGGCGGACCGTGGTCCCGCCTGTGCGCCCTGCCGGCGCTGTGGGTCGGGCTGCTGTACGACGGCACCGCGCTCGACGCCGCCTGGGACCTGGTCAAGGACTGGACCCAGGCCGAACGGGCGGCGCTGCGCCGCGACGTGCCACGGCTGGGCCTCGCCACCCCGTTCCGCGGCGGCACGCTGCGCGACGTGGCGCTGCGGGTGCTGGCGATCGCCCGCCACGGCCTGGCCGCCCGGGCCGCGACCGATGCCATCGGCGGCACCGAGGAGGGCTTCCTCAACGACCTGCAGCAGATCGCCGAGTCCGGCGAAAGCCAGGCGTCGGAGATGCTGCGCCGCTACCAGACCGAGTGGAAAGGCTCGGTCGACCCGATCTTCGCGGCCTACGCCTACTGACCCGGCAGGGCCTGCCGTAGTTTTAGGCAACCGCAGGCGGGCCCCGCCGATTTTTGCTTGCGATCCGTGGCATATGGCTTGCTTGATAGTTTCGTCGAGCAAGTCGTCCCGGAGGATCTGTGCAGGCATTCGACGAAATGGGCGGGGGGCCGGTCCGGACCCCCTATGCGGCCCTGGCGGATTGGCTGGCGGCGACGCCGGGATCGGTCTTCGACATCAAGCGGCGTGAGGCGGCCGCCCTGTTCCGCCGCATCGGCATCACCTTCGCGGTCTATGGCGAGGGCGGCGACCCGGAGCGGCTGATCCCCTTCGACATCATGCCCCGCGTGCTCGACGCGGCCGAATGGCAGCACCTGGAGCAGGGGCTGGCGCAGCGGGTGAAGGCGCTCAACGCCTTCCTGCACGACATCTATCACGGGCAGGAGATCCTGCGCGCCGGCAAGGTGCCGGAGCGGCTGGTGCTGCACAATCCCGGCTACCTCCCGGAGATGCAGGGCCTCGACCCGCCGGGCGGCATCTACACCCACATCGCCGGCATCGACATCGTGCGGGTGGGGCCGAGCGAGTTCTACGTGCTGGAGGACAATGTCCGCACCCCGTCCGGCGTGTCCTACATGCTGGAAGGCCGCGAGATGATGATGCGGCTGTTCCCGGAGCTGTTCGCCCGGCACAGCGTCGCCCCGGTCGAGCACTACCCGCAGGAGCTGCTGGCCACCCTGGCCTCGATCGCGCCGCGCAACTGCGAGGGCGGGCCGACCGTCGCGCTCTTGACCCCCGGCATCTACAACAGCGCCTATTTCGAGCACAGCTTCCTCGCCGACCGGATGGGGATCGAGCTGGTCGAAGGCCCGGACCTGTTCGTCCGCGATGCCGTGGTCTACATGCGCACCACCCGCGGGCCGAAGCGGGTCGACGTGATCTACCGCCGGATCGACGACGAGTTCATCGACCCGCTGGTGTTCAACCCGGATTCGATGCTGGGCGTGCCCGGCCTCTACCATGCCTACCGCGCCGGCAACGTCGCCCTGGCCAACGCCATGGGCACCGGCATCGCCGACAACAAGGCGATGTACATCCACGTCCCGGCGATGATCCGCTTCTACCTGGGCGAGGAGCCGATCCTGAAGAACGTCCCGACCTGGGACTGCTCCAAGCCCGACGAGTGCAGCCATGTCCTGGGCAAGCTCGACGAGCTGGTGGTGAAGGAGGTCGCAGGCTCCGGCGGCTACGGCATGCTGGTGGGGCCGACCGCCAGCCGGGCCGAGCGCGAGGCCTATGCCGAGCGGGTCAAGGCCCAGCCCGACCAGTTCATCGCCCAGCCGACCCTGGCGCTGTCGACCTGCCCGACCTTCGTCGAGCAGGGGGTGGCGCCGCGGCATGTCGACCTGCGCCCCTTCGTGCTGACCGGCGACCGTGTCCGCATCGTGCCGGGCGGGCTGACCCGGGTCGCCCTGCGCGAAGGCTCTTTGGTGGTCAACTCCAGCCAAGGCGGGGGCACCAAGGACACCTGGGTGCTGACCGAATGACGATGCGCGGAATCAGGACGGGCGGAATCAACACGGGACCATCGGGATGCTGAGCCGCACCGCCGACAGCCTCTACTGGCTCGGCCGCTACGTCGAGCGCGCCGAAAACCTCGCCCGCATCCTGGAGGTCGCCGACCGCATGGCGCTGACCCCGCACAGCGGCGGCGGGCACCAGGACGAATGGCACTCCGCCGTCGTCATCTCCGGCTGCGAGGAGGGCTTCTACAAGAAGCACGAGGAGGCGACCGCGGCGACGGTGGTCGACTACATCGCGCTCGACCAGGACAACGGCTCCAGCATCCGCTCCTGCCTGCAGCGGGCGCGGACCAACGGCCGCGCGGTGCGCGCCGCGCTGACCCGGCCGATGTGGGAGACGCTGAACGCCACCTGGCTCGAGCTCGAGGGCGGCAAGGACGCGCTGATCCGGGACGGCGACCTCCGCGGCTTCCTGGAGTGGATCAAGGAACGCGCGATCATGTTCCAGGGCGCCGTGGTCACCACCATGATCCGCGACGACGCCCACATCTTCCTGCAGCTCGGCGTCTTCCTGGAACGGGCGGACAGCACCGCCCGCCTGCTCGACGTGAAGTACCATGTGCTGCTGCCGGCCTATGAGGAGGTCGGCGGCGGGCTCGACTTCTACCAGTGGGCGGCGATCCTGCGCGGCGCCTCGGCCCTCGGCAGCTACGCCTATCTCTACCGCGACGGGATCAAGCCCTGGCAGGTGGCCGAGCTGCTGGTGCTGCGGCCGGAGATGCCGCGGTCGCTGGCCGGCTGCTTCCACGAGATGGTCGACCTGCTGGGCCAGCTCGCCGACCTCTATGGCGGCAAGCACGAATGCGAACGCTTGGCAGGGGAAATCCATTCGCGCTTGCGTTATGGGCGGATCGACGCAATTTTACGAACGGGACTGCACGAGTACCTGACCGACTTCATCCAGCAGAACAACATCCTCGGCCTCGAGGTCAGCAAGGCCTACCTCCTCTGACCCCCGGCCCCTCCAGATGCGCCTCCTGATCCGACACGAGACCCGTTACCGCTACGACACGCCGGTCGACCGGACGCTGCAGATGCTGCGCCTGACGCCGCGGTCGCATGACGGGCAGGAGGTGCTGCGCTGGCGCGTGGTGCCGCCAGCCGGGGCCAACCTTGCCCCCGGCGAGGACGGCTACGGCAACACCGTCGACATGATGTCGCTGGAACGCCCGCACGACGCGCTGACCCTGCTGGTCGAGGGCGAGGTCCACACCCACGACACCCAGGGCATCGTCACCGGGACGATCGAGCCGTTCCCGCCGGCCTTCTATCTCCGCCCGTCACCGCTGGCCCTGGCCGATGCGGCGCTGCGCGACCTGGCGGACACGGTCGCGGCCGAGGCCGGGCCCGACCCGCTGGCACGCGCCCATGCGCTGACCCGGACGGTGCGCGCGCGGATCGCCTTCCAGCCCGGCCAGACCGATTCCGCCACCACCGCTGCCGAGGCGCTCGCGGCCGGCATCGGCGTGTGCCAGGATCACACCCATGTCTTCCTCGCCTGCGCGCGGCATCTCGGCCTGCCGGCCCGCTATGTCGGCGGCTACCTGCTTATGGCCGACGGCAGCGTCGAGCAGGCCGCCGGCCATGCCTGGGCCGAGGCCTTCATCGAAGGGCTGGGCTGGGTCGGCTTCGACGCCGCCAACGGCATCTGCCCGACCGAGCACTATGTCCGCGTCGCCATCGGCCTCGACTACCGCGACGCCGCGCCGGTCCGCGGCCTGCGCCACGGCGGCAGCGGCGAGGCGCTGGAGGTCACGGTCCGCGTCGGCCAGTCCCAGACCCAGGCGCAGGCCTGATCGCCCCATCTTTTCCCCGATGCCCCCGGATTGTTGCGCATGACCTACGGACTCGGTCTCCTGCTCGAAGAAGGGCTGGTGATGATCTCCGACACCCGGACCAATGCCGGTGTCGACAACATCTCCACCTTCCGCAAGATGCACATCTGGGAACGCCCGGGTGAGCGGGCGTTGATCCTGCTCACCGCCGGCAACCTCGCCATCACCCAGTCGGTGGTGGCGCTGCTGTCGGAAGCGGTCGACGCTGCCGACGACAAGCGCGAGAGCCTGATCAACGCGCCGTCGATGTTCCGCTGCTCCGAGCTGGTGGGCGAGGCGGTGCGCGCGGTGTGGGACCGCGACGGCCCGGCGATGGAGCAGCATGCCGGCGGCTTCAACGCCTCCTTCCTGCTCGGCGGGCAGATCAAGGGCCGGCGCTGCCGGCTGTTCGAGATCTACCAGGCCGGCAACTTCATCGAGGCGACGGCGGACACCCCCTATCTCCAGATCGGCGAGCACAAATACGGCAAGCCGATCCTCGACCGCGCCGCCCGCTTTGAGACGCCGATGATCGACGGGCTCAAGCTCGGGCTGGTGTCGATGGATTCGACCCTGCGCAGCAACCTGTCGGTCGGGCTGCCGATCGACGTGGCGCTGTACCGCCGCGACGCCCTGGCGATCGGGCTGCGCAAGCGGGTCGGCGAGGACGATCCGTACTTCGCCGGGCTGCGGCAGAGCTGGTCCGATGCGCTGCGCCGCGCCTACCAGGCGATCCCCAATCCCGATTGGGCATAGCCGTATGCCTCGGCCTCTGTACGGGGCGCGAGGCATATGACTGGACCAAGCGACTCGAAGCGGCGGCAATTCAGCAGGTTTCAAGGTTGAAATTGCAGGGAGCTTGAACCACCCTCCGTGTGTTGTATCGGGGAAGCGTCGTTTTTTGCGGCCCGATCGATCATAAGAAACAGGAGAAAGTGCCATGCGCATCGAACTTCGTAGAGCCGTCATCCTCACCGGTTTCGCTGCGTTTCTGGCGCTCGGAGCCTGCGCCCAGCCGGCGGACACCGTGGTGGTGCCGGGCACCCTCCCGGCCAACGTGCCGCCGGGGTCGACCCTTGAAAGCTCGACCACGCAGGTCGACGCGAACGGCACCGTCGTCAACCGCAACGTCTACCGCGCGCCGAACCAGCTGGTGACCAACGGCCCGCAATGCACCAAGGGCGACCCGCAGTGCCCGTGATCCCGATCGCTGCATAACGATCCGAAAGGGGGCTTCGGCCCCCTTTCTCACATCCGCGCCCCGGCGGCCGGGTGGTCCGGGCGGCCATCGCTTTCGGGGTAACAATCGTTCTGCCCTTGCTCCGACTCTTCCGTCCCGGCATGGTGCGCGGCAACCGTTGGCTTGAGCTGGAGCGCCCATGCCCGTCCTGAAGACCGCGGTCGATCCCCGGTCCCCCGCCTTTCGCGACAATGAAACCGCCATGCGCGCGGCCGTCGACGACCTGCAGGCGACCGTCGCCCGCATCAAGCTGGGCGGCGGCCAGGCGGCGCGCGACCGCCATGTCGGCCGCGGCAAGCTGCTGCCGCGCGACCGGGTGCGGGCGCTGCTCGACCCCGGTGCGCCGTTCCTCGAGCTGTCGCAGCTGGCCGGCCATGGCGTCTACGAGGACGACGTGCCCGCGGCCGGCATCATCACCGGCATCGGGCCGGTGTCGGGCCAGGAATGCGTCGTCGTGGTCAACGACGCGACGGTCAAGGGCGGCACCTACTATCCGCTGACGGTGAAGAAGCACCTGCGGGCGCAGGAGATCGCGCGCGAGAACAACCTGCCTTGCCTCTATCTCGTCGATTCGGGCGGCGCTTTCCTGCCGCTGCAGGACCAGGTCTTCCCAGACCGCGACCATTTCGGGCGGATCTTCTACAACCAGGCGACGATGTCGGCGGCCGGCGTGCCGCAGATCGCGGTGGTGATGGGGTCCTGCACCGCCGGCGGCGCCTATGTCCCGGCGATGTCGGATGAATCGATCATCGTGAAGGGCCAGGGCACCATCTTCCTCGGCGGCCCGCCGCTGGTGAAGGCGGCGACCGGCGAGGTGGTTACGGCCGAGGAACTCGGCGGCGCCGACGTCCACAGCCGGGTTTCCGGCGTCACCGACCACTACGCCCAGGACGACCACCACGCCCTGGCGATCGCCCGCCGCATCGTCGGCACCCTCAACCGGACCAAGCGCCCGGACCTCGCTTTGCGCGACCCGGTCGACCCGCTGTATTCGGCGACCGATCTCTACGGCATCACCGGCACCGACCTGCGCAAGCCGTTCGACGTGCGCGAGGTGATCGCCCGGCTGGTCGACGGCTCCGAGTTCGACGAGTTCAAGGCGCTGTACGGCACCACCCTGGTCTGCGGCTTCGCCCATCTCTGGGGCATTCCGGTCGGCATCGTCGCCAACAACGGCATCCTGTTCTCGGAAAGCGCGCTGAAGGGCGCGCATTTCGTCGAGCTCTGCGCCCAGCGCGGCATCCCGCTGCTGTTCCTGCAGAACATCACCGGCTTCATGGTCGGGTCGAAATACGAACGCGGCGGCATCGCCAAGGACGGAGCCAAGCTGGTCACCGCGGTGGCCTGCGCCAAGGTTCCGAAGCTGACCCTCTTGATCGGCGGCAGCTTCGGCGCCGGCAATTACGGCATGTGTGGCCGGGCATACGGGCCGCGCTTCCTGTTCATGTGGCCGAACGCCCGGATCTCGGTGATGGGCGGCGAGCAGGCGGCCAACGTGCTGGGCCAGGTGCGCCGCGACGGCATCGAGGCCAAGGGCGGGTCCTGGCTTGAGGCGGAGGAGGAGGCGTTCAAGGCGCCGATCCGCGACCAGTACGAGTTGCAGGGCCATCCCTACTACGCCTCGGCGCGGCTGTGGGACGACGGCGTGATCGACCCGGCCGACAGCCGGCGGGCGCTGGCGCTGGCGCTGTCCGCCGCGCTGAACGCGCCGATCGAACCGACGCGCTTCGGCGTGTTCCGGATGTGACGGGGATCCTGATGCTCGATCTGTTTCTCTACGACATCCTCCGGTCCAACCACTTCGTGATCGAGACGCAGAGCTTCTTCGAATGGCTCGGTGAGACGCTGGGCGCGGTGATCGGCTTCATCATCCGCGCGGTCCGCGGCGTGGTCGACGGCCTCAGCGGCGCGGTCAACGACTTCCTCGGCGGCATGGCCAAGGCCATCGGCATGAACGCCTCGGTGTTCTCCTTCGTGCTGCTGGCGATCGGCCTGCTGCTGCTCTACACCGCGATCCGCGCCTTCATCCGCCGGGCGATCGTGGCCGGCATCGTCTGGGGGCTGCTCGGCCTCCTGGTCCTCAGCTGGGTGGTGCGATGAGCGCGATCGGAACCGAGATCAAGGACGGCGTCGGCACGGTCACCATGGACCGGCCGGACCGGCACAACGCCTTCGACGAGCATGTCATCGCCGACCTGACCGCGGCCTTCGCCCGGCTCGGCCAGGACGATGCGGTGCGCGCCGTGGTGCTGCGCGCGACGGGCAAGAGCTTCTCGGCCGGTGCCGATCTCGACTGGATGCGCCGCATGGCGGAGTACGACGAGGCCGCCAACCTTGCCGACGCCCGCGCCCTGGCCACGCTGATGCGCACCATCGACACCCTGCCCAAGCCGACCCTCGCCTTGGTCCAGGGCGCGGCCTATGGCGGCGGGGTCGGGCTGGTGGCTTGCTGCGACATCGCCATCGCCACCGAGGCGGCGAGCTTCTCGCTGTCCGAGGTCAAGTTGGGCCTGATCCCGGCGGTGATCAGCCCCTATGTCGTGCGGGCCATCGGCGCCCGCGCCGCCCGCCGCTACTTCCTGACCGCCGAGCGCTTCGACCCGGTGGAGGCCCGGCGCCTCGGCCTGGTGCACGAGCTGGTGTCGAGCGATGCGCTGGACGAGACGGCGCGGCAGGTCCTGGCCGCGTTGCGCGGCAACGGCCCGGCGGCGGTGCGGGCGGCGAAGGACCTGGTCGCGACGGTCGCGGGCAAGCCGCCGGCCGAGGTCGAGGAGGAATGCGCCCGCCGCATCGCCGCGATCCGCGCCGGGGCCGAGGGCAAGGACGGCGTCGCCGCCTTCCTGGAAAAGCGCAAGCCCGGCTGGCTGGCTTAGACAGCCGGGATCCCGTGCCGGCCTATCGGTTCGACGTCGCCGCGGACGGCGCCCGCAGGACATTGACCAGGAACAGCAGCAGCGAGCCGAGCGTCAGCAGCGAGCCGACGATCACCACCGCCTGCTGCTCCCGGGTGACGGCATAGTAGATGCCGACCGGCAGCAGGATGGCGCCGGCCAGGGCGACCCAGAAATGCACCACGGCCAGCCGGCCGTTCTTGGCCAGGCCGACCCGGTAGCCAAGGCCGAACAGGGCCATCGAGACCCAGCCCACCAGATTGATGTGGGTGTGCACCGGTACCAGCTGGAAGTCGTGGGCCATCCCCATCTGGATTCCCAGCACCATGCCGGCCAGCCCCAGCACCACGGCCACGATGAAGAACGCGCGATCGATTCTCTGCATCACTACCCCTCATGGACAAGTCGGTCATCGGCCGGACATCCCCCGCCCGGCCGCAGTCTCGCGGTCACCCGGCGACGCGGCTCATCTCCTCGCGCAGCCGTTCGGCATAGTCGTCGGCCAGGGCGTTCAGGGCGGCGGCCCCGTCGCCGGCGAAGCACGATCCGTGCAGGATCGCCCCGACCATTGCACTCAGTCTGTTCCGATTTCCGGAATCGTGGCATCCCCCTTGATTAGGGGATGGGCCGGCGCGCAGGGATCGCATGCCGGCGAAGGCCTGGACGCCGGCTGCGCGGACGGTATTCTCGCCGTCTCGCGATGCGTGGCCCGGAAAGGCGTGACGATCCGTGATCAGAAGCGATGTCGCCGTTCTCGGGGCCGGAATCATCGGGGTGTCCGCGGCGCTGCACCTGCAGGCCCGCGGCCGGTCGGTGGTGCTGGTCGACCGCCGCGGCGCGGGTGAGGAAACCAGTTACGGCAATGCCGGGCTGATCGAACGCGCCAGCGTCGTGCCCTACGCCTTCCCGCGCTCGGTCCTCGACCTGCTGCGCTACGCCCTGAACCGGCAGGTCGACGTGCGCTATCACTGGGCCTTCCTGCCGCGGGTGGCGCCCTGGCTGTTCCAGTACTGGCGCCACTCCTCGCCCGCCCGGCTGGCCGAGGCGGCGCGGGCGATGCTGCCGCTGATCGAGCGCTGCGTCGACGAGCACCGGCCGCTGATGGAGCAGGCCGGGATCAGCCATCTCGCGCGCGAGACCGGCTGGGTCGCCGCCTACCGCACCGCCCGCGGTCTGAAGGAAGGGGCGGCCGAGGCGGTGTCGGCCGCGGCCCATGCCCTGCGCTGCACCGTGCTCGACCCCGCCCAGCTGCGCGGGCTGGAGCCGCATCTGGCGGAAGGGCTCGCCGGCGCCGTGCATTGGCAGGACCCGGTGTCGGTGGCGGATCCCGGCGCCGTGACCAAGGGCTATGCCGACCTGTTCCTGCGCCGCGGCGGCCGCTTCGTCACCGCCGATGCGCGCACGCTGCAGCCGGCGGATGGCGGCTGGACCCTGCGCGGTGAGGACGGGCCGGTCGCGGCGCGCGACGCGGTGGTGGCCCTGGGGCCGTGGTCGACGGACGTCATCCGGCCACTCGGCTACCGCATCCCGCTCGCGGTCAAGCGCGGCTACCACATCCATTACACCGCGCAGGGCAACGCGGTGCTGCACCGCCCGGTGCTCGACGCCGAACGCGGCTTCGTGCTGACGCCGATGGCCCGTGGCATCCGCCTGACCACCGGGGTCGAGATGGGGCCGCGCGACGCGGCGCCGACCCCGGTGCAGCTGGACGCCGCCGAGACCCTGGCGCGGACGCTGTTTCCCCTGGCCGACCGGGTCGAGGACCGGCCCTGGCTCGGCGCCCGGCCCTGCCTGCCCGACATGCGGCCGGTGATCGGCCCCGCCTTGCGGCACCAGGGCCTATGGTTCGCCTTCGGCCACGCCCATCACGGCTTTACCCTGGGCCCGGTCACCGGCCGGCTGATCGCCGAGATGGTGACCGGCGGCGACACCGTGGTCGACCCGTCGCCCTACCGCGCCGACCGGTTCTGATGTCCGGGCCGGCGACACCGCCCGACGCCATTCCCGCCCTGCTGCCGCGAGGGCAGGGGCACCAGTTCGTCCTCTATGGCGACGCCTGCTCCGGCGTCCCCGGCGCCCTGCATGAGCGGACATTCGCCGCGGTCAACACGGTCCTCCGCCGGCTCGCACCGCAGCCGGAGTTCATCCTGTTCCCGGGCGACGAGATCATCGGTTTGACCGCCGATGCCGGGTCGCTGCGGGCGCAGTGGCGGCACTGGCTGGACCAGGAGATGGGCTGGCTCGACCGCCTGATGACCCCGATCTGGCACACCACCGGCAACCACACCGCCTATGACGAGATGAGCGAGGCGGTGTTCCGCGAGGTGCTCGACCTGCCCCGCAACGGGCCGCCGGGGCAGGAGGGCCTGTCCTACTGGGTCCGCCGCGGCGACCTGCTGATGGTCTTCGTCCACACGCTGTGGACCGGCCTCGGCGGCGAAGGCCATGTCGAGACCGACTGGCTGCGCCAGGTGCTGGGGCAGCATGCCGATGCGCGGCACAAGCTGGTGGTCGGCCATCACCCGGTCCATCCGGTCAACGGCTTCTCCGGCCCGTGGCAGCGCGAGATCGGGCCCGACCACGCCAAGGCGTTCTGGGCCCTGCTGGTCGAGGCCGGCGTGCTCGCCTATGTCTGCAGCCACATCCTGGCCTATGACGTGCAGGTGCATGACGGCCTGCTGCAGCTCTGCACCGCGGGCGCTGGCACCGCCCACCGCATGCCGGAAGGGGTGGAGTATCTGCATTGCGTCCAGGCGGCGCTCGATGCCGAAGGCCTGCGCTGTCAGGTGCTGGATACCGATGGGCGCGTCCGCGAGCGCCTGGAATGGCCCCTGCCTCCGATTCCCAACGACGCCTGGCGCATCCTGCCGATGGGAGAGAGTGCCGCGCCGCTGAGCGGCGGGCTGGACCCGGGCCGCTTCGTCACCTTCCGCTTGACCGGCAGGGCGGCGCCGGCCGGGACCAGCGCCGCGCAGACCCTGGTGGCGGCGTTCGACCCCGGCAGCCTCGCGCCGCTCTGGATCGGGCTGCGCGGGCCGCGGCAGGTCCTGACCGTGATCCTGGGGCGCGAGCCGGGCCGCAGTCCGCATTACTGGTTCGGCCCGGGGCTGCCCCCGGACGCCGCCTTCGACATCCAGCTTGTCCTCCATCCCGACATGGGGCCGGGCGGCGTGATGGGCCGCCTCGGCGAAACGGCGCGCTGGTCCTCGCTCTCGGCCGCTTCGGCCTCCGGGATCGAGCGGTTGGAATGGCCATCGCGGTGGAGCGTCGGGCATGGCCAGCGCGGCCCCGCCGATCGCGGATTCCAGGGGGCAGCCCTGACGGCGGCGATGGCGATCGGCTGAGACGGGCGGCGTGGTCCGGGTCTAACCTGCGGGTCGTATCCGTTGCGGGAAGATCACCATGTTCGATCCGGCCACGCTTGCGCTGTATATGGCGGCCGCCCTGGCGCTGAACCTGACGCCCGGGCCCGACATGCTGTTCTGCTTCGCCAACGGCGTCTCCCGCGGACCGCGCGCCGGCTTGGCCGCGGCGCTCGGCATCGGCGGCGGTGCGGCGGTGCACACCATGGCCGCGGCGCTGGGCCTGGCCGGGCTGTTCGCAGCCTCCCCGCTCGCCTTCGAGATCCTGCGCTGGGGCGGGGCCGCCTATCTGCTGTGGCTCGGGGTCAAGGCACTGCGCTCCACGGCGCCCGGCCTCGGCGCCGCCGTCCCGCTGCCGCCGCGTCCGGCCGGCCGGATCTTCCTCGACGGCATGGTGACCAACGTCCTCAACCCGAAGGTGGCGCTGTTCTTCATCGCCTTCCTGCCGCAATTCGTCGACCGGTCGCACGATGCGGTGCTGCAGATCCTGGTGCTGGGCACGCTGGGCAACATCTCCGGCACCACCATCAATGCCCTGGTCGGCATGTCGTCCGGCGGGGTCGGCCGGGTCCTGGCCCGGCAGCCGCTGGTGGCACGGCTGCTCAACGGCTTCACCGGGGTGGTCTTCCTCGGCCTGGCGGCCCGGCTGGTGCTGGCCGATGGCCGGCCGAAATAGCAAGCCGGACCGGGGGCGCGATTTCCCGTGCGCGAAGCGAACCCACCCCTGTTAGATTGTTGCTCAAATCAGGCGGCAGCACCGGGATGGGAATGTTCGACACGCTTCTGATCGCCAATCGCGGAGAGATCGCCTGCCGGGTGATCCGCACCGCGCGGCGCCTCGGCCTGCGCACCGTCGCCGTGTATTCCGATGCGGATGCCGGCGCCCGCCACGTCGCCGAGGCCGATGTCGCGGTCCGAATCGGCCCGGCCCCGGCGCGTGAGAGCTATCTGAAGGCCGACGCCATCCTGGCCGCGGCGGCGGAGACCGGAGCCCAGGCGATCCATCCCGGCTATGGCTTCCTGTCCGAGAACGCGGATTTCGCCGAGGCCTGCGGCCAGGCCGGCATCACCTTCGTCGGCCCGCCGCCCTCGGCCATCCGCGCCATGGGCGGCAAGAGCGAGGCCAAGGCGCTGATGGCGGCGGCCGGCGTGCCGCTGGTGCCCGGCTACCACGAGGCCGACCAGGATCCGGTCCGCCTTGCCGCCGAGGCGGCGCAGATCGGCTTCCCCGTGCTGATCAAGGCCTCGGCCGGCGGCGGCGGCAAGGGCATGCGCGTGGTCGAGCGCGCGGAGGAGTTCGCCGACCAGCTCGCCGGCGCCAAGCGCGAGGCCTCGTCCTCCTTCGGCGACGACCGGGTGCTGATCGAGCGCTACCTCGCCCGGCCGCGCCATGTCGAGATCCAGGTCTTCGCCGACAGCCACGGCCACTGCGTCTACCTGTTCGAACGCGACTGCTCGATCCAGCGCCGCCACCAGAAGGTGGTGGAGGAGGCGCCGGCCCCCGGTCTCGACCCCGCCATCCGCAAGGCGATGGGCGAGGCCGCGGTCGCCGCCGCCCAGGCCATCGGCTATGTCGGTGCCGGCACGGTCGAGTTCCTGCTCGACGCCGATGGCCGATTCTACTTCATGGAGATGAACACCCGGCTGCAGGTCGAGCACCCGGTGACCGAGGCGATCACCGGGCTGGACCTGGTCGACTGGCAGCTGCAGGTCGCGGCGGGCGGGGAACTCCCGCTGGCCCAGGACGACCTCGCCATCAATGGCGCGGCGATCGAGGTCCGGCTCTATGCCGAGGACCCGCAGGCCGGCTTCCTGCCGCAGACCGGGCGGCTGGCGCATCTGGCGCTGCCCGAGGCGCCGCCGCATGTCCGGATCGATTCGGGCGTACGCCAAGGCGATGCGATCTCGGTGCATTACGACCCGATGATCGCCAAGCTGATCGTGTGGGACCGCGACCGGCCGGCGGCGGTGCAGCGGCTGCGCCGGGCGCTCGACCAGGCGCGGATCGCCGGCCTCGCCACCAATCTCGATTTCCTGCGGGCGATCGCGCACCACCCGGCCTTCGCCGCGGCGGAGCTCGACACCGGCTTCATCGGCCGCCACGCCGCCGACCTGCTGCCGCCGCCCGCGCCGGCCTCGGCCGACGAGGTCGCGCTGGCCGGGCTCGGCCTGGTGCTCGGCCGCCGGCGTGATCGTACCACCCCCTGGGGCCTGGCCGATGGCTGGCGCCTCAACGACGAGGCGGTGGAGATGCTGCGCCTCGCCGATGGCGACACCGAGATCCCGGTGGCGGTGCGCTACCACCGGCATGGCGGCCTGGCCGTGACCACGCCGGACGGGCCGGTCGAGGTCAGCGGCGCGCTGCGCGACGGCGAGCTCACCGCCCGGCTGGGCGACCGCACGATGCGGGCGACCATCGTGGTGACCGGCGAGCGCGTGGCGGTGCTGCGCGACGGCGCCGGAAGGGTGTTCGGCATCGTCGATCCGCTGGCCCATGCCGGCGAGGATGCGGCCGCCGCCGACCGGCTGACCGCGCCGATGCCCGGCCGGGTCATCGCCGTGCTGGTCGAATCGGGGGCCAAGGTGACCAAGGGCCAGCCCCTGATCGTGCTCGAGGCGATGAAGATGGAGCACACCGTGGCGGCGCCGGCCGACGGCACCGTCACCAGCCTGCCCTTCGCCGCCGGCGACCAGGTCGACGAGGGCGTGGCCCTGATCGGATTCGAGGCCGCCTGAGATGACCCGGCTTCCCGCCAGCGTGCGCATCGTCGAGGTCGGCCCGCGCGACGGGCTGCAGAACGAGAAGGCGGTGGTGCCGCTCGCTGCCAAGGTCGGGCTGATCGACCTCTTGTCGGCAACCGGGCTGAAGACGATCGAGGCCGGGGCCTTCGTCAGCCCGAAATGGGTGCCGCAGATGGCCGATTCGGCCGAGGTGATGGCACGAATCGCGCGGGTATCAGGCGTCACCTATCCGGTGCTGGTGCCGAACGACACCGGGCTGGACGCGGCGCTGGCCGCCGGGGCGACCGAGGTCGCAGTGTTCGGCGCCGCGTCGGAAAGCTTCAGCCGCCGCAACATCAACTGCTCGATCGCCGAAAGCCTGGCCCGATTCGCTCCCGTGGTCGCCCGGGCGCTGGCCGCCGGGCTGACGGTCCGCGGCTATGTCTCCTGCGTGCTCGGCTGCCCCTATGAGGGGGAGGTGCCGGCCGAGAAGGTCGCCGAGGTCTCGGCGGCGCTGTTCGGCCTGGGCTGCTATGAGGTCAGCCTGGGCGACACCATCGGAATCGGCACGCCCAGCAAGGCGGTGGCGATGATCGACGCGGTGTCGGCGCGGATCCCGCGCGACTCGCTGGCGGTACATTTCCACGACACCTACGGCATGGCCGTCGCCAACATCCACGCGGCGCTGGACCGCGGCATCGCCGTGGTCGATTCGGCGGTGGCCGGGCTCGGCGGCTGCCCCTACGCCAAGGGCGCCACCGGCAATGTCGCGACGGAGGACGTGCTGTACCTGCTCGACGGGCTGGGCATCGCCAGCGGAGTCGCGATGGACCGGCTGCTCGACGCCACCCGATTCATCTCCGGCGTGCTCGACCGGCCGCCGGCCTCGAAGGTCGCCCGCGCCCTGATCGCCCGGGGTGGCGATTCGGACGCTTGATCCGCGGGCCTTCAGGTCTTCTGATCCCCGGCGCGATATCCGGAACCTGGCCGCTGTGTGCGGCCGCGGAGGAACTGTGCCTGTCCATCTGTTGAAGGTCGCGGTCGGCATTGCCGAGCCGGCCCAGCTCGAAACGGTCCAACGGGGCCGGCGCCACATCGTCGACGGGCGCGAGGTCGTCTACGGCTACACCAAGCGCATGCCGACCCGGCGGGACGAGCTGATCGGCGGCGGCTCGATCTTCTGGGTGATCCGTCACGTGATTCTGCTGCGCCAGCCGATCCTCGACATGTTCATGGTGACCGACGAGGACGGCGACACCTATTGCCGCCTGCTCTACGCGCCGGAACTGGTGCAGGTGGAGGCCCGGCCGCTGCGCGCCTTCCAGGGCTGGCGCTATCTCGATCCGGCCACGGCGCCGCGCGATCTCTCGACCACGGAGAGCGATCTGCCGGCCCATTTACAGCAGGAACTCAGGGCTCTCGGACTGCTCTGACAAGAAATTCACGGAAGTGCAAAAAAGCGCTTGCGCGGTCCGGATCACCCCCCTATAAACCGCTCCACCGACGGCGACGCCGCGGCGACGGCCTCGAAAGAGACCGAAGCGAGCGGCGGGCAGCTGAAGAAAAAAAAGGTTGCAAAAGCCGCTTCGGTAAACGAAATAACGACCTCTGCCCTGGCGGGCCGTCCCTTGAAGGGGGAAGGCGCGGCGGGCGGATGCGGCTCTGAAGCTCGGGAAATCGAGTGGTGAGCCACGGATCTT
>NZ_JAVDPW010000010.1:0-366105 GCF_031453975.1 Inquilinus ginsengisoli
AAAAAGAAGCTCGTCGCCCTCACTGCCCTCATGCGCAAGCTCGTCATCATCGCCAACGCAAAACTCAGACAAGAACATCAACTGAGTTGATGACGAGGGAGGGTCAGCGAAGCCCCAGCCTACCGCCCGGCCGCCTTCTTCGGCACCAGCGACACGGCGCCGAGGACGGCGAGGGTTTCCAGGATCAGGAGGACGGTCAGGGCCGAGCCCTGGAAGATGTCGCCGCGGTCGGTCAGGGCGAAGATGCCGACCGGCAGCGTCACCCAGCCCGGCGGATAGACCATCACGGTGGCGCCCAGCTCGCCCATCGACAGGGCGATGCTGAGGCTGAAGGCGGCCAGCAGGTAGGGCATCAGCAGCGGCAGGGTGACGTGGCGCAGCCGGAAGCCCGGCCGCGCACCCAGGCTTTCCGCCACCTGCTCGAATTCCGGCGCCAGCCGCGACAGCCCGGCCGAGACGTTGCCGAAGGCGAAGGCCGAGATCAGCACCAGATGCACCACCAGCACGATCACCACCGTGCCGTTAAGCAGCACCGGCGGCTGGCTGTAGGCGACCAGCACGCCGAGCCCGACCGAGACCGAGGGCACCGCGCTGGGCAGGAAGAACACCAGCTCCAGCACCCGGCGCAGCCGGCCGGACAGCGACCGCAGCGCCAGCGCCGCCCAGGTGCCGGCCGCCAGCGCCACCAGGCTGGCCACGGCGCCGGTGACCAGGCTGGCCACGATCTGGTCGCCGGAGGAGCCCTGCACCGCCTCGGCATAGTGGCCGAGGGTCGGCAGGCTGGGCAGCACGCCGTTCCACTGCCCGGCGAAGCTGGCCAACACGATCACCGCCAGCGGCGCCACGTAGAGCACGCCGATGATCAGGGCGGTCAGGGCCCAGGCCGCGGCGCGCGAGCGGTCAGACCACAGCAGCATGGCGGCCCCCCAGCTTGCCGACCGCGAGGCGGTAGAGGCTGAACAGGGTCAGCGACAGGGCGACGTTGATCACAGCGATGACGCAGGCGGCGGTGTAGTCGAACTCCTGGATCGCCTTGTCGTAGATCAGCAGCGGCAGGGTGATCACGCCCTTGGCGCCGATGAACAGCACGATGCCGAACTCGTTGACCGTCAGCAGCAGGCACAGGCTGCCGCCGGCCAGCAGCGCCGGCAGGGCGGCGGGCAGGATCACCTGGCGGATGATGCGGCCCGGCCGCGCGCCCAGGCTGCTCGCCACCTCGATCTGCGCCCGGTCGATCAGCGAGAAGGCGGCCATCAGCGGCCGCATCACGAAGGGGCAGTAGACCGTGACCTCGGCCAGGATCACGCCCCAGGGCGAGTACAGGAAGTCGACCGGCGGTGTGGCGAGGTGGAAGATATCGACCAGCCCGGCATTGACCATGCCGGCCGAGCCGTAGAGGAAGGTGAAGGCCAGGGTCACCAGGAAGGTCGGCAGGGCGATGAAGGTGTCGACCAGCCGGGCCACCGCCCCGCTGCCCGGGAAGGGCACGAAGGACAGCAGCAGGGCCAGGGCCAGGCCCACCGCCAGGCAGCCGGCCGTGGCGGCCAGCGCGATCTCGACCGTGTTGGCCAGGGCGCTGCGGAAGGCGCGGGTGCCGAGCACCGCCGCAAAATGGTCCAGGCTGGCGGCATCGCCGTCGCCGGTCAGCGCCTGGCGCAGGATCAGGGCCAGGGGATAGGCGAAGAGCGCGGCCACCACCAGCAGCGGCGGCACCACCCACAGCGAGGCGGCGCCGGGCAGGGCGCGCGGCAGCGTCCGGCCGGCGACGGCCTGGGTCACGGATGGTCCTCGTCGGGCAGCAGGCTGGCGTCGACCGCGGCGAAATGCAGGTCGAGGGTGCTGCCGATCGCCGGCGGCTGGCGCAGCGGCGGCGAGACCACGCGCAGCACCGTGCCGGCCACCTCGACCGTCACCACATGCTGGTCGCCCTGCCACAGCACCTCGTGCACCGTGGTGGGAAGCACGTTGTCATGGTCCGGCCGCGGCGACAGCGACAGCGCGTGCGGGCGGACGCACAGCAGCGCCTGCGCCCCCTTGTCCAGCGACCGGTTGGGGGTGGCGGAGAGCACCAGCCCGCCGATCCGCACCTGCGCCAGCGGGCTGGCGTAGCCGGCGTCTTCGATCACCACCGGCAGCAGGTTCGCCCGGCCGAGGAACTCGGCGGCGAAGCGGTTGGGCGGGGTCTGGTACAGCGGGCCGGTCGGGCCATGGGCGTGCAGCCGGCCGTCGCGCATCACCGCGATGCTGTCGGCCAGGGTCAGCGCCTCGCTCTGGTCATGGGTGACGTAGAGCACGGTCAGGTCGGGCAGGTCGCGGTGCAGCCGCGCCAGCTCCTCGACCATCGACCGGCGGATCTGGGCGTCCAGCGCCGACAGCGGCTCGTCCAGCAGCAGGACCCGCGGCTGGATCGCCAGGGCCCGGGCGATGGCGACGCGCTGCTGCTGCCCGCCGCTGAGCTCGCGCGGATAGCGGTGGGCGTAGCTCTCCATGCCGACGATGCGCAGGCATTCGCGCACCCGGTCGGCGATCAGGTCGCGGGAAGCCCCCTGGGCCCGCAGGCCGAAGGACACGTTCTCGGTGACCCGCATATGCGGGAACAGGGCGTAGTTCTGCACCACCATGCCGATGCCGCGGGCATAGGGCGGCAGATGGGTGACCTCGACATCGCCGATATGGATCCGCCCCGAGGCCGGCCGGACGAAGCCGGCGACGGCGCGCAGCGCGGTGGTCTTGCCCGAGCCGGAGGGGCCGATCAGCGCCAGGATCTCGCCGGGCCGGACCTCGAGCGTCAGGTGGTCCAGCACCACCGTGCCGCGATAGGCCACGGTGACGCCGTCGAAGCGGATGCTGTTGCTGGCCTGGCCCACCGCTGCCGCCGCCCGTGCCGACGGCGCGTCCTGCGCGCCGTCGAGCATGGTGGAGGAGACGGTCATCAGCTGCCGGTGACGTCGTGCCAGCGCGCGACGTCGGCCTGCAGGTCGGCCAGCACCGCGGTCCAGTCCGGGGTCCAGATCTCGACGCCCTTCAGCGCCTGCTCGATCTTCTTGTAGTTGTCGTCGGTCGGCTTGACGTCCGAGCGCACCGGCAGGCCGATGGCGACCGCGCTGACCTTCTCCTGCGCTTCGCGACTCAGCAGGAAGTCGATCAGCTTCTTGCCGTTGGCGCTGTTCGGGGCGCCATGCACCAGGGCGACGTAGTAGGGCAGGGCGAAGGTCGACCGCTTGCCGTCCGTGCCGGCCGGCCAGAACACCCGGATGTTCGGGTTGTCGCCCATCTGCGACATGTTCATCTGCAGGTCGCCATTGGCGACGAACAGCTCACCCTTGTTGACCAGCGCGGTCAGCTTGCCGGTCGAGGAGGACGGGCCGACATTGTTGTCCTGCAGCTTCTGCAGATAGTCGAACGCCGCGTCCTTGCCGCCGAAGGCGTGGAAGGCCTGGATCATCACGGCGGTGCCGTCGCCGGCCTGGCCGGGGGTCGAGTACTGGATCTTGCCCTTGAACTTGGCGTCCAGCAGGTCGGCGAAGGTCTTCGGCGCGTCGGCCAGCGAGCTGCCGTTGTAGATGAAGCTCAGATAGTTGTTCACCAGCGGCAGGTAGGCGTCCTTCGGGCCCTTCTCGGCGGCCGGGATCTTGTCGGAACCGGCGGCGGCATAAGGCTCCAGCAGGCCGGAGGCGGCGGCGTTCTGGATGAAGGGGGGCAGGGTCACCAGGACGTCGGCCTGCGGGTTGGCCTTCTCCTTGGCGATGCGGTCGACCACGACGCCGGAGCCGGCCTCGATGTACTGGACCTTGATGCCGGTGGCCTTGGTGAAGGCGTCGAACTCCTCACCGTACCAGCTCGGCGTGCCGTCATGCAGGCCGTCGGCGCTGTAGATGGTGACGACGTCCGCGGCCATGGCCGGGCCGGTGCCGAGCAATGCGAACGCGCAGATCGCGATCGCCGGGGTCTTGATCGTCATGGGTGACCTCTCGCATCCACGGGAGTCGTGGCGCGCGGGACCCTATACCCGTTGTGTGAAGCTTTGGTGTCGGCCGGCCCGCGACAAAGCGATCCTAGCCGGCGGGGGCGGAAATGCAATTCCGCCCCCGGGCTGATGGGCGATCCGCCGCTTAGTTCAGCGGGATCGAGAGGTTGAAGGTCAGCTCTTCCACGCCCGGATTGACGTCGCCGATGCCGGCGTTGGAGATGTGATGGAAGGCGGCGCCGACCCGCATCTTGTTGTCGAACTCCCAGGCCGCTTCGACGCCGGTCCGGAATTCCAGGGTCGAGCCCATCTCGCGGCCGTCGCCGTTGAAATAGGCGCCCACCGCGGCATTCGGCGACAGGATGAAATGGTCGCCGAACCGCACGTCCAGCATGCCACCGCCATAGATATAGGAGGCGGAATCGGTGGTGCCTTCGATGCCGATGAAGGGCCGGATGCGCAGGAACTCGGTGTTGAAGCGCAGCTCGACCCGGCCGACGCCGGCGCCGCCGTCGTCGCGGTCGGTGTGACTGGTGTCGCCCTTGTCGTTCAGGATGTTGTAGTAGCCGGCGCCGACGGTCAGCGACAGCGGCAGGTCGGTGTTGCCGTTGCCGACATGGATGTCACCGATGTCGGAGGTCTCGCCGAGGATGCCGGCGGCGAGGATCGCGGCCGAGCCGATGCCGATCCAGATCGGCACATTGGCGGCCTGCGCCGCACCCTGCATCGATCCGATCACGATGGCAGCCGTCGCCACACCGGTCAGGAGCTTCTTCATTCCACATCCTTCAACTTCCTGCCGGGACTCGGCCCCGGGGTCCGCGGATGATTACGGGTGCGTTAAATCCGACGCAATGCTTTTCGAGCCGGTCACTGTCCGGTCGCAGGGGCATCGGCGCTGCTGTCGCCGCGCTGGTCCAGGCGCAATTCGATGCGACGGTTGCGGCGATAGGCGTCAGGCGTGGTGCCCGTGTCGAGCGGCTGCCACTCGCCGAAACCCGCGGCGGCCATGCGTTGCGGCGGGATGCCCTGGCTCGCCAGGAAGTTCAGCACCGACAGCGCCCGGGCGGTCGAAAGCTCCCAGTTCGTGGCGTAGGGGCCATTGCCGCTGAAGGGCTGGCGGTCGGTGTGGCCGTCGATCCGCAGCAGCCAGTCGACATCGGGCGGGAACTGCGCGGCGATTCGCTTCAGCGTCTCGGCGAAGGTGGCCAGCTGCTGCTCGCCGCCCTCCTGCAGCTGGGCCGAGCCGACCGGGAACAGCACCTCGGATTGGAACACGAAGCGGTCGCCGACGACGCGGACATCCTGCCGCTCGCCCAGAACGTCGCGCAGCTTGCCGAAGAAGGCGGAGCGCGAGCGGCTGAGCTCGTCGACCTTGCGCACCAGCGCCTGGTTCAGCCGCGAGTTGAGATTGGCGATCTCCAGGTCCTTGGCGGTGACCGTGGATTCGGAGTCGCGCAGGGTCGATTCGATCTGCGACAGCTGCTGGCGCAGGGCCGCGGCCTCGGTCGCCAGCTGCTGGCTGGTCTTGCGCTCGCTGTCGCTGGTCGATTTCTCGGTCGCCAGTGCCGCGGTGGCGCGGTCCAGCGTGCCGCTGAGATCGGCGATGCGGGCGTTCAGCTGCTCGACCCGGGCGGTCAGGTCCTGCACGTCCTTCTGCGAGGCGGCGGCGCGGCTGGTGGCGTCGCCGAGCTGCGCTGTCAGGCCTTGCACATCCTTCTGCGATGCGGCGATGCGGCTGTTGGCGTCGCCGAGCTGCGTCTCCAGCGTCTTGACGCGGTCCTGCCCGGCCTGGGCGTCCCGGGTTGCCTGATCCCGCGCCGTGCGGGTGCGGTCCAGCTCGGCGGCCAAGGCCGTCGCCTCCGCCTGCCGCTGCTGCAGCGTGGCGCCGAGATCCGACGCATCCTTGCGGCTGGCCGCCAGCGCGGTCGAGAGGTTGGTGACGGTCAGGTCGCGATCCTGGCCGCTGGTGCGCAGGGTCGCCGCATCGGCCTGCAGCTGGGCCAGCTCGCGCCGTTGCCGCTCAATCGTCGCCTGGTTGTCCTGGATCACCCGTGCCGCCTCCTGCAGCTGGGCGTCGCGGTCGGTGGTGCCGCCGGTCAGGGTCTGGATCTGGGCCAGGGCGGTGCGCAGCTGGCGGTCGATCGCATCGCGGCCCTGTTCGGCGGCGGCGAGGCGGTTGCCGAGGTCGGCCCGCTCCCGAGCGGTGCCGTCCAGGTCGGTCGACAGCCGCGCGATGCGGGTCTGCAAATCGTGGCCGGTCTCCTGCTCCAGCGCTAGCCGGTCGGTCAGGTCGGACACCTGGCGGTTCAGCCGGCCGACGGTCTCGTCGCGGCCGCTGACCATGGTCGACAGGTAGAACTGCGAGACCAGGAACACCATCAGCAGGAAGATCACGACCATCAGCAGCGACGACAGCGCGTCGACCCAGCCGGGCCAGACATCGACCTGGCGGCGTTCGCCGAAGGAGTAACGGCCGCGCATCGCCATCCGCGTCAGCGCCCCTCGGGCCCTTCGGCCAAGGCGGCGATGGTGCGGGCCAACAGCTTGATCTCGCCCCGGATCTCGCCGGACAGCTGGATCCGGCCGGTCGACATCTCCTCGATCAGCCGGCGGACCGTGGTGTCCAGGCTGCGGATGTGCTGGCGCGTCGGCTCGTCCATGCCGAAGCGGTCGGATTCGAGCGTCGAGGCCAGGCGGGTCAGCACCAGGGCGGTGGTGGCCTGGGTTTCCGCGAGGCGGGCGGTCAGCGCCTGCTGGCCCTGCAGGTGATCGTCGATCGCGGCGAGCTGGCCGGCGACGGCACCGAGCGCGCCGCCCTGGCCGCGACGCTCCTCATCCGCCTGGACGGTCAGGCGGCGCAGCGCATCGAGATTCTCCGCGGTCTGGGCGACCACCGACTGGATATAGGCGGGGAGCACCGATTCCGTCATCTCGAACTCGCCGCCGCCACCGTCGCGCGGCCCGGCGGACAGGCGGGTGTTGGCCGACAGCCAGTCTTCCAGCTCGTTGTAGAAGCGGTTCTGGGCCTGGCTGGCCTGCAGCTCGAGGAAACCGAGGGCGAGCGAGCCGGACAGGCCGAACAGCGAGGCGCTGAAGGCGGTGCCCATGCCTTGCAGCGGGGCTTCGAGGCCGTGCTTGAGGCTGGCGAAGGCGGCGCCGATGTCGGTCGCCTCCATGTTCAGCCCGGCGATGACGCCGCTGGCCGACCGCACCGTCTCCAAGAGGCCCCAGAAGGTGCCGAGCAGGCCGAGGAAGATCAGCAGGCCGATCAGGTAGCGCGATATCTCGCGGCTTTCGCTCAGCCTGGCGCCGATGGCGTCGACCAGCGAACGCATCGCCAGCGGCGACAGGCTCAGCTCGCCCTGCTGCTCGGCGATCACCCGGGCGATCGGGGCCAGCAGGCGCGGCTGCGGCGCCTGCACCCGGCCGGCGCCGTTGCGCTGCGCCAGATAGGCCTCGATCCAGCGGATGTCGGGCTCGAGGTTCAGCACCGCGCGGAAGCAGAAGACGATGCCGAACAGGGTGGTGCACAGGATCACGCCGTTCAGCGCCGGATTGGCCATGAAGGCGGAGGACACGCCGAGCGCCAGCAGGGCCGCGACGATGGCGACGACGATGACGAAGATCGTCATCCGGATCACATACCGCCGCGGGCTGGACATCGTGGTGCGCATCGACGACGGGCGGGACGCCAGGGCGGTGGTCGACATCAGGGCGCCTTCACTGGATCCGGAGGTCGACGCGGTCCGCGGGCTGGTCCGGCGGCGAGGTGTTGCCGAGCGCCCGGATGGCGATGCGCTTGTTGTCGATGCCGCGGTCGATCAGGAAGGCGCGGATGTTGAGCGCCCGGCTGAGGGAGACGCGGCGGGAACCGGCCGGGTCCGGCTTGGGCCCGGCATAGGCCCGGATCTCGATCTGGCTCGTCGCGTCGGCGACCAGCCGTTCGGACAGGCCGGACAGCATGTCGCCCGCGGTGGTGTCCATCTCCTCGGCGCCGGGGGCGAAGCGGATGCGGAAGCCGTTGCCGGGGACCAGGCCGACGGTGTCGCCCGGCGCCATCTCCGGCATGGCGGCGACCTTGACGTTCGGGTCGGCGAAGCCGGCGCCCTTGACCATGACGTCGGCGTCGTAGGACGAGGGCGCGTCGGGCAGCTGGGGCAGGGACGGGATGCCCGCCTGCCGGACCGACGGTTCCAGGAACGGGATCGGGCCGGTCACCGGGCCGGAGGAGGTCGGCACCGGCAGGGGCTGCGGCCGCTGGGCCTCGCCACCGCTCAGGATCCGGGTGTCGAGCACCAGGTCGCCGGCGGCATCCTGCGCCGCCGCCACCGAGATGCCCAGAAGCAGGGCGGCCGGCACCAGCAGGGCCGCCGCACTCAACCGCACCCGCCGGCCGGTCTCTCGCCGATTGGTCAAGCCGAACCTCTCAACGCTACGGAACATCGATGATACACCCGCTCGCGACGGGGCGGACCATAGCCTAGCGGAGTAGGTCGAAACAATCGTCAAGCGACGTCAGGCGCCAAGCGGGGTCAGGAGGCGTTGGCGGCCTTCGGCGGGCGCGGCGCACGGGCCTTGGTGATGGCCATGGCCAGCGTCTTGTGCATCAGGGCGTTGCCGGCGACGACCGTGTCGGCCTTCAGCGCCGGGCTCTTGCCGTCGATGTCGGTGGCGAAGCCCCCGGCCTCCTGCACCAGCACGATGCCGGCGGCGACGTCCCACGGGTTCAGTGACGTCTCCCAGAAACCGTCGAAGCGGGCGGCGGCGACATAGGCGAGGTCGAGCGACGCCGCCCCCATCCGGCGGATGCCGGAGACATGGGGCATGATCATCGCCAGCTCGCGCTGGAAGCCGATGCTGTCGCCGCGGCCCTTGAACGGCATGCCGGTGCCGATCAGCGCGTCGGCCAGGTTCGAGCGGCTGGAGACGCGCAGGCGGCGGTCGTTGAGATAGGCGCCGACGCCCCGTTCCGCCCAGTACAGCTCGTCCGTCACCGGGTTGAAGATCACGCCGGCGACCGGCACGCCTTCCTGCTCCAGCGCGATCGAGATCGCGAAATGCGGGATGCCGTGCAGGAAGTTGGTGGTGCCGTCGAGCGGGTCGACGATCCAGCGCCGGTCCTTGTCCTCACCCTCGACCGCGCCGCCTTCCTCCATCAGCCAGCCGAAGCGGGGCCGCGCCCGGGTCAGCTCCTGGCGCAGGGTGTCCTCGGCCTTGAGGTCGGCGGCGGAGACGAAATCGGCCGGCCCCTTGCGGCTGACCTGCAGGTTCTCGACCTCGCCGAAATCTCGGACGAGGCCGCGCCCGGCCTTCTGGGCCGCGCGGATCATGACGGTGATGAGGGGGGAACGTCCGGCCATAAGGGGGTATCAGTCCTTCGCGCGCTCGAGATAAGTGCCGTCGGCCGTATTGACGACGATCCGGGTGCCCGAGGCGATGTGCGGCGGAACCATGACGCGCACGCCGTTCTCGAGCAGGGCCGGCTTGTAGGAGGAGGAGGCGGTCTGCCCCTTCACCACCGGGTCGGCTTCGCTGATGGTCATGGTGACGGTCTGCGGCAGCTCGACCGAGAGGGGCGAGCCCTCATGCACGGTCACAGTGCAGACCATGCCTTCCTGCAGGAAGCGGGCCGGTTCGCCGACCACGTCGGCCGGGACCTGGGTCTGCTCGAAGCTCTCATTGTCCATGAAGGTGTAGTGATCGCCTTCCTGGTACAGGAACTGCATCTCGTGTTCGTCGAGACGGGCGCGCTCCACCGTTTCCTGGGTGCGGAAACGCTGCTGCGTCTTGGTGCCGGTGCGGGCGTCCTTCATCTCGACCTGGATGATGGCGTTGCCCTTGCCCGGCTGGATGATCTCGATCTTGGTCACGAGCATCAGCTTGCCCTCGTGCTCGAGGACGTTGCCCGGCCGGATCGTGATGGCGTTGACCTTCATGGCGGATCTTCTGACAGAAATGCGTGTCGCGCCCCACTGGCGCGCCGGGGCGGCACGACAAAGGCGGCGCGATGGGCGCGGACCCTAGCAGCAAGTCCCGGCAAGGGCAACGTCGAGTCGGCGGAAGTCTGCGGGAGACGGCGCGATGCGGCCGCTGCGCCGCGCCGCTCGACCTGCTATCGAAGGGCCGATGGCAGGATCAGGTGACGACATGGCGACGGAAACCGGCATTCGGGGCTTGCGCGGCCGCTGGTGGCAGAGCGGCGTCTACGCCCGCAAGCGGCCCTATCTGGAGGCGCGGGCCCGGATCACGGCGGCGGTGCGGCGGGTCTTCGCCGAGCGCGGCTTCCTCGAGGTCGACACCCCGGCGCTGCAGGTCTCGCCCGGGCTGGAGCCGCATCTAGTGGCGTTCCGGACCGAGCTGCGCGGCCCGCATCCGGACGATTCGCAGGCGCTGTACCTGCACACCAGCCCTGAATTCGCGATGAAGAAGCTGCTGGCGGCCGGGCTGGAGCGGATCTTCCAGCTCAGCCACGTCTTCCGCAACGCCGAGCGCTCCGCCACCCACCATCCCGAATTCTCGATGATCGAGTGGTACCGGGCGGGCGAGGGCTACCGGGTGCTGATCGACGACTGCAAGGCGCTGTTCCAGGCCGCGGCAAAGGCGGCTGGTCGAGACCGGCTGTCGTGGCGCGGCCAGGAGTGCGACCCCTTCGCCGAATGGCGGGTGCTGACGGTGCAGCAGGCGTTCCAGGAATTCGCCGGCATCGACCTGCTGGCGACGGCGCCCGACCCGCTGGCGCCGGACCTCACGGCTCTGAACGCGGCGACCACCGCGATCGGCATCCCGGCCCGCGACGGCGACCGCTGGGACGACTTGTTCTTCCGTGTGTTCCTGGAGCGGATCGAGCCTCGGCTCGGCCTCGGCAGCCCCTGCGTGCTGACCGACTACCCGCTGTCGATGGCGGCGCTGTCGCGGCCCAACCCGGACGACCCGCGCACCGCCGAGCGCTTCGAGCTCTATGTCGGCGGGCTGGAGCTGGCCAACGCCTTCGGCGAGCTGACCGACGTCGAGGCCCAGCGCGCCCGGTTCGAGGCCGACATGGACCTGAAGCAGCAGCTCTACGGCGTGCGCTATCCGATCGACGAGGACTTCCTGGCGGCGCTCGATCCCGACCGTGGCGGCGGCCTTCCCGATTGCAGCGGGATCGCGCTAGGCTTCGACCGCCTGGTGATGCTTGCGACCGGCGCCGATCACATCGATGACGTGCTGTGGGCGCCCGTCATCGGAACGATGGTCGCGCGCTGAGCGTTCTGGCATGACCGCCCCAGGGCGGTGTTCCGTCCCCAAGGCGGTGTTCGTCGATCCGGAGAAGCTGATGATCCTGCACCCCGACTGCGAAGCGTATCTGGCGGCGGTGGAGCGCTGGCGGGAAGAGACCAGCATCCAGTCCTGGGCGGATATCGGAGCGGATCGGGCCAAGGCGACGTTCAGCCAGCTCAAGCTGTCGCGGATGCCGCCGTTGCCGGAGATGGACCTGGCCGAGGATTACGAGATCGAAGGCCGCGCCGGGCCGCGCCGGGTGCGCATCCTGCGGCCGAAGGGGGCGGGCACCGGCCCGCTGCCGGTGGCGCTGTACTTCCATGGCGGCGGCTATGTGATGGGCGGTATCGACGAGAGCGAGGACGAGGCCCGGCGGATCGCCGCCAACACGCCGGCCCTGGTGATCTCGGCCAGCTACCGCCTGGGCCCGGACCATCCGTTCCCGGCAGCGATCGACGACGCCTATGACGCGCTGCTGTGGACCGCCCACCATGCCGCGCATTTCGGCGGCGACGCGCGCCGGCTGATGGTCGGCGGCACCAGCGCGGGCGCCGGGCTGGCCGCCGCGATCAGCCGCCTGGCTGCGACCGAGAACGGGCCGCGCATCGCCCTGACCTACCTGCTGTGCCCCTGGCTGGACCTGACCATGAGCCAGCATTCGGTGCTGGACTACGGCGAGGGCTACGGGCTGGACCGGGTCGACCTGGAATGGTTCCGGCAATGCTATCTCGGGCCGGACGAGCCGGCCGACCACCCACTGGCCTCGCCGACCCTGCATCCGGTGCCGCCGCGGTTGCCGAAGACCTTCATCCTGGCGGCCGAATGCGACCCGCTGCGCGACGAGGCCCGGGTCTATGCCCGCAAGCTGAAGGAAGCGAAGATCCCGGTCTCCTACGTCCTGGCGCCGGGCATGATCCACGCCTTCAACGTGCTGACCCACCTGATCCCCGCCGGCCTGCCGCACATCGCCGCGATCGACGAGGCGCTGCGGGGGGTGTGAGGGGAGGCGGCCGAGTGGCCCGCGCTTCCACGATGGCCGTCCTCGGGTTCGACCCACCTCACTCACTGTCATTGCCCGGCTTGACCGGGCAATCCAGGGGCCACCAAGAGCGGTTCTGGCCGCCCCTGGATGCCACGGTCAAGCCGTGGCATGACAATTCTGGATAAAGATCTCGATATAAATCAAAATACTATAAAGAAAATCTAATGTTCTACGCGAACTCTACTCCACCTCGCGCTCGACCCTGAAGCGCGTCCCGCTCACGCCGGCGATGCGGATGCGGGTGCCGGCGGGCAGGTCCGGGCCTTCGGCGCCCCAGGTGGTCTCGCCGACCCGGATGCGGCCGGTGCCGTTGGCGATCGGTTCGGTCAGCGTCACCACCCGGCCGATATACTGCTCGCCGCGGCGGTTCAGCGTCGGCTGGTCGCTGGCCTCGGTCCGCGGCTTCAGATAGACCCGCCAGGCGACGACGGACGCCACCGAGAGCACGGCGAAGACCAGGACCTGCGCTTCCCATCCGACCGCCGGAATCAGCCAGGACAGGATCCCGACCACCGCGGCCGAGATGGCGAGCCAGAGGAAGAAGGTGGCAGGGACCATGACCTCGAGGATCAGCAGCACCACCGCTGCGATCCACCACCACCAGAATTCGGGGCCGTTCACCATCATGGCTTCGGGGCCCAGGGCCCGCCCTCCGGCGCCGGCGGATCGGCCGGACGGCGGGGCGGCAGCGCCTGCGGCGCAGCGCCGTCTCGACCCAAGGCCTCACGCGCGATCTCGGCAATGCCGCCGATGGCGCCGATCACATTGGCGGCATCGAGCGGCAGGAACAGCACCTTGTGGTTCGGGGCGCTGGCCATCGCCTTCAGCGAATCGACGTATTTGGTGGCGACGAAGTAGTTCAGCGCCTGCACGCTGCCATTGGCGATGGCCTCGCTGACCATGCCGGTCGCCTTGGCCTCGGCCTCGGCGGAGCGCTCGCGCGCCTCGGCATCGCGGAACGCCGCCTCGCGCCGGCCCTCGGATTCCAGGATCGCCGCCTGCTTCAGGCCCTCGGCGCGCAGGATCTGCGCCTGCCGGGTGCCCTCGGCCTCGAGGATGGTGGCGCGGCGGTCGCGCTCGGCCTTCATCTGCCGGCCCATGCTCTCGACCAGGTCGCGCGGCGGGGTGATGTCGCGGATCTCGATGCGGGTGACCTTGACGCCCCAGGGCTCGGTGGCGTCGTCGACCACCTTCATCAGCCGGACGTTGATCTGGTCGCGGTTCGACAGCAGCTCGTCGAGGTCCATCGAGCCCATCACCGTGCGGATGTTGGTCATGGTCAGGTTGATGATCGCCGATTCGAGGTTGCCGACCTCGTAGGCCGCCTTGGCCGCGTCCAGCACCTGGTAGAAGATTACGCCGTCGACCGTCACCATGGCGTTGTCCTTGGTGATGATCTCCTGCTGCGGCACCTCCAGCACCGTCTCCATCATCGACAGCTTGGCGCCGATCTGGTCGACGAAGGGCACGATCAGGTTCAGGCCGGGGCGCAGCGTGCGGGTGTAGCGGCCGAAGCGCTCCACCGTCCATTCGCGGCCCTGCGGGACCGACTTCACCCCCATGAAGATGACCAGGACCGCCAGGACCAGAATGGCGATGACGATGATCGCGAAGGGCGAGAACGGCATGGTGAGTATCGCTCGTAGTGGCGGCTTGGCCACAGTGTGCCATAGCGGCCGGGTGGCCGGACGGATTATTTCACCAGAACTTTATGGCGGAAACGCAGCCGGCGGCGGCGCAGCGGCTCGGATCGCCGCCGGCCTGCAACTCGGCCGATTCAAGGCTCGAACTGCTCCTTGAGGATGCGCTCCTCCAGGGTCTTGCCGGGGTCGAACAGCAGGGTCAGCGACACCTCCTGGTCTTCGGCGATCTCGACCCGGACGACGTTGCGCACCTCGGTCGAATCGGCCACGGCGCTGACCGGGCGCTTCGGCACCTCGAGGATGTCGAAGACGATGGTCGCCTTCTGCGGCAGCAGGGCGCCGCGCCAGCGGCGGGGCCGGAAGGCGCTGATCGGGGTCAGCGCCAGGATGCCGGCGCTGAGCGGGATGATCGGGCCATGCGCCGAGAGGTTGTAGGCGGTGCTGCCGGCCGGGGTCGAGACGATCGCCCCGTCGCAGATCAGCTCCGACATCCGCTCGATGCCGTCGATGGTGATCCGCAGCTTCGCCGTCTGCCGGGTCTGGCGCAGCAACGACACCTCGTTGATGCCCAGCGCCTCGTGCACCGCGCCGTCCGTGGTGGTCGCCCGCATCCGCAGCGGGTGCAGGATCACGGTGCGCGCCGCCGCCACCCGCCACGGCAGGTCCTCCTCATGGAAATCGTTGAGGAGGAAGCCGACCGAGCCGCAGTTCATGCCGAAGATCGGCCGGCCGCGTTCGACGCAGCGATGCAGCGTCTCCAGCAGGAAGCCGTCGCCGCCCAGCGCCACGATCGCATCGGCCGTCTCGGGCGGATGCTGGCCCCAGCGGGCGACGAGCCGGGCCTGCGCCGCGAGCGCCTCGGGGGTGTCGGCGGCGACGATCGCCAGGCGGGGCGGGGCCGGGGGGGGAGTGACGTGGGTCATAGCGCAGGGACTGTAATCGATGTGGAATCCAGGTCCAGTCCGCAGCGTCGGCCCGACCGTGAATGTTACCCTTCACGCTGGGTTCACGGCGGATGGGGGAGAGTGATCAGGCCATCAAGGGGCGATGGCCGTAGAGGGAGGATTGGGGATGATTCCGGCTCTCGTGGGGATCTTTGTCACGATCGCCGTGCTGCTGTGGCACGCCGGTCTCGATTTCGCGGTCATCACCGCGGGCACTGCCCTGTCGGGCACCATTCTGATGCTGGCGCTGGCGTGATCAGCCGCCGGTCACGCTCATGTGGCGCGCCACGGCGGGCTGTGTGTGGCGGCGGTCGATGAAGAAGTCGTGGCCCTTGGGCTTGCGCAGGATGGCCTCGCGGATGGCGGCCTCCAGCGCGGCGTCGGTGGGGTCGGCGCGCAGCGGCGACCGCAGGTCGGCGGCGTCGTCCTGCCCGAGGCACATGTAGAGGGTGCCGGTGCAGGTCAGCCGCACCCGGTTGCAGCTTTCGCAGAAATTGTGGGTGAGCGGGGTGATGAAGCCGAGCCTTCCGCCGGTTTCCTCGACCCGGACATAGCGCGCCGGTCCGCCGGTGCGGTGATCGGTGTCGGCCAGGGTCCAGCGCCGCGCCAGGTCGGCCCGCACCTGCGACAACGGCAGGTACTGGTCCAGCCGGGTCTCGCCGCCGATGTCGCCCATCGGCATCACTTCGATCAGCGTCAGGTCGTGGCCGTTCTCGCCGCACCAGCGGATCATCGCGTCGAATTCGTCGTCGTTGACGCCCTTCAAGGCCACCGCGTTGATCTTGACCCGGATGCCGGCGGCCTTGGCCGCGGCGATGCCGTCCATCACCTTGTCGAACTTCCCCCATCGGGTGATGGCCAGGAACTTCGCCGGGTCGAGGGTGTCGAGGCTGACATTGATCCGCCGGACGCCGCACGCCGCCAGGTCTTCGGCGTGGCGGGCGAGCTGGCTGCCGTTGGTGGTGATCGTCAGCTCCTCCAGCGCGCCGGTGCCCAGGTGCCGCGACAGGTTGCGGATCAGGGTCATCACGTCGCGCCGGACCAGCGGTTCGCCGCCGGTCAGCCGCAGCTTGCCGACTCCGAATCGGATGAAGGCGCTGCACAGCCGGTCCAGCTCCTCCAGCGTCAGCAGCTCCGCCTTCGGCAGAAAGGTCATCTCCTCCGACATGCAGTAGACGCAGCGGAAGTCGCAGCGGTCGGTCACCGACACGCGGAGATACTGGATGGCGCGGCCGAACGGGTCCACCAGCGGGGCGCTGGAGGTGGGCGAGGGATCGACCGAGGGCGTCTGCGTCTGGATCGTCATATACGACAATATAGGACGCTCTTTGACGAAGGCGTATGCTTCTTTGCGACATGAGGCGTGACAGAAGGGCCCGATGATCCGGAGACTTGTGGGCGTGGCGCTGCTGGTGGTCGGCGGCTTGCTGCTGTTCGGCGCCTTGCAGGGCGCGTGGGAGCGCGAGATCTGGCGCGGGAACGCGGTCGAGGTCGACGGGCTGGTGCTGCCGCCCGAGGCCGGGATAAAGCTGGCCCAGACCATCCCGGCGCTGGCGGCGGCGAAGACCGTGGTCCGGCTGGGCTATGTCCGTTCGGTCTATGCCGGCCTTGAGACCGGCTTCGCGACGACGCCCCAGCCCGGCGATCGGGTCGCCGTGCTGATGGACCCGCAGCAGCAGAACCAGGCCGTCCTGAACGATCCCTTGGCGATCTGGGGCGACCAGCTGGTCGCGGGCGTGGTCGCGCTCGTGCTTGCCCTGGCCGGGCTGGTGATGATGCGCGGCCGGCCGGGCCGCGTGGTGACAGCCGGCGGCGCCACCGCCGCGATCGCCGCCGTCCTCCGCCAGGTCGCGGCGAAGCAGGCTGGCGCCGATTCTTCCGCCCGGGCCTCGGCGGCCAGGACCGCCTCGGCTGCAACCGCGGCCGTGAAACCGGCGCGCCCGGTGTTCGCAAGCGTCGTCCAGCGCCACCGCGACGGCATCGTCACGGTCCAGCGGAGCAGCCCGACCGTCACCCGCACGGTCGAGCGGCCCACCGGCGTCGGGCCGATCCTGATCCTCGCCGTCATCGTCGTGGCCCTGGCCGTTTATCTGGTCATGGCGGCATGAGCTTGGAGGAGGAAGGCGGGCCGGTGCTCGGCGCGATCCTGGCCGGCGGCCTGGCCCGGCGCATGGGCGGCGGCGACAAGGGGCTGCGGCCGCTCGGCGGCGCCGTCATGCTCGACCGGGTGATCGGCCGGGCCGCGCCGCAGGTGGCGGCGCTGTGCCTCAACGCCAATGGCGATCCCGGCCGTTTCGCGCGATGGCCCCTGCCGGTGGTGCCCGACGATGTGCCGGGTGCGGCCGGGCCGCTGGCCGGCATCCTGGCGGTGTTGGATTGGGCGGCCGCGACCGATCCGCAGATCCGCACCGTGGCCAGCTTTCCTTGCGACGCGCCCTTCATCCCGCGCGACCTGGTGGCGCGGTTGGCCGCGGTGCGGCTGGAGCAGGGGGCGGAGATCGCCATGGCGGCCTCGGGGGGCCGGACCCACCCGGTGGTGGCGCTGTGGCCGGTGGCGTTGCGCGGCGACCTGCGGCATGCGCTGGTCGTGGAGGATATCCGCAAGATCGAGCGCTGGACCGCGCGCCATCCGACCGCCGTGGTCGAGTTCGCCAGCGATCCGGTCGACCCCTTCCTCAACAGCAACACGCCGGAGGATCTGGCCGAGGCGGAGCGTCTGCTGGCCCGGTATCCAGGGTTGGCGTGAGGGCCGAGCTGCCGCTCTGCGCCGACGACGGGCCGCTGCAAAGGGAGTCGTTCAGCGCGGATCGATCCGGAAGGGAAGCTGGATGCTGGTCAGGCGCGTCGGCGGCGGCGGCACCGGGGAGGCCCCGTCGACCCGTCGCATGATCTCGCGATCGATCGGGGGCGACCCGGAAGACCGCGAGACCTCGGAAGCGCTGATGGTGCCGTCCAGTTCGATGGTCACGGTGACGACCACCTGGGTGGTCTCGCGGACCATCGAGGCGACCCGCTGGATGCGTTGCGCCAGGTGGCCGCGCAGCATGTTGGCGTAATCCGCGGTCTTCTGCCCCGAGCTGGCCGCCGCCGGAGGGGGCGAAGCCACCGATGGCTGGGCCGGGACGGCCGCCACTTGGGCCGGCGTCGTCGGCGGCGCGGTGCGGCGCGGCTGCGTGCGCGGACGCTGTTCGGTGCGGTGCGGCGGATCCGGCTTCACCGGCGGCGGCTGCACCAGCTCCGGCTCGACCGCGTCGACCGTCTCTGGCACCGCGGCCACCACCGCCTCGGTCGCCGCGGTCGTGGTGATGGCCTGCAGCGGGTCTTCGACCGGCGCCTGGTCCGGCGGCTGGATCTCCGCGGTCTCGGTCGTGGGCGTGTCGACCGGCGGTGGCGGTTCCGTGACCGGCGTCACCGCCGGGTCGACCGGCACGGCCTCGGCCACTTCGGTCGGCTCCGTCGTCTCGGTCGGCTCCGTCGTGTCGGTCGTCGGAGTCGGCTCGGCCGGGCTGGCCACGGATGGCTGCGACATGGCCTCCCCGAAGCCCGCCATCTCGACGGCCATCGGCGTGTCGGTCGGTGTCGGCGCGGCCTGGCCGACCAGGCTCGGCAGCAGGGCGACGATGACGCCGCCATGGATCAGGCCTGACACGGCGATGGCGACGCCGCGTCCGGAAAGGCGCAGGCGGCTCATGGCGCGGTCGGTGCGGCGCCCGGGGCGGTCGCGGACGGGGCCATGCCCTGTGCGATCAGCGACACTCGGGCGAAGCCGGCCTGGCCGACGGCGCCCATCACCTCCATCACCCGGCCGTAGGGCACGTCCTTGTCGCCGCGGACATAGACCACCGATCCGGGATTGGCCTGGGCGGCCGCCTGCAGCGCCGCCGGCGCGGTCTCGGGCGTCAGCACCTGGCCGTCGCTGAGCGACAGCGCCCCCGTCTTGTCGACCGTGACGATCACCGGCTTCTGCGGCTGGCCGATCTTGTCGGCGCTGGTCTTGGGCAGGTCGACCGGCACGCCGACCATCATCAGCGGCGCCGCGACCATGAAGATGATCAGCAGCACCAGCATGACGTCGACCATCGGCGTCACATTGATCTCCGCCAGCGGCGCGTAATCGTCGCCGTCGTCGGAATCGAGCAGCGCACCGGCCATTATTCGGCTGCCTGGCGCCGCGCGGCGGCGGCGAAGCGCCCGCCGGACAGGTGCTCGGCCATCACGCCGATCGCGGTGCCGAAGGTCTGGTTGACCCGGCGCAGATCAGTCGAGAACTTGTTGTAGGCCATGACAGCCGGAATCGCGGCGACCAGCCCGATCGCGGTGGCGAACAGCGCCTCGGCGATGCCGGGGGCGACGACCGCCAGGCTGGTGTCCTGCGAACTGGCGATCGAGGTGAAGCTGTTCATGATGCCCCAGACCGTGCCGAACAGCCCGACGAAGGGCGCCGCCGACCCGATGGTGGCGAGGAAGGGCAGGCCGATCTCACGCCGCCGGACCACCTCGCTCGAGGCGCGGCGCATCGCCCGTTCGATCCGCTCGCGATAGTCCGACCGGCTTTCCTCGGGATCGACCGCGCGCCACTGGGCCAGCCCGGCCTCGACCACCGGCTTGGCCGGGTCCACCGGGATCAGGTCGACCTCGTGCTCGGTGTCGACCCGGCGGCGGAAGGCCGCGGCGGCGCGGCGCAGCCGGCCGATGGTGAACAGCTTATCGATGATGATGCCCCAGCAGCCGACCGAAGCCAGCAACAGCAGCGCCAGGACGCCCTGGACGATGATGTCCGCCTGCTGCACCAGGGCGATGATCGAGAGATCGTGCTCCATCGGGGGCTCCTCAGCGCATCAGGGCGACAGGCAGGCGCGAGCGCGTCTGGACCCGGTCGATGCAGTCGGCCGCGGGGCCGGCCTCGGTCTTGCAGTCGAGCACGTCGTTGACCAGGACCGAGCCGATGGCGTCGCAGGCCAGGCCGGAGACCTCGAATGCCTTGACGCTGGTCTTGCGGGCCCGCAGCGGCGCCGCGTCGACCGCCAGCCGCTTCCGGATCGCGCCGTCGGTGCCGAAGAACACCAGGTCGAGCTTGAACGACTGGTAGGCGGCGTCGCTGGTGCCGAACACCATGTTGACGGCGCAGTTCTCGCCGCGCGGCTCGAGCGTGTTCAGCTCCAGGCTGACGCCGTCCGGCGCGGTGGCGGCGACCGCCTCCGCCGCGACGGCGGGCGCGGCGGAAAGGGCCACCAGCAGGGCAGCGAGCGCGGACACTGAATGGCGCATGATGTCCTCAGATCGGAACAAGGAAGGGCCTGTCGGAATGGGGGTTGGGGATGATCTCGACCGCGCAGCCGAACACGGCCTCCACGGTCGCGGCGGTCAGAACCTCGGCCGGCGGGCCGGCGGCGAAGACGCGACCGCGGCGCAGCAGCACGACCTCGTCGGCGAAGCGCGCCGCCTGGTTCAAATCGTGCAGGATCGCCAGCACGCCGGTGCCGGCATCGGCCAGCCCGCGGGCGACGCGCAGGATCGCGGATTGATGCGCCAGGTCGAGGCTGGCGGTCGGCTCGTCGAGCAGCAGGTAGGAGGGCGCCGTGGTGCTGCTGCCCGAGATCTGGGCCAGCACCCGGGCGAACTGGATGCGCTGCTGCTCGCCGCCGGAGAGAGTCGGGTAGGACCGGTCGGCCAGGTCGGTGGCGTCCGCGGCGTCCAGCGCCGCGGCGATGGCGCGGTGGTCGGCGGCGGCATCGGCGACGCCGCGATGCGGCGCCCGGCCCAGCGTCACCACCTCGCGCCCGGTCAGCGGGAAGTCCAGCGTCACCTGCTGCGGCAGCACCGCCCGGCGGCGGGCCAGGGCCACTAGGTCCCAGGCGGACAGCGGTGCTTCGTCGAGGCTGATGGTGCCGGAGGAGGGCGAGCGCTCCCCGGCCAGGCAGCGCAGCAGGGTCGATTTGCCGGCGCCGTTCGGGCCGAGCACGGCGGTGAAGCGGCCGGGCGCGACGGCGAGGTCGACGCCGTCGAGCAGCGGGACCCGGCCGATGCGGACGCCGACGGCTTCGGCTCGGATCATGGCTGGGTTCCCCGGCGGCGCAGCAGCAGCGCCAGGAAGACGGGCGCGCCGAGGCCGGTGGTGACGATGCCGACCGGCAGCTCGGCCGGGGCGACGATGGTGCGGGCGACCAGGTCGGCGCCCAGCAGCAGCGCGGCGCCGAGCAGCGCCGAGGCCGGCAGCAGGCCGCGATGGTCCGCGCCAATGATCAGCCGCAGCGTGTGTGGCACCAGCAAACCGACGAAGCCGATCATGCCGCTGACCGCGACCGCGGCGCCGACCGCCAGCGCGACCATGCCGACCAGCAGCCGGGTGACCTTCTCGATCGGGAAGCCCAGATGCAGGGCCACCGCCTCGCCCAGCAGCACCCCGTTCAGCGCCCGGGCGGCCAGGGCGACGGCGGCCAGCAGGACCAGGGCGAAGGGCAGCACGGCGAACACCGCGGTCCAGGTGCCGCCGCTGAGGCTGCCCAGGGTCCAGAAGGTGATGGTGCGCATCGCGTTCTCGTCGGCCTTGAACACGACATAGCCGGTGCCGGTGGCGGCCAGGGCGTTCACCGCGATGCCGGTCAGCAGCATCATCGTGACCGAGACCCGGCCGTCCCGCTTCGACAGGCGGTAGACCGCGACGGTGGCGACCAGCCCGCCGATGAAGGCGGCGAGCGGCAGGGCGTAGATGTTGAGCAGGGGGATGCCGGCCAGCGCTGCCGGCATGCCCAGGGCGATCACCGTGACCCCGGCGAAGGCGGCGCCGCCGCTGACCCCGATCAGGCCGGGATCGGCCAGCGGGTTGCGGAACAGCCCCTGCATCATCGCGCCCGAGACCGCCAGGGTGGCGCCGACCATGGCGCCGAGCAGCGTCCGCGGCAGGCGGATGGCCTCGACGATGGCGGCCTCGCGCCCAGTCACCGCATCGAGGCCGCCGAACCCGAGATGCCGGCCCAGGATGGCCAGGACATGGCTCAGCGGGATGTCGGCCGGCCCGATGCTGATGCTGGCGAGCACGGCCGCGACCAGCAGCAGCACGAGTCCCGCCAGGGTCAGCGACAGGCGGCGGATCTGCCGACGGTCGGCCGCGGCCGGAATCCTGCCTGCGGCCAGAACGGTCACGACCCGGCGCTCCAGGCGCGGTCGGGCAGGGTCGGCGGAGTCCAGCCGGGATGGATCGCGATCGCCAGGTCGCGCGCCGCCTGGGGCGTGCGCGGCCCGAAGCCGAGCAGGTAGAGCGAATCCATCTGGATCACCCGGCCGTTCTTCCCGGCCGGGGTCTCGGCGAAGACCGGAAGCTTCGCGATCGCGTCGATGCCGCCATTGGCCTCGACGGCGTGGCTGGCGATCACGACGACATCGGGCGCCGCCGCCGCCACGGCTTCCGGCGACAGCTGCTTGTAGCGCTCGACCTCGCCGACCGCGTTGGTGCCGCCGGCCAGGCGGATCACGCCGTCGGCAGCGGTGCCGCTGCCCCCGCCCAGCGGGGCACCAGCGGTGAGCGACAGCACGAACAGCACGCGCGGCTGGGTCGGGGCCTTGGCCACGGCCTCGGCCACCGCGGCGAAATCGGCGCGGACGCCCTGGCTCAGCCCCTGGTCGGCCAGGCCCAGCGCCGCCTCGACCCCTTCGATCTTGGCGATCACGGCGTCCGCGGTGAAGCCTTCCTTGAGGATGTCCAGCGCCGTGCCGGCCGACCGGATCTGCTCCAGCACCGCCGGCGGGCCGGCGGATGCGGTGGTCAGGACCAGGTCGGGGCCGAGCGACAGCACGCCTTCGGCCGAGAGCTGGCGGAGATAGCCGACCTGCGGCAGCGTCCGGGCCGCCGGCGGGTACAGGCTGGTGGTGTCGACCCCGACGATGCGGCCTTCGGCGTGCAGGGCGTAGACGATCTCGGTCAGGTCGCCGCCGGCGACGACGACGCGCTGCGGCGGTTCGGCCCGGGCGGGCAGGGCGGCCGACAGCAGGGCGGCGGCGGCGATGGCGAGCAGCGGGCGCATCACGCCACGGCCTCGGCGCCGACCGCATCGATCAGCGCCCGCCAGTCGGCCCGTTCCGGCTGGCCCGGCTTGCGCGCGCCGAACAGCATCGCCATCAGCGTGCCGTCGACGTCGAACAGCTCGAGCGAGGTCACGGTGCCGTCCTTGGTCGGCTTGCGCACGATCCAGCTGCTGGCGATGCGGTCCTCGCGCAGATGCAGGTTGAAGCCGGGGTCCAGCAGGTTCAGCCAGGGCCCGGCATCCTTCAGCGTGTGCACCGGGCCGGTGTGGATCTGGATGCAGCCGGGGTTGCCGACGAAGACCATGATCGATTCGCCGCCCGCCGCAGCACGGGTCAGCAACCGGCGCAGCGTGTCATGGGCAACCGGTTCGGCCCGGGCCGGGGCGGCCAGCCGCATCGCCTGCAGCCGGTCCAGCCGGTGGGTTTTCAGCAGGCCGAAGAACTGGTGCGTGTCCTCCATCGCGTCCCAGCCGGCATGGAAGCCGGCGACGTCGATCTCGGCATCGTCGAGGACCGCCTTCGCGGCGACCGCCTCGGGGATCAGCACCGGCGCCTGGTCGTCATGGCGGAAGCGGTCGGTCAGCGCGGCGAAGGCGGCGCGGTCGCTGTCATCGGTCAGGTAGATCTTGTGGACCGCGGTGCCGGCGGCATCGAAGAATTGCAGGCTCGGCTTTGGGTGATCGGCGCCGCCCACCGCGAAGCCATGCTTCCAGCGGGTGTAGAACAGCCGCAGGTCGATGTCGGCGCCCAGCGCCAGGCCGACATGGCTGCCGGCCGAGACGTTCTGGTAGGTGCCGATCTTCTCGTGGACGACGCTTTCGTTGCGGGTCAGCGCCATCACCGGGCCGAGGCCTTCGACGGCCTGCAGGATCGTGCTCCATTCGCCGCCGATGCGGGTGGTGCCGGCACCGGTGCCGGAGGCGACGAGCTCGCCCTCGCTGACGCCCAGCGCCGCCGCGGCGTCACGCGCCCGCAACTGCGGGCGCTCTTCGCGCAGCGCGGCCCAGCGGGCGGCGAGGGCCGGGGCGGTCCCGGCCAGGGTATCGAGGCTCTGCATCAGGCTCTCCTATCGCCGGGGGGCGGTGGTGCCGGCGATCGGCGGGGTGCGACCGGACATGCGAAAACGAGGCCAAGGACGGTGCCGGCCAGGGTGCGATGCATGACGAGAACCTGTTTCGAGGCGACGGGTCCTCGCGCAACGGCCTGGCGGCGGGATGGAACCCGACTTGCTGGGGGCGCGAAGCGATCGGGGAAGGGCTACTTGGTCAGGATGAGCTTGCTGTTGCGGGTGATCCGCAGGCGATAGACATCCTCGCCATGCTGGATCGTCAGCTCGCGGCGGGTGCCGAACAGCTCACGCGTGTCCAGGTTCGTCGCCACGGGCCGCTGCGGCGGCTCGATCGCATGCAGTGTGGGCTGATCCAGCATTGGTCCCATCCACGGTGATTGGTCGAACATTTCGATGTTGAGAGTCATTCTCATATCTGTCGGCGCTGGTCAAGCGGATGCGTGTCATTCCTAATTGCATTTACTGAAAATGCCCTGGCCCGGCTGGCGGCGAGAGGGCTGGGGCATGCCGGATTGGTTGGCGATTCGACGTCCGCACCTGAACGACGGGACCTATGCCGTGGGATAGCTCCACCTCTCCCCCGACCCAATCGACCGCGAACCGGACTCAGCCTAGCGTTGGGTGCTTGGCGCAGCAGCGGAAACATTGGGAAACGCGATGTTTGGTGCCGGCGGCCTCGGCGCGCAATATAGTGCGAGCATCAGCGGAAGCCGGTGAGGACGGGTGCGGATGGAGACAGGAGCCGGGCGATGATCGAAGCGCAAGAGATCGAGCGCAGGCCGACCGACCGGCTGGCCCAGCCTTCAGTCGACCTTTCCGTCTGCGAGGACCGCGTCGTCGAGCGCTTCCTCGACCATCCCGCGGCCCCGCGCAGCGATGGTGATTTCCTGCGCCGGCTCAACCGCAGCCTGTTCGACGAGCCGGAGTATCGGCGCGCCATACCCAGCCTGCGCAGCCTTGCCATGGTGGCAGCCGTGGCGCTGCTGGCCGTGGGGGCTGCGGCGCTGGTCGGCACCGCCTGGCATGATCTGAGCGGCGGCGGGCCCGTTCAGCAGGAGGCCCGCTGAACCGCCCGCCCGCTCCACCGGCTCTCAGCTGTCGTATTGCATCAGCGAGGTCACCGGCGCGTCGATCTTGTCGCGGCCGCCGAGGAAGGTCAGCTCGATGAAGCAGGCAGCGCCGCGCACATCGGCGCCGACCCGGCGCAGCAGCTGGATCGCCGCCGCCATGGTGCCGCCGGTCGCCAGCAGGTCGTCCACCACCACCACGCGCTGGCCCGGCTTGATCGCGTCTGCCTGGATCTCGATCGCATCCGACCCGTATTCGAGCTCATAGAGATGACCGATGGTTTCGCCCGGCAGCTTGCCGCGCTTGCGGCACATCACGAAGCCGCAGTCCAGGACGTAGGCCAGCGGCGCCGCGGCCAGGAAACCGCGGGATTCGATGCCGACCAGGATATCCGGTTGCCATTCCTTGACCGAAGCCGCCATGGTCTCGACCGCGTGCCGCCACGCCTGCGGATGAGCCAGAAGCGGCGAGATGTCGTAGAACAGGATACCTGGCTTGGGAAAATCCGGGATGCCGCGTATGTGCGACTTGAGATCCATGAGACGTCCTGGGTTGCGGGCCGGAATGACCATGCATCGTAGTCCCTGCCGCCCGAAAGGCAATTCGCAGGTGCGGAAACCTGGCATCGCGGGGGGCCGGTGGTGACAGCGGCGGCAGCGGTCGCCGGCGACGAGGCCCGGATCGACAGCAGCGTCGAGCGCGACGTCACGACCCTGCGCCTCGCCGGGCCCTGGATCACGCGGACGGCCGCGCCGCTCGACCACGACCTCGCCGCCCTGGTGCGGAAGCACCCGGGCGGGACCGTGGTGCTGGACCTGTCCGGGGTCAGCGTGCTCGACACCGTCGGCGCCTGGCTGGTGCACCGCACCCAGGAGGATCTGGCCACCGGCGGCGCGACGGTCCGGGTCGAAGGCGTGTCGGCCGACCAGAAGGGGCTGCTGGAGGCAGTGTCGCGGGTCGAGCGCGACGTGCCGGTGAAGCATCCCGACCGCAACATCCTGTACGACCTGGCGCTGCGCACCGGCAAGTCGACCTACCATTTCCGCGACGAAGCGTTGGCGTTGCTGAGCTTCCTCGGCATGCTCGTGGTCAAGAGCCTGCGGGCGCTGCTGCATCCAGGCCGGATCCGCTTCATCGCCTTGGCCCACAACATCGAGACCACCGGCCTCAACGCAATGCCGATCGTCGGCCTGCTATCCTTCCTGATCGGCGTCGTGCTGGCCTATCAGGGCGCCGACCAGCTGGCCCGCTTCGGGGCGCAGATCTTCGTCGTCAACCTGCTCGGCGTCTCGGTGTTGCGCGAGCTCGGGGGGCTGATCACCGCGATCATCGTCGCCGGCCGCTCCGGCTCGGCCTTCACCGCACAGATCGGCACCATGCAGGTGAACCAGGAGGTCGACGCGATGGAGACCCTGGGTCTCGATCCGATCGACGTGCTGGTGATCCCGCGGGTGTTCGCCCTGGCCATCACCCTGCCGCTCCTGACCTTCTACGCCAGCATGATGGCGATCTTCGGCGGCGCGCTGATGTCCTACTTCGTGCTCGACATCAGTGCCGCCCAGTTCCTGCAGCAGTTCAAGGCAGCGATCGGCGTCAACACCTTCTGGGTCGGCATGGTCAAGGCGCCGGTCTTCGCCTTCGCCATCGCCATGGTCGGCTGCTATGAGGGGCTGAAGGTGTCGGGCAGCGCCGAAAGCGTCGGCCGGCTGACCACGCAATCGGTCGTCGTCTCGATCTTCCTGGTGATCGTGCTCGACGCCCTGTTCTCGATCCTGTTCGCGACCTTGGGGATATGAGCCATGCACAAGACCGCAGAGGCTCCGGAGCGCGAGGCGCCGGATGACACGGTCGCGATCCGGGTGCGCGGGCTGAAGACCCAGTTCGGATCCCAGGTCATCCATGAGGGGCTGGACCTCGACGTCCGGCGCGGCGAGGTGCTGGGCGTGGTCGGCGGCTCCGGCACCGGCAAGTCGGTGCTGCTGAAGGAGATCATCGGGCTGATCCGGCCGGCGGCGGGGTCGATCGAGGTGCTCGGCGTCGACATGGATGCGGCCGACGAGGCGGAACGCAGGGCGGTGCAGCGGCGTTGGGGGGTGATGTTCCAGGACGGAGCCCTGTTCAGCTCGATGACCGTGGCGGAAAACATCCAGGTGCCGCTGAAGGAGTACACCCGCCTGTCGCGGTCGATGATGGACGATCTGGCGCGGGTGAAGATCGCCATGGCCGGGCTGGCCTGCAGCGCGGCGACGAAGCACCCGTCCGAGTTGTCCGGCGGCATGCGCAAGCGCGCGGCCCTGGCGCGGGCGCTGGCGCTCGACCCTGAGATCCTGTTCCTGGACGAGCCGACCGCCGGCCTCGACCCGATCGGCGCCGCCGCCTTCGACGAGCTCATCGCCGAGCTGCAGCGCAGCCTCAAGCTGACGGTGTTCATGGTCACCCACGACCTCGACAGCCTGGTCACCATCTGCGACCGCATCGCCGTGCTGGTCGACAAGAAGATCGTGGTCGACACCTACGAGAACCTGCTCCAGATCGACCATCCCTGGATCCAGGAGTATTTCCACGGGCCGCGCGGCCGGGCGGCGGAGGTGGCGCATGCCGAGCACGCAGACCATGCCGTGACGGCCCAGTCCAAGGCGGCCCAGGCCAAGGTGATCGGGGCGGAGAGCTGAGATGGAGACCCGCGCGAGTTACGTCGCCGTCGGCAGTTTCGTCCTGATCCTGATGGTCGGGCTGGTGGTCTTCGCGGTCTGGCTCGGCGGGGCCGGCCTGCGCGAGAACGCCGACCGCTACCTGATCTACTTCTCCGGCAACGTCACCGGCCTGCAGGAGGGCAGCCAGGTCCGCTACCGCGGCATCCCGGTCGGCACGGTCCAGGACGTCGCCATCGACCCCGCCAATGTCGAGCGGGTGCGGGTCCGCATCGCGGTCCGGCCCACCACTCCGATCGTCAAGGGCACCGTGGCGTCGCTGGAGATCCAGGGGCTGACCGGCGGCGCCTTCGTCCTGCTCAGCGGCGGCGTCCAGGGCGCACCGAAGCTGGAGAAGGCGGAGGGCGAGGAATACCCGTCCATCCCATCCAGGACCTCCGGGCTGCAGGCGATCGTCGACACCGTGCCGCAGCTGCTCGACCGGCTGTCGGACATCTCGCGCGAGGTCCAGAAGATCTTCTCCGAGGACAATCGCAAGAACATCACCGGGATCCTGGCCAACCTGAACACCCTGACTGCGGCCCTGGCCGACCGCTCGGCCCAGCTCGCCACCACGATCGACCGGATCGACACCCTGACCCAGAATGTCGACGGGCTGGTCACCGAGGCGCGCTCCGACCTCGCCCGGATCACCTCCGGCGCCACCGGCTTCCTGTCGACCACGGACGGCCAGGTCAACGCCGCGGTGACCGATGCGCGGGCGATGATCGCCTCGCTGCGGCAGAGCGCCGACGATGTCGCCCGGCTCCTGAAGCAATCGGGCCCGGGGGTGGAGAGCTTCTCCACCGACGGGCTCTACGAGATCACCCAGCTGATTACCCAGCTGCGGCAGCTGACCGACAATCTCAACCGGACGCTGTCGCGGCTCGACCGCAGCCCGGCCCAATTCCTGTTCGGCGGCTCGTCCGGCGGCGTCCCGCCGCAAGGCTCCTCGAGGTGAAGATGACGCTTTCTCCCCTGTCCCGGCGCCTCTTCCTGCGGCAGGCCACCCTGTCCTCGGCTGCGGTCGGCCTGGCCGGTTGCGGCGGCATCAGCGCCTTGGCGCCGCCGGCGCCCTCGGTCTACGAGCTGACGCCGAAGAACACCTTCGATGCCAACCTGCCGAAGGTGACCTGGCAGCTGCTGGTCGACATGCCCTCGGCCAATGCCGGGATCGACACCGACCGCATCGCGATCAGCGAGAACCCGACCTCGCTGGACTATTTCGCCAAGGTCGCCTGGGTCGACCGCGCCCCGGCCATGGTCGTCGGCCTGCTGGTCGAAAGCTTCGAGAACACCGGCAAGATCGTCTCGGTCGGGCGGCAGATCTCGGGGCTGCGGGCCAATTACGTGCTGCAGCCGGAGATCCGGGAGTTCCGGGCCGAGCGCTGGCCGGGCGAGCCCTACCGGGTGCGGGTGCGGATCGGCGCCAAGCTGGTCCGCTTCCCCCAGCGCACCATCATCGGCGGCAACAGCTTCGAGCGGGTGATGACGGTCTCGGGGCCAGATTTCGGCGCCGTGATCCAGGCCTGGGACGATGCCCTGGGCGGGGTGCTGAAGCAGATCGTGGAATGGACGCTGCGCACCGGCGAGCAGGACGACAGGGCGGCCGGAAGGCCGCGGCGCTGAGGCGTCGGCCATAGCCTCGCCTGGCGGCAGGCGGGCCGGAATCGGCGGGTGGGAGGATCGCGGCGCCGCCTGTGGGCGGGCCGCGCGTCATGTCGTCAGCGCCGGCCGGTCAGCGGGTGACGGTCTGCCAGAAGAAGAAGGCGACGACGGCGGCGATGATGACCCACTCGAAACCCATGATCCGATCCATCTGCATGCGTGACGGCGCCTTTCATAGCACGGGACGGCCCGATCGCAAGCCGCTCGCCGCGCGGCCTTCCCAGCCTCGATGTTCGGAAGTGAAAATATTGGTGTCGTTTCGGCTTCCTCGGTAGCATTCCTTTTCGTCAAGCCACGGAAGAAGAGCGCCCATGAACGCCACGGCGCGGCAGAACCAGATCGTCGAACTGGTCCATCAGGAAGGCTACGTCACCGTCGAGGCCCTGTCCGACCGCTTCCAGGTGACGCCGCAGACCATCCGTCGCGACATCTCGCTGCTGCAGGACCGGACCCTGCTGCGGCGCTTCCATGGCGGCGTCACCGTGCCGGGCAGCGTCGAGAATTTCGCCTATTCGACTCGCCAGGTGCTGTGCCTGGAGGAAAAGCGCCGGATCGCCCGGCTGACAGCGCGGCAGGTTCCCGACAACGCGTCGCTGTTCCTCAACATCGGCACGACGACCGAGGAGGTGGCGCGGGCGCTGCTGGGCCATCGCGGGCTGCGGGTGATCACCAACAACATCAACGTCGCCAACATCCTGTATTCGAATGCGAGCTTCGAGGTGATCGTCGCCGGCGGCGTCGTCCGCGCCCGGGACGGCGGCATCGTCGGCGAGGCGACGCTCGACTTCGTGCGCCAGTTCAAGGTGGATGTCGGCATCATCGGCATCAGCGGCATCGACGCAGATGGCACGCTGCTCGACTACGACTACCGCGAGGTGCAGGTGGCGCGGGCGATCATCGAGAATTCGCGCCAGGTGTTCCTGGTCACCGACCACACCAAGTTCGGCCGCAACGCCATGGTCCGCCTGGCGTCGATCGGCGAGATCGACGCCCTGTTCACCGACCGGGTCCCGCCGGCGCCCTTCGGCGAGGCGATCGCCGCCACCAGCTGCCGGGTCCACGTCGCCGACTAGATCACCCCGTCGCGCTGCAGCCGGTCGACCAGGTCCTGGGCGACCTTCGCGGCCAGGTCGGCGAAATCGGCGCTGGAATTGCCGCGGGCGACGGCGTCGGCCTTCCAGATGGTGGCGTGGTTGCCGGTGTCCTCCAGCGTGGCGTCGTAGCGGGCCGTCGGCTCCTGCACCCAGCCGCCGCCGGTTACCGCCCCGGTGAAGGGGCCGCGATAGGGTCCGTAGCCATAGCCGTAGCCGCCATAGGGAAAGAACGGGTCCGACACATAGGTCGGCGGGATGAAGCGGGTGGTGACGCCGCGCTGGTCGACCGCGATCCGCAGCACCGCGCGGACGCCGGCCGTGCGGATGGCAGCGGCCTCGACCTGCGGCCCGCCGGGCCGGGTGGGCGGGACCAGGTCGATCATGCGGACGGCCCGGACCCCGCGCGCGCCGAGCTCGGCCACGGCCGCGCTCTCCAGCGCCTCGCGCTCGCCGAGGCGCTGGGTGTCCGCCGCCACGACCATCGAGCCGATCTTCGGCCCGCCGCGATAGGCGGGGTCGACATAGCCCGCCACCCGCGTCTGCACACAGGCGCCGAGGAGCAGGGCGGTCAGCACCAGGGCGAGGCTGCGCATGGCAACTCCTGAGAATCGATATCATCCACCAAGGACATGGCGCAGCGGATCGCAGCCGCCAAGGGCAGTGTTACAGCTGTGACAAATTTGTCGCCTCGAAATCGGCGCAGCACGCGCCGCCTCGCGCGGTGGCTGGGCTTCCCGGGGCGTCTTGTGTATGGAGGTTGGATTGTCAGGCCGTCCGGGGGGACCAATGGCCGTTGCCAGGAAGTTTGTTGCCGCTGTTGTCGTCGCCGCCATTTCCGGCGGTACCTTGGGAGCGGGGGTGCAGAATGCTGCCGCCAGCCCGTGGGCGGAGCCGGGCGACTCGACGCTGCGCAACGACATCCACATCCTCGAGAATTTCGGCCTCGTCGACGGCATCCTGAACACCTGGCCGCTGCCCTGGGCCCAGATCACCTATCGCCTGGCGGACGCCGATCGCGATTCGCTGCCGGCCTATGCCCGGGCCGCGCTCGACCGCGTCCGCGCCCGGGCGGCGTCCGAGACCCGGCAGGGCCAGGCGCATGCCACGCTGGAAGCGAACCTGACCAACCAGCCGGCCCTGGTGCGCGGCTTCGACTACACCCCGCGCCAGCGCGGCGAGGTGACGGCGTCGCTGGAATACATGGGCGATTCGACCGCGCTGCGCCTGTCGGTCGGCGCCTATTCCCGCTTCTTCAAGGATGACAGCCCCTGGTACTACGCCGGCCAGGATCAGTTCCAGGCCTCGCTCGACGGCACCTACCTCGCCCAGCGGGTCGACAACTGGATCCTCTACGCCGGCTGGCTCGACGAGTGGTGGGGACCGGGCGAGACCACCAGCCTGATCCTGTCGACCAACGCCCGGCCGTTCCCCAAGGTCGGGTTCATGCGCTCCAACCCGCATGCCTTCGAGACGCCCTGGCTCAGCTGGATCGGCCCGTGGCAGGTCACCGGCTTCCTGGGCGTGCTGCCAGACGACCGCATCGTCTCCAACACCCTGATGTTCGGCCTGCGCGCGTCGATCAATCCGATCCCCGGCCTCGAGCTCAGTGCCTCGCGTGTCATGATGTTCTGCGGCAGCGGCCGGCCCTGCAGCCCCAGCAGCTTCTTCGACGGCTTCTTCGGCAACACCAACGTCAACGCCGCGCAGCAGGCGCAGGATCCTGCCAACCAGATCGCCGGTTTCGACGCCCGCTACAGCAACCAGCTGTTCGGCCAGCCCTTCGAGATCTATGGCGAGCTGACCGGCGAAGACGCCGCCGCCTCCGCCATCGGCATTCCGCTGCCGTCGCGGAACGCGGCCGTGATCGGCGGTTCGGTGTGGAACGGCTGGGGCGATGACGGTGCGATGTGGAAGGTCAATGTCGAGTATTCGAACTCGACGGCGGATTTCTTGAACAAGAAGATCTTCGGGTTCTTCTACGAGAACTTCGCCTATCCCGACGGCTATCGCTTCTACGACCGGACGATGGGCGACAGCCTGGATGGCGATGCCGAACTGTTCGGCGTCACCGGCACCTTCATCGACACCGACAACTGGACCTACAAGGTCGCCTACTACCACACCAACCTGAATCCGTCCGACAACCCCAAGAACCAGGTCAGCCAGACGGCGGAGACGATCAACATCGTCGATCTCGGCATGTCGATCCCGATGCGGCGCAACACCGTCGGCGTCAACCTGCGGGTCCAGGACGATTCGCCGAACAGCCCGCACTCGAAGAAGCCGATGGCGGCGCTCGGCGTGTCGACGACGATCCGCTTCTGATCGTCGCCGCCGGGGCCATCGTCAGAGCTTCCCGCGTCAGGGCTTCTCGCCGCGGACGACGTCGTCCTCGCCGAGATAGGGTCCGGCGCGGACCTCGATGAGCTCGAGGTCGATCTTGCCGGGGTTCTCCAGCCGATGGTCGGTGCCGATCGGCAGGTAGATCGCCTCGTTCTCGCGCAGGATGCGGGTCTGGCCTTCGAGCGTGACGCGGGCGGTGCCGGACAGCACCACCCAGTGCTCGGAGCGGTGGTAGTGGCGCTGCAACGCCAGCTCCTGCCCGGGATGGACGATCACGCGCTTGACCTGGAAACGGTCGCCGGCGTGCAGCGACTTGACCGTGCCCCAGGGCCGGTAGATCTCGCGGTGGATCACCGCCTCGGGCCGCTTGGCGGCCTTCAGCCGGTCGGTGATGGCCTTGACGTCCTGGACCTGGTCCTTGGCCGCGACCAGCACCGCGTCGTCGGTGGCGATGACGATGGTGTCCTCCAGCCCGATCACGGCGGTCAGGATGCCGTCGCTGCGGATCAGGCAGTTGCGCGAGCCCAGCGCCAGGGCGTCGCCCTGGGTCAGGTTGCCGTCGGCGTCGCGGTCGCCGATCTCCCACAGCGAAGACCACGACCCGACATCGGTCCAGCCGATGGCGGCGGGGACGATGCCGGCGCGCTCGGTCTTCTCCATCACCGCATGGTCGATCGAGATCGAGGGGGCCTGGACGAAGGCGGCGGCGTCGAGCCGCAGGAAGGTGAGGTCGCGGGCGGCGGCCTTCAGCGCGGCGTCGGCGGCGGCCAGGACCTGCGGGGCGTGGCGGCCGACCTCGGCCAGGTACCGGCCGGCGGTGAACAGGAAGATGCCGGCGTTCCACAGGTGCCGGCCCTCGGCCAGGAACTGCTCGGCGGTCTCGCGCGGCGGCTTCTCGACGAAGCGGGAGACGGCGCGGGCGGCGGGAGCGCCCTCGATCGCCTCGCCCGGCAGGATGTAGCCGTAGCCGGTCTCGGGCGCGGTCGGCTGCATGCCGAAGGTCATGAGGTAGCCGGCGCGGGCGGCGGGGGCGGCGGCGGCGATGGCGGCGCGGAAGCCGGCGGGGTCGGCGATGTGGTGGTCGGCCGGCAGCACCAGCATCAGGGTGTCGGGGTCCTGGTCGGCCAGGAAGCGGGCGGCGACGGCGACGGCCGGGGCGGTGTTGCGGGCGACCGGCTCGAGGATGATGGCCGAGGGGGCGACCCCGATCTGGCGCATCTGCTCGGCGACGACGAAGCGGTGGTCGTCGGCACAGATGAAGACGGGCGGGGCGAAGCCGTCGGCCTCGCCGACCCGGGCCACCGTCTCCTGGATCATGGTCCCATCCGACACCAGCGGCAGGAACTGCTTCGGGTACCCCGCCCGCGACAGCGGCCACAGCCGCGTCCCCGATCCCCCCGACAGCACCACCGGAACCACCGGCCGATCGATTTCCTTCGCCATGACACTCTCCCGCCGCGCCCGATCCGCCGGGCCGGTATGGTTATGAACGCTCCGGCCCCGTGGATTCAACCATGCCGCTCCGGCCCGCCCGGGATGTCGTTGACAGTGCGAGACCAATCATCTGACAATTTGGCCGACGCAAAGAGTCGTGGAGCGCGGCGCGGCACCGCCCATGACGATCAAATCGCCGCGGAGGAGAGCTCATGACTGGTTCGTTGCAGCGCACCCTGCTGGGTGCCGTCCTCGCGCTCGCCGTCGCCTTGCCGGCCGCGGCGCAGGACAAGAAGACCATCCTGACATCGGTGCCCAATCTCGGCTTCCCGTTCTTCGTCCACATGATGAACGAGCTGAAGTCCGAGGCGCAGAAGCAGGGCGTCGCCGCCACCGAATCCGACGGCCAGAACAGCGCGCCGAAGCAGACCGCCGATGTCGAGGCGGCGCTGGTGCAGAAGGTCGACGGCATCGTCATCAGCCCGATCGACGTCAACGCCATGGCCCCGGTGCTGTCCGAGGCGGTGGAGGCCGGCGTTCCGGTCGTCACCATCGACCGCCGGGTGACCGGGGTCGACGGCATCCTGGCCCATGTCGGCGCCGACAACGTGCTGGGCGGCGAGGCCCAGGCGAAATGGCTGATCGCCGCCTATCCGAACGGCGCCACCATCGTCAACCTGCAGGGCCAGCCCGGCGCCAGCCCGGCGATCGACCGCAACAAGGGGCTGCACAACGTCCTCGACTCGCAGAAGGACAAGTACAAGATCGTGGTCGAGCAGACCGCGAACTTCGCCCGCGACCAGGGCCTGAGCGTCACCGAGACGATCCTGGCCGGGCTGCAGACGCCGCCCGACGTGATCGTCGCCGCCAATGACGACATGGCGCTGGGCGCGCTCGAGGCGGTGCGCGGCCGCAACCTGCAGGACAAGATCAAGATCATCGGCTTCGACGCGCTGCCCGAGGCGCTGGGCAGCATCCGCGACGGCGGCATGGCCGGCACCATCGAGCAGTTCCCGGGCGGCCAGAGCCGGCAGGCGGTCGACGTGCTGGTCACCTTCCTGAACACCAAGAAGAAGCCGGACCCGGCGGTGATCCTGCTGACCCCGATCGCCATCACCAAGGCCAATCTCGACAAGGCCGAGCGCATCGCCGAGGTGAAGTAGGGCTGGTCCCCGCTCCTTGTTCCTGTCATGCCCGGGCTTGACCCGGGCATCCAGGGGCAACCCAGAGCGGTTCTCCGTGGCTCCTGGATCGCCGGGTCAAGCCCGGCGATGACAGGTGAGAGAGGGTGCATGACCGAACCGCTGCTGCGCATGACCGCGATCACCAAGCGCTTTCCCGGCGTGCTGGCGCTGGACGGCGTCGGGCTGGAAGTGGCGGCGGGGGAGGTGCACGGCCTCTTGGGCGAGAACGGCGCCGGCAAGTCGACGCTCTTGAAGATCCTGTCCGGGGCGCAGGCGCCGGATGGCGGCGGCATCGCCTTCGCCGGCGACCAGGTCAGCTTCGCCGCGCCCTATGAGGCGCAGCGGCGCGGCATCGTCACGATCTACCAGGAGTTCAACCTGATCCCGAGCCTGACGGTGGGGGAGAACATCCTGATCGGGCGCGAGCCGGGCCGGGCCGGGCTGGTCGACTGGTCGGCGATGCACCGCCTGGCCAAGGCGGCGCTGGACCGGATCGGCCTGGCCATCGACCCGCGCCGGCTGGTCCGCGACCTCAGCGTCGCAGAGCAGCAGATGGTCGAGATCGCCCGCGCTTTGTCGATGGAATCGCGGCTGATCGTGATGGACGAGCCGACCTCGGCCCTCAGCTCGACCGAGGTCGACCGGCTGATGGCGATCATCCGGGCGCTGCGGGCCCAGGGCATCTCCGTGATCTACGTCACCCACCGGCTGGACGAGGTGATGACGGTGTGCGACCGGATCACGGTGCTGCGCGACGGCCGGCTGGTCGGCAGCGCCGAGGTCGCGGCCATCGGCATCGACGACATCATCCGCATGATGGTCGGGCGCGACCTCGGCGCCCTGGCCCGGATCGAGGGCGGCGCGGCGCAGGCCGGCCCGCCGGCGCTGCGGGTCGAGGGCATCAAGACCGAGCGCAGCGCGCTCAATCCCCATGCCACGGTGCTGCGCGACGTGTCGCTGTCGGTGCGCCGGGGCGAGATCCTGGGCATTGCCGGGCTGGTCGGGGCCGGGCGCACCGAGCTGGCGCGGTCGGTGTTCGGCGCCGACAGCCGCACCGCCGGCCGCATCCTGGTCGAGGACAAGCTGGTCGAGATCCGGTCCCCAGCCGATGCGATCCGCCACGGCATCGGTCTGGTGCCGGAGGACCGCAAGCAGCAGGCGCTGTTCCTGTCGCTGGCGATCCGCGCCAACCTCGCCATCGCCGCGCTGGGCAAGCTGTCCGGCCTGTTCGGCTATGTCTCGGACAGCCGCGAGAAGGGGCTGGTCGAGGAGTATCGCCGGGCGTTGGGCATCCGCATGGCGAGTTCGGAGCAGCAGATCGCCAACCTGTCCGGCGGCAACCAGCAGAAGGTGGTGCTGGCGCGCTGGCTGGCGCTGCGGCCGAAGGTGCTGATCGTGGACGAGCCGACGCGCGGCATCGACGTCGCCGCCAAGGCCGAGGTGCACCAGCTGCTCGGCCGGCTGGCGCGGGATGGGATCGCGGTGATCGCAATCTCTTCGGAGTTGCCCGAGGTGCTGGCGATCAGCGACCGCATCGTCACCATGTGCGAGGGCCGCATCACCGGCGAGGTCGACCGCGCCGATGCCGACGAGGAAACGCTGATGCGGCTGATGACGCGCCGCCAGGCGGCTTAGACAAGACAAGCGGCTCGAGACTAAAGGGACGGGGATGGCGCAGGGAACGGTTTCGGAGCAGGGCGGCGGGTTCGACCTGTTCGGCATGCTGGCGCGCTTCGCGCCGCTGATCTTCCTGGTGGTGCTGATGGCGGGCTTCGCCATCGCCGAGCCGCGCTTCCTGTCGACCGTCAACCTGCTCAACGTGCTGCGCCAGGTCTCGATCTCCGGCCTGCTCGCCATCGGCATGACCTTCGTCATCCTGACCGCCGGCATCGACCTGTCGATCGGCGCGGTGCTGGCCTTCTGCGGCCTGGCCGCCGCGATCGTCGCCAAGGGCAGCGCCACCGGCAACTTCGCCCTCGGCAGCGACGAGGTGCAGGGCTATGGCTGGGGCGTGGCGGCGCTGGCCTCGGTCCTGCTCGGCATGGCCGCCGGCGCGGTGCAGGGCTTCGCCATCACCCGGCTCAAGGTGCCGCCCTTCGTGGTGACTTTGGGCGGCATGTCGGTGTTCCGCGGCGCGGCGCTGCTGCTGTCCGGCGGCGGGCCGATCAGCGGCTTCGACGCCGGCTTCCGCTACTGGGGCCAGGGCAAGGCCCTGGAAATCCCGGTGCCGGTGCTGATCTTCCTCGGCTTCGCCATCCTGGCCCATCTGGTGCTGCGCTACAGCCGGTTCGGCCGCCAGGTCTATGCCGTCGGCGGCAATCCGGAGGCGGCGCGCCTGTCCGGGCTGAAGGTCCGGCGGGTGCTGCTCGGCGTCTATATCATCATGGGCTTCTTCGTCGGGCTCGGCGCCTTCGTGCTGTCGGCCCGGCTGAATTCGGCCGAGGCGGTGGCGGGGCAGGGCTATGAGCTGACGGTGATCGCCTCGGTGGTGATCGGCGGCACCAGCCTGTTCGGCGGCATCGGCACCATCTTCGGCACGGTGATCGGCACCGTGCTGATCGGCGTGCTGCTGAACGGCCTGGTGCTGCTGAACGTGTCGTCCTACGTGCAGCAGATCATCATCGGCGTCATCATCGTCCTGGCTGTGGCCTTCGACACCTTCGCCAAATCTCGCCGACGGAGGGTGTAGCGCCGATATTTTCGCGGCGCGATGTCGAAACGGCGGCTGCCGGCCCGTCATGGCATCGAGCGACACATCTGCGCTCGATCCCGTTGAGGAGAGGACCATGCAGTACGCATTGCTGTTCCAGCAGACCCCCACCGAATTCGCCGACCGCAAGGATCCGGAACGCTACGCCGCCTTCTGGGCCGCCTTCGGCCCCTATATGAAGGCCCTGCAGGAGGCTGGCGTGATCGTGACCGGCGCCGGGCTGCATCCGCCGGAGACGGCCACCACCCTGCGGCAGCGGGATGGCCAGCGCCTGGTGCAGGACGGCCCCTTCGCCGACACCAAGGAACAGCTGGCCGGCTTTTTCATCATCGAGGTGCCGAACCTCGACGCCGCGCTCGACTGGGCCGCCCGCTACCCGGCCGGCCCCGGCGGCGGGGTGGAGGTCCGGCCCGTCACGCCGCCGCATCGGGAATGAGCCTGGAGACGCGCCGCGCGGTCGAACGGGCGGCGCGTGACTCCTATGGCCGTCTGGTGACCTTCCTCGCCGCGAGGTCGCGCGACCTCGCGGCGTCGGAGGACGCGCTGGCCGACGCCTTCCGCATCGCGCTGGAAACCTGGCCACGTGACGGCGTGCCGGACCGGCCGGAGGCGTGGCTGCTGACTGCCGCGCGCCGCCGGCTGGTCGACGGCGCCCGCCATGCCCGGGTGCAGGCCGAGGCGATGCCGGACCTGCTGGCGGCGGCGGATGAGGCGCAGGCGCTGGCCGAGACCGACACCTTTCCCGACGAGCGGCTGAAACTGCTGTTCGTCTGCGCCCATCCGGCGATCGACCCCGCCATGCACACGCCGCTGATGCTGCAGACCGTGCTCGGGCTCGACGCGGTGCGCATCGCCTCCGCCTTCCTGGTCAAGCCCTCCGCGATGGGGCAGCGCCTGTCCCGCGCCAAGGTGAAGATCCGCGACGCCGGCATCGCCTTCGAGCTGCCGGAGGCGAAGGAGCTGGCATCGCGCCTGGATACGGTGCTGCAGGCGATCTACGCCGCCTATGGCAGCGGTTGGGAGGATGTCGCCGGCGCCGACCCACGCCGCAAGGGGCTGGCGGCGGAGGCGATCGAACTCGGCCGGCTGCTGCGGCCGTTGATGCCGGCCGAGCCCGAGGTGGAGGGGCTGCTGGCGCTGATGCTGTATTGCGAGGCCCGGCGTGACGCGCGCCGCAGCCCGGCCGGCGACTTCGTCCCGCTGTTGCAGCAGGATACGGCGCGGTGGTCGAAGCCGATGCTGGCGGAGGCGGAGCGGATGCTCGCGGCCGCCGCCCAGGATGGCCGCATGGGGCGCTTCCAGCTCGAGGCGGCGATCCAGTCGGTGCACGCCCAGCGGGCCCGGACCGGCCGCACCGACTGGGAGGCCGTGGCCCTGCTGTATGAGGGTCTGGTGCGCCTGGCCCCCACCACCGGTGCGCTGGTCGGTCGGGCCGCCGCCGTCGCCGAAGCGCGCGGGGCCGCGGCGGGGTGGGCGGTGCTGCAGGCCATCCCGGCCGAGGCGGTCGCCAGCTATCAGCCTTACTGGGCGCTGGCCGCCCATCTGCTGCGGCGGCTCGGGCAGCCGGCGGACACGGCCTATGAGCGCGCCATCGGCCTGTGCGAGGACCCGGCGATGCGCGACTTCCTGCTGCGGCAGACCGCCGCCGGTTAGGACCGGACCAGCGCCTGCACCACCCGCTCGACCATATCAGGCACGTCGGCCAGGTCGTGGTACAGGCCGAAGCCGAAGCGCAGGCGGTCGTCGCGATGGTCGACGATGATGCCGGCGGCGCCCAGCCGCTCGTCGATCGCGCCGGCCGCATCGGTCCGGTAGGTCAGGAAATGGCCCCGGTGCGGGGTGTCGAGTGGCGCCAGCAACCGGCTGCGGGCCAGGTCGGGCAGGCCGGCCCGGTCCAGCGCCGCCGCGAAGCCCTCCTGCAGCGCCAGCACATGGGCGTGGATCACCGGCACGCCGATGCCGCGCTCCGCCAGCAGGTCGAGCACCGCGAGCAGCCGGTACAGGCCCGAGGGATCGAAGGTCGAGCCGAGGAAGCGGCTGCCGTCGGTGCCATAGGGCACGCGCCCGTCCTGCGCCCCGGCCAGCGCGCCGAAGGCGGCGTACCAGCCGGTGTCGCGCGGCCGCGGCCCGTAGCCCGGCGGCACATGCAGGAAGCAGGCGCCTTCGCCGGCCATGGCGTATTTGTAGCCGCCGGCGATGTAGAAGGCGCGGTCCGCGATGGCCGAGATGTCGGTCGGCAGCGCCACGAAGCCGTGATAGCCGTCGATCGCGATCAGCGTCCCGCGGTCCGGCACTGCGTCGACCAGCGCCGCCAGGTCGGGCACGGCATAGCCCGAGTTGAAGAACACCTGGCTGAAGAACACCAGGTCATGGCCGCCGGCCCGTGCCGCCGCGGCGAAGCGGGCGGGGAAATCGGCGGTCGGCTCCTGCGCCACGCGGGTGACCTGGACCAGCCCATCCTCCTCCAGCCGCGCCACCTGGCGGCGGAAGCTGTGGAATTCGGAATCGGTGGTCAGGATCCGCGCCGGCCGGTCGGTGGGCAGGCAGGACAGCAGCCGGCGCACGAATTCATGGGTGTTCGGCGCGAAGGCGAGGGAGGCGGGGTCGGGCAGGGCGAGGATCGCGGCGATCCGCGCCTGCAGCCGCGGCACCAGCCCGCCGAAGATCGGGCCCCATTTCATGTCGGCGTGCAGCGCGCTGTCCTCGACATAGCGCGCCTGGGCCGCGAACACCGCATCGGGCCAGAAATGGTGGCTGTGCGCCGCCAGGTGCAGCCGGTCCGGCGCGGCGGCGATGAAGCGGGAGAACAGCGGTTTGTAGCTCACTTGCCGGCCTCCTGGCCGCTGGGGTCCTTGTCATAGGACAGGCTGGTGCGGCGGGTGATCTCCTCCGGCAGCGGCGGCAGGGCCGAGCGCGGGATCAGATAGGTCGACAGGGTGAACAGGTCGCCGAACACCCGGTGCTTCTCGGCGGTGCGGCTGAGGTATTCGTGGCCGGAGGAGCCGCCGGTGCCGGTCTTCAGCCCGATCATGCGCTGGACCATCAGCGCGTGGCGGTAGCGCCACAGCGTCATGGTCTCGTCGATGTCCATCAGCAGGCTGATCAGCCCGAACGGCACCTGCAGCGCCGGCTCGTCGCGGTAGAGGTTGATGAACAGCGCCGCCTGCAGCGCCCGCCAGGACATCCGCCACGATCCCTGCGCCACCTCGGCGGCGTACAGCGTCTCGTCGAACAGCGCGTCGAAGCGGGACAGGGCCTGGCGCAACGCCGCGACCTCCTTCTCCCGCGCCGCATCGTCCAGCGTGGGATGGGCCGCGAGGTGGCCGATGTCGCCCTCCAGCATCTGCACCACCGCCGCGCGGTAGGCCTCGTGGAAGCGGTAGCCGCCGCGCTCGATGAACGGGGTGCGGGCCAGCCAGGCGTCGAGCTGGTCGAACAGGCTGGGCTGGCCCAGCGCCGCCGTCACCCGTTCGCGGCCCGGCGATTCCAGTCGGGTCTCGAACGACTTGCCCTCATAGGCCAGGCGGTCGGCCATGCGCAGCCCGAGCCGGATCTCGATCAGCCGGAACTGCGCGCTCTGGAAGCCCGAGGCCGGGCGCAGCAGGTCGCGGAAATCGAGGAAATCCAGCGGCGTCATGGTCTCCAGCACGTCGAGCTGGTGCACGCCGAGCTTCAGGATCTCGTGGATCCGGTGCAGCGCCCGGGTCGCCCGGGCGATGGCGCGGTCGTCCACCCGCTCGGCCGCGAACACGCCCTGCACGGCGTCGAGCTCGAACAGGATCTGCTTGAACCACAGCTCGTAGGCCTGGTGGATGATGATGAACAGCATCTCGTCATGGGCGGGCCGCCCGGCCTTCTCGCTTTCGCGGGCCTGGAGGTCGAGAAGCTGCTCGAGCTGGAGGTAGGAACCGTAATGGACACCTGGTTCGGCCATGGCGCGCGTCTCCCCGTAGGCTGGTGCCTGCCGGTTGCCGGCTGAAGCCGACCGCGGTCCAGTGCTAGTGGATGGCGGGACGCTAGCGCGACCGGGCCGCGTCCTGCAAGCCGGTGCGCTGCCGCCCGGTCAGGTGAATTTGCGGGTGTCGTCGATCACCTTGCCGTCGTTGGGCAGGCTGCCCGGCGGCACCACCGCCACCGCGGCGCGCAGCTTGGTGACGTCGGCCAGGGTCTCGGCCACGGCGTCGGCGATGGCGGCATCCGCGGCCTCGACCTGCAGCGTCACCTCGTCGATGCCCTGGCGGCTCGCCACCACCAGCCGGCCGCGCGCCAGCTCGTGCCGCTTCAGCACCTCGGCGACCTGGCCGGGATGCACGAACATGCCGCGGACCTTGGTGCTCTGGTCCGCACGGCCCAGCCAGCCGCGCAGCCGCGGCGCGGTGCGGCCGCAGGGGCTGCGGCCGGGCAGGATGGCGGACAGGTCGCCGGTGGCGAAGCGGATCAGCGGCGAGCAGCGGTCGAAGCTGGTCACCACCACCTCGCCGACCTCGCCCTCGGGCACCGGTTCGCCGGTGCCGGGGCGCACGATCTCGACCAGGATGCCCTCGGCCAGCACAAGCCCCTCGCGCCCCTCGGTCTCATAGGCGATCAGCCCGAGATCGGCGGTGCCGTAGCTCTGGAACACGTCGATGCCGCGGGCCGAATAGAACTCGCGCAGCGGCGGCAGCAGCGGCCCGCCCGAGACATGGGCGAGGGTGACCGAGCGGGTGTCGTGGTCCAGCTGGTCGGCCTTCTCCAGGATCAGCTTGAGGAAGTCGGGCGTGCCGACATAGCCGCGCGGCTGCAGGTCGGCCATGGTCCGGGCCTGCAGCTCGGTGTTGCCGGTCCCGGCCGGGATCACGGCGCAGCCCAGCGCCTCGGCGCCGGTCTCGAACATCACCCCGGCCGGGGTGAAGTGGTAGGAGAAGCAGTTCTGCAGGATGTCGCCCTCGCGGAAGCCGGTGGCGAACAGGGCGCGGGCGGTGCGCCAATGGTCGATGCCATGGCTCTCGCCCTCGTAGATCGGGCCGGGCGAGGCGAAGATGCGGCGCAGCCGGCCGGGCGGCAGGGTGGTCATCCCGCCGAAGGGCAGGTCCAGCGCCTGGGCCGAGGTCAGGTCGGATTTGCGGGTCAGCGGCAGCTCCGCCAGCTCGGCGCGGCTGGTCACCGCCGCCGGGTCGATCGCGGCGAGATGCTTGGCGTAGCCGGGGGCCGCCGCCTTGGCATGGGCGATCTGGGCCGGCAGCTCGGCCAGCAGCGCTTTCTCCCGCGCCTCCGCCGGCCGGGTCTCGAGATCGTCGTAATGGTCGGTCATCGCGGCCTCGCCCATCCATCCCCAGAGGTCGCCGCCGGACTCCGTCTGCGGCCTCCGGGGATCACGACAGGCTTGGGGCGCCCCGGTCAAGCCCGGTGCGTTCAGCCGGCCTTCTTGAGATAGGCGGCCAGGGCCGCGCCGAAGCGCCGCACCTCCTCGACCGTGTTGTAGTGGACCATGGAGACGCGCAGGGCGCCGGTCGCCATGCTCAGCCCCAGCCGCTTCATCAGCCGCGGCGCGTACATGTGCCCGTCGCGGATGCCGATGCCGGCGTCGGACATGGCGTCGGCGATCGCCTGCGGCGAATGGCTGCCGATGTTGAAGCAGATCGTCGGCACCCGGTCGCCGACCCGGGCCTCGTCCGCGATGCCGTAGATGGTGGCGCCGCAGCCCTTCAGCACCCGCAGCATCTCGCGCGACAGCGTCGCCTCATAGGCGCGGACCGCGGTCATCGCCGCCACGATGTCGACGCGGCGGGATCCGGTCGACGGGCCGGTGAAGCCGCGGCCGAGCGATTCGAGGTATTTCACCGACGCGCTCATGCCGGCGACGTTCTCGTAGATGAAGGTGCCGGCCTCGATCTTGTAGGGCGGCTCGTCCGGGATGAAATCCTCGCGGAAGGTCGGCAGGCGCTTCAGCGCGTCGAAGCGGCCCCACAGGAAGCCCATATGCGGCGAGAAGTTCTTGTAGCCGGAGCAGACGAGGTAGTCGCAGCCCCAGGCCTGGACGTCGATCAGCCCGTGCGGGCCGTAATGGACGCAGTCGACGAACACCTCGGCCCCGGCGGCATGCGCCAGCTCGGCCACCGCCGCGACATCGACGATCGAGCCGATCGAATGGGCGGTCACGGTGCAGGCGACCAGCCGGGTGCGCGACGACAGCAGCGGCTTCAGGTCCTCGGCGTGGAGGTTGCCGTCCTCGCGCATCCGCCACCACGCGAACTTCGCGCCCATCTTCTCCAGCGCCAGCCAGGTGGCGATGTTGGCGTCGTGGTCCATGTCGGTGACGATGATCTCGTCGCGCTCCTCCAGCATCTGGCCGATGCCGAGGCTGACCAGCCGGATGAAGGAGGTGGCGTTCATGCCGAAGGAGATCTCGGCCGGGCTGTACGCGTTGACCAGCAGCCCGACGCTCTCGCGGGCCTCGGCCACTGACTGGTCGACGGCGCGGCTCTTGTCGTAGCGGCCGCCGCGCTGGACATTGTGGTCGACTAGGTGGTGGGTCACGGCGTCGAGCACGCTCTGCGGGATCTGCGCGCCGGCGGCGTTGTCGAGGAAGATGAAACCCTCGGCCTCGGCCTGGCGCAGCGCCGGGAACAGGGAGCGGACCGTCTCGATCGGGAACGGCGCTGCGGCCGGGGTCTGGGAAGCCGTGGTCTGGGCAAGGGGCACGGGGAGTCTCCTGGGAAAGGTCCGGGGCGCGGGCCGGGTCAGCGGCGGGCGGCCTGGCGTTTGCTGCGCTCCTCGAGATGGCCGATCAGGCGGACGAGGGGCCAGAGGAAGGCGAGGTAGATGATGGCGGCGCCGATCAGCGGCGTCGGATTGGCCATCTGCGCCTGGGCGTCGGTCGCCTGCTTCAGCAGGTCGGGCATGGCGACGACGGAGGCCAGGGCGGTGTCCTTGTAGACCGCGACGCAGTTGCTGGTCAGCGGCGGGATGATGACGCGCACCGCCTGCGGCAGGATCACCTTGCGCATGGCCAGCCAGAACGGCAGGCCCAGCGCCGACGATGCCTCGAACTGGCCGCGCGGGATGCTTTCGATGCCGGCGCGGCACACCTCCGCCGTGAACGCCGCCAGCACCATCGACAAGGCGAGGGTGGCGGAGACGAAGGAGGACAGGCGGATACCGACGAAGGGCAGGGCGTAGTAGATCAGGATCAGCACCACCAGGATCGGCAGCGCGCGGAACATGTCGATGTAGCCGACGGCGAGCAGCCGCAGCGGCCGCGGGGCGTAGAGCCGCACCAGGCAGACCAGCAGCCCGGCCAGGGTGCCGATGACGATGCTGGTGCAGCCCAGGAGGACGGTGTTCCACAGCCCGCGCAGCAGGATCGGGAACGACCGCACCAGCACCGGCCAGTTGAAGAAGGTGTCGAAGATGTCCATGGTCCGGCCCGGCTGGCGCGGCGGGAGGGCCGGGCATGCCGCCCGGCCCCGGCGTCGTCGGTTGCGGCTACTGGGCCTGCGGGATCGGCCCCGGCACCACGGTGCTGGTGCCGGCCTCGGGGTCGACCCCGAACCACTTCTTGTGGATCGCAGCCATGGTGCCGTCGGTCTTCATCGCCGAGATGGCGTCGTTCACCTTGGTCAGCAGCGGGTGGCCCTTGCGCGCCATCATGGCGAAATGCTCGCCGGTGGGGATGCGCAGCAGGATCTTCAGGCCGGGCATCTGCTTGATCGCGTATTGCAGGCCCGAGATCTCGCTGGCGCCGAAATCGACCCGGCCGTTCTGGACCTCCATCAGCAGGTCCTGCTGGGCGTTGTAGCCCTTGACCTCGGTGATGCCGAGCTTCTCGCCATTGGCCTTGGCCCAGGCCTCGCCGGTCGACCCGGACAAGACGCCGACGATCTTGCCCTTGAGGTCGTCGAGCGAATGGATCGGCGATGTCGGCACGCCGAACACCGTGCCGTCGCTGTCGTAGTAGGACTGGGTGAAGGACTGGTTCTGCAACCGCTCGTTGTTGACCGAGATCGACGAGATGGCGAAGTCGATGCGGCCGGAGCTGGTGGCGGCGAACAGGGCCTGGAAGCCCAGGTCCTGGAACTCGACGTCGACGCCGATGCGCTTCGCGACCTCTTTCGCCAGGTCGACCTCGAAGCCTTCGAAGGCGCCGCTGTCGGTCTTGTACTCCCAGGGCGGATTGGCCGGGTAGGCGCCGACGACGATCGTCTCGGCCAGGGCCGGCGACGCGGCGGCGACGCCGAGCGCGATCAGGACGCCCATGCGGGCCAGGCATTTCATCATGGTCAGCCTCCTCTGTTTTCTGCGGTCCAAGCGACGGTTTATTGGCTCTTTGTTTCCGCTCTCGCGGCTGCTTTCGCCTGATGGGCGATGCAGCTTTGTTTGATCATGTGATCACGGATAGGGGGCCCTGATCAACCGGAATTGCTTTAACCTTAAACCTTCACCAGCCGATGATGCCGTGCCTCAGCGGAGCCGTTCAGGCCGGCGCCGCCGCCTTCGCCTCCGCTTCGTCCGGGCAGAGCGTCCGCAGCAGGTCCTGGGTGGTGCGGATGTCGGCGATGATCTCCTCGCGGGCCCGCGCCGCGTCGCCGTGGCGCAGGGCGGCGATGATGGCGTGGTGATGGCCGGTGTAGGGCGCCAGGGTGCCGGCCCGCAGCATCGGTTCGACATGGGCCGACAGCCGGCGCATGTAGGGCCCGAACCGCAGCCATAGCGTCTCGATCAGCTGGATCAGCACGTCCGAGCCGGAGGCGCGGTAGATGGTGAAGTGGAACTGGCGGTTCTTGTCCAGCATGTCGTAGGGGCTGGCGTGCCGGGCGATCCGCTCCTGCTCCAGCACCGCGGCGTGCAGCAGCTCGATGTCGGCGGCGGTGACCCGGGCGGCGCCCAGCTCGGTCGCCAGGCCTTCGATGGCGATGCGGGCGCGGCAGAGGTCGTCCAGCCGCGCCCGGGTCACGATCGGCACCCGGGCCGACCCGTTCGGCGCGATCTCCACCGCATTCTCCGCCCCCAGCCGGCGCAGCGCCTCGCGCACCGGCATGTGGCTGGTGCCGAAGGCCTCGGCCAGCGACGCGATGGTCATCACCTGGCCGGGGTCGAACCGGCCGGTCATCAGCGCGTGCCGCAGCTGCTGGTGCACGCCGTCCTGAATGGTCAGCCGCGACAGGATCGGCTCCAGCCCCGTATCGGCCATCGATGTCGGTCCCCACGGCTTTGATCAAATGAGCAAGCTGAGCCTATTGCATCAGCAGGGTTCGTCAAGCCTGGGCGGCCGGCATCAGCTAGCGACTGAATCCCGGTTACGCCGGTAACCCGTTTCTGCGGCGCTGACATCATTCGGCAGTCCCGGGGCGCCAATTTCTCGTCACAGCGAGAGACGCCGCGTGTCCTGGCGCTGAACTGATCGGCCGGACACTGCCCTCCGATCTCGCTCAGAACTTAACTCTGCTGCCGGGCGGCGAAGACCGCCGCCCTGAAACCTTCATGTTTGTCGTTTGGAGAGTCGAATGACTTTCACGCCTATCGCAGCGCTGCGCCACAGTGCCGAAACGCAGCCGGACAGCGTGGCCTTCGTCAGCGGCGAGGACACCTGGACCTATCAGCGGCTGGCGCAGGAGGCCGGCGACCTGGCCCTCGGCATTGCCGCCCGGGGTGTCCGGCCGGGCGACCGCGTCGTCCTGCACATGGTGAACCGGCCCGAGATGGTCGTCGCCTACTACGCCTGCTTCCTGGTCGGCGCGATCGCGGTGCCGTTCCGCACCGCGTTCAAGGCGGCGGAGCTGATCCCGCTGCTGGAGCGGCTGCGGCCCGCCCTCTACATCGGCGATGCCGATCTCTATGCGCGCATCGCCGCCGTCGACCGCGCGGTTCTCGCCTCGGACCGGCGTTTCGTCATCGGGGCCGGCGCCGATGACGGGCGGGCGCAGCCCTGGACGGTGCTGTTCGGCGACACCAACGGCGCGCCGGTGCCCGACACCGTCGACGCCCACGCCCCCGCGGTGCTGATCACCACCTCCGGCACCACCGGCCAGCCCAAGCTGGTGATCCACACCCCGTCCACCCTGGGGGCCGGCGCTGAGTCGCTGGCGAATTGGGGGCTCGACGGCAGCCACGTCGCGGTCATGGCCACGGCGATGGGCCATGCCAGCGGCCTGTTCACCTTCCTGGGCTATGTCAGGTTCGGCGTGCCGTTCATCCTGCTCGACCGCTTCGACCCCGACGTCGTGCTGGACGTGGTCGAGCGTCATCGCTGCACCTGGCTTCTGGCGATGCCCTACATGTTCGGCCTCCTGTTCGAACGGCAGAAGGTCCAGCCGCGCAACGTCGCGTCGCTGCGCAGCTGCATCACCGGCGGCGACGTCTGCCCGCAGCAGCTGCAGGACCAGTTCCCGGCGGTGTTCGGCTGCCCGCTGCATTCGATCTGGGCCGCGACCGAGACCATCGCCGCGATGGCCTACCGGCCGGTGTCCGGCCCGGCCTGCCGGATCGTGAAGGGCGCGCAGGTGCGCCTGGTCGACGACCGCGGCCTGCCGGTGCGGCGCGGCGAGATCGGCGAGCTCCTGGTGCGGGGTCCCGATGTCAGTATCGGCTACTGGGCCGGGCCGGGCGCGGTCGAAGGCGCGCCGCGGCACGGCTGGTACCAGACCGGCGACCTGATGCGGCAGGATGAGGCCGGCGATCTCTGGTTCGTGTCGCGCAAGAAGGAGCTGATCATCCGCGGCGGCACCAACATCTCCCCGGTCGAGATCGAGGAGGCCCTGGCCGCCCATCCCGCCGTCAGGACCGCCGCGGCGGTCGGCGTCGCCGATGCGGTGCTGGGCCAGCGGGTGGCGGGCTTCGTGCAGCTCGAGCCCGGTGCGCGCACCACCTCCCGGGAGATCCTGGCCGATGTGACGGCGCGGCTGGCCGACTACAAGGTCCCGGAATGGCTCGAGATCGTCGAGGAGATCCCGCGCAACAACCTCGGCAAGATCGACCGCCGGTCGCTGCTGATGATGATCGAGCAGTTGAAGGGAGCGGCCTAAAGCCAGCGCTTGCGGCGCTTGAAGCTCTTCAGGTTCTTGAAGCTCCGGCGCTGCTCGCCGGCGCCGCCGAGGTAGAACTCCTTGACGTCCTCATTGGCCGCCAGGGCCTCGGCGGTGCCGTCCAGCACCACCTTGCCGTTCTCCATGATGTAGCCGTAGCTGGCGCAGGACAGCGCCATCCGGGCGTTCTGCTCGACCAGCAGGATGGTCAGGCCGAGTTCGGCGTTGAGCTGGCGGATGATGCCGAACACCTCCTTCACCAGCAGCGGCGACAGGCCCATCGAGGGCTCGTCCATCAGGATCAGCTTCGGCCGGGCCATCAGCGCCCGGCCGATCGCCAGCATCTGCTGCTCGCCGCCCGAGAGGTAGCCGGCCAGGCCGGTGCGCTCGCGCAGCCGCGGGAAATAGCCGTAGACCCGGTCGATGTCGTCGCCGATCTCGCGGTCGCGCCGGGTGTGGGCGCCGAGCCGGAGGTTCTCCAGGCAGGTCATGTCGGCGACGATGCGGCGCCCCTCCATCACCTGGAAGATGCCCCGGCGCACGATGGCGCCGGGGTCGAGATGGTGGATCGGCTGGCCGTCATAGGTGATGCCGCCGCGGGTGACGGCGCCGTCCTCGGTGCGCAGCAGGCCCGAGATCGCCTTCAGCGTGGTCGACTTGCCGGCACCGTTGGCGCCGAGCAGCGCCACGATCGCGCCCTTCGGCACCGTCAGGCTGAGGCCGCGCAGCACCAGGATGACGTCGTTGTAGACCACCTCGATGTTCTCGACCGAGAGCAAGGGCGGCGCCGTTTCCGGCAGGGCCGCCGCCGCGGGCGCCGCCTGGCTCATCTCAATACCCCAGCCATTCCGGGCGGCGGGGCAGGGTGATCTCGCCGACCTTCTCCAGCGCCATGGTGCCGTCGGCCATCAGGGCGGAGACCTCCTTGCCCTGGGTCGCGCCCTTCACATGGCCCTGGTAGATCGGCACGGTCATCAGGCCGCGATGGTCGGTGGCGGTCCAGGTCGAGGGCAGGCACACCCCCTCCAGCCCGGCCGGCACCCAGTCCTTCTTGTCGTACATCGCGTCGCGGATGGCGACGCCGCCGACCGCGCCCTTGGCCTTCGCCGCCTTGATCGCCTCGACCATGTAGGAGGTGGCGCAGACCCCGGCGATGTAGCTGAGAGGGCGGTAGGCTTGGCCGCCGGAATCGCTGATCTTCGAGATCTCGCGCACCCGGTCCATGCCGGCGCCCTTGTCGGTCCAGATCGCGCCGGTGCGGACCGCGACCACCACGCCGTCGGCGTTGGCGCCGGCCGCCTTCATGATGTTCTCGTCATAGCCCCAGACATTGGCCACGAACTGCACCTTGGTGCCGGCGGTGGCGCAGGCGTTGAGCAGCGAGGGGGTCGAGCCGGCGATGTTGGCGATGTAGGCGTAGTTGGCGCCCTTCTCCTTCAGCGTCAGGCATTGCGGCGTGAAGTCGCCCGGCGCCATGGTGTACTGGATCGGGTCCAGCACCTCGAAGCCCAGCTCCTTCGCGTATTCGTTGCAGGCGACCTTGGGCGAGTTCGGGTAGGGGTGGTTGTCGCCCATATGCACCCATTTCGGGGTGCCCTGGCCGCCCTTCTTCTTCCAGTCCTCGGCCGCCCATTGCGCCAGGGCGCGGCAGGCGTCGGAGTAGGAGGGGCCGTAGAAGAAGTTGAACGGCGTCGCCTTGGTCGCCTTCGGCGCCTTGCCGGTCGGGTCGGTCAGCGCCCCGGAATAGGAGCCGGAGAAGTAGGGGATCTGGTCCTTGCCGATGAACTCGATCAGCGCCTCGGTGTCGGCCGTACCCCAGCCGGCGATCGCCACCACATGCTCGTTGGCCACCAGCCGCTGGTATTCCGACACCGCCTGCGGCGCCTTGTAGGCGTAGTCGTAGGTCTCGAAGGCGATGCTGTCGCCGTCGACCCCGCCATTTTCGTTCACCCAGTTCAGCGTGTCGGCGACGCCATCGGCATAGGGCACGCCGATCGAGGCGGTCGGGCCGGTCAGGTCGGCGATGTGGCCGACCGGGATGTCGTCCGCCACAGCCGGTGCGGCGGCGCAGAGGCCGATGAAAGCGGTGGCGGCGAGCAGGGATCGTCTCGACATCGGTGTCTCCTCCATGGCGGCCGTTCTGTCGCGGCCGGGTTAGTACGAGAAGGGATACAGCTTCCACCAGGCCTTGATCTGGCGCCAGCGATGGGCCAGCCCGTCCGGCTCGAAGATCAGGAACAGGATGATGGCGACGCCGACCGCCATCTCCTTCAGGAAGTTGATGCCGACCCGCAGGTCGAGCGTCTTGTACAGCCAGGTGCCGCGGATCAGCCGCACCAGCCAGTCCATCACATCGGGCAGCGACACCATGAAGATGGTGCCCAGGATCGACCCCATGATCGAGCCGAGCCCGCCGATGATGACCATGCCGAGGAACTCGATCGATTTGAGGATGGTGAACTCCTCGACCGAGACCACCTGCAGGTAATGGGCGTAGAGGGCGCCGCCGACCCCGGCGTAGAAGGCGGCGATGCCGAAGGACAGCACCCGGTACTTGGTCAGGTTGATGCCCATGATCTCGGCGGCGAGGTAGTGGTCGCGCACCGCCACGAAGGCGCGGCCGTCGCGCGAGCGCATCAGGTTGGTCGCGGCCAGGAACAGCAGCACCGCCCAGAACAGCACGACGTAGAAGTAGTTGATGCGGTCGACCTCCCGGCCGAACAGCATCACCGGGGCGGCGGTGGCGCCGGCGACGCCGCCGGTGAACCAGCCGGCGCGGGCGAAGAAATCCTCGAGGATGACCTGGGCGGCGAGGGTGGCGATGGCGAGGTACAGGCCCTTGATCCGCGCCGCCGGGATGCCGAACACCAGCCCGACCCCCGCGGTCAGGATCCCGGCCAGCGGGATGCAGAAGAAGACGGGGATGCCGGTGGTGCGGTTCAGCCAGGCCGAGGCGAAGGCGCCGAAGCCGAAGAACACGGCATGGCCGATCGAGATCTGGCCGGTGAAGCCGACCAGGATGTTGAGGCCCAGCGCCGCGACCGCGAGGTAACCGATCTCGATGAAGCTGTCGATCCAGCCCTTGGACAGCCAGCCGAGCTGCACCGCGATCGGCGAGGCCGCCAGCAGCAGCAGGATGACGATGACGCTGCGCCGGCTGAAGGCGTCGGCGAAGATGGTGGTGTCGGCGCCGTAGCTGGTGCGGAAGTCGCCGCAGGGGCGGGCATAGGCGTTGGCCATCACATCCGCTCGATGTCTTTGGTGCCGAACAGGCCGTAGGGCTTGATCATCAGGATCACGATCAGGACGTAGAAGGGGGCGATCTTCAGCATGTTGCCCCAGCCCAGGACCGTGACGTCGAGCCAGTGGGCGAAATGCTCGAGGATGCCGATGATCAGCCCGCCCACCACCGCGCCGACCACGCTGTCCAGCCCGCCCAGGATCACCGCCGGGAACACCTTGATGCCGAAGCCGGACAAGGCGGAGGACACGCCGTTGACCACCCCGACCACGATGCCGGCCACCGACGACACCATGGCCGAGATCGCCCAGGCCATGGCGAACACCTGCTTGACCGAGATGCCCATCGACTGCGCCACCTGCTGGTCGAAGGCGGTGGCGCGCATCGCCAGCCCCATGCGCGAGAATTTGAAGAACCAGGCGAAGCCGCCCATGATGAACAGGCTGATCGCCATCGACAGGATGTAGACCGTCTGCACCTGCAGCCCGAGGATGTTGACCGACTGGGTCTCGAAGATCGGCGGGAAGGGCTGGGCCGAGACGCCGAAGATCCAGGCCATCATCGGCTGGAAGATCAGCGACAACCCGATCGTCACCATGATGACGGAGATCACCGGCTGCCCGATCATCGGCCGCAGCACCACCAGCTGCAGCAGGATGCCGAACACCAGCATGAACACCAGGGTGATGGCGAAGCCGATCACGAAGGGCACCTGGTACTTGGTCAGCACCCACCAGCAGATCCAGGCGCCAATCAGCAGGAACTCGCCCTGGGCGAAGTTCACCACCCGGCTGGCCTTGTAGATCAGCACGAAGGACATGGCGACCACGCCGTACAGCGTGCCGACGATGACGCCGTTGACCAGCAGCTGCAGCAGGAAGGAGAGGTTCATCGGCTCACTCCGCCGCGTGGCGCTGGCCGGGCCGGCCGGGCGCGAGGTCGACCACCTTCAGCGTGGTCCGGATCCGCTGCTTCGTGCCGTCCTGGAAGGCGATGGTGGTGTCGACCGGGATCGCCGGGTCGCCGCGATACACCGCGTCGATGATGTCGCCGTATTTCTCGCCGATCACGCCGCGCCGCACCTTGCGGGTGCGGGTCAGTTCGCCGTCATCGGCGTCCAGCTCCTTGTACAAGAGCAGGAAGCGGCGGATGCGCTGGGCCTCGGGCAGCCCGGCATTCACCGTCTCGACCTCGCGGCGCAGCAGGGCATAGACCTCGTCGCGGCCCGACAGGTCGGTGTAGGTGGTGAAGGAAATCCGCTTCTTCTCCGCCCATTTCGACACGATCGGGAAGCGGATGCAGATGATCGCGGCTAGGTCCAGCCGGCCATGGCCCAGGATCACCGCCTCGCCGACGAAGGGCGAAAATTTCAGCTTGTTCTCGATGTGCTGCGGGCTGAAGCGGTCGCCGCCGCTGGTGACGGCGAGGTCCTTCAGCCGGTCGATGACCACGAGATGGCCGCGGGCGTCGACATAGCCGGCATCGCCGGTGGCCAGCCAGCCGTCGCGCAGGTCCGCGGTCGACGCCGCCTCGTTGCGGTAGTAGCCCAGGAACATGTTGGGGTGGCGGGTGACGATCTCGCCGACGCCGTTGGGGTCCGGCGCGTCGATCCGCAGCTCGACCGTCTCGTCGAAGGCGACGCCGACCGTGTCGAAATCGACATCGTCGGCGGCGTGGATGGTGTAGGCGCCCAGCAGCTCGGTCTGGCCGTAGAGCTGGCGCAGCGGCACGCCCATGGCGAGGAAGAAGCGGAAGGTGTCAGGCCCCAACGCGGCGCCGCCGGTCGCGGCCGAGCGCAGCCGCGAGAAGCCCAGCCGGTCGCGCAGGGCGGCGAACAGCAGCAGCTTCGAAAGCGGTGATTTTCGCTTCCGATCAAGTGCTTTCAGTCCGATCTTCATTCCGAGGTCGAACAGCCGGCGCTTGAGCACGGAGGCATCCATCATCCGGCTGCGGACATCGGCGGCCAGCCCCTCCCACACCCGCGGCGCCAGCAGCACGAAGCTGGGCCCGATCTCGCGGAAATCGGCCCAGGTGGTGCTCTGCTCCTCGACGAAGTTCACCACCATCCGGCATTGCAGCGCTTTGCCGAAGACGTAGACCTGCTCCATGATCCAGGACAGCGGCAGCACCGAGACGTATTCGTCCTTCGGCCCCTTGGGGTCGACCGCGAGGTAGCTGGCGCTGTGCCGGATCAGCGAACCGGCCGACAGCATCGCCAGCTTGGGGTGGGCGGTGGTGCCGGAGGTGGTGCACAGCACCGCGACGTCGTCTCCGCGCGTCGCCGCCACCATGCGGTCGTACAGGCCGGGCTCGGCGGCCTCCAGCGCGGCGCCGCCGGCGATGAAGGCCTCGACCGGCAGCAGCCGCGGGTCGTCGTATTTCCGCATGCCGCGCGGGTCGGTGTAGACGATGTGGCGCAGGCTGGGGATGCGGTCGCCCAGCGCCAGCAGCTTGTCGACCTGCTCCTCATCCTCGGCCAGCACCAGGGCGATGCCGGCATGGTCGATCAGGTAGGCGACCTCCTCGTCCAGCGCGTCGCGGTACAGGCCCAGGCTCATGGCGCCGGCGGCGTGGGTGGCGATCTCACCGGCCACCCAGTCCGGCCGGTTGTCGCCGATCAGCCCGACCACGGCGCCCGGCCCGATGCCCAGGGCGCGCAGGGCCAGGGCAAGGTCGCGCACCCGGGCGTGGAAGCCGGCCCAGCTGATCTCGCGCCAGATGCCGAAATCCTTCTCGCGCAGCGCCACCGCATCCGGCCACTGCGCCGCGTTGCGGGCGACCAGCTTGGGGAAGGTGTCGAGTGGGGCGTCGGTCAAGCCGCCGCCTCCTCGTCGACTTCGCCGAGATAGGCGCGGCGGACATGGGGGTCGGCCAGCACCGCCTCGGGCTCGCCCTCGGCGATCTTGCGGCCGAAATCCAGCACCATGACCCGGTGCGAGATGTCCATCACCACGCCCATGTCGTGCTCGATCATGATCACCGTCATGCCCCATTCGGCGTTGAGGTCGACGATGAAGCGGGCCATGTCCTCCTTCTCCTCGAGGTTCATGCCGGCCATCGGCTCGTCCAGCAGGATCAGGTCGGGCCGCAGCGCGATGGCGCGGGCCAGCTCGACCCGCTTGCGCAGGCCGTAGGACAGGGTGCCGGCCAGGGCGCGGCGGACATGCTGGATCTCGAGGAAATCGATGATCTCCTCGACCGCGCGGCGGTGGCTCAGCTCCTCCTGCCGGGCGCCGCCCAGCCACCACAGCGCCCCGGTCAGGACGTTGTTCTTCAGCAGGTGGTGGCGCCCGACCATGATGTTGTCCAGCACCGACATGTGGGCGAACAGCGCCAGGTTCTGGAAGGTGCGGCCGAGGCCGAGCTCGGCCCGGGCGCTGGGCTTCAGCCGGGTGATGTCGCGGCCCTTGTAGAGGATGCGCCCCGCGGTCGGGCTGTAGCGGCCGGAGATGCAGTTGACCATCGAGGTCTTGCCGGCGCCGTTCGGGCCGATGATCGAGAACAGCTCGCCGCGCCGGACGGTGAAGCCGACCTCGGTCAGCGCCTTCACCCCGCCGAAGGCGAGGCTGACCGCATCGGCGGTCAGCAGCGCGTCATCCGATGGGGCCCCTGCGGTCCCGGCCTGCATGTCTCTCCCCCCTGAGCCCAATCGACCGGGCGCACCGTCTGCCGGGTGCTTCCCGGGCGGATCGTGTCGAGACAATCCGCCGCACCGCAGTGTCGCGGATGCAGCCGGAAAAACGCAAGCCGGTAAAAGCTGTTAGGGATGGGCGCTGGTCGAGGGGCTGCGCGCTGGCCTCGCGTCCCCGGGGTAGCGCTCCCCCCCTTCGTCATTGCGAGGAGGCGAAGCCGACGAAGCAATCCATGCCAGGCGTCGACGTGGATTGCTTCGCTGCGCTCGCAATGACGGTGAGGGTGAGCTGGCCTGATAAACACAATGCGCATTGTGTTAACTGGCTCATCTCGTTCATGATGTGTTCTATGGAAAAGGCACCAGAAGACCTCGACATCCAGGCCTACTGCCGCCGCCTCGCGCTGCAGCAGGTGGAGATGCTTACCCGCCTCGCCGAGATGAGCATGCAGCTGGGGGATGACGAGGGCGCCCGCCCCCTCGCTGCCGAGGCCCAGGCCGCCCGGGCGAGAGCCGCCGGCTCGAAGGCCGACGAGGCCGCGGCGGTGGCGGCCAGGGCTGGGCCGAGCACGCGGCGCCCGGCCCGGTCGGCGGGCAGCCCGGCGGAGATCCAGGCGATCCGGGCCAAGCGCCGGAAGGCGGTGACCGCCGCGGTCGAGCGGGACTTTGCGAAATACGCCGATCCCGCCCTGATCCCGGCCCTTCGGGCCGGGCTGGCGGTGCGGCTACAGGAGCCCGATGTGGTCGAGATGCTCGACACCGAGACCATCGCCGTCGCCACCGCCGCCGACCGCCTCTGCCGGTCCCTCGGGCTCGGCTTCAAGATCTACAAGCCGGACGCCCCGGACACCGAGTGACGGATGGGCCGGGCCGCCACGCGCTCACAGCATCCCGATCGCGGCGTCGCCGATCGCGTGGTCGTCCTCGGCGCCCGCCCCGGCGATGCCGAGCGCGCCGGCCACCGCCCCGGCGTCGCGCCAGGGGAAGCCGCCGGGCTGCACCAGCATCTCCGGCAGGCCGGCCAGCAGCGCCGCCTCGACCGGGTCGCGGGCGAGGCGCAGGGCGACGCCGCGGGTCGGCTCGGCGAAATGCACCGCCGCCGCGGCGCGGCGCTGGGCGATGGCCAGCGTCAGATGGTCGGCGCCGTCCATCCGCGCCGCCGCCACGATGTGGCCGCCGCGGTCGATCACAACCGCCGCGATCCGCCGGCCGCGCGCCGCCGCATCGGCCACCGCGCGGGATAGGACGGCCTGGGCTTCCTCGAGGGCAGGGGCGAAGTCGGACATGAAAGGCTCCGGGACAGGAGAGTATCGAGAGAACAGCAACAACCGCTCCTCACTTTGTCATGCCACGGCTTGACCGTGGCATCCAGGGCCGGCCAGAGCGGCTCTTTGTGGCCCCAGGATTGCCCGGTCAAGCCGGGCAATGACATTAAAAGTTGAGACCTGTGCCTCATTCTCAACCTGGAAAGCTCAACCGGACAGTCCTGGACTTGATCCGGCCATGACGGACAGGGGACAGGCACCGCGAAACAATCGTACGCGACGCCCCTTGATCCCGCGGCCGGTTGCGGCCACGCTGTTGCCATGAGCTTCACACTGAACGCCGACCAGGACGCCATCCGCGATGCCGCGCGCGCCTTTGCCGTGGAGCAGATGGCCCCCCACGCCGCCCGCTGGGACGAGGAGCAGATCTTCCCGGTCGACACGCTGCGCCAGGCCGCGGCGCTGGGCTTCGCCGGCCTCTATTGCGGCGAGGCCCATGGCGGCAGCGGGCTGACCCGCCGCGACGCCGCCATCGTGTTCGAGGAGCTGTCGGCCGCCTGCGTCTCCACCGCCGCCTACATCTCGATCCACAACATGGTCGGCTGGATGATCGACAGCTTCGGGTCGGAGGAGTTGAAGGCCCGCTTCCTGCCGACGCTGATGACCATGGAGCGCTTCGCCAGCTACTGCCTGACGGAACCCGGCTCCGGCTCCGACGCCGCGTCGCTGCGCACCCGGGCGGTGCGGGACGGCGACCACTATGTGCTGAACGGCTCCAAGGCCTTCATCTCCGGCGGGTCGACCTCCGACGTCTATGTCGTGATGGTGCGGACCGGGGAGGCGGGGCCGAAGGGCATCTCGGCGGTGATCGTCGAGAAGGGCACGCCCGGCCTGTCCTTCGGCAAGAAGGAGAAGAAGCTGGGCTGGAACAGCCAGGTCACCACCGCGGTGATCTTCGAGGATTGCCGCGTCCCGGTCGCCAACCGGCTGGGCGAGGAGGGGCAGGGCTTCACCTTCGCCATGAAGGGGCTGGATGGCGGCCGGGTCAACATCGGCGCCTGCTCGGTCGGCGGCGCCCGCGCCTGCCTGGAGGCGGCGCGCAGCCACATGCTGCAGCGCAGCCAGTTCGGCCGCAAGATCGCCGAATTCCAGGCGCTGCAGTTCAAGCTGGCCGACATGGCGATCGACCTCGATGCCGCCCGGCTGATGATCCACCGCGCCGCGGATTCGCTCGACCGCCGCGACCCGGACGCGACCCAGCATTGCGCCATGGCCAAGCGCTTCGCCACCGACGCCGGCTTCCGGATCTGCAACGATGCGCTGCAGCTGCATGGCGGCTACGGCTACATCAAGGAGTATCCGGTGGAGCGCTTCCTGCGCGACGTCCGCGTCAACCAGATCCTGGAAGGCACCAACGAGATCATGTGCCTGATCGTGGCCCGGCGCCTGCTGGCGGAATGAGGGCGGCCGAGTGAGCAAGGGATGACCGACGAGATCCTGTTCGACCGCGAGGGGCCGATCGCCATCGTCACCCTGAACCGGCCGAAGGCGCTGAACGCGCTGACGCTGGGGATGTGCCGGGCGCTGCTGCCGAAGATCGCGGAATGGACCGACGATCCGTATCTGCACGCCGTGGTGGTGCGCGGCGCCGGCGACCGCGCCTTCTGCGCCGGCGGCGACATCCGCGCGGTCTACGACCTCGGCCCCGCCGCGGCCAAGGCGGCGCTGACCGGCGATCCCGAGGCGGATTTCTTCCGCACCGAGTACCGGCTGAACCACGCCATCCACCATTTCCCCAAGCCCTGGATCGCGCTGCTCGACGGCGTCACCATGGGCGGCGGACTCGGCCTGTCGGTGCATGGCTCGCACCGGGTGACGACCGAGAAGGCGATGTGCGCCATGCCGGAATGCGGCATCGGCCTGTTCCCGGACATCGGCGGCGGCTGGTTCCTGTCGCGCTGCCCGGGCGAGACCGGCACCTATCTGGCGCTGACCGGCGCCCGGCTGCACGCCGCCGACCTGCTGTACACCCGGCTGGCGACGCATCATGTCGCCTCGGCCCGGATCGACGATTTGGTTGCGGCATTGGCCGATGCCGCGTGGATCGGCAATGGCGGGCTGGTGGCGGAATCGGTGCTGCAGGACTTCGCCGCCGATCCCGGTGCGGCCGCCCTGCCGCCGTTGCGCCCGGTGATCGACGCCTGCTTCCGCCATGACACGGTGGAGGAGATCCTGGCCGCCCTGGACGCCGAGGGCGGCGACTGGGCCACGGCCGCGGCGGCGCAGATCCGGGCGGGGTCGCCGACCAGCCTGAAGGTCACGCTGCGCCAGATGCGCCAGGGCAAGACCATGCCCTATGACGCGGTGGCGGCGATGGAGTTCCGCATGGTCCACCGCTTCCTGTCCGCGCCGGATGTGTTCGAGGGCATCCGGGCCCAGCTGGTCGACAAGACCCGCGACCCGAAATGGCGGCCGGCGATGCTGGATGCGGTCGACGAGGCCGATGTCGCCGCCTACTTCCAGCCGCTGCCCGGCCCCGAGCTGACCTTCGACTGAACGAGATAGGCGGGCGGTCCACGCCCGGTGTGAGGAGACCCCGATGTCGCTGCGTATCGCCTTTCTCGGGCTCGGCCATATGGGCCGGCCGATGGCGCTGAACCTGCTCAAGGCCGGGCACCAGGTGACCGGCTACGATCCGGTGGACGCCGTCCGCGCGGCGGTGGCGAAGGAGGGGATCGACGCCAAGCCTTCGATCGCCGCGGCGGTGGACGAGGCGCAGGTGGTGATCAGCATGCTGCCGACCGGCGCCCATGCCCGCGAGGCCTATCTCGGCGCCGACGGCGTCTGCGTCAACGCGCCCGCCGGCGGGCTGCTGATCGACTGCTCGACCATCGACGTCGACAGCGCCCGCGCCATCGAGAGGGAGGTGACGGGCCGCGGCTTCGCCATGGTCGATGCCCCGGTCTCGGGCGGCACCGGCGGCGCCACGGCCGGCACCCTGACCTTCATGGTCGGCGGCGCGGACGACGCCTTCGCCCGCGCCGATCCGGTGCTGCAGGCGATGGGCAAGACCATCGTCCACACCGGCGGCCCCGGCACCGGCCAGGCGGCGAAGATCTGCAACAACATGGTGCTCGGCATCTCGATGATCGCGGTGTCGGAGGCCTTCGCCCTGGCCGACAAGCTGGGGCTGGAGCGCCAGGCGCTGTTCGACGTGGCGTCCAAGAGCTCCGGCCAGTGCTGGTCGCTGACCACCTACTGCCCGGTGCCCGGGCCGGTGCCGACCTCGCCGGCCAACCGCGACTACGCGGCCGGCTTCACCGCGGCGATGATGCTGAAGGATCTGCGCCTGTCGCAATCCGCGGCCCAGGCCGCCGGCGCTGCCACGCCGCTGGGCGCCGCGGCGGCCGCGCTTTACACCTTGTTTGTGAACGAAGGTCAGAAAGATACTGATTTCTCTGGAATCTTCAAGATGATCGCCGGCGAATAGCGATCGGTCCGACCCGGTCGGCACAGGATTGACCCGACGCGGCGGTGTCGGCCGATGCCGGAACCCAAACCGCCGCGCATCTGTTACGATCGCGCAGCAGCGGCTTCGGCCCGTGTTTCGTGCCGTGGAGCCCAAGCCGGATCAGAACCGCCGGAATGTCGGGGGAGGGCGTGACCCGAGAGTGCCGTCAATGCGGCCACAGAAGGATGGGTCATGCGGATTCGCGTCGGATTTGATCTGGTCTATGACTGCCCGCAGCCGACGCCGATGCTGGTGATGCTGCGGATCCATCCGTCGCGCGACGCGGATGTGACCACGCCCGACCTGCTGCGCACCGACCCGGCCGTGCCGATCGAGACCTATGTCGACAGCTTCGGCAACCGCTGCGGCCGGGTGCTGGCGCCGGCGGGCAAGATCCGCTTCTCCACCGACGCGATCGTGCTGGACAGCGGCCTGACCGAGCCGGTGGTGCCGGAGGCGGCGGAGATCCCGGTGCCGGCGCTGCCCGAGGACAGCCTGGTGTTCCTGCTCGGCAGCCGCTACTGCCAGACCGACCTGATGTCCGAGACCGCGTGGAAGCTGTTCGGCACGGGCCCGACCGGCTGGGCCAAGGTGCAGGCGATCTGCGACTTCGTGCATGAGCATGTGCGCTTCGGCTACGACCATGCGCGGCCGACCAAATCGGCCTGGGACGTGTATGAGGAGCGGACCGGCGTGTGCCGCGACTTCGCGCATCTCGCCATCACGCTGTGCCGCTGCATGAACATCCCGGCGCGCTACTGCACCGGCTATCTCGGCGATATCGGCCTGCCGCCGGACCCGGCGCCGATGGATTTCAGCGCCTGGTTCGAGGCCTATCTCGGCGGCCGCTGGTACACCTTCGACGCCCGCCACAACAAGCCCCGCATCGGCCGGGTGCTGATGGCCCGCGGGCGCGACGCGGCGGATGTCGCGCTCAGCAACAGCTTCGGCATGACCACGCTGGCCGGCTTCAAGGTGTGGTCGGAGGAGGTCACGGGCTGGACGCGGGACCCGGCCGAGGACGCCTGACGGCGATCAGTCCCAGTCGGCGACCTTGCCGGCCGTGAGCCCGTCGCCGGACAGCAGATGGGCGAGCAGGCGGTCGGCGGCGGCGTCCGGCGCCGGCTGGCTGCCCTGGGGCTCCCCGGGGAAGCCCTGCTCGCGCAGGCGGCTGGTCATCGGGCCGGGATGGAACAGCGCAACCCGCAGCTCGGTCTTCGCCGTCTCCGCCGCATACAGCCCGGCCAGGGTGTCCAGCCCGGCCTTGGCCACGGCATAGGCGTTCCAATAGGCGATGCCGGTCCGCGCGATCCGGTCGGTGACGAAGACCGCGCGCGGCGCGGCGGCGGCCCGCAGCAGCGCGTCGGCCGAGCGGATCAGCCGGTAGTTGGCGGTCAGGTTGAGGTCCAGCACCTGGGCCCAGACCTTGGCGTCGCTGTAGGCGACCGGGCCGAGATGGCCGAGCATCGCGGCGCTGCCGACCAGGATGTCGAGCTTGCCGAAGCGCTGGGCCAGCGACCCGCCGAGCAGGTCGATCTGCTCGAACTTCGACAGGTCCATCGGCACCAGCGTGGCGCTGCCGCCCACCGCCTTGATCGCGTCGTCGGTCTCTTCCAGCCCGCCGACGGTGCGGGCGGCGCAGACGACATGGGCGCCGGCGCCGGCCAGCCGGACCGCGACCGCGGCGCCGAAGCCGCGCGACGCCCCGGTGACGAGCGCGATCCGCCCCTCCAGGGGCCTCGTGGTCTCGGTCATCGGCTCAGGTGCGCTCGGAGAGGGAGGAGCTGCGGCGCGGCGCCGCCTCGTTGTCGGTCAGCGGCGTCGGGTAGTCGCCGGTGAAGCAGGCGTCGCAGAACTGGCGGGCATTGCCGGCCCGCTTCGGCGCGCCCATCGCCCGGTACAGCCCGTCGATCGAGATGAAGGCCAGGCTGTCGACGCCGATCAGCTCGGTCATCTGTTCGACCGAATAGTTGTGCGCCAGCAGCTTCGACTTCTCCGGCGTGTCGACGCCGTAGAAGCAGGGGTTGGTGGTCGGCGGGCTGGAGATCCGCATATGGACCTCCTTGGCGCCGGCCGCGCGCACCATCTTCACGATCTTCTGGCTGGTGGTGCCGCGCACGATCGAATCATCGACCAGCACCACCCGGCGGCCTTCGATCATCGCCCGGTTGGCGTTGTGCTTCAGGCGCACGCCGAGATGGCGGATCTGGTCGCTCGGCTCGATGAAGGTGCGGCCGACATAGTGGTTGCGGATGATGCCGAGCTCGAACGGCACGCCGCTCTGCGCCGCGAAACCGATGGCGGAAGGCACGCCCGAATCGGGCACCGGGATGACGACATCGGCCTCGACGGGCGATTCGATCGCCAGCTCGGAGCCGATCCGGCGGCGCGCCTGGTAGACCGAGGCGCCTTCGACCACGCTGTCGGGCCGGGAGAAGTAGACGTATTCGAAGATGCAGAAGCGGCGCTCGGCCGGTTGGAACGGCTTGATGCTGGTGACCTTGCCGCCCTGCAGCACCACCATCTCGCCCGGCTCGACGTCGCGGACGAACTCTGCGTCGATGATGTCCAGCGCGCAGGTCTCCGACGCCAGGACATGGCTGGTGCCGGACGCGGTCTCCAGCTTGCCCAGCACCAGCGGCCGGAAGCCCATCGGGTCGCGGATGCCGATGACATGCTCGGGCGCCAGGGCGATCAGCGAATAGGCCCCCTCGACCTGGCGCATCGCCTCGACCAGCCGGTCGATCACGTTGCCGCCGCGCGCGGTCGCCATCAGGTGCAGGAACACCTCGGTGTCCGAGGTCGACTGGAACAGGCAGCCGCGGCTGACCAGCTGGTGGCGCAGCCGGCCGGCATTGGTCAGGTTGCCGTTGTGAGCGATGGCGAAGCCGCCGAACTCGAAATCAGCGAACAGCGGCTGGACGTTGCGCAGGCCGGCGCCGCCGGTGGTGGCATAGCGGTCATGGCCGATCGCGGCGTTGCCCTTGAGCTGGCTGACGACCGAATGCGCCGAGAAGGTGTCGCCGACATGGCCGATGGCCCGGTGGGCGTGGAACTGCTCGCCGTCATAGGAGACGATGCCACAGGCTTCCTGGCCGCGATGCTGCAGGGCGTGCAGCCCGAGCGCGGTCATCGGCGCGGCCTCTGGATGGCCCATGATGCCGAAGATGCCGCACTCCTCCCGCAGCGTGTCGCCGTGGAGGTCGAAGGGGTCTGTCGTCAGCATGAAGCTGCGGTAGCTCCTGATCCTGGGCGCCATCGGCGCCATTCGGAACGTCTGGCGCCTATATAGTGTCAACCGCCACCGGTTGCACCCGCGTTCGACGGGGGGGCCGGATGCGTCTGTGTCGGGTGTGTCGGCGTCAGGGTCGGCGCGGCCGGCCGCGGTGCCGCCGGCTGGGCCGGTGCCGGCTGAGCCGGGGCGGGCGCGGGGGCCGGAGCTGCCGGCTGCTGCACCGGCTGGGCCGGCGCCGCCGGTGCTGCGGGCTGGCCCTGGTTCAGCAGGCTGCCGATCGGGTCGGTGATGGTCTGCGGCGTCAGCGGCCCGGCCTCCTGCTTCGCCTTGTCGAGGGCGCTGGCCACCATCTCCTGCGGCACCAGGCTCTTCAGGTAGTCCGAGCCGGCCTGGACCCAGGGCAGCATCCGGGCGTTCTCCAGCCACGGCGGCCGCTTGGTCTCGGGGAACACCCAGGTCAGCAGCAGGTAGCCCAGGCACACCAGCACGGCGCCGCGCAACAGCCCGAACAGGAAGCCCAGCGACCGGTCGACCGCGCTCAGCGCCGATCCCTTCACCACCTTCGCCAGCATGTGGCTGATGGTGGAGAAGATCACCAGCGCGACGATGAAGATGCCGACCCCGGTCAGGATGTCGGCCAGCAGCTGCATCTGGATGTACTGCCGCAGATAGGGCTTCGCGTCGCCATAGGTCCATAGCGTGACCAGGGCAGCGCCGACCCAGCCGGCGATCGACAGCACCTCGGCGACGAAGCCGCGCGCCAGCGCCAGGAAGGCGGAGATGGCGAGGATGATCAGGATCGCGATGTCGCCGGCGGCGATGGGAAGGCTATCCAGAATCACTCTCCTCGAAACTCTTGCGTCGGCCGGTGCCTGCTCCGCGCCCTTCCACGCCGAACAGGGCCACCAGCTCTTCGAGCCGGGCGAGGCCGCGGCGCTCGATCGGGATCGCGTCGCGGCCGGCGGGGCGGCCCCTCTTCGGGTGTCCTTGTGGCACGATCGCGGCGGTGAATCCAAGCTTCGCCGCTTCCTTCAGCCGGGCCTCGCTCTGCCCCACCGCGCGGATCTCGCCGGACAGGCCGATCTCGCCGAACACCACGGTCTCGCGCGGTACCGGCACGCCGGTCAGCGACGAGACCAGGGCTGCAGCCACCGCCAGGTCGGCCGCCGGCTCGGCGATGCGCAGGCCGCCGGCGACGTTGAGATAGACGTCGTTCATGCCGATGGCGACGCCGCAGCGCGCCTCCAAGACCGCCAACACCATGGCCAGGCGGGCGCTGTCCCAGCCGACCACGGCGCGGCGCGGGGTCCCCAGCGGCGAGGGCGCGACCAGGGCCTGGATCTCGACCAGCACCGGCCGGGTGCCCTCCAGCCCGGCGAACACCGCGGCGCCGGAGACGTCGCCGCTGCGGTCGGCCAGGAACAGCTCGGACGGGTTGGAGACCTCGGCCAGGCCGCCATCGGTCATCTCGAACACGCCGATCTCGTCGGTGGCGCCGAATCGGTTCTTCACCGCGCGCAGGATGCGGAACTGATGGCCGCGCTCGCCTTCGAAATACAGGACGCTGTCGACCATGTGCTCCAGCACCCGCGGGCCGGCGATGGCACCGTCCTTGGTGACATGGCCGACGATCAGCAGCGCGGCGCCGCGGCGCTTGGCATGGCGGATCAGCTCCGCCGCCGAGGCGCGGACCTGGGCCACGGTGCCCGGCGCGCTCTCCAGCGCATCCAGGAACATGGTCTGGATCGAATCGATCACCACCACCCGCGGCCCGTCCGGCCGGTCCATGGCGGCGATGATGTCGCGGACGTTGGAGGAGGCGGCGAGGCGGATCGGCGCGTCGGCCAAGCCCAGGCGCCGGGCCCGCATGCGGATCTGGTCGACCGCCTCCTCGCCCGAGACGTAGGCGCATTCGACGGTGCCGGCCAGGCGGCACAGCACCTGCAGCACCAGGGTCGACTTGCCGATGCCCGGGTCGCCGCCGATCAGGATGGCCGAGCCGGGGACGATGCCGCCGCCGCAGACCCGGTCGAACTCCTCATTGCCGCTGCGCCAGCGCGGCTCCTCGATGGTGGCGGCGGTCAGGTCGGTGAAGGCCAGGGCGCGGCCGGTCGCGGCGTTCTTGGCGCCGCCGAAGGCCTTGGGCGTGGCTTCGACCACCTCCTCGACCAGCGTGTTCCACTCGCCGCAGGATTCACAGCGCCCGGCCCAGCGGGGAAAGCTGGCGCCGCAGTTCTGGCAGATGTAGCGGGTGGTGTTCTTGGCCACGGGCCAACCTTACGTCAGGAGACGCGGACCTGCATCTGGATCGGCCCGTCGGCGCGGCCATGCACGAACTGGTCGACATAGGGGTTGCCGGGATCATCCACCTTTTCCGCACGATCGGCCCAGATGATCCGGCCTTCGTAGATCATGGCGATGCGGTCGGCGATCTTGCGGGCGCTGGCCATGTCGTGGGTGATCGACAGGGTGGTGGCGCCCAGGTCGCGACGGCACTTCACGATCAGGTCGTTGATCACGTCGGCCATGATCGGGTCGAGGCCGGTGGTCGGCTCGTCGAAGAAGATGATCTCGGGTTCGGCGGCGATGGCACGGGCCAGGCCGACGCGCTTCTGCATGCCGCCCGACAGTTCGGCCGGGAACAGCATGGCGACGTCGGGGCCGAGGCCGACCTGGGCCAGCTTGCTGACGGCGATGTCCTTGGCCGCCTTGCGCGCCACGCCGCGGCCCTGGATCAGGCCGAAGGCCACGTTCTCCCAGACCGGCAGGCTGTCGAACAGGGCGGCGCCCTGGAACAGCATGCCGAAGCGGTTCATCAGCGCCACCCGGTCGGAACCTGAGAGGCGGCTGGTTTCGACGCCGTCGATCAGGATGCGGCCCTTGTCCGGCCGGATCAGGCCGAGGATCGACTTCAGCAGCACCGACTTGCCGGTGCCGGAGCCGCCGATCACGACCAGGGATTCGCCGGCCGCGATCTCCAGGTCTATGCCGCACAGCACCTGCTTCGGGCCGAAGGCCTTGGTGACGCCCTCGAGCCGGATCTTGGGGGTGGTGGTGGTCATCGCCGCATTACCCCACGAACAGCCCGGTGATCATGAAGTCGAACAGCAGGATCAGGATGGAGGAGGAGACCACCGCGTTGGTGGTGGCCGCGCCCACGCCCTGCGCGCCGCCGCGCGAGTTGTAGCCGTGATAGCTGCCCATCAGCGCCACGACGAAGCCGAACACCGCGGCCTTGACCAGGCTGAGGACGACGTCTTCGACTTCGAGAGCCTGCCAGGTCGAAACCATATAGGCCGAGGGGTTGGCGTCCAGCCGGTAGACGCTGATCAGGAAGCCGCCGAACACGCCGATGATGTCGGCGACGATGACCAGGCAGGGCAGCATCAGCAGGCCGGCGATCAGCCGTGGTGCCACCAGGTACTTGTACGGGTTGGTCGACAGGGTGCTCAGCGCGTCGATCTGCTCGGTCACCCGCATGGTGCCGATCTCGGCGGCCATCGAGGCGCCGATGCGGCCGGCGACCATCAGACCGGCCAGCACCGGCCCCAGCTCGCGCACCACCGACAGGAGGACGACGCTGGCGCCGAAGCCGCCGGCGCCGAATCGGCTGAATCCCGCCTGGGTCTGTAGCGCCAGCACCATGCCGGTGAACAGCGCCGTCAGCCCGACCACCGGCAGCGAGTAGTAGCCGATATCGACGATCTGGCGCCCGAACAGCCGGGGATAGAAGGGCGGCCGGACGCACTGCACCAGCCCGTTCGCGGCGAACAGGGCGAGGCGTCCGATGGCGGCCAGGAAAGCGAGGAAGGCCCGGCCGATCGCGGCGAGGAAGTTCATAAGGCGCCGCCGACATAGTGCCGGGCGTAGCGCCGGCCGAGGCTGGTCAGGATCTCATAGCCGATGGTCCCGGCGCTCGCGGCCAACCGCTCGGGCGGCAGGTCCGGGCCGATGATCTCGGCCAGGGCGCCAGGCACCGCCAATGGTTCGGGAATGTGGGTCACGTCCACCGTGATCAGATCCATCGAGATGCGGCCGGTGATCGGCGCGGTGAAGCCTGCGATGCGCACGGCGCCCCTGTCACCCGAGGCGCGGAGAACGCCATCGGCATAGCCCACGGCGATCGTCGCGATCCGGCCGGGACCCTCCACGCGGTGGGCCGCACCGTATCCAACGGTCATGGGGGTGTCAACGCGGCGGGTCTGCAGGATCCGGGCCTGCAGCCGCACCACCCCCATCATGGGGTTCGGCCGGTCCGGCGTGGGGTTGATGCCGTAGAGGGCTGCGCCGGGCCGGGTCAGGTCGCCCAGGAAGTCTGGACCGAGGAAGATGCCGGATGAGTTGGCGATGCTGACCGGCGCCGGCGGCAGCCTGGCGACGGCCTGGCGGAACCGCTGCAACTGGGCCCGGTTCATCGGGTTCCCAGTCTCCTCGGCGCAGGCGAGGTGGGTCATCCAGGTGATGGGCGTGATGCCGGACAGCGCGGACGGGTCGCTGGCCAGCCGGTCCTGGTCCTCCGGCGCCAGGCCGAGGCGGTTCATGCCGCTGTCGAGATGGACGAAGCCGGGCAGGGTGGTGCCCAGCGCCGCGGCATGGGCGGCCCAGGCCGCGATCTCCCCCGGGTCATTCAGCGCCGGGACCAGGCGATGGGCGCTGTACTCCGCCGCATGGGTTGGCAGCAGGCCGTTGAGGACGACGATGCGGGGTTCGGTGAGCACCGCCCGAAGGGCGATGCCTTCTTCCAGATGCGCGACGAAGAAGCTGCGGGCGCCGGCGGCGGCCAGGGCCTGGCCGACCTGGGCGGCGCCGAGGCCGTAGCCGTCGGCCTTGAGCACGGCGCCGCATTCCGCCGGCGTGCCCTGTGCCGAAAGCCGGCGCCAGTTCTCGGCGACGGCGTCGAGGTCGATGGTCAGGAGGGCGCCGGCCCGGCCCAGCGCCGCATCCTCACTGGTCATCAAAGCTGGGGTCGGTCTGCAGGTTCGAGAACTTGGTGTACTGGCCCTCGAAATGCAGGCGCCGCGTGCCGGTCGGGCCGTGGCGCTGCTTGGCGACGATGACCTCGGCGACGTTGTGGACCCGGTCCATCGCCGCCATCCAGTCCTGGTGCTCCGGCGTGCCCTCGGGTGGCTCGCCCTTCGACAGGTAGTAGGCCTCGCGATAGACGAACATGACCACGTCGGCGTCCTGCTCGATCGAGCCGGATTCGCGAAGGTCGGACAGCTGCGGCCGCTTGTCCTCGCGGTTCTCGACCTGGCGCGACAGCTGGGACAGGGCGATCACCGGGATGCTCAGATCCTTGGCCAGGATCTTCAGGCCGCGGGTGATCTCGGAGATCTCCTGCACCCGGTTCTCGTTCTTCTTGGTCGATCCGGCGCTCATCAGCTGGATGTAGTCGACCACCAGCATGCCGAGATTGTGCTGCCGTTTCAGTCGCAAGGCGCGCGTTCTTAAGGTGCTGATCGAGACGCCGGCGGTGTCGTCGACGAAGAACGGGGTCTGCCGGATCAGGTTGGCGGCCTCGACCACGCGCGGGAAGTCCGCCCGCTTCATATCGCCCTTGCGGATCTTCTCCGACGGGATCTCGGCGACCTCGGACAGGATACGGACGGCGAGCTGGTCGGACGACATTTCCATCGAGAAGAAGCCGACCACGGCGCCTTCCTTGCCGTTCTTGCGCAGGTAGGCGGTGGCGGCGTTGAAGGCCATGTTGGTGGCCAGCGCGGTCTTGCCCATGCCCGGGCGGCCGGCCAGCACGATCAGGTCCGACGGCTGCAGGCCGCCCATCATCTTGTCGATCTCGGCCAGGCCGGTGGTCACGCCGGTCAGCGGCGTGTCGCGCTCCAGCGCCTTGCCGGCGGCCTCGACCGCGCGGGCCAGGATGTCGCCGAACGGCTCGAAATCCTTGCGCAGCACGCCGGAGCTGGAGAGGCGGTACAGCTTCTCCTCGCCCTCTTGGATCTGGGCCGGGCCGTCCTGCTCGTTGTCGAGCTTGTAGGCGTCGTTGACGATCTCCTCGCCGGCGAGGATCAGCTGACGCCGCAGCGACAGGTCGTAGATGGTCTGGGCGTAGTCCTCGGCATTCATCACCGAGACCACGCTGGCCGCCAGGTCGGTCAGGTACTGGGCGCCGCCGACGCCCTCCAGCTCGTTGTCGGTCTCGAAATACTGCTTCAGGCTGATCGGGTCGGCGACCCGGTTCAGCTCGGCGAGTCGCATCGCGGCGCCATAGATCCGGCCATGCGCGGGCACGTAGAAATGCTCGGGCCGCAGGAAGTCCGAGGCCTTCTCCAGCGCGGCGTTGTTGGCGAGGATGGCGCCCAGCAGCGCCTGTTCGGCTTCCTCGTTCGCCGGCATCCGGCGGTAGTTCGGGCTCGCCATCGGGTCGGCGCTGTGAACGAGGGTGAGGGGGGCGTCGGGGCGCGATTTCTCCATAGGCCCACCCTACCCCAGCCGGGCGGGGCATCGCCAGAACCACCGGCCCGTCATCCTGTGGATAGCGGGATCAAATGTGCACAGATCTGTGGACAACCGGAATTCCGATGTCAAATCAGGGTGTTGTCGTCTTGATAGCGGCGCCCGGGCTGCCGGCCTGCAGTCGCTTCGCGGCGCCGTCCATGATCACCTTCGCCAGGCTGTCGTAATCGCCGTCGAAATGGTGGCCGCCGGTGGTCTTGATGATCTCGGTACCGGCCATGGCGGGGTTCGGGCACACCGTGTCGTCCTCCTCCTCGCCGTAGAAGCACTGGATGCGGGCGGGGTCGATCGATTTGAGCTCCGGCAGCACCGGCGGCGCGTCGTCGTCGGCGCTGACGCCCAGCCAGCCGGTGACGCGGATCTCGAAATCGGTGCGTTCGGCGAGGCCGAGCAGGCTCAGCTGCGTGACCTTGGCCTTCTCCGCCGCCGGCAGCCGGTTGAAGGCGAAGGGCAGCACATTGGCGCCGAAGGAATAGCCGATCAGCACCACGTGCTGGGCGCCCCAGGCCTTGGTGTAGTGGTCGATGATATGGGCCAGGTCCTTGGCCGTCTGGTCCGGCGTCCGCTGGCTCCAGAAATAGCGCAGGCTGTCGACGCCGACCGCCGAAACCCCAGACTTCTGAAGGGCTTCGCCGATGGTCTTGTCGAGATCCTGCCAGCCGCCGTCACCGGAATAGATGATGGCGAGGGTGGGCGAGGGGCCGGCGGCCTGCAGCTCCTCCAGCGGCAGGCTGCTGACCGCCGCGCTGTCGGGGTCGGTCGCCTTCGCGTCCTGGGGCAGCATCGCCGTCACCCGGTCGGCCAGGGACGAGCCCTTGTCCAGCGTCACGACCTCGCCGCCCGACGCCGTGGCGAAGGCGGACACCGCAGGGTCCGGCTGCTCGAGGCCGACGCGCCACCAGCCGGGGATATGGGGCTGCGAGCCGTAGGTGAAGCCGCCGCCCGGGGCCGGCGTCGCTGCAGGCAGGTCGTTGGGGCCGGAGCACAGCGGCAGCTTGGTCTGCACCGCCGGCATCGCGCCGATGCTGGCGCCGCCCTGGATCGTGGTCTTCGCCGCCGCCTGGGCGACCGCGACATAGGCCATGGTCGCGCCCTGGCCGGTGCCGACCACGATCGGGGCGCGGTAGGTGCTGAACTTGTATTCGCGCTCCAGCCGCTGGCTCAGATCCTCGAAATCGCCGGCCGGGGAATGGCAGTCGGTGTCGTCGTTCTTGTCCAGCCCGGCGAGGTAGCTCTTGAGGTCGACGCCGACGACGAAGGCGCCGGTGGCCTGCAACTGCTCCGCGGCGGTTTCGAACTCGGGCGTCCAGCCGGTGGCGTCAGACAGCAGGAAGACCATGGCGCCGGGCTGGTCCGCCGGCTGCCACAGTCGGATCGAGCCGAGGTCGCCGCCATCATAGTTCCGCGGCGGCGTGGCCGAGGCGCGCTCGGCCGGCAGGAACCAGGTCGCCGCGACCACGGCGACGCCCGCCGCCACACCCGCTGCGGCGGCCACAAGCCAGGATCGTCTCATCGTGCGACCAGCCCCTTGATCCCGCCGCCGATCAGCGCCGCGATGTCGGAGATGGCGAGGGCCGGGGCCAGTCCGCTCGGCGTCGCCAGGTAGCGCGGCTCCCACACCGGGTCGAACTTCTGCTTGAAGGCGCGCAGCCCCTCGAAATTGTAGAAGCGCGCGCCGCTGCGATAGACGAAGCGGCCGATGCGATGCCACAGCGGCGCCATCGGGTGCGAATCCATGCCTGAGAGCGGCGCCATGCCGAGGCTGAGCGTCTCGTACCCGGCCCCTTGGAAATGCACGATCAGCTTGGTGATCAGGTATTCCATGACCAGGCGCGAGGTCGCCTCGGTGTGGCGCATCAGGTCGATCGCCACCTCGGCGGTCTCATCCGTCGTCATCAGGCTGGCGAAGGCGACGAGGCGGCCATTCTCGCGGATCAGCGCCAGCGTCGAGCCCTGGACGTAATCGGGGCCGAAGGCGCCGAGCGAGAACTTCTTCTCGCGCGCCGCCTGCTTGGTCAGCCAGGCGTCGGACACGGCGGCCAGCTCGCTGATCAGCGGCATCCCGGCGCCGGCCGGCACGATCTCGAAGGTCAGTCCGTCCTTCTCGCCGCGGGTCAGGGCGTAGCGCAGGGCCTTCTTGCGGCCGCCGCCCTCCAGGGTGAAGCCACGCAGCGGGATCCGCGCCTCCTCGCCCAGCTTCGACAGGGTCATGCCGGTGTCGAGGTAGAGCGGCAGGGTCTCGGCGCGCACGGCGTAGTAGGCCGGGCGGCCGCTGCTGGCCTCGGTCATCTCGCGGAAGCGCCAGATCAGCTCGGGCCAGTCTTCACGGGCGCCGACCGGGTCGCCCAGCGCGGCCCAGGTGCGGCCCTGGATGGCATACATCAGGAAGGCCTTGCCGCTGTCGGAGAACAGGATCGCCTTGTCGCCCATGCGCACCAGGTTGGCCTCGGCCCGAGGCTGCTGCCGCAGGATCTGCTCGGCCCGGAACAGCTCTGCCGCGGTCGGCGCCACCGCCCGGCCGCGATGGGCGCGGACCAGGTGCCACAGCCCGTACAGCGTGGCCAGCAGGCTGACCACCACCATGGCGCGAAGGGCGCGCGACGCCTCCTCATGGATCTCGAAGGTCCACCACAGGTCGTTGGCGTAGGCGACGTGGCGGAAGGAGAAGAAGGTCAGCCAGGCCATGCCGCCGACCACGCTGCCCAGGGCGACCAGCCAGCCCGGCGTCATCGGCTGCTCGAACAGGGCGGAGCGGCGCCAGAACTCCTGCCGGCAGGGCAGCATGATCACCAGGCACAGGAGCAGCAGCAGCGCCTCGCGCCAGGCGAAGCCCTTGCCCAGCGCCAGCACCGCGCTGGCGCCGAGCAGCGCCAGGGTCAGCCAGTAAGCGGCGATCAGGCGTCGGAACAGACCCCAGGCCACGACCAGCAGCGCCAGCCCGACCACGCTGGCCAGCAGGTGCGACAGCTCGACCACGGCGACCGGCAGGGTCTCCAGAATCTCGAAGCGGCTCTTCAGCGTCGGCGTCGCCGCCGAGATCAGCAGCAGGGTGCCGATGACGAAGACCAGCGCCGCCATCAGCGACGGCATCAGCCGGCCGGCGACGTCGAGCGTCAGCCGGGTGGGGACGTGGGTCTGCAGCTGTCGGACGCCGCGGGCCGCCTCGGCGCCCGCCAGGATGCCGACCGCCAGGATCACCGGGATCAGGAAATAGACCGCGCGGTAGATCACCAGCGCGGCGGCGATGGCCGACGGCGGCAGCACCGAGCCGAGGCCGAGCAGCATCACCGTCTCGAACACGCCGACGCCGCCCGGGACATGGCTGACGATGCCGGCCACGGTGGCGACCACGAACACGACGAAGAAGGCGCTGAAGGACACGCTGCCATGGGGCAGCAGCACCCAGAAGGCGAAGCCGGCGAACAGCAGCTCGACGGCGGAGATCAGCAGTTGGCCGGAGGCGATGCCGAAGCTGGGCAGCGCAATCCGCCCGAACAGCGGCTGGTCGGGGCGGCGGCGGGCGCACAGCAGCAGGAACCAGGCGGCCCCGGCCAGCACCGCGACCGCACCCGCCGTGACCCAGGCGGTGCGGATACCCAGCGCCTGGGTCACCAGATGCGGCTGCAGCAGCAGCGCCGTGGCACCGACCGTGGTGATGCCGAAGCCGAAGGCGAGGGCGCAGAACCCGGCGATCCGGGCGATGTCGGCGAAATCCAGCCCGGTGGCGGTGTAGACGCGGTAGCGGACCGAACTGGCAGTGACCAGCCCGCCGATGGTGTTGCCGACGGCGTAGCCGCAGAAGCTGGCCAGCGCCATGGTGCGGAACGGTACCTTGGCGCCGACATAGCGCAGCGCCGACCAGTCATAGCCGATCAGGGCGGTGAAGCTGCCGATGGTGCCGACCAGGGTCAGCAGCACGGCGGACCAGCGCAGGCCCCGGATCTGGACCACCAGGTCATGCCACTTCATCGTCTCCAGCTGGTGCCGGATGGCATAGGCCGCGCCGGCGAACAGCAGCAGGGTGACGATGGTCAGCAGGGCCGGCTTCAGGCGCTGGTGCATGGGCCGACTCACAGAGCCGCCGGCGACGGCCGGCATTTCGGCAGTGGGAAGGGAGACCGCCTGCGGCTGTGCCGTGGACATGGACTTGAGGACTCGATCGGATCGGAAGCCCGGACGCTAACCCTGTCCGACCTCCGGATCACGTTAAGAGTTTGCAACCCGGGTGTTAGATTACCGTCATTCCGCCGAACAGGATGCCGCGGATGGCGGTCCTACAAATGAAAAAGCGCGGATCCGAAGATCCGCGCCATTCCACAGCAAGGATAGATGGGGCCGATTACGCGGCCTCACCCTCCGTGTCGACATCTTCGGCCTCGGTCGCGATGCGGCCGGCCTCGGCAGCAGCGGCCGCCTCGGCGGCTTCTTCCTCGTCTTCGAGCAAGGACGCCGAGACCATGCCGCCACGCGCACGCTGCATCTCGGCCTCTTCGGCCGAACGGGCGACGTTCACGGTGACGGTGACGCTGACCTCGGGGTGCAGCCGCAGCCGGACCTTCTCAAGACCCAGGGTCTTGATCGGGTGCTCGATCGCGACCTGGCTCCGATCGACGCTGTAGCCGTCCGTGGTCAGGGACTCCGCGATGTCGCGGGCCGACACCGAACCGTACAGCTGGCCGCTGTCGCCGGCCTGGCGGATGACGACGATCTGGACGTCGTTCATGCGCCCGGCCACCTTCTCGGCCTCGGCCTTGAGCTCGAGGTTGTTCGCCTCGATCTGGACGCGCTGCTTCTCGAACACGGCGAGGTTCGCCTTGGTCGCGCGCAGCGCCTTCTTCTGCGGCAGGAGGTAGTTGCGGGCGAAGCCGGGCTTCACCTTCACCACGTCGCCGATCTGGCCGAGTTTCTCGACCCGCTCCAGCAGGATGATTTCCATCGGATCCTCCCCTTACTTCACGATGTAGGGCAGGAGGCCGAGGAACCGCGCGCGCTTGATGGCGCGGGCCAGCTCACGCTGCTTCTTGGCGGACACCGCGGTGATGCGGCTCGGGACGATCTTGCCGCGCTCGGAGATGAAACGGCCGAGCAGCTTGGTGTCTTTGTAGTCGATCTTCGGCGCGTTGGCGCCGGAGAACGGGCAGGTCTTCCGACGACGGAAGAACGGACGCCGTGCACCCATCGCACTCATGCCGGAACTCCTTCACCACCCTCGGGGCGGTCGCCGCCGAAGCCACGGTCGCGGCGGCCGTCACGGTCGCCACCACGGGTGTCGCGGTCACCACCGCGGCCCTCGCGGTCGCCACGGCCATCACGGTCGCGGCCGTCGCGGTCACGGCTGGCCCGGCTCTGCATCATCGCGGACGGGCCTTCCTCGAGGGCGTCCATGCGCAGGGTCAGGGTGCGCAGCACGTCTTCGTTGATGCCCATCAGGCGCTCCATCTCGGCCACGGCGGCCGACGGGGCGTCGATGTTCAGCAGGACGTAGTGGCCCTTGCGGTTCTTCTTGATCCGGTAGGCGAAGCTCTTCAGGCCCCAATACTCGGTCTTGGTGACCTTGCCGCCATTCTCGGTGATGATGGTGGTGAAGCCCTCGGTCAGGGCCTCCACCTGCGTGGCGGAAACATCCTGCCGCGCGATGTACACGCTCTCGTATAGTGGCATGGTAACTCCTTGTGGCTGTTCCCGGCATGGCGCTGTGCGGCGAACCGCCAGCCGCCCATACCAAAGCCGACCGCTATGCCCAGCGGCCGGCAAGGAGCATTGACGAAGCCGCGCACTATACGGATGGCGGCCCGAAGATCAAGCTCCATCGCGCCCAGCCGTGTCGATCGCGCTTGACTTGCAGTCGCGACACTCTATGACCTGCGGCCCTCATCGCGATGCGGGGGCGGGGCCATGACGCGCGCTTTCATCTTCCCGGGACAGGGAAGCCAATCGATCGGAATGGGCAAGGCGCTGGCCGATGGGTCGGCCGCCGCCCGGGACGTCTTCGCCGAGGTCGACGCGGCGCTGGGCGAGAAACTGTCCGAGCTGATGTTCGCCGGCGACATCGCCACCCTGACCCTGACCGAGAACGCCCAGCCGGCGCTGATGGCGGCTTCGGTCGCCGCCGCCCGCACGGTGGCGGAGCGGACCGGCCGGTCGATCGCCGACCTCGCCGGCTTCGTCGCGGGCCACAGCCTCGGGGAATATTCGGCCCTGGCCGCGGCCGGGGCGATCAGCGTCGCCGACGCGGCGCGGCTGCTGCGGCTGCGCGGCCTGGCGATGCAGAAGGCGGTGCCGGTCGGCGTCGGCGCCATGGCGGCGCTGCTGGGCCTCGACCTCGAGCAGGCCCGCGACGTCGCCACTCGGGCGACGACCCTGGAGTCGATCTGCGCCACGGCCAACGACAATGCGGTCGGCCAGGTCGTGGTTAGCGGCCACAAGGAAGCGGTCGAGCGCGCGATCGCGCTGGCGGCCGAACTCGGCGCCAAGCGCAGCATCCTGCTGCCGGTCAGCGCCCCTTTCCACTGCCCGCTGATGGCGCCGGCCGCCGAGGCGATGCGCGCGGCGCTGGCCGAGGTCGAGATCAAGGCGCCGGCCGTGCCGGTGATCGCCAACGTCACCGCGGCGCCGGTCACGGCACCCGACGAGATCCGCCGCCTGCTGGTCGATCAGGTGACCGGAACCGTGCGCTGGCGCGAAAGCGTGCTTTACATGAAATCCGCGGGCGTGCAGGAACTGGTCGAACTGGGGGCGGGCAAGGTCCTGGCCGGCCTCGCCAAGCGCATCGATCGCGACCTCGCCGCGGTGTCGCTGCAGACGCCCGAGGAGATCGATGCCTGGGTGGCCGGCATCGGGGCAGCCTGATCCGGGCGCGTGAAGGGGTTGAGGGAGTGAGCATGTTCGATCTGAACGGCAAGTCGGCGCTCGTCACCGGCGCCTCGGGCGACATCGGCCGGGCGATCGCGACCCTGCTGCACGCCCAGGGGGCGACCGTGGCACTGTCCGGCACCAAGGTCGAGAAGCTCGAGGCGCTGGCCAAGGCGCTGGGCGACCGCGCCCATGTGGTTCCCGGCGACCTGTCGAGCGCCGAGGGCGCCGAATCGGTGTCCAAGGCGGCCGAGGCCGCGACCGGCGGCATCGACATCCTGGTCAACAATGCCGGCCTGACCCGCGACGGCCTGGCGATGCGGATGAAGGACGAGGATTTCGAGACCGTCCTCGACGTCAACCTAGTCTCCGGCTTCCGCCTGGCCCGCGCCGCGCTGCGCGGCATGATGAAGCGCCGCTGGGGCCGGATCGTGTCGATCACCTCGATCGTCGGCCACACCGGCAATCCGGGCCAGGTCAACTACGCCGCCTCCAAGGCCGGCATGACCGGGATGACCAAGGCGCTGGCGCAGGAAGTCGCCAGCCGCGGCATCACCGTCAACTGCGTCGCCCCGGGCTTCGTCGCCAGCGCCATGACCGATGCGCTGAACGACGAGCAGAAGGCGCGGATCGCGACCACCATCCCGATGGCGCGGATGGGCGAGCCGGCCGAGATTGCGTCGGCGGTGCTGTACCTGGCCAGCCTCGAGGCGGCCTACGTCACCGGCCAGACGATCCATGTGAATGGCGGCATGGCAATGTATTGACATCGCCCGGCCCGGGCGCGGCCATAGGCTTGGCCATGCCCGATCAGGTGTGTTATGTGACCGCGGGTCCTACGGGGCGGTCACTAGCGGGGGTCATGCTGCGGAAACCTGCCCCGTTCCGCTCTCTTGAAAGGTAGAACGAATGAGCGACATCGCCGAGCGCGTTAAGAAGATTGTTGTCGAGCATCTCGGCGTCGAAGAAGGCAAGGTCACCGAATCGGCCAGCTTCATCGACGACCTCGGCGCCGACAGCCTCGACACCGTCGAGCTGGTCATGGCGTTCGAAGAGGAGTTCGGCTGCGAGATTCCGGACGACGCGGCCGAGAAGATCCTCACGGTCAAGGACGCGATCAGCTTCATCGAGCAGCATTCGGCCGGCTGATCGCACGCCCTTGTCACCCGTTCCGCTGCACAACCGGATGAAATGATGCGACGTGTCGTAATCACCGGCATGGGGATGGTCACGCCTCTCGGTGCCGGTGTGAAGACCAACTGGGACCGGCTGATCGCCGGGCAGTCCGGCATCGGGGCGATCACCGCCTTCGAGGTCGCGGACCTGCCGGCGCGCGTGGCCGGCATGGTGCCGCGTGGCACCGGGCCCGGTGACTTCGACGTCGACAGCGCGGTCCCGCCCAAGGACCAGCGCAAGAACGACGTCTTCATCCATTACGCGATCGCCGCGGCCAACGAGGCGATCGCGAATTCCGGTTGGCAGCCCCCGGATGACGAGGCGCGCGAGCGCACCGGCGTCATGATCGGGTCGGGCATCGGCGGCCTGCAATGGATCGCCGAAGGCTCGCTGACGCTGGAGCAGAAGGGGCCGCGCCGGATCTCTCCCTTCTTCATCCCGGCGGCGCTGATCAACCTGGCCTCCGGCCAGGTCTCGATCCAGCACGGCTTCCGCGGTCCGAACCATGCCGTGGTCACGGCCTGCTCGACCGGCGCGCACGCGATCGGCGACGCGGCGCGGCTGATCATGTGGGACGATGCCGACGTCATGGTGGCGGGCGGGGCGGAGGCGGCGGTGTGCCGGCTCGGGCTCGCCGGCTTCGCCGCGGCGCGGGCGCTGTCCACGGCCTATAACGAGACCCCCGACCGGGCCTCGCGCCCCTATGACAAGGGTCGCGACGGCTTCGTCATGGGCGAGGGCGCCGGCGTCGTCGTGCTCGAGGAGCTCGAGCACGCCAAGGCGCGCGGCGCCACCATCTATGCCGAGGTGGTGGGCTACGGCCTGTCGGGCGACGCCCACCACATCACCGCCCCGCCGGAAGACGGCAATGGCGGCTTCCGGGCGATGACGGCGGCGCTGAAGCGGGCTGGCCTGACCCCATCCGACATCGACTACGTCAACGCCCACGGCACCTCGACGCCGCTCGGCGACGAGATCGAGCTCGGCGCGGTCAAGCGCCTGTTCGGCAACGCCATCGAGACCGTCTCGATGTCCTCCACCAAATCGGCGATCGGCCATCTGCTCGGTGCGGCCGGCGCGGTCGAGGCGATCTATTCGGTGCTGGCGATCAACCACGACGTGGTGCCGCCGACGCTGAATCTGGAGGACCCGTCCGACAGCTGCCTCGGCGTCGACCTGGTGCCGAAGCAGGCCAAGGAGCGGCCGGTGCGGGCCGCCCTGTCGAACAGCTTCGGCTTCGGCGGCACCAACGCGTCGCTGGTCTTCCGCGAGCACGCCTGAACGCATGCTACGGGCTCTTGCCCGCGCTCTCGCCATCCTGGCGGTGCTGGCCGCCGTCATCGGCGGGGCCGTGGGCTATTTCCTCCATGCCTACCGCGCGCCGGGGCCACTGACCGCCCCGGCGACGCTGGTGGTCGAGCGCGGCAGCGGGCTGTCGGTGATCGCGGCGCAGCTCGAAGCGGCCGGTGTGGTCTCCAACCGCTGGGTATTCCTGGCCGGCAGCGTGCTGGACGGCGGTGACCGCAGCCTCAAGGCGGGCGAATACGCCTTCCCGGCCGGGATCTCGCCGGCGGAGGCCACGGACCTGCTGGCCCGTGGCAGCAACGTCTCGCACAAGATCACCATCGCCGAGGGCCTGACCTCGACCGAGATCGTGGCCCTGCTCGACGCCGAGCCGCTGCTGACCGGCGAGGTCGGCGACACGCCGGCCGAAGGCTCGCTGCTGCCGGAGACCTACCAGTTCATCCGCGGCGACAGCCGGGCAAGGGTGGTCGAGCGCATGCGCAAGGCGATGCGGCAGGAGGTCGACGCGCTGTGGTCGAAGCGCACCAACGGCCTGCCGATCAGGAGCGCGCAGGAGGCGGTGACGCTGGCCTCGATCGTGGAGAAGGAGACCGGCGTGGCGGCGGAGCGGCCGATGGTCGCCAGCGTGTTCCTGAACCGGTTGCAGGCTGGCATGCCGCTGCAGTCCGACCCCACGGTGATCTACGGCCTGACCAACGGCAAGAAGCCGCTGGGGCGGGCACTGACCCGGGCCGACTGGAAGCTCGATTCGCCCTACAACACCTATGTCGTCCAGGGCCTGCCGCCGGGCCCGATCGCCAATCCCGGGCGCGACGCACTTGCCGCAGTGCTCAAGCCGGCCGTCACGGGCTATTATTACTTCGTAGCCGATGGGTCGGGTGGACATGCCTTCGCTCGGACGCTTGAGGAACATAATCGCAACGTCGCCGAATGGCAGAAGCGACGGCACGCAACCGAGCCGAATTCCGACGACACGGCTCCGGAGACCGGGGACAGCACGCCTTGAACGGTAACGGTAAAGACGAGCCGCATCTGTTGCACACGATCCGCGGCGTCCTGGTGCCGATCCACCCGGCCGGCTATCCGTTCATCGGGGTGTTCGCCGTGGCGACGGTGATCCTGTTCCTGATCTGGGAACCGCTGGGCTGGCTCGGCGTGGTCGCGACCGCCTGGTGCGTCTACTTCTTCCGCCATCCGCCGCGGGTGACGCCGAACCGCCCCGACCTGGTGGTGGCGCCGGCCGATGGCCGGGTGCAGATGGTGGTGCGGGCGACGCCGCCGGTCGAACTCGGCCTCGGCGACCGGCCGCTGACCCGGATCAGCATCTTCCTCGACGTGTTCAACGTGCATGTGAACCGGATCCCGGCCGACGGCGCGGTGATGGACGTCAAGTACCGCCCCGGCAAGTTCTTCAGCGCCAACCTGGAGAAGGCGAGCGAGGAGAACGAGCGCTGCGCCGTGTCGCTGCGCCTGCCCGACGGCCGCGCCCTGGTGTTCGTGCAGATCGCGGGGCTGGTCGCCCGGCGCATCATCTGCGACCTGTCGCCTGGCCAGCCGGTGGTCGCCGGCGAGACCTACGGGTTGATCCGCTTCGGCAGCCGCACCGACATCTACCTGCCGGACGGGGTCGAGGCCCTGGTCTGCGTCGGCCAGACCATGGTCGGCGGCGAGACCGTGCTGGCCGACCTGGCCGTCGCCGCCGTCACCCCGCTCGCCCTGGCCCGATGACCGCGCCCGAGCCCCGGCCCTACCGCCGCCCGTTCCGCCGCCGGCCCGTCGTCCGCATCCGCGGCCTGACGATCAACCGGCTGCTGCCGAACATCCTGACCACGCTCGCGCTGTGCGCCGGGCTGACCGCGATCCGCTACGCCATCCAGGGGCGCTGGGAGCAGGCGGTGACCGCGATCCTGGTGGCGGCGGTGCTGGACGGGCTGGACGGCCGCGTCGCCCGGCTGCTGCGCGGGTCCAGCAAGTTCGGGGCCGAGCTGGACAGCCTGGCCGACATCGTCAGCTTCGGCGTCAGCCCGGCGATCATCCTCTACCTCTGGATGATGCAGGGGGCCGGCAGCTTCGGCTGGCTCGCGGTGATGGCCTATGCCGTCTGCGCCGCGCTGCGGCTGGCCCGGTTCAACACCGCGCTTGACGACGCCGACAGCCTGCCGCCCTTCGCCTACAACTACTTCACCGGCGTGCCGGTGCCGGCCGGGGCGATCCTGATCCTGATGCCGCTGATGATCAGCTTCGAATTCGCGCCGGGATTCTGGGCCGCGCCGGTGCTGGTCGGGGTGTGGACGGTGTTCGTGGCGCTGCTGCTGGTCAGCCGGATCCCGACGTTCTCGATGAAGGTGGTGCGGATCCCGCAGGAGTACATCGTGCCGGTGCTGGTCGGGGTCGGGCTGGTGGCCACGCTGCTGGTCACCGCCACCTGGCCGACGCTGGTCGCGCTCGGCCTGATCTATGTCGGCAGCATCCTGTTCAGCATCCGCCGCTACGCCCATCTCAAGCGCCAGGCGGCGCTGATGATGGGGGTCGAGGACGATGCGCCGGACGTCGACCCGGAGCCGCCGGCGGACCAGCCGCCTTCGGCCCCGTCGCCGGTCTGACCGGCCGGGGCCCGGTCAGCCGATCGCGGCGTAGGCCAGCAGCAGCAGGGCGAAGGTGGTCGCCACCCAGCCGACGATGGTCGCGATCTCGCGGATCAGGTCGAAGGGGCTCTCGATTTCGTCGTCGTCATGGATCAGATGCATGGTGGTCGCGCTTTCGATCGGAAGATCGCCTGACGCCACAATGCACGTCCGATCGTGATCCCACCGTGACGGCGGTCACAGCCTGACGAAGCGGCGCATCGCGGCGTCGACCCAGCCGGTCGGCAGCGCCGCCACCAGCCGCATCCCGGCATGGATCGGCCAGGGGAAGGCGATCAGCGGCCGGCCGCGGTCGAGGCCGCGCCGGATCGCCGCCACCGCGTCCCCGACCTCCATCAGCATCGGCATGGGGAAGGCGGCGCCAGCGGTCAGCGGCGTCCGCACGAAACCGGGGCAGATCACCGAAACCCGAATGCCGCGCGGCCGCAGCTCCATCCGGATCGCCTCGCCATAGACCCGGACCGCGGCCTTCGAGGCGGTATAGGCGCCCATGCCAGGCACGCCGCGGAAGCCGGCGAGGGAACTCATCAGCGCGATCTGGCCGGCTCGGCGCGCCACCATGCGCGGCCGGATCGGGTCGACCGTGTTCAGCACGCCGTCGAGGTTGACCGCGAAGACCCGCCGGGCGATCGCCGTCTTGTCGGTGCCCTCCGCGCCAGCTGGGCCGATGCCGGCATTGGCGATGACGAGGTCGAGCGGCCCGGCCTCGTCGGCCGCCACCACCGCCGCCGCCATCGCCGCCCGGTCGGTGACGTCGATCGCCACCGTCTCGGCGGTGGCGCCGAGGGCCTGCACCGATATCGCCACCGCCTCCAGCCGCGCCGCATCGCGGCCGAACAGGACGAGCCGCACGCCCGGGCCGGCATAGGCCCTGGCCAGCCCGGCGCCGAGCCCGCTCGAGGCGCCGGTGATCAGGATGTTCGCCGGCGCCGTCATGGCGTTCTCCTTGTTGGCGATCGGGACGCCCGGTATAAGCCGGCTATGATTAACCTGCATCTCTCACCCTCCTTGTGTCCTGCGCCGGTTCAAAATGCCGGCAGGGCAGGAGAGCGGCGCAGCGCGATGCAGCGCATCGCGCAAGCCGTTCGACGCCCCCTGCCGGCATTTTCAACCGGCCCGGAGGGTCGCCTTGCGGCGGCCGCCTGCGGGCGCGGGCCGCTCGACCGTATAGTCCGATACGCTCTTCGCGTCCCACCCCCGCATCCGACTCGCCGCAAGGCGACGCAGGACACAAGGAGGGTGAGAGGTGCAGGTTAGCGATAAGACCGCCACGGCCCAGCTATCCAGCATGACCGGCTTCGCCCGCAGGGAGGGCGGCGTCGACGGGCTGTCCTGGGTGTGGGAGGCGCGCAGCGTCAACGGCAAGTCGCTGGACCTCCGCCTGCGCACCCCGACCGGCTTCGAGCGGCTGGAGGCCGCGGCCCGGATCGAGCTGGCCAAGCGCTTCCGGCGCGGCAACGTCACCCTCAACCTGTCGCTCGGCCGGGTCGAGACCGCGTCCCAGCTGCGCATCAACCGCGAGGTGCTGGACCGGCTGATCGCGCTGGTGCGGGAGCTGAACGGCCCCGCCGCCCCGATCCAGGTCGACACGCTGCTGGGCATCCGCGGCGTGGTCGAGACCGGCGAGGGCAACACCGCCGAGCTGAACAGCGCGGTCGAGGCCGAGGCGGCAGCGGCGATCGTGCCGCTGCTCGACGATCTCCTGTCCACAAGGCTGGAAGAGGGCGAGCGGCTGCGCGGCGTGCTGGCCGGCCAGGTCGACCACATCGCCCAGCTCGTCGGCCAGGCCCGCGGCAGCGCCGCGACGCAGCCGGAAGCGCTGCGGGCGCGGCTGAAGGCCCAGCTCGACCTGCTGCTGGAGTCGCGGCCGCCGCTGGCCGAGGACCGGCTGGCGCAGGAGGTGGCGCTGCTGGTCGGCCGCTGCGACGTGCGCGAGGAGCTGGACCGGCTGGATGCCCATATCGGCCAGGCGCGCGGCATGCTCGCGGATGGCGCCGGCGTCGGGCGCCGGCTCGACTTCCTGTGCCAGGAGTTCAACCGCGAGGCCAACACGCTGTGCTCGAAGGCGGCGGATGTGGCGCTGACCCGCATCGGCCTCGACCTCAAGGCCGTGATCGAACAGTTCCGCGAGCAGATCCAGAACATCGAATGACCAACATCCCTCGACGCGGCCTCATGCTGGTCCTGTCCTCGCCCTCAGGCGCCGGCAAGACCTCGATCACCCGTGCGGTGCTGGCGCAGGACCCGAACCTGACGATCTCGGTGTCGGTCACCACCCGGGCGCAGCGTCCGGGCGAGATCGACGGCACGCATTACCACTTTATCGACCAGGCGACCTTCGACGCCATGGTCCGCGACGACGCGCTGCTGGAATACGCCCGGGTCTTCGGCAATTCCTACGGCACGCCGCGCGCTCCGGTCGAGGCGGCGTTGGCCGCCGGCCGTGACGTGATCTTCGACATCGACTGGCAGGGCACGCAACAGCTGCACCAGCGGGTGCGCGACGACCTGGTCGGCGTCTTCGTCCTGCCGCCGACGGTGGATGACCTTGAGAAGCGTCTGCGCGTCCGAGCCCAGGACAGCGACGCGGTGATCGCCAGCCGCATGGCCAAGGCGTCGGACGAGATGAGCCACTGGCCGGAATACGACTACGCCATCGTCAATGACGACCTCGCCACCAGCATCGCCCAGATCCAGGCGATCCTGACGGCCGAACGCCTGCGCCGCAGCCGCCAGACCGGCCTGCCGGCCTTCGTCCGGGCGCTGCAGGCGAAGCTTTAGGTCAGCCCTGGCGCGCTGCCACCGCCCTGGCGAGGCGGACGAAGCCGGCGACGTCGATCTCCTCGGCCCGGGCGGTCGGCGACAGCTGGGCCTCGGCCAGCAAGGCCTCGGCGTCGCCCAGGCTGCGCAGGCTGGCGCGCAGCATCTTGCGGCGCTGGCCGAAGGCGGCGGCCGTCACCGCCTCCATCACCGCGAAGGGCACGTCCTCGCGACCCTGGCGCGGGCGCAGCTGGACCACGGTCGAATCGACCTTGGGCGGCGGCGTGAAAGCGCGGGCGGGCAGGGTCAGCAATGGGTCGACCTCGGCGCGCCACTGGGCGATCACCGACAGCCGGCCATAGGCGTGGCTGCGCGGGGCGGCAACGATCCGGTCGGCCACCTCCTTCTGGAACATCAGCGTCAGCGACCGGAACTCGTCGATGTGCCGCAGCCAGCCGATCAGCAGCGGCGTCGCCACATTGTAGGGCAGGTTGGCAATGACGGCGCGTGGCGCCGGCACCAGGGCCAGGATGTCGGTCTTCAGCGCATCCGCCTCGACCACGCGCAGCTTGCCGCCGCCGATCGCCGCCAGCTCCTCGAGCGCCGGCAGGAAACGGCGATCGCGCTCGATCACGGTAATGCTGGCGGCGGGCGCGGCCAGCAGGGCGCGGGTCAGGCCGCCCGGGCCGGGGCCGATCTCGACCACGTTCGCCCCGCCGAGGTCGCCGGCCTCGCGCACGATCCGGGCGGTGACGTTGAGGTCGAGCAGGAAGTTCTGGCCCAGCGACTTCTTCGCCGCCAGGCCGTGCTGCGCGATGACCTCGCGCAGCGGCGGCAGGGCGGCGATGGCACTGCGCAACGCGTCAGCGCCGCGCGCGGCTTGGTCGGAGGGGCTCAGAGCCGGATGTCGATGTAGGCGTTGCCGCGCAGGTCGCGCAGCAGCCGGCGCTGCATCATGTCGATCCGCTGCTCGGCCAGGCCGGCGCGAATCTGGTCGCGGTCGATGCCGTCGCCGCCGGCGTCGGCGCGCGAGCAGACCATCATCACGGCGACGCCGTCCGACACCCGCATCGGCGGGCTGACCTGGCCGTCGGCCAGGCCGCTGACCACTTGGCGCATGCCCTGGGGCAGGCGGCTGAGCAGGACATCGCCGAGATCCGGATTGGCGGTCACGCCGAGTTCCTTGACCTTGGTGCGGAAGGCCTCGCAACCGGAGATGTCCTTGAAGTCGTTGCGCATCTGGCCAACCACGGTGTCGACCCGATTGGCCGGCGCGGTCGACGGCACCGGCACCACGATCTGGTTCAGGCGAACCTTGACGCCGGTGGCGGTCTGGGCGTTGACCACCCGCTTGTCGCGCACCAGCAGGATGTTGTAGCCGCCGAGGGTGCGGATCGGGTCCGAGACCTGGCCCTGGGTCATGCCGCCGAGAACCTGGTCCAGCGCCGGCTCCAGCTGCCCGGCCAGCACCCAGCCCATGTCGCCGCCGTTCTGCGCGCCGGCAGCCTGGCTGAACTGGCGCGCCACGGCGGGGAAGGGGGCGCCCTTGCGGACTTCCGAGACCAGGCGATCAGCCAGGGCCCTGACCTGGGCGTCGTTCGAATCCTGGTCGACCGCCAGGAAGATCGAGGCGACGAGGTATTGCGGCTTGCCCTGGTTGGCGCGCAGCCGTTCCACCACCTCGTCGATCTGGGTGTCGGAGACCTCGACCTGGGACACGAAGCGGCGCTGCACCAGCTGGCGCCAGGCGAGCTGGGCCCGCACCTGGTCCTCCAGCGCCGCCTGCGGCACGCCGGTGGATTTCAGCATCGTGAACAGCTGCTGCGTGCTGAGGTGATTCTGGCCGGCGATCGACGCCAGCGCCTTGTCGACATCCTGGGCGGGAACGGCGACGCCGGTGCGGCTGGCCTCCTGTCCCTGCAGCTTCTCGTCGATCAGCAGGCGCAGCACCTGGGGCAGCATCCGCTGCTGATTCTCCTGCGACGCCGGCAGGCCGCTGCTCATCAACGCCAACCGCAGGCGCAACTGCAGGTCGGTGACCGTGATCACGTCGTCGTTGACGACGGCGGCGATGGTGCCGACGGCGCTTGCCGCAGGCGCGGGAGCCGCACGGGTCTGCGCCAGGGCGGACGGCGCGGCGACCGAGACGAGGGCCAGGACCAGGGCGATGAACGGGGCCGACAGGCGACGGATCATGAGGGCTACACGGCCTCGCAGTTGAAAGGCGCAGATACAGCACGCGACTTTGGCCGACTCAAGGCAAAAGCGGCGGCAGGGCGGGGCAGCGGCGGCATCAGCCATCCTCGAGATGCAGCAGCGCCGCGATGCCGAACAGCATGGCGACGCCGGACGTGGCCCAGGCGGCCATCGGCACCGGCAGCGTCCCGGCGCGGCCGAGCGCCGCGACGATGTCGCCGAGCACGAAGATCGAGAAGCCGGTGACGATGGCGCCGACGATCATCAGCACCGTGTCGACCCGCCGGCCTGGCCGCAGGCTGAACGCCGCGGCGACCAGGATCATCGCCGCCATCAGCAGCGGCTGCGACAGCAGCGACTGGTAGGCGATGCGGTAGCGGGTCGAGGAGAAGCCGGTGGATTCGAGGTTGCGGACATAGTCCGGCAGGTCCCAGAACGAGATGGTCTGCTGCGAGGCGAAGCGCTCCTGGATCCCGTTGCGTGTCAGGTTGCTGGGCAGCGTGGTGCTGTCGACATGCTGCGGCGGCTCGTTGCCATCCATCACCCAGGCATCGGTGATCTGCCACTTGCCATCCTTGAGCCTGGCGCTGGCGCCGTCGATCCGGCCGCGATAGCTCTCATCCGGCTTCAGCAGCAGGAACATCGCGTTCTCGAGCTGGTCGCCATTGCCGCTGACCTTCTCGGCATGGATCACCGCGACGCCGTTCTCGTCCTTCTGCCGCAGCCAGAAGCCGGTCTTCGCCACCTTCATGATGTCGCCGGTGCCGCCGAGATAGTCGACGTCCAGGCGCTCGAAGCGTCCGTACATCGCCGCCGAGATCGGGTTGACCACGGTGATCTTGACCACCCCCAGCACCATCGCCGTCACGATCACCGGCGCCAGGAACTGCCAGGCCGACAGGCCGGCGGCGCGGGCCACCACCAGCTCGCGGCTGCGGGTCATGCGCCAGAAGGTCACCATCGCCGCGATCAGCACCGCGAAATGGAACAGGATCTCGATCGAGCTCGGCAGCTTGAACGCGGCCAGGGTGAAGGCCAGGCTCAGCGGAAGCTCCGGGATGGCGCTGACCTGGCGGACGAATTCGACGAACTCGAACACCGCGATCACCCCGCTCAGCACCAGCAGGACCGCTATGAACCAGAACAGGAACTGCCGCACGATATAGGCGTAGAAGGTGGGGGATCGGACCATGAGGCGTCGATTGGGCCTGTGAATGCAGGGGGCTCGGCGGATCTTCTACAGTAGTCGGGGCGCCGCGGCGACCGCCAACGAGGTCGCAGCCGGCCATGGGGCCCGTTGAACGGGTGACGATCGTGAAACCCGCTGTTACGGTGCGGGTTCCGCCGCGTCGCCGCGGTTCATCAAAAATCGCCCGGAAGTCGAAACGATGCAGATCTCCTTCGCCTCGCCCGCTTCGGTGGAAGCCGGCGTCCTGGTGCTCGGCGTGTTCGCCGACGGTGTGCTGTCCACCGCCGCCGCGGGCATCGACAAGCAGTCCAAGGGCGCCCTGTCGCGGGCGCTGAAGGCCGCGCCGAAGTTCAAGGGCGGCCGGGACGAGACGCTGTCGCTGTACGGCCTGCCCGGCATCGGCACCGACCGGGTCGTGCTGTTCGGCCTGGGCAAGCCCGATGCGGTCGACGCGGTGGGGCTGCAGCGTGCCGGCGGCGTGGTCGCGGCCCTGCTGAACCAGACCGGCGCGGCCGCCGCCACGGCGCGGCTCGACGGGGTTGCCATCGTCGGCAAGGATGGGGCCGGCAAGGACGGGGCCGCGGCCGCCGCCGCCGAATTCGCCTTCGGCGTCCGGCTGCGGGCCTGGCGCTTCGAGCGCTACCGCACCACCGAAAAGCCCGAGGCCAAGCCGACGCTGAAATCCCTGACCGTCCAGACTGGCGAGGCCGCGGCGGCGAAGAAGGCCTTCGCCCGGGCCGATGCGGTGGCCCAGGGCGTGTTCCTGACCCGCGAACTGGTGTCCGAGCCGCCGAACATCCTGAATCCGGAAAGCTTCGCCGCCAAGGCGAAGGAGCTGGCCGAACTCGGCATCGAGGTCGAGGTCCTCGGCGAGAAGCAGATGCGCAAGCTCGGGATGGGTGCGCTGCTCGGCGTCGGCCAGGGCTCGGCGTTCGAGAGCCAGCTGGTGGTGCTGCAGTGGAAGGGCGCCGGCGGCAAGCGCCGCGACGAGGCGCCGATCGCCTTCGTCGGCAAGGGCGTCACCTTCGACACCGGCGGCATCTCGCTGAAGCCCGGCCAGGGCATGTGGGACATGAAGTGGGACATGGGCGGCGCCGGCGTCGTCACCGGGCTGATGAAAGGCCTGGCGCTGCGCAAGGCCAAGGTCAATGCCGTCGGCGTGCTCGGCCTGGTCGAGAACATGCCGTCGGGCGACGCCCAGCGCCCGGGCGACATCGTCACCTCGATGTCGGGCCAGACCATCGAGGTCTGGAATACCGATGCCGAGGGCCGGCTCGTTCTGGCCGACGCGCTCTGGTACACCCAGGACCGGTTCAAGCCGAAGGCGATGATCAACCTCGCCACCCTGACCGGGGCGATCATCATCGCGCTGGGCACCGACCATGCCGGGCTGTTCTCGAACGACGACGCCCTGGCCGAGAAGCTGGCCGCCGCCGGCAAGGCGGTGGAGGAGAAGCTGTGGCGCATGCCGCTGGCCGATTCCTACGACAAGCAGATCGACAGCGACATCGCCGACATGAAGAACATCACCGGCAGCCGCGACGCCGGCTCGATCGTCGCCGGCCAGTTCCTGCAGCGCTTCGTCAACAAGGTGCCCTGGGCCCATCTCGACATCGCCGGCACCACCTGGTCGGGCAAGGACACGCCGACGGTGCCGAAGGGCGCCACCGCCTTCGGCGTGCGCCTGCTGGACCGGCTCGTGGCCGACAATTACGAAGGGTAATGGCCGAGATCCGGTTCTATCACCTGACCGCACGGACGCTCGAGCAGACCCTGCCGGTCCTGCTCGAGCGCACGCTGCAGCGCGGCTGGCGCGCCGTGGTCTGCGTCGGCTCGGAAGAGCGGGTGGAGACGTTGGCCGGTCATCTCTGGACCTGGTCCAAGGAAGGCTTCCTGCCGCACGGCACCAAGCGCGACGGCTTCGCCGAGGAGCAGCCGGTCTGGATCACCGACCAGGTCGAGAATCCGAACCGGGCCCAGGTCCTGTTCCTGGGCGACGGTGCGGATTCCGACGGCGGCGGGGGATTCGAGACGGTGTGCGACCTGTTCGACGGCAACGACCCGGACGCGGTGCAGGCCGCCCGTGGCCGCTGGAAGAGCCGGCGCGAGGCCGGGCATGCCCTGGTCTACTACCAGCAGGACGAGGCCGGGGCCTGGAGCGAGAAGCAGCGGGTGGCGGCGGGGTGACCCCCCGCGTCGCGCTCTGGCTCGCGGTCGCCGTCTGCGCCGTCCTGGTCCTGCTGCCGGGGATCGACCTGGTGGTCGCCGGCTGGTTCTACGCCGCCGGCAGCGGCTTCGCCTGGGACGGCGCGCCGCTGGCCGAGGCGATCCACCAGGCGGTGCAGTTCGCGGCCCGCGCCGGTGCCGCGCTGCTGCTGGCGGCTGCGGCCTGGACCTGGCTGCGGCCGGCCCGGCTGCTCGGCCTCGATGCGCGGCGCTGGACCTTCTTGCTGCTGGCGCTGGCGATCGGGCCGGGTCTGGTGGCCAATGCCGTGCTGAAGGATCATTGGGGGCGGGCGCGACCGCGCCAGGTCGAGGCGTTCGGCGGCGCCGCCGCCTTCTCGCCGCCGCTGATCCCCGCCGGCCAGTGCAGCCGCAACTGCTCCTTCGTCGCCGGCGACCCCACCGTCGGCTTCGTCGTCCACAGCGTCGCCTATGTCGTGCCGAGGCGCCGGCGGCGGCCGATCTTCTGGGGATCGATGGCGCTGGGCGGAGCGATAGGCCTGCTGCGCATCGGCATGGGCGGGCATTTCCTCAGCGACGTGGTCTTCGCCGCGGCCGTCACCCTGCTGGTCAGCGCCGGGCTGCACGCGCTGCTGTTCGACCGCTGGACCACGGCCGCGGCGTGGCGCGACTTTACCCGCGGCCTGGTGCGCTGGCCGCAACCCAGCTGAACCCACTCACCCCGCCAGCTGCTGCGCCGCGTCGAGCTTCGCCGTAGCTTCCAGCCAGGCTTCCTCCGACTTGTCCAGCTGTGCCTGGAGGTCGTGCAGCGCGATCTGCTGCCCGGTCGCCGCCGACGGGTCGGCATAGAGCCCGCCATCGGCCAGCTTGGCCTCGATCGCCTGCTTCTCGCGCTCCAGCTTCTGGATCCGGCTCTCGATCTGCCGGATCTCCTGGCGCAGCGGCGCCAGCTGGGCCCGGGCCTCGGCGGCGAGGCGGCGCTGCTCCTTGCGGTCGGCCTGGCTGGCCTTGTCGCCCTTGTTGCCCGAGCGCTCCTGCCGCCGCTGCTCGACCAGCAGGCGCCGGTAGTCGTCGAGGTCGCCCTCGAACGGATGCACCCCGCCATCGCGCACCAGCAGCAGCCGGTCGGCGGTCAGCTCGATCAGATGCGGGTCATGGGTGATCAGCACCACGGCGCCGTCATACTCGTTCAGCGCCTGGACCAGCGCCTGGCGGCTGTCGACGTCGAGATGGTTGGTCGGTTCGTCGAGCAGCAGCAGCTGCGGCGCCTCGCGCGCCATCAGCGCCAGCAGCAGCCGGGCCTTCTCGCCGCCGGACATGTCGCTGATCCGGGTCTCGGAGCGGCGCTGGACGAAGCCGAAGCGGCCGAGATGGGCGCGGATCTTCTCGTCGGTCACGCCGGGCATCGACCGCCGCGCCTGGGCGATGGCGTTGAGCGACAGGTCCAGCTCCTCGGCCTGGTGCTGGGCGAAATAGCCGACCTTGAGCTTGGAGGACCGGCGCATCTCGCCCGCCATCGGCTGCAGCCGGCCGGCGAACAGCTTGACCAGGGTCGACTTGCCGTTGCCGTTGGCGCCGAGCAGGGCGATGCGGTCGTCCATGTCGATGCGCAGGTCGAGGCTTTTCAGCACCGCCCGGTCGTCATAGCCGACCGCGACCTTGTCCAGCACCAGGATCGGCGGCGACAGCGCCTGCGGCTTGGGGAAGTCGAAGCTGATCGACTGGTCCTCGACCAGGGCGACGATCGGCTCCATCTTCTCCAGCGCCTTCATCCGGCTCTGCGCCTGTCGGGCCTTGGTCGCCTTGGCCTTGAACCGGTCGACGAAGCTCTGCATGTGCTCGCGCTGGGCGATCTGGCGCTTCTGCAGCGCCGCCATGTGGTCCAGCCGCATCCGCCGGGTCTGCTCGAACTGGTCGTAGCCGCCGGTGTAGGCGGTCAGCTTCGAGTTCTCGAGATGGATGGTCATGTCGACCACCCGGTTCAGCAGGTCGCGATCGTGGCTGACCATCAGGATGGTGTGCGGATAGCTCTTCAGCCAGGTCTCGAGCCACAGCGTCGCCTCGAGGTCGAGGTGGTTGGTGGGCTCGTCGAGCAGCAGCAGGTCGGGCTGCAGGAACAGCGTCGCCGCCAGCGCCACGCGCATCCGCATGCCGCCTGAGAGGTCGCCGACCGGCCGGCCTTGAGCCTCGGTGTCGAAGCCCAGGCCGGCCAGGATGGTGGCGGCGCGGGAGGGGGCGCTGTGCGCGTCGATATCGGCCAGCCGCATGTGGATCTCGCCGATGCGGTCGGGATCCTCGGCGGTCTCGGCTTCGTCCATCAGCGCGGCGCGCTCGATGTCGGCGGCCAGCACGGTGTCGAGCAGGCTGGCGGGGCCGGCCGGCACCTCCTGGGCGACGCTGGCCATGCGCCAGCGCCCGGGATAGCTGATCTGGCCGCCGTCGAGCCCGATCTCCTTGCGGATCGCGCGCAGCAGCGTCGACTTGCCGGTGCCGTTGTGGCCGACGAGGCCGGCCTTGTGCCCAGCCGGCACCGACACCGAAGCGGTGTCGAGCAGCGAGCGGCCGGCGATGCGGATGGTGACGTCCTGGATTTGAAGCATGGCGGCGGGGTCATAGCACGACCCGGCCGGATTCGGGCCCCGCGATTCATGCACTCCGGTTGCCGGATCGGGGCGGCCCGTCTATAAGGCCGCGCAATTCCGATCCCAATCGCCCGAAAACGAGGACCACATGGCCGAGCGCACCCTTTCGATCATCAAGCCGGACGCCACCCGCCGCAACCTGACCGGCAAGATCAACGCCAAGTTCGAGGATGCCGGCCTGCGCATCGTCGCGCAGAAGCGCCTGCAGCTGACCAAGGCCCAGGCCGAGGCGTTCTACGGCGTCCACAAGGAACGCCCGTTCTTCAACGACCTGTGCGCCTTCATGATCTCGGGCCCGGTCGTGGTCCAGGTGCTGCAGGGCGACAACGCCGTCGCCAAGAACCGCGACGTGATGGGCGCCACCAACCCGGCCAACGCCGCGGCGGGCACCATCCGCAAGGAATTCGCGGAATCGATCGAGGCGAATTCGGTCCACGGTTCCGATTCGGCCGAGAATGCGGCGGTCGAGATCGCCTTCTTCTTCGCGGGCACCGAAATCGTCGGCTAAACAGCCGCGCTGCGATCGTCGGCTAAGCAGCCGGGTTGCGGAGGGCCTGCCCTCCAAACCAAAAGAGCCGGCCCTGCGGGGCCGGCTCTTTTTCGTTCATCCCGCTGACATCACAGCAGGAACAGGGTCATCGCGATCAGCAGCACGGCGACGAAGACGATGCCCCAGGTGCTGAAGCGGACGAAGCTCGCATACATCAGCCTGCGGGACGTCAGCAGCTCGTCCGAGACCTGATTCGTGCCGTCGGTGGCCATCGCACTCATCCTCGTCCGCATCTTTCATGTGTTTCGGAACAGGGCACCATTTACGAACGGGCCCCGGTCTTGTCCAGTGAATTAGGGTTTAATTGTCGCAGCGACACCAGGCGGAATTGTTACAGTCGTCACAACGGGTTGCGCAGCGCCTCTGATGCCGCCGCCGCGCCGGTGATCCGGGCCCGGCCGCCGTCGATCGCGACCCGGCCCTCGGCGACCCAGCGCAGCGCCAGTGGATAGCACCGGTGCTCCTCGACCAGGATGCGGGCGGCCAGGCTGTCCGGGTCGTCGCCGTCGAGCACGGGGACGGCCACCTGGGCCAGGATCGGGCCGTCATCGACCACCGCGCGCACCACATGCACGGTGCAGCCGGCGACCTTGACCCCGGCGGCCAGGGCCCGGGCATGGGTGTCGAGCCCCGGGAAGGCCGGCAGCAGCGACGGATGGACGTTGAGGATACGGTCGCGCCAGCGCTCGACGAAATCGGCGCTCAGCACCCGCATGAAGCCGGCGAGGCAGATCAGCTCGACCCCGGCGGCGCGCAGGGCGGCATCGACCGCCGTCTCGAACGCGGGTTTGGAGGCGTAGGCCTTGCGGTCGACCGCCTGGGTGGCGATGCCGCGGCCCGCGGCGAGGGCGAGGCCGCCGGCGGTCGGGATGTCGGACAGGACGAGGGCGATCTCGGCCGGGAAGTCGGGCGCGGCGCAGGCCTCGGCCAGCGCCGCCATATTGCTGCCGCGGCCGGAGATCAGGATCCCGACCTTCAGCCGGCCCCCGACCTTCAGCTGGCCCATGCCGCCTCCGCCCCGGAGATCTTCACCGAATGCCCGGCATCGACGACGACGCGGCCGATCTGGTGCACGGACTCGCCCTGGCCGGTCAGGATCGCCGACAGCGCCTCGACCCGCTCCGGCGCCACGATCACCACCATGCCGATGCCGCTGTTGAAGGTGCGGGCCATCTCGGCCGCGCTCAGCCCGCCCTGCGCCTTCAGCCAGCGGAAGGCCGGGGGCAGGGGCCAGGTGCCGGCATCGAGCGTGACGCCCAGCCCGTCCGGCAGCACCCGCGGAATGTTCTCGGTCAACCCGCCGCCGGTGATGTGGGCCATGGCATGGACGCCGCCGGCGCGGATGGCCGCGAGCGTGCTCTTCACATAGATCCGGGTCGGGGTCAGGAAGGCCTCGCCGACCGTGAGGTCGTTGGCGAAGGGGGCCGGCGCGTCCCAGGCCAGGCCGGCATCGGCGACCGTGCGGCGGACCAGCGAATAGCCGTTGGAGTGCACGCCGGTCGAGGACAGGCCGAGCACCACGTCGCCGTCGCGGACATCCTTGCCGGTCAGCGCCTGCTCGCGCTCCACTGCGCCGACCGCGAAGCCGGCGAGATCGTAGTCGCCGGGCGCGTACATGCCTGGCATCTCCGCGGTCTCGCCGCCGATCAGGGCGCAGCCGGCCTGGCGGCAGCCTTCGGCGATGCCGCGCAGCACGCCGCCGCCGACCGTGCGGTCGAGCTTGCCGGACGCGAAGTAGTCGAGGAAGAACAGCGGCTCGGCGCCCTGCACCACCAGGTCGTTGACGCACATGGCGACGAGGTCGATGCCGACGGTGTCGTGCCGCCCGGTCTCGATCGCCACCTTCAGCTTGGTGCCGACCCCGTCGGTCGCGGCCACCAGGATGGGGTCGCGGAAGCCGGCCGCCTTGGGGTCGAACAGCGCGCCGAAGCCGCCCAGGCCTTCCATCATGCCGCGCCGGCGCGTGCTTTCGGCCAGGGGCTTGATGTCGCCGACGAAGGCGTCGCCCTCGGCGATGTTCACACCGGCTCGGCTGTAGGCGTCGGCGCTTTCCTGGGGGTCAGTCGGCGGGCACATGATGACCTCGCGGAGAGGGGTGCTATATAAAGGCGGATTATCCGTGCGGATGGGCGCGGACCATAGCGGAACCGGAAGGCTTTGCAATGATGCTTCGCATCGGATCGACTGTGGCGCTGGCAGCCCTGCTGCTCGCTGCCGGACTGGCGCCGATCCATGCCCAGACCAGCGGCGGGGCGCCGATCGCGGGCAACGCCTCCGGCTATTCGGTCGACGGCGTCGCGGTCGAGGCCACCGCGGCGAACGCCACCGAGGCGCGGACCAAGGCCTTCGCCCAGGGGCCGCGCAAGGCGCTGCAGCAGCTGCTGCAGCAGATCGGCGCCGATCCCGCCCGTGCCACCGGCATGTCCGATTCCGATGTCGAGCGGCTGGTCGAACGCTTCCAGGTGCAGTCGGAGCAGACCTCGCCCGGCCATTACGCCGCCAAACTGGCCTACACCTTCCGTAGCAATGGGGTCCAGCAGCTGGTGGCCGGCGGCGGCGCCGCGCCGCAGATCGCGCCGACCTCGCTCGGCACCCCGCCGGGAACCTTGCCGGGAACGCTGGCTCAGCCGGGGGCGTCGCCGGGCTTCACCGCCCAGGGCCATGTCACCGTCACCGTGCCGCTCACCGCGGCGGCGGACTGGTACGATATCCAGGGCCGGCTGACCCGCCTCGGCGGTGTGGTCACCTCGTCCATGGTCAGCCTGACGTCGCACCAAGCCGTGCTCGAGCTGCGCTTCCCTGGCGACCAGACCCAGCTCAACCAGATCCTGGCGCAGCAGGGCCTGACGGTCCAGCAGGGCCCGCAGGCGCTCGAGCTGCATCGCACCGGCGGCTAGGTACGACGTGACCGATCCCGTCCCACCCCGGCAGGGCTCCTTGCGCCGCCTGGCGCGCTACCTGCCCAACCTGCTCAGCCTCGCCCGGCTCGTCGTCGCGCCGATCACGATCTGGCTGATTCTGGACGGCCGTCTGGTCACCGCCTTCTGGATGTTCTCGGCGGCGGCGCTGACCGACGCGATCGACGGCATCCTGGCCCGCTGGCTGCAGGCGCGCACCGCCCTGGGCAGCTATCTCGACCCGATCGCCGACAAGTCGCTGCTCGTCGGCACCTATCTCGCGCTGACCTGGATGGAGGCGCTGCCGGTCTGGCTGGTGTGGCTGGTGGTGGCCCGCGACATCGGCCTGGTGCTCGGCGTCGTGGTGCTGCATTTCGCCGGCCGCGGCGCCCGTTCGCTGACGCCGTCGCTGATCAGCAAGCTCAACACCCTGCTGCAGATCGCGCTGGTGGTGCTGGTGATGGCAGCACCCGGCCTGGCGGTCGACGCCAGCGGCGTGATCGGCGGGCTGGTCTGGGTGGTCGCCGCCACCACCATCCTGTCGGGGATCGGCTATCTCCGCGAGACCATCCGCCAATTCTTCACCGCGATCGGGGCCCACGCGTGAACGCATCGGCGCAGATCCGCTTCTGGCTGATCGGATTCGTCATCTTCTGCCTGCTGGTCTGGCTGCTCAGCGGCGTGCTGGCGCCCTTCGTCACCGGCATGATCATCGCCTATCTGCTGGACCCGGTGTGCGAGCGGCTGCAGCGGCTGGGCCTGCCGCGCTGGCTGGCGACCACGGTGCTGCTGCTCTTGTTCCTGTTCGTGGCGATCCTGGCGGCGCTGATCATCCTGCCGATCATGCTGAACCAGGTGACCGGGCTGCTCTCGGCCGTGCCCGACATGATGACCCGGGCGGCGGCGCGGCTGCAGCCGCTGATCGCGGAGCTGAAGCACCGCGTCTCCCAATCCAACTTCGCCGAGATCCAGAAGGCGGTCAGCCAGTATGCCGGCAGCGCCGTGTCCTGGATCGGCACGGTGATCGGCGGCCTGTGGCAGGGCGGCATGGCGCTGATCGACCTGCTGTCGCTGGTGTTCATCACCCCGGTGGTCGCCTTCTACATGCTGCGCGACTGGGACCGCATGATCGGAGTGATCGACCAGAACCTGCCGATCGCGCAGCGCGACACCATCCGCGGCCTGGGCATCGAGGTGAACTTCACCCTGTCGAAGTTCATCCGCGGCCAGCTGATCGTCTGCCTGCTGCTGGGGCTGTTCTATGCCATCGCCCTGTCGATCGTCGGGCTGAACTTCGGGCTGCTGATCGGGATGATGACGGGGATTCTCTCGATCATCCCCTATGTCGGCTCGCTGGTCGGGCTGATCAGCTCGGTCGGCATCGCCATGGTGCAGTATGACGACTGGACGATGTGGGCGCTGGTGCTGGGCATCTTCCTGCTCGGCCAGTTCCTGGAGGGCAATTTCGTCACCCCGAAGCTGGTCGGCGAATCCGTCGGGCTGCATCCGGTCTGGGTGATCTTCGCGCTGCTCGCCGCCGGCAGCCTGTTCGGCTTCACCGGGGTGATGCTGGCGGTGCCGGTGGCGGCGGTGATCGGCGTGCTGACCCGCTTCGGGCTGCGCCGCTATCGCGAGAGCGCGCTGTACCGCAAGCCGCCCGACCCGCCCGATCCCGGCGAACCAGGCCCCGGCGAATCCGGCCTCCCCACGGTGTCATGAGCAAGCTGACTGGAGAGGTCGCGCAGTTCGTCTTCGACCTGTCGCTGCCCCCCGCCTTGGGGCCCGAGGATTTCATCGTCGCCGACAGCAACCGCGAGGCCGCGGGCTGGATCGCGCGCTGGCCCGGCTGGCCGGCCGGCGTCCTGGCCCTGCACGGCGCGCCGGGGGCGGGCAAGAGCCACCTGCTCGGCATCTGGGCGCAGCGCAGCGGCGCGCTGCGGCTGGCCGGGGGCGCGCTGGCCGCGGCGGACCCGGCCGAGGTCGCGGCCGTCGGCGCGGTGGCGCTGGACGATGCCGACCGCGTCGCCGGCGATGCGGCGGCGGAGCGGGCGCTGTTCCACCTGCACAACCTGCTGAAGGAGGCCGGCGGCTTTCTGCTGCTGGCGGCGCGCCAGCCGCCGGCGCGCTGGCCGGTGGCGCTGCCAGACCTGGCCTCGCGGCTGAAGGCGGCGCCGGCCGTCGGCCTGGGCGAGCCGGACGATGCGTTGCTGGCGCAGGTGCTGGCCAAGCTGTTCGCCGACCGCCAGCTGGCGGTGGGGCCGGAGATCGTGCAGGCGATGCTGGCGCGGATGGAGCGCAGCTTCGCCGAGGCCCGGCGGCTGGTGGCCGAGATCGACGCCGCCAGCCTGGCCCAGGGCCGCTCGATCACCCTGCCGCTGGTCCGCACCGTGCTGGCGGAACGGCACGGGGATTAGGCTCTCGGCAGCGCCTGGAAGGCGGCGAGGGCGAGGCGGCGGGCGGCGGCGTGGTCGACGATCGGCCGCGGATAGGTCTTGCCCAGCGTGACTCCGGCATCCGCCAGCACCGCGTCCGGCGCCGCCCAGGGCCGGTGGATCCATTTCGCCGGCAACCGCGCCAGCTCGGGCACGTGGCGGCGGACATAGGTCCCGTCGGGGTCGAATTTCTCGCCCTGCAGCACCGGGTTGAAGATGCGGAAATAGGGGGCGGCGTCGGCGCCGCTGCCGGCAACCCACTGCCAGCTGGCGGCGTTGTTGGCGAGGTCGGCATCGACCAGCGTGTCCCAGAACCACGCCTCGCCCTCGCGCCAATGGAGGCGCAGGTGCTTGATCAGGAACGAGGCAGCGACCATGCGCACGCGGTTGTGCATCCAGCCGGTCCGCCACAGCTGCCGCATCCCGGCATCGACCACGGGATAGCCCGTCAGGCCGCGCTGCCAGGCCCGCAGGGCCTTGGGGTCGCTTTCCCAGGGGAAGGCGGCGAAGCGGGCGTCGAGCGGGTCGGCCGGCAGCTCCGGCCGCGCATGCAGCAGATGGGTGGAGAATTCGCGCCAGCCGAGCTGGCGCTGATAGGCGCTGGCGGCGGAGCGCAGCGCCGGCGTTTCGGCGGCGGCGTGCTCGAGCGCCTGCCAGCTTCGCCGCGGCCCGATCTCGCCCCAATGCAGATGCGGCGACAGGGACGAGGTGCCGTCGAGATCCGGCCGGTCGCGCCGTGCCGCATAGCCGGCGAGGCCGCTATCGAGGAAGCTGGACAGGCGCTCGCGGGCGCCGGCCTCGCCCGGTGTCCAGGCCGCGCGCAGCCCGCCGGCCCAATCCGGTTTGGTCGGCAGCAGGCGCCAGCCGTCGAGGTCGTCACCCTCGGGCCAGGCGTCCGGCGCGGGGATCCGCTTCGGCGCATCCAGTGGCTCGGCGATGCCGCCGCGCTCGAGGCAGGCGCGCCAGAATGGGGTGAAGACCTTGAACGGTGCGTCCGACCTGCTGCGGATCTCCCAGGGTTCGAACAGCAGCGCCGCGTTGAGGCTTTCGGCGGCGATACCGCGCCGCTTGAGGTCCTGCTTGATCGCGCTGTCGCGGGCGATCGCGGCCGGCTCGTAGCGCCGGTTCCACAGCACGGCGCCGGCCCCGGCCTCCCGGATCAGCGCGTCCAGCACCTTCGCCGCCGGCCCGCGCCGCAGCACCAGCCGGCTGCCGCGCGCCGCCAGCGCCGTTGCCAGGGCGGCCAGCGAATGGTGCAGCCACCACCGGCTGGCGCCGCCCGGCGGCCAGTCGCCTTCGCCCCCGGGGTCGAGGATGAAGACCGGGACCACCGACCCGCCGCGCGCGATGGCGGCGGCGAGGGCGGGGTTGTCGTCGAGGCGGAGGTCCTGGCGGAACCAGAGCAGGGTGGCGTCGGTCATGTGCCGAAGCTGGAGCAGAGCCAGCGAAAGTCCAGCACCCTTCGGGTCAGGCCTCGGCCCAGCGCTGTCCGATCGGCGACAGCCGGGCGCCAGGGAAGCGGTGCAGCACCGCGCGGCCGATCAGCCAGACATGGAAGGCCGGCGCCAGCAGCCCGCGGATCGCCGGGTCGAGCACGTCGAGCCCGCCGGTGTAGGCGCCGAAGGCCGGCAGCACCAGCCGGTGGTCGTCGGCCACGAAGCAGCGCCCGGTCACCCGCCCGGCGCGGCCGCTGACCGCCGCCTTGGGGTGGTAGTGGCCGGAGATCTCGGCCGTGGCCCCGGGCAGGGCGGCGTGGCGGCAGGTCACCCCGTCGATCGCGAATTCGGTGATGCGGTCGCCGGGCAGCGCCGCCGGCAAATCGGGGTCGTGGTTGCCCAACACCCAGATCCAGTCGCGACCCCGGGCCAGCCGGCCCAGCACCGCCAGCTCGGCGGCGCCCAGCCGGTCGGCGCCGGCCGAATCGTGGAAGCTGTCGCCGAGCGCGACCACGGTGACCGGATCCAGCCGGTCGATCACCGCGCCGAGCCGGCCCAGGGTGGCGGCGCTGTCATAGGGCGGCAGCAGGCGGCCGGAGCGCCGGGCCAGCGCCGTGGCCTTCTCCAGATGCAGGTCTGCGACCAGCAGCCAGCGCCGCTCCGGCCACCACAGCGCGCCCGACGGGTCGGGCCGGAAGTCGTGGTCGCGGAGCGGAATGGTGCGGGTCGGCATGCTTCCGGTTTAGGCCCGCTTCCGGGGTCCGGCAATGGCTTTGTTCGACTTCCGTTCTGATCAGGGCTTCGGCGCCGCCTTGTCCAGGATCCGCCGGGTGGCGGCGGCGCTGCGCTGGCCCAGTCCCAGCAGCCCGAACGACAGCACGACGAAAAGGCCCAGGAACACCCACAGCGCGACGGCGATGTTGGGGTAAAGCGGATCGGCCGTGGCCGTGCGGATCATCAGCAGGGCGTTGCCCAGCACGAACAGGACGAACAGGATCACGCTGAGATTGACCACCGCGGTCGGCCAGCTCACCAGCTTGCGGTATTCGACCCGGCATTCCAGCAGCGCCCGTTTCTCGGCTTCACTGCCGGCGAAGCGGTTCAGATCGCTCTTCTTCTCCAGCGCCATCAGGTCGCGCAGCCACTGGCTGAGCTGGATGTAGAAGAAGCTGCCGAGCAGGCCGGCGAGGGTCAGCATCAGGCTGACCATGGTCAGCGGGTTCAGCGGACTCACGGCTTGGTCTCCTCGGGCAGGGCGTCCAGCAGGGCCAGGATGGTCTCGGCGGTGATCGAGAACCAGGTCAGGGTGGGGGAGGAGGGCCGCTTGGTCGGCGGCGCCGGGCGGTCGCCGCCGGTGACGGCGGACGCCACGGCGTCATACAGCACCACCAGCTCGTCATAGGCGCCGCGCGACAGGCTGAGGTCGAAGCGCTGGATCTGTGCCCGGCCGACCGCGGCGGCCTCGCGGGACATGGTCTCGGCCCGCTGCAGCGCCTGGCGCAGCTCGGCCCGGGCGGCGGCGCGCCACTGGGCGCTGCGGCGGGCGCGCAGCAGCCGGGCCAGGTACTGCGCTCGCGGCAGCCCCAGCTGGAACCGGGCGTAGATGCGGGCCGCGTCCGGCTGCTCGTCGCTGTGCAGGGCCTCGTAGCAGCGGGCGATCCAGTCCTCGGCCTGCTGGCCCTGGCTTTCGAACCGCTTCTCGCCCAGCACCCAGGCGCTGACCAGGTCGACGCACAGCGCCTCGTAGCCGGCCTTGATCCGGGCGCGTGCCTCGGGCGAGGCATCGATCTCCAGCGCCGCCTTGGCCCGCGCGAGCCGATCCCGCCTGTCCGCATCCTCTGCCATCGATCGCCCCCCGAATCTGGCTGCCGGGGTGGATCGTAGCGAATTCAGCGGGATGGGGCAGGGGGGCCAGAATTCGGTCGGTCCTGCTGCGCCGCTCACCCCCGCCGCCGGCGCCCTTCGGCCTTCTGCGGCGTGGCTTCGGCGATCATCTCGGCGGCGGTCTCCTCCAGCATCGCGTCGATGGCGCCGGCGGCGACGCTGACGCGGCCGATCTCGAGCAGCACCGGGACGGCCAGCGGCGAGACCCGGTCCAGCGCGCGGTGGGTCAGCTTGCGCCGGGCGCGCTTCAGCGACAGTGCCACGCGAGCGACGTCGACCAGGCCGCGGGCCGCATCCGCCCTTGTGGCCCGCAGCAGCACATGGTCGGGCTGGTGCCGGCGCAGCACGTCGTAGATCAGGTCGGCGCTGACCGTGACCTGGCGCCCGGTTTTCTTCTCGCCGGGCGACCGCCGCTCGATCAGCCCGGCGATGATGGCGACGTTGCGGAAGGTGCGGCGCAGCAGGCTGGAATCGCCCATCCAGGCCTCCAGGTCGTCGCCCAGCATGTCCTCGCTGAACAGCGGCGCCGGGTCGGTCACCGGATGCAGGCTCCAGGTCGCCAGCACATAGTCGGTGGCGACAAAGCCGATCGGCCCCAGCCCGGCCCGCTCCATCCGCTTGGTCAGCAGCATGCCCAGGGTCTGGTGCGCCTGCCGCCCCTCGAAGCAATAGGCCACCATGTAGTGCCGGCCGCCGCGCGGGAAGGTCTCGACCATCAGCTCGCCCGGGCCCGGCAGGCCGGAGCGGTGGCGCTGCAGCTCCAGCCATTCGCGCACATCGTCGGGCAGCCCGGCCCAATGGGCGGGGGTCGACAGCAGGCGGCGCACCCGGTCGGCCAGATGGGTGGTCAGCGGCATGCGGCCGCCGGCGAAGGCCGGCACCTTGGGTTCGCCGCTGGCGGCGCGGCTGGCGATCACCGACATCTCGCGGATGCCCTCGAAGCGCAGCAGCTGGCCGGCGAACATGAAGGTGTCGCCCGGCACCAGGCCTTGGGCGAAATACTCCTCGACCTCGCCCAGCACCTTGCCGAAGCCGCCGCCGAGCCGGACCTTCAGCGTCTCCTCCTCGACGATGGTGCCGACATTCATGCGGTACTGCCGCGCCACCACCGGGCTGGCCACGCGCCAGCGGCCGTCGGCGTCGCGCTTAAGCCGATGGAAGCGGTCATAGACCTGCAGCGCGTAGCCGCCGTGGGCGACGAAATCGAGCACGTCGTCGAAGTCGCGCCGGGTCAGCGCGGCATAGGGCGCCGCCCGCCGCACCTCGGCATACATCTCCTTCGCGTCGAAGGGGGCGGAGCAGGCGCAGCCCAGCAGGTGCTGCGCCAGCGTGTCCAGCGTGCCGGGGGCGGGCGGGTCGCCGTCCAGCGTCATCGCCTCGACCGCGTCGGCGGCGGCCTGGCACTCCAGCACCTCGAAGCGGTTGGCCGGCACCAGCAGCGCCACCGAGGGCTCGTCGAAGCGGTGGTTGGAGCGGCCGATGCGCTGCAGCAGGCGGCTGGCGCCCTTGGGCGCGCCGATCTGGATCACCAGGTCGACCGCCGCCCAGTCGATGCCGAGGTCGAGCGAGGAGGTGGCGACCACGGCGCGCAACTCACCCCGCGCCATCGCCGCCTCGACCTTGCGCCGCTGCTCCGCCGCCAGGCTGCCATGGTGCAGCGCGATCGGCAGCACGTCGTCATTGACCCGCCACAGCGCCTGGAACACCAGCTCGGCCTGCGCCCGGGTGTTGACGAACAGCAGGGTGGTGCCGGCCTTGCGGATGCGGTCGTACAGGTCGGCCACGGCATAGGTGCCCATGTGGCCGGACCAGGGCAGCGGCGCCTCGGCCTCCAGGATCTCGACGATCGGCTTGATCCCGGGCGGGCCCTGGACGGTGCGCACCAGCGCCGGATCGGCATGGCCGCTGGGCGACAGCCAGGCGACCAGCGCGTCGGGATGGGCGACGGTGGCCGACAGCCCGACCCGCCGCGCCGTCGGCGCATGGAAGGCGAGGCGGGCGAGGCCCAGCGCCAGCAGGTCGCCGCGCTTGGTGCCGGCCAAAGCGTGCAGCTCGTCGATGATGACGCAGCGCACGCCGCCGAAGATGCGGTCGGCGTCGCCATAGGACAGCATCAGCGCCAGGCTTTCCGGCGTGGTCATCAGGATCTGCGGCGCGTGGCGGCGCTGGCGCTCGCGCTTGGCCTGCGGCGTGTCGCCGGTGCGGGTCTCGGCCCGGATCGGCAGCCGCATCTCGGCGATCGGCTGCTCCAGGTTGCGGTGGATGTCGACCGCCAGGGCCTTGAGCGGCGAGATGTAGAGGGTGTGCAGCCCCTCGCGCGGCCGCTCCGCCAGCTCGGTCAGCGAGGGCAGGAAGCCGGACAGGGTCTTGCCGCCGCCGGTCGGGGCGATCAGCAGCGCGTGCACGCCGTCGCGCGCCGCCTGCAGCATCGCCAGCTGGTGCAGGTGCGGCGTCCAGCCCTTGTGCCGGAACCAGCCTTCGAAGGCCGCCGGCAGCAGCGGTTCGGCGGTCTCCGCCAGCGCGCTCATGATCCCTTGTCCCGACAAACGCCGTCACGGCCGTCGCCGTCACCGCACCAGATCAGCCCATCGCCGGGCGGCAGCGCAAGTGTTTAGTGTTTGTTCTCGTCAAGCCGGTGTCCGGGGCGGTCACCACGGCAGCAGGAACCCGGCGAGGGCCAGCAGCAGGGCGGGCGGCATGACGATGCAGCCGAGGCGCAGGAACTGCAGGGCGCCGACCTCGATGCCCTCGCGGCGCAGGGCGACCAGCCACAGGATGGTGGCCAGAGACCCGGTGACCGACAGGTTGGGGCCGAGGTCGACGCCGATCAGGGCGGCGCCGGCCAGCTGCGGCGGCACCGGTGCCTGGGCGAGGGTGGATTGCACGATCAGCCCGGCCGGCAGGTTGTTCATCAGGTTGGTCGCCACCGCCACGATCACGCCGACGCCCCAGGACGTGCCGTCGATGGAGCGGGAAGCGGCCTCCTGCAGGGTGCCGGCCAGCAGGTGGACCACGCCGGTGCGGTCCAGCCCCTCGACCAGCACGAACAGGCCGGCGACCAGCGGCAGCACCTCCCAGGAGATGCTGCGCATCAGCCGCCACGGCGCGGCGCGGCGGTGCAGCAGCACGATGGCGGTGGTGGCCAGGCCGGCCAGCGCGGTCGGCAGGCCGAGATCCAGCCCGAAGCCGGAGGCCAGCAGCAGCACCACGGCGGTGGCGCCGAGGCCCCAGGCGGCGATGTGGCCGCCCGGCGGCAGGGCCGGCACCACGATGTCGGTTGCGATCGGCGCGCGCAGCGCCTTGGCCTGGGTCAGCCGCAGCGCCACGAAGGTGGCGCCGATCGCCAGCACCGACGGCAGGGTGAACCAGGACAGCCAGGTCAGCAGCGGCGGCATCTGGCTGCCGAACACCACGAGGTTGGCCGGGTTGGAGATCGGCAGCACGAAGCTGGCGGCGTTGGCAATGAAGGCGCAGATGAACAGGTAGGGCAGGGGCGGCGCCCCGGCCGCCCGCGCCACGGCATAGACCGCGGGCGTCAGCACCACCGCGGTGGCGTCGTTCGACAGGAACACGGTGACGACGATGCCGACGACATAGGTCAGCCCGAACAGCCGGCTGGCCGACCCGCGGGCCTGGCGGGCGGCGATCGCCGCGGCCCAGTCGAACAGCCCTTCGATCCGGGCCAGCTCGGCCAGCAGCATCATGCCGATCAGGAACAGGTAGACGTCGGCGCCCTTGCCGATGGCCATCAGCGCATCGCTGCCGGACAGCAGGCCGAACCCGACCAGGGCCGCGGCGCCCGCCACCGCCCAGATCGCCTCCGGCAGGCGCCAGGGCCGTGCGATCACGCCGATGGTGGCCAGCGCCGCGATTCCCCAGGTGGCGGCGGCGCTGTCGGTCAGGATGCTCATCGGGGGCTTCGGCCTCTGTTCCCACGGCGATCGGGCGCCGAGGCTTCGGGGCCCCGGCCCAAGGCCATGTCCGCACAATTCGTTCGGCGGCCGTCGGGTTCCCACGCGACCGTCGTTGCAGAATTGCCAGCGATGCAGGGGCGGCGTCCAGCCTTTGTGTCGGGCCGATCAGGCGTTCAGGCGCTCCACCTTGTACAGGCGCCGGTCGACCAGGTTGTAGATCTGGGCATAGAAGCGCCAGGTGCCGCCGCGCCTGACTCCGATGATCGTCGCGAGATTGCCGGGTTCGCCGTAGGAGGTTTGGCCGGGGCGGGATTCGCGATCGAAGAAATGGGCCATCGGGCCCAGCGATCCCGCGTCGCGCATGGCCTGGTAGTCCGCGGCGTCCGGCTGGCGGCCCTGGGGCGGGCGGATATGCGACACGATCAGGCCGCCACCCTGCGACGCGGTGCCGATCGAGAAGGTGCAGCCCGACAGCTGGGAGGTGAAGGCGATGTCGGGGCCTTCGGTGCCGGAGAGCAGGGTGTGGCGGTTGGCCATCCGGGTGGTGTCCTCGGCCATCGGCACGTACCAGACCTCGGCGACGTCGGGCCCCAGCGCGGCGTTGCTGTTGGCGGGCAGCTGGGCGAACTGGATGGAGGGGCGGTCCTTCTGCTTGGACCGCAGGCCCGCGATGCCGGTCTGGAAGCCGCGGAACGCCGCGCGCCCTTCGGTGCGCAGCTGGAATTTCGCCCGCTTTTCCTGAAGCTGCGTCAGATCGGGCGCCCGGCCGGCAATGGCCACCGCGTAGTGGCGCAGGAAGGCCTCGGGGTCGGCGCGCAATTCGTCCAGGACGGTCGCCATGGTCATCGATCCGGTGCTCACTCTCACGAAAGCCAGTTCCGGATGCATTTTACGGCAAAAGCTCCACAAAAGTGTTTCATCGCCCGATCATCGCGTTACGCCTGCAATGTTGGGCCGACCGTGCTTGGGGGTCGTCAGCCAGAGCGGCGGGCAAGGCAGCCATGCCCGGCGCCTCTATGTCGCCCCGGTGTGGTTCGGCTTGCTGATCGTGGCCTATCGCCTGATCGGCCCGCGCGCCCGGCCGGCTCTCGGCCTGTCCTGACCGTCGCATCCCCTTGGCGCCTGTCCCCGCCCCAGGCATAAGGGCGGGGACGTGGCGCGGAGGGATGCGATGGGCGGCAACGGACCGATCGGGTTGATGGCGGCGATCCCGCAGGAGCTGGCGGCGCATGCCGATCTGGTGATCCGGCAGGAGCGCGAGATCGCCGGTTGCCGCTTCCGCATCGGCCGGCTCGGCGGCAAGGATCTGGTGGCGGTCGAGGCCGGCATCGGCAAGAGCCATGCGGCCATGGTCGCGACCCTGCTGCTGCAGGAGTTCAAATGCCGGGCGCTCTTGTTCTCCGGCGTCGCCGGCGGGCTCGACCCCGATCTCGGCATCGGCGATGTGGTGGTGGCCGACCGGCTGGTGATGCATGATTACGGCGCCCTGGTCGGTGGCCGGCTGAAGCCCTACCAGCCCGGTGTCCCGCCGCTGCCCGGTTTCCCCGAGGACATCGGCTACATCCTGCCGCCCGACCTGATGTCGAAGATCAAGGACGCACTGGAAGGCGTTGATATCGGTGGATTCAGTGCCGCGGCGACCGGCGGCGAGCCGCATCGCTCCCGACTGATCTTCGGCACCATCCTGACCGGGGACAGCTTCGTCAACGACCCCGTGGCGCGCGAGCGGCTGCATCTCGGCTTCGGCGGCGTGGCGGTGGAGATGGAGGGCGCGGCGGTGGCGGCGGTGGCCCAGCGCTTCGGCGCCCCGGCGGTGGTGGTGCGGGCGCTCAGCGACCTCGCCGGCGGTGACAGCCACATGGACTTCCCTGCCTTCCTCGACGCCGCCGCCGGCATCGCCGCCCGCGTGGTCGGACGCATCGTCACGGTGCTGTAGCGGTCCCTCACAGATTCACCAGCCGCTGCGTCAGGCCCTGCACCAGGCTGGTGAAGCCCGGGTCGGCGGGCCCCGCAGCCTGGTCGAGATAGCCGGTGGCCGCGGATTGCGCCCTGCCGTCGATGCAGGTGGCGGCCCGGACCACGATCGGGCGCCGCGCCGCCTCGGTGGCCACCGGCCGGCCGTTGCACAGCGCCTCCGGCAGCAGCCCCGCCGCCGGGTTGAAGGCAAGGGCGACAAAGGGCTTCGGCCCCGCGCCGTGGCCGGCGGCCGGGACGAAGCGGGTGGCGAAGGTCTCGCTCATGATCCGCGTCACCGCGGCGGTGAAGTCCGGCATGGTGACGCCCCGGGCCGCGAACGGGTCGCCCTGCACCGCGGTGGCCACGCCGGCCCCGTCCACGGTGTTGGTGAAGGGCAGCAGCGAGACCGGGTCGATCTCATCGGGCACCACGCGCGGCAACGCGAACGCCGACAGGGTGGTGCCGGCCAAAGCGAGGGCGGCCAGCGGCGGCAGGCGGAACCAGGGGAAGCGGGCGAGGGACATGATCTTGTCCATGGGTTGGCGTCGTGAACCGACAGACCGTTGACCCCGCGGGCCCCCCGGCTATTCCGCGGCCCCGCATGAAGCTTTTGTCATCTCCGGCACGGCAATGCCGAACCGCCGCCCTGATGCGGATTTTCCACCCATGCCTAACCGGGTTGGAGGTTATAGTGTCAGACGGGCCGGGCAAGGCCATGGCGGACGACCGTCCTGGAGCGGTCCCGACCCCTCGGCAAGAAACGCGAATTGCGAGGAGGAGCCTGATGAAGACCATCCTGCCTTCCAAGACTTTGGCCGTCGCCACCCTGGCGCTCTGCGCGGCGCTGTCCCCCGGCGCCCGGGCCGGCACGCCGGAGGAGGACCTGGCCGCGGCCAGGCCGGTGATCGACGCGGCCAACGCCGACTGGATCCCGGCGCTGGAGGCGCAGGACGCCCGCCGCGCCGTCGCCCCCTTCGCCGACGACGCCATGTTCATCCTCGGCGACGGCAAGACCATTGCCGGCCGGGCGGCGATCGAGGCCTTCATCGCGGAGCGTTTCGCGCCCGGCAGCAAGGTCACCGGCGGCACCATCCAGCAGGACGGCATCCAGTCGATCCGCGACGGGCTGATCTACGAATGGGGCCATGGCGGCACCACCAGGGTCGACGCCAAGGGCGAGACCCACAGCTCCTCCGGCCCCTATCTGACGGTGTGGCGCCGCAACCCGTCCGGCCAATGGCAGATCGTGCGCAACCTGACCTTCTGAGCGGGGACAGGGGCCGGGCGACCTCCGGCCCCTCGGCCTACACCGACGCGACGATCCAGAGCGCACCGCCGACGGCGATCGCATCCTCCAGCAGGGCGATCGGCAGGTCCCGGCCCGCCGCCGCGGCCAGCCGCATCCGGGCCTGATAGCCGGCCAGGGTGCCGATCACGGCGCCGATGGCGCCCGCCGCCGCGCCGCCGATCAGCATGCTGCCGGGCTCGCCCAAGGCGGCGCCGCACAGCGCCCCGACGATGATCCGGAAGGCGAAGGGCCCTGGCGCCTTGCGGCTGCCGGTCCGCGGCAGCTGGTCGGCGACCAGCTCCGCGATCGCGGCCAGGGTGAGGATGTAGGGCGTGGCGGTGTAGCCCAGGAACTCCAACCAGGTGCCACCCAGCGGCAGCCAGCCGAGATGGGCGGCCCAGGCCACGGCCGCCGGCGCGGTCAGCGCCCGCAGCCCGGCCACGACCCCGATCAGCAGCGCCAGGACAAGGATGGACATCGCTCTCTCCCTCCGAACGGTCGGCCGCGGAGGGCCGCGCCGAATGTCTCGGATGGAGTGTGCAGGGATGTGCGATTCGGCTCCAGCGGAGATAAATCCGTACAGGCAGGGCTGCTTCCCCGCTGCCGTCTTGACCCGGCCGCCTAGGCCGCCCTTCTATCGGGTCTCCCAAGCCGCGAGACGATCCATGGACTACCAACCCAGGCTGCGCGACCACGGGCTGCCGCATGATCCGTTCAAGGCGCTGGTGGTGCCGCGGCCGATCGGGTGGATCAGCACGGTCAGCCCCGCGGGCGTGGTCAATTTGGCGCCCTACAGTTTCTTCAACGCGGTGGCGGACCGGCCGCCGATGGTGATGTTCGCGCCCAGCGGGCCGAAGGATTCGCAACGCAACGCCGAGGTCACCGGTGAATTCGTCGCCAACCTCGCCACCTGGGACCTGCGCGAGCAGATGAACACCACCTCGGCCACCGTCGGCCCCGAGGTGAGCGAAGCCGACCTCGCCGGGCTGGAGATGGTGCCGTCGCGGCTGGTGAAACCGCCCCGGGTGGCGGCGGCCGCCGCGGCGCTGGAATGCCGTTGGGTCAAGTCGGTGCCGCTGACGACGGCGGCGGGCGAGCCGATGCCGGGCGCGATCGTGATCGGCGAGGTGGTGTCGATCCACATCGACGATGCGGTCATCGTCGACGGCCGCATCGACCTCTCCGCCCGGCGCGCGATCTCGCGGCTCGGCTACATGGAGTACGGCGTGCTGGACACCGTCTTCAGCATGCAGCGGCCGCGCTGAGGGTCGGCCTTCCCCCTACCGTCATTGCGAGGAGGCGAAGCCGACGAAGCAATCCATGGTCCCGCACGAGCGGCCCGATGGATTGCTTCGCTGCGCTCGCAATGACGATGTGGGGAAGCCGGAAAGGCTACGCTCACGCCAAAGGCGACGGGAGGGTGAGGGTGGCATGGCCGTGAGTCGGGCGCCTCAGCCCTCGCCCAGCACCGTCGCGATTGCGCCGGTCAGCACCGACAGCTCGTCCAGCGCGATGGTGAAGGCGGGGGTCAGGTAGACGATGTTGCGGAACGGCCGGACCCAGACGCCGGCCGCGACGAAGCGGCGCTTCAGGGCCGCGAGGTCGCGGATCGCTTCCAGCTCGACCACGCCGATGGCCCCGAGCACGCGGACGTCGCGCACGCCGGGCAGGGTGCGGCAGGGTTCCAGCTCGCGCTTCAACTGGGCCTCGATCGCCGCCACCTGCTGCAGCCGCGGCTCGGTCTCGAACAGGTCCAGCGTGGCGTTGGCGGCGGCGCAGCCCAGCGCGGTGCCCATATAGGTCGGGCCGTGCATCAGCGCGTGGCCGGGGTCGTCCGACCAGAAGCCCTCGAACACGCTGGCGGAGGCCACCGTCGCCGCCAGCGGCAGGGTGCCGCCGGTCAGGCCCTTGGACAGGGTCAGGATGTCGGGCACCACCCCGGCCTGCTGGCAGGCGAACATCGAGCCGGTGCGGCCGAAGCCGGTGAAGATCTCGTCGAAGATCAGCAGCACGTCGTGCCGCTCGGCCAGGTCGCGCAGCCGGCGCAGCACCTCCGGCTCGTGGAACAGCATGCCGCCGGCGCCCTGGACCAGCGGCTCGACCAGGATCGCCGCGATCTCGGGACCGCGCCGCTGCAACAGCGCATCCAGCGCCGCCAGACCGGCCGCGTCGCGCGGCAGGTCGGCGATCACATTCTCCGGCAGCAGCCCGCCGAAATGGCTGTGCATGCCCTCCTCGGGGTCGCACACGGCCATGGTGGCGATGGTGTCGCCGTGATAGCCGCCGCGGAAGGCCAGGACCTTCGACCGGCCCCTCAGCCCGCGGTTCAGCCCGTACTGCACCGCCATCTTGATCGCGACCTCGACCGCGACCGAGCCGGATTCGGTGAAGAACACCCGGTCGAGATCGCCGGGCAGCAGCGCAGCGAGGCGCGCGGCCAGGCGGTAGGGCTGCTCATGCGCCAACCCGCCGAACATGACATGGGGCAGGGCCGCGAGCTGCCGCTCCACCGCCTGGCGGATGTGCGGGTGGTTGTAGCCGTGGCAAGCGGTCCACCAGCTGGCGATGCCGTCGATCAGCTCGCGCCCGTCCGCCAGCCGGATGCGCACGCCCTCGGTTGCCACCACCGGCAGCGGCACCGCCGCATGCTTCATCTGGGCGTAGGGCAGCCAGACATGCAGCCAGCCCTGGTCGAGCCAGGCAGGACCCTCAGGCGGCATCGGCGCTGGCGATCTCCGGGCCCGGCTCGGGCACCATGCCCAGCCGGTCGAGCAGCGCCTGGTCGCGGTCCTCGCCCGGGTTCCGGGTGGTTAGCAGCTTGGCGCCGCAGAAGATCGAGTTGGCGCCGGCGACGAAGCACAGCGCCTGCATCTCGTCGGTCATGTCCTCGCGCCCGGCCGACAGCCGCACCTTCGAGGCCGGCATGACGATGCGGGCCACGGCGATGGTGCGGACGAAGTCGATCGGGTGCACCCGGTCGCTGCCCGCCAGCGGCGTGCCCTCGACCTGGATCAGCAGGTTGATCGGCACGCTTTCGGGGTGCACCGGCAGGCTGGCCAGGCTGTGGATCAGCGAGGCGCGGTCGCCGATCGATTCGCCGAGGCCGACGATGCCGCCGCAGCACACCGAGATGCCGGCGTCGCGGACATGGGACAGCGTGTCCAGCCGGTCCTGGTAGGTCCGGGTGGTGATGATCTCGCCGTAGAATTCCGGCGAGGTGTCGAGGTTGTGGTTGTAGTAGTCGAGACCGGCCTGCTTCAGCCGCCCGGCCTGGTCCGGGGTCAGCATGCCCAGGGTCATGCAGGTCTCCATGCCCATGGCGCGCACGCCCTCGACCATGGCGCAGACCTTGTCGATGTCGCGGTCCTTGGGCGACCGCCAGGCGGCCCCCATGCAGAAGCGGGTGGCGCCGCCGTCACGGGCCTCGCGCGCCTCGGCCAGCACGGTCTCGACCTCCATCAGCTTGGAGGCGTCGACGCCAGTCTCGAACTGCGCGCTCTGCGGGCAGTACGCGCAATCCTCGGGGCAGCCGCCGGTCTTGATCGACAGCAGCCGCGACATCTGGACCTCGGCCGGGTTGAACCGCATGCGGTGCACGGTCTGGGCCTGGAAGATCAGCTCGGGGAAGGGCAGGGCGAACAGGGCCCGGATCTCCGCCACCGTCCAGTCGCTGCGCACCTGCCCGAGCGGGGCCGGGGGGCGCGTGGCGGTGATCGTGGCCGTGGTCGTGATCATCTGGCGGTCCAGGGTCGTCATCGCGCGGACATCTCCCGAGGGGCGCAATTGCGCCCGATGGGACCCGAAGCTACTGTCCCGGCCGGCCACGTCAAGCCATCTCCGCCGCCCGGCACGTGAACTCGTAAGACCAAGCGCATGAAATCCCTCGATGAATTCGCCACGGGGAAGCTCCGCTCCCTGGCCGCGCGCAGCCTGCTGCGCACCCTGCAGCCGACCGAAAGGCTGGATGGACTCTGGATCCTGCGCGGCGGCCGCCGGCTGCTGTCCTTCTGCTGCAACGACTATCTGAACCTCAGCCAGCACCCGGCGGTGAAGGCGGCGGCGCAGGCGGCGGTCGAACGCTACGGCGCCGGGGCGGGCGCCTCGCGACTCGTGACCGGCAACACCCCGCTGCTCGACGAGCTGGAACGCCGGCTGGCGGTGCTGAAGGGGGCCGAGGCGGCCTGCGTCTTCGGCTCCGGCTACCTCGCCAATGCCGGCATCATCCCGACCCTGGTCGGCGAGAACGACCTGATCCTGGTCGACGAGCTGGTGCATTCCTGCGTCTGGACCGGGGCGAAGCTGGCCGGGGCGCCGGTCGCCGTGTTCCGCCACAACGACCTCGGCCATCTCGCCGAGCTGCTGCAGGCCCGGCGGCGCAAGCATGAGCGCTGCCTGATCGCCACCGACGGCGTGTTCTCGATGGATGGCGACCTGGCGCCGGTGCACGACCTCGCCGCGCTGGCCGCGGACCACGATGCCTGGCTGCTGACCGACGACGCCCACGGCATCGGCGTGGTCGGCGGCGGCCGCGGCTCCAGCTTCATCGGCGGCCGCAAGGCCGATGTGCCGCTGCAGATGGGCACGCTGTCCAAGGCGGTCGGCAGCTATGGCGGCTATCTCTGCGCCGCGGCGCCGGTGATCGACCTGATCAAGAGCCGCAGCCGCACCCTGGTCTATTCCACCGGCCTGCCCCCGGCCTCGGCCGGGGCGGCGCTGGCGGCGCTGGACCTGATCGAGGGCGATGCCGCGCTGGTCGCCCGGCCGGTGCTCAAGGCGCGGCTGTTCACCGGGCTGATGGGCCTGCCGCCGGCTGACAGCCCGATCGTGCCGGTCATCATCGGCGACGCCGCGGCGGCGCTGGACGCTGCGAAGCGGCTGGAGGCCGATGGCTTCCTGGTGACCGCGATCCGGCCGCCGACGGTGGCGCCGGGCACCTCGCGGCTGCGCGTCACCTTCACCGCCAACCATCCCGAGGCCGAGATCGAGCGCCTGGCCAAGGCCTTGAGGGCGCAGGGTTTGGGGCGATGAGCGCGCTGTTCATCACCGCCACCGGCACCGAGATCGGCAAGACCTTCATCACCGCCGCCCTGGCCCGGCACCTGCGCGGCCAGGGCCGGGCGGTGCGGGCGCTGAAGCCGGTGGTCAGCGGCTTCGACGATTCGACCAAGGGCGACAGCGACCCGGCGGTGCTGCTGCGCGCGCTCGACCGGAAGACCACCGACGCGGCGCTGGCCGAGATCGCGCCCTGGCGCTTCGTCCCCCCGCTGTCGCCGGACATGGCCGCGCGGAGAGAGGGCCGGGCGATCGACTTTGCCGCGCTGGTGGCCCATGGCCGCGCCGCCATCGCCGCGGCGGGCGACGACCCGCTGCTGGTCGAGGGCGTCGGCGGCGCCATGGTGCCGCTGACCGGGCGCGAGACCGTGCTGGACTGGATGGCGGCGCTGGGCGTCCCGGTGCTGCTGGTCGCCGGCAGCTATCTCGGCACCATCAGCCACACCCTGACCACGCTCGCCGTGCTGCGCGGCGCCGGGCTGGATGTCCGCGCCATCGTCCTCAGCGAGACGCCCGGCAGCACCGTGCCGCTGGAGGAGACCCGGGAGACCATCGGCCGCTTCGCCGGCGCCGTCCCGGTCTTCGCACTGGAGCGGCGGGGACCGGAGGCCGATCCCGCGGCGATGGCGGCGATCGCCGCGGCGGCGCGGATCTGACCGAGAGGGAACCGATCGGCCGTTTGTCCCGTTCCGGCTCTTACGTCATCCGCCGAGGCCCGGCGGATCGGAGTCGGAGGGGGATACATGACGAGATCACGCACCGCGTCGCCATGGCGGACCAGCGCCATGGCCGGTGCCGGCCTGCTTCTGCTCGCGGGCGCCGCGCAGGCGCAGGTCACCACGCCGACCGTGGTGAACCCGACACCGGAAGCGCCGCATCCCCTGGCCGAGGACACCGGCTCGATCCTCGGCTTCACCCTGGAGAACGACCTTTTCGCCAGGACCGACCGCGGCTACACCAACGGCTTCCGCTTCTCCTACACCACGTCGGAGGCCGGGACGCCGGACTGGCTGCTCAACACGGTGCGGGCGCTGCCGCTGTTCCCGGATGCGGCGCCGGTGCGATCCAGCTTCAGCTTCGGCCAGAGCATGTTCACCCCGAAGGACATCACCCGGCAGAACCCGGACCAGCACGACCGGCCCTATGCCGCCTGGCTGTACGGCGGCGCCGCCTTCCTGGCGGATTCGGGCGACCGGCTCGACCGGCTCGAGCTGCAGATGGGCGTGGTCGGCCCCTACGCGCTGGGCGAGCAGGTGCAGAGCACCGTGCACCACATCATCGATGTGAACCGGGCGCGGGGTTGGAGCCATCAGCTGCACAACGAGCCGGGCGTGATCCTCAGCTACGAGCGCACCTGGCGCAGCCTCTATGTCGCGGCGCCGCTGGGCATCGGCTTCGACCTGTCACCCTATGTCGGCGCCACCGTCGGCAACGTGCTGACCCAGGCCTCGGCCGGCGCCACCATACGCCTCGGCTTCGACCTGCCCGTCGATTACGGCCCGCCGCGGATCCGGCCCAGCATCCCGGGCTCGGACTTCTTCATCCCGACCAGCGGCTTCGGCTGGTATTTCTTCGCCAGCGTCGAGGGCCGCGCCGTGGCCCGCAACATCTTCCTCGACGGCAACACCTTCGAGGACAGCCCGCACGTCACCAAGAACCCGCTGGTCGGCGACCTGCAGCTCGGCGTCGCCATGACCATCTCCGGCGCCCGCCTCGCCTACACCCATGTCTTCCGGACCAAGGAGTTCGAGGGCCAGAAGGGCGGTGACCTCAGCCAGTACGGCGCGCTCTCGCTGTCGTTGCGGTTCTAGGCGCGGGCCGCCAACGCCTTGGCGATGCGGGCGCCGAGGCGGGCGTTGTGCTCGACCAGGGCGATGTTGGCGGTCAGGCTGCGGCCGCCGGTCAGGGCGACGATGCGGGCCAACAGGTAGGGCGTCACGTCCTTGCCGCCCACGCCCTCGCGCCCGGCGTCGGCCAGGGCGCTGGTGATGGCGGCGTCGATCTCGGCCTCGGGCAGCGCATGTGCCTCCGGGATCGGGTTGGCGATCACCGCCCCGGCCGGGAAGCCCAGCGCCGCCTGGGCGTCCAGCAGGGCGGCGACCTCCTCCGGCGTGTCGCGGCGCAGCGCCAGGGCCAGGCCGCTGGAGCGGGAGAAGAAGGCGGGTAGGGTGCCGGTGCCGTAGCCGATCACCGGCACGCCGCGGGTCTCGAGATATTCCAGGGTCTTGGGCAGGTCGAGGATCGACTTGGCGCCGGCGCAGACCACCGCCACCGGGGTGCGCGCCAGCTCGTCGAGATCGGCCGAGACGTCGAAGCTGGTTTCGGCGCCGCGATGCACGCCGCCGATGCCGCCGGTGGCGAAGACGCGGATGCCGGCGAGGTGGGCCGCGATCATGGTCGCCGCCACCGTGGTGGCGCCCAGCCCGCCCGACGCCAGGATCCCGGCCAGGTCGCGGCGCGACAGCTTGGCCACGCCCTTGGCCGTCGCCAGCCGGTGCAGCAGCGCCTCGTCCAGCCCGACATGGATGCGGCCGTCGGCGACGGCGATGGTCGCCGGCACCGCGCCCTCCTCGCGGATGATGCCCTCGACCCGCTGCGCCATCTCCAGGTTCTGGGGATAGGGCATGCCGTGCGAGATGATGGTGCTCTCCAGCGCCACCACTGGGCGGCCGGCGGCCAGGGCGGCGGAGACCTCGGGGGCGATCGAGAGAAGGCTGTTCATGGCGGTCCTCAGGCGGAGAGCAGGGCGCGCCGGCGCAGCGCGTCGGCGGTCAGGGTTTCGGGCACGGCGGTCGGCGCCTCCAGCGCCAGCGCCGCGGCGGCGCGGCCCAGCCGGGCGGCGTCGGGCAGGGCCAGGCCGGTGACCAGGCCGTAGAGCGTGCCGGCCGCGGCGGCGTCGCCGGCGCCGGTGACGTCGACCAGGTCGGCCGGGCAGGCGGGGATGGCGGCCTCGCCCACGGCATCGGCGATCAGGGCGCCGTCGCCGCCGCGGTTCAGCACGACGCGGGCGACGCCGGCGGCGCGCAGCCGGCGCAGCGCCGCCCAGGCGGTGGCCTCGTCGCTGACGGGATGGCCGGTGATGGCCTCGGCCTCGTCGCGGTTGAGGCACAGCAGGCCGATGCGGTCGAGCATGCCGCGCAGCTTCTCGGATTTCGGCGAGGACACGGCGTCGACCGCGACCAGCGCGGGCCGGCCGGGATGGACCAGGATCGCCGCGATCCCGTCGGCCGGCAGGTTGGCGTCGACGAACCAGGCCGACGCCGCTTCCGCCGCCGCCAGGGCCGGGGCCAGCACCGCCGGGCCTATCTCGTCATAGATGCCCATGTCGGCGATCGCGACCGTCATCTCGCCGCCGGGCTCCAGCACTGCGGTGTAGCTGGCGGTGCCGCTGGTCGCCGACCGGGTGACCTGGGACAGGTCGAGGCCCAGCCGGACCATCGCCGCCAGGATGCGCTCGGCCGACGGGTCGGACCCCATGCGGCTGACCAGCCCGACCGGCAGACCCAGCCGCGCCAGGGTCTCGGCCACGTTGCGGGCGACGCCGCCCAGGCTGGTGCGGATCGTCACCGGATTCGAGGTGCCCAGCCGGACGGTGCGGTGGGCGCGGGCCTGGCGGTCGATGTTGGCGGCGCCGAAGCACCAGACGGGCAGCGTCATCAGGATCTCTCGCCGGACTCGGCCGCACCCTGCGTCCGGTTCCGGCGAAACGCAAGATCCGGGGTTGCGGCGCGGCCCCGCAACCGGCAGCATCCAGCCCATGCGAAGGCTTCTGCTGCTCTGCGCCCTGCTGTTCGGGCTCACCGCTCCGGCCCTGGCCCAGACCTCGGCCGGGCCGTCGGGGACCTATCGCGGCCAGGTCACCTCCGGCGGCGCGCTGGCGCCGTCGACCCTGACTTTCCTGCCCGAGCGGCATGGCGGCTGCTACCACATCGTCGACGCCAGCGCCGGTCCCTATGACGGGATGCTGAGCGACGGCCAGGCCCTGGGCGGCGACCGCCACCGCTTCGTCTGGACCGACAAGTTCGGCACCGGCAGCGTGATCTTCGCGTTCAAGGAGGGCGGCACCGGGTTCAGCGGCAAATGGTATGTCGCCGACCGCCTCGCCGGGATCTGGCTGGGCAAGCGGGTGGCCGATGACGGGATTGGCTGCAAACCGGCCCCGGTGGCGTCCGCCGACTAGGGCTGGATTTGGCGCCGGCCCGGTCCATGTCCTATCGTCGAGCCATGCCGAATCCACGCCCCGACCAATGGATCCGAGTGCAGCCCGAGGGCCTCTTCGTGGTGCCCGGCGGCTTCCATGTCGACCCGATGCGGCCGGTCCCGCGGGCGCTGGTCACCCATGGCCATTCCGACCATGCCCGGCCCAACAACGCCGCGGTGCTGGCGACGGCGGAGACGCTGGCGATCATGCGTGCTCGCTACGGCGACGCCGCCGGTGGCACGCTGCAGCCGGCGGCCCTGGGCGAATCCATGCGGATCGGCGAGGTCGATGTCAGCTTCGTGCCGGCCGGCCACGTGCTCGGCTCGGCCCAGATCGTGCTGGAGCATGCCGGCAGCCGGGTCGTGCTCTCCGGCGACTACAAGCGGCGGCCGGACCCGACCTGCCGGCCGTTCCAGCCGGTGCTGTGCGACGTGTTCGTCACCGAGGCCACCTTCGGCCTGCCGGTGTTCCGCCACCCGCCGGACAGCGGCGAGATCGCCCGGCTGCTGCATTCGATCGCGCTGTTCCCGGAGCGGGCGCATGTCGTCGGCGTCTATTCCCTGGGCAAGTGCCAGCGCGTGATCTGCCTGCTGCGCCAGGCCGGCTGGGACCGGCCGATCTACCTGCATGGCGCGCTGCAAGCCCTGTGCGACCTCTACGAATCGCTCGGCGTGCCGCTGGGCCCGCTGCTGCCGGCCACCGGGGCGTCGAAGGCCGAGCTGGCCGGGCAGGTGGTGCTGGCGCCGCCCTCGGCCATCGCCGACCGCTGGTCGCGCCGGCTGCCGGATCCGGTGGTGGCGGCGGCGTCGGGCTGGATGCGGGTGCGCCAGCGCGCCCGGCAGGGCGGCGTCGAGCTGCCGCTGGTGATCTCCGACCATGCCGATTGGGACGAGCTTCTCGCCACCATCGACGAGGTCGAGGCCGGCGAGGTCTGGGTCACCCATGGCCGCGAGGAGGCGCTCATCCACCAGCTGCGCAGCACCGGCCGCGCTGCCCGGGCGCTGGCGCTGATCGGCTTCGAGGAGGACGACGGCGCATGAGGGCGTTTGCCGCGCTGATCGAGGGTCTCGTCTACATGCCGTCGCGCAACGGCAAGCTGCGGCTGCTGGCCGACTATTTCGAGCACACCGCGGATCCCGACCGCGGCTGGGCGCTGGCGGCCCTGACCGGGGGACTGAGCTTCGCCTCGGTCAAGGCCTCGACCATCCGCGGCCTCGCCACATCAAGGGTCGACGAGACGCTGTTCGGCTGGTCCTATGACTTCGTCGGCGACCTCGCCGAGACCGTGGCGCTGATCTGGCCGCCCAAGCCGGGCGCCAACCGGCAGCCGACCATCACCGAGGTGGTGGAGGAGCTGCGCGCCACCTCGCGCGCCGCGGCGCCGATGCTGGTCGAGCGCTGGCTCGACGCGCTGGCGGCGTCGGAGCGCTTCGCCCTGCTGAAGCTGATCACCGGCAACCTGCGCATCGGCGTCTCCGCCCGGCTGGCCAAGGTGGCGCTGGCGGAATGGGGGCAGCAGCCGGTCGACGCCATCGAGGAGCTGTGGCACGCGCTGGAGCCGCCCTATGAGGAGCTGTTCATCTGGCTGTCGGGGCAGGGGCCGAAGCCGGAGATCGGTGACCGCGCCACCTTCCGCCCGCTGATGCTGGCGCATCCGCTGGAGGCCGAGGACATCGCGGCGCTGGACCCGGCGGCCTACCGCGCCGAATGGAAGTGGGACGGCATCCGGGTCCAGGTGGTCGGCCGCGGCGACCGGCCGCCGCGGATCTATTCGCGCAGCGGCGACGACGTCACCGGCGCCTTCCCGGACCTCGCCGACACCATCCGCTTCCACGCCGTGCTGGACGGCGAGCTGCTGGTGGCGCGTGACGGGCTGGTGGCGCCGTTCAACGACCTGCAGCAGCGGCTGAACCGCAAGGCCGTCACCGCCCGCATGCTGGCCGACCATCCCGCCTGGGTGCGGCTCTACGACATCCTGTTCGAGGGTGAGGAGGACCTGCGGCCGCTGCCGCTCGACGCCCGCCGCATCCGGCTGGAATCTTGGATCGCGCGCGAGCAGCCGGTGCGGATGGACCTGTCGCCGTTGATCCCGTTCGGGAGCTGGGACGAGCTGGCGGCCCTGCGCGACGGCGCCCGGGCCCAGGCGATCGAGGGGCTGATGCTGAAGCGGGCCGACAGCGATTATGTCGCCGGCCGGCCGAAGGGACCGTGGTTCAAATGGAAGCGCGGCGCCCTGACCCTCGACACCGTGCTGATGTACGCCCAGCGCGGCCACGGCAAGCGGTCATCCTTCTACTCCGACTATACCTTCGGCACCTGGCGGGCGGAGGCGGAGGGCGACCGGCTGGTGCCGGTGGGCAAGGCCTATTTCGGCTTCACCGACGAGGAGCTGGCGCAGCTCGACCGCTGGGTGCGCGCCCACACGGTCAAGCGCTTTGGCCCGGTGCGCGAGGTCGAGCCGCTGCTGGTGCTGGAGGTGGCCTTCGACAGCGTCCACCGCTCGACCCGCCACAAATCCGGAGTCGCAATGCGATTCCCCCGGGTGCACCGCATCCGCTGGGACAAGCCGGCCGGTGAAGCCGATCGCCTGGAGACGTTGGAGCGAATGATTGTCGAGTAATACTTCAATTTAACATTAGTTCAACTTGGCAATAACATTTTGTTCAAACCGCTCGCGTAATAGGCGTTGACAGTCATCGCCGGCTGCGAGAGGTTCGATGCAAGAACGGCCCGCCACGAGAGGTCGCCGAGCACTTGATGCCAGCAGATGAGGCCGCGCCCGAAGAAGGCGGCAGTCGTACGCTTTCTCGCGGACCGACGGCAGAAACACGGATGGGTAAGATGTTGGCGACTGCTACCAAACCGACCCTCCAGAGGCCCGATCATAAGGTCGGACGATGGCGGAACTGACGGGCATGTCGCCCTGTTCCCCGTCCGCTCCTGTCATTGGTCGGCGCTGAGCGCCGATCCACCAGAGGTCGAGCTCACAATGGTTCGTTCCGAAGCGTTCACGATCGAGGTCGCCGGCGAGGCGGTCGGTATCGTCGTGGCGCAGAAGCGGGGCTTCCGCTTCTACGCATCCGATTCCCGGTTCCAGGGCCTCGAAGGCCAGATTTTCCGCACCGTCGCCGAGGCGGAGCGCATCGCCCGGCAGACCGAGCGCGCGGCGCCGCCGGCGATCGGCATCGCCAGCTGAGGACCCGCCGGCCGCTGCTGGCCGACGTCCCGAATCCCCATCACAGTGCTGCATGGCCCGTGTGACCGGGCCGTGGAGAGACGACGATGAGTCCAGCATTGTTACTGATTGCATCGCCGTCGGCGATCGGCATCGCCACTGAGGCAGAGCGGTAGAGCGGTTGCGGCGAAAGGCAATCGGCGGGCGAGTCCCCGTGCGATCTCGCCCCCTTCACTTGTCATCCTCGGGCTTGACCCGAGGATCCAGGGGCTATCGAGAGCGGTGCGTGGGGCCCCTGGATTGCCCGGTCAAGCCGGGCAATGACAGAAAAATAAGGTGAATTCCAGACCCTAGCAGCAATCCTAGGCGTCGTCCGGGGACGATGCCTGACATGGCCGCGGTGGGTTGGGAGTCCGGGAACTGGTGCTGCCGCTGAGGATTGAACTCAGGACCTCTCCCTTACCAAGGGAGTGCTCTACCACTGAGCTACGGCAGCCCGCCTTCGAAGCGGCGCGGAACCTGCCATACCGCCGGGGGTGGTGCAAGCGCTTTTCCGTGATCGTATCCACCCGGATCCGATCGCCGGAATTGCGACTCACGCCGCCGCCGACAAGGCAGGGAACGCGAGAGGTGGTGCTGCCGCTGAGGATTGAACTCAGGACCTCTCCCTTACCAAGGGAGTGCTCTACCACTGAGCTACGGCAGCCCGCTTCAAGGCGGCGCAATCGGCCACATCGGCGGCCCTGACGCAAGTGCTTTCGCGGATCTTTGTTCGTCCGGTTGCGAAACGCCGGCGCATCGGCCATACCAAAGCCGAAATGACCGATCAGCGTCGACCCCCGACAGCCAAGCCCGGAAGCCCGTCCCGCCAGGAGCGCGAGGCCGCGGCGCTGCGCGCCAACCTGGCGCGGCGCAAGGCGCAGGGCCGGGGGCGGGCGGCGGTCGAGGGCGAAGCGGGTGCGGCCGGCGGCGAGACCGGGCGCGATGACGAGACGAGGGGTTAGGCCGTGACGATCATGTCCGACATCTGGATCCGCGAGCGGGCGCTCGGGGACACTATGATCGAGCCCTTCGTCGAGCGGCAGAAGCGCGAGGGCACCATCTCCTACGGCCTGTCGAGCTACGGCTACGACGCCCGCGTCTCCGACGAGTTCCTGGTCTTCACCAATGTCGACAGCGCCCTGGTCGACCCGAAGAACTTCGATCCGAAGAGCTTCGTGGAGCGCAAGGGCCCGGTCTGCATCATCCCGCCCAACAGCTTCGCCCTGGCCCGCACGGTCGAGTATTTCCGCATCCCGCGCGACGTGCTGGTGATCTGCCTGGGCAAGTCGACCTATGCCCGCTGCGGCATCATCGTCAACGTCACGCCGCTGGAGCCGGAGTGGGAGGGCCATGTGACGCTGGAATTCTCCAACACCACGCCGCTGCCGGCCAAGATCTACGCCAATGAAGGCGCCTGCCAGTTCCTGTTCCTCAAGGGCGACCAGCCCTGCGAGGTGTCCTATGCCGACCGGGCCGGCAAATACATGGGCCAAAGGGGCGTCACGCTCCCTAAACTCTGACATCATCGTTCGAACGGCGGGCCAGCGGGAGCCATCATGGACAAGATTCGTATCCGGGGCGGTCGCCCCCTCCAGGGCCGGCTCGCGATCAGCGGGGCGAAGAACGCGGCGCTGCCGCTGATGGCGGCGGCGCTGCTGTCGGACGAAACCCTGACCCTGACCAACCTGCCGCATCTCGCCGACATCTCGACCCTGGCGACGCTGCTGGCCCAGCACGGGGTCGAGATCGCGTTGAACGGCGGCGCCGCGGATGGTGCCCAGGGCCGGGTGATCGAGCTGACCGCCCGGCGCATCCGCAGCACCACCGCCCCCTATGATCTGGTGCGGAAGATGCGCGCCAGCGTGCTGGTGCTGGGGCCGCTGGTGGCGCGCGAGGGCCACGCCAAGGTGTCGCTGCCCGGCGGCTGCGCCATCGGCACCCGGCCGGTCGACCTGCACATCATGGGGCTGGAGCAGCTGGGCGCCGAGATCGAGGTGACCGAGGGCTACATCAACGCCCGCGCCCCCAACGGGCTGCAGGGCGCCCGCATCGTGTTCCCCAAGGTGTCGGTCGGCGCCACCGAGAACCTGATGATGGCGGCCTCTCTGGCCCGCGGCGAGACCGTGCTGGTCAACGCCGCGCGTGAGCCGGAGATCGTCGACCTCGCCGCCTGCCTCAACGCCATGGGCGCGTCGATCGAAGGGGCGGGGACCGACACCATCCGCATCCAGGGCCGTGACCGGCTGCACCGGGCGACCCACCGCATCGTCGCCGATCGGATCGAGACCGGCACCTATGTCATGGCCGCGGCCGCGACCGGCGGCGAGGTCGAGCTGGTCGGCACCAGCCTGCACCTGATCGAGGCCGCGGCCGACGTGCTGCGCGGCGCCGGGGTCGAGTTCGAGCCGACGGTGGACGGCTTCAAGGTGCGCCGCACCGGCGACCTGGTCGGCGTCGACGTGATGACCGAGCCCTATCCCGGCTTCCCCACCGATCTGCAGGCCCAGATGATGGGGCTGATGACGATGGCCAAGGGCGCCTCGATGATCACCGAGACGATCTTCGAGAATCGCTTCATGCATGTGCCCGAGCTGGTGCGGATGGGTGCCAACGTCACCATCCACGGCGCCTCGGCCCTGGTGCGCGGCGTGCCCAGGCTGACCGGCGCCCCGGTGATGGCGACCGATCTGCGCGCCAGCGTCTCGCTGGTCATCGCCGGGCTTGTGGCCCAGGGCGAGACCCTGCTGAACCGGGTCTACCACCTCGACCGCGGCTACGAGCGGCTGGAGGAGAAGCTGGCCGCCTGCGGCGCCGACGTCACCCGCATCAAGGCCGACTGATCCCGTGGCCGAGGTGACCACCCCTCTGCGCCTGCGCGCCCGGGACAGCGACGACCTCGCCGTGCTCTCGGCCGCGCTGCAGGACGCGATCGTGCCGGTCCACGACGTCACCTTCCTGCGCCGCGAGCGCCGCTTCGTCATGGCGGTGAACCGCTTCTGCTGGGAGGTGCCGGCCGAGGTGATCGAGGGCGAGCAGGTGTGGCAGCGCACTTTGTGCGGCGTGCGGTTCGAGGGCATCGACTCGGCCCAGACCCGCGGCCTCGACCTGCGCGACCGGGCCCGGATGCTCGACCTGCTGGCGATCACGGCGGATGAGGGCGGCATTGTCCTCAGCTTCGCCGGCGACGCCAGCCTGCGCCTGGCCGGCGGCGGCATCGACGTGCTGCTCGAGGACCGCGGCGAACCCTGGCCGACGCCGCAGAAGCCGCAGCACCCGGACTGAGCGTTATCTAAGATTGATCGATCGACCGGTCAGCCTTTGCGCCTCAGCCTCAGTCCAGCCCGCCCTGGGCGCGGAAATGGCCGCGGATCTGCTGGGTCAGGGCGACGAAGCGGGGGTCGCCCATGACCTCCAGCGACCGCGGCTTGGGCAGGGGCACGTCGTAGACCGCGGCGATCGACCCCGGCCGCTCGGTCATCACCAGCACCCGGTCGGCCAGGAACACCGCCTCCGGGATCGAATGGGTGATCAAGAGGATGGTCTTGCGCGTCTCGCGCTGGATCCGCTGCAGCTCGACATTCATCCGCTCGCGGGTCATGGCGTCGAGCGCGCCGAAGGGCTCGTCCATCAGCACGATCGACGGGTCGGTCACCAGCGCCCGGCACAGCGACACCCGCTGCTGCATGCCGCCGGAGAGCTGCCAGGGCAGCTTGGCCTCGAACCCCTCCAGCCCGACCATGCGCAGCAGCTGGCCGGCGCGCTCCAGATAGGGCGCGCGCGGCAGGCGCTTGACCTCGACCGGCATCATCACATTGGCCAGCACGCTGCGCCACGGCAGCAGCAGCGCGTTCTGGAACACGATGCCGGCGTCGCCATGCGGCTTGGCGACCTCGCGCCCGGCCAGGCGGATGCGGCCGGTGCTGGGCGGCAGCAGGCCGGCGATCAGCTTCAGCAGGGTGGACTTGCCGCAGCCGGACGGGCCGACCAGCACCAGGAACTCGCCCTCGTCGATGGTGAAGTCCAGCGGCGCCAGCGACGGCACCTCGCCGTCGCGGCCGCGATAGGTCTTCGACACGCCCTCGACCGCGATCACCGCCGGCCGCGATGCCTCCGCCGTCTCGACCACGCGCAGGCCAGGCCTGGTCATGCCGCTTCCGCTCATTTCGGCAGGAAGTCGTTGGTGTAGAACGCCTTCGGGTCGGGCGCCGCGTCGGCGGCGACGCCGCCATACTGGATCAGCAGCGCCACGCTAGCGGCCATGTTGGCGTCGGTGACGTGGAACGGCCGCTCGGCCTTGGTCTCGTCGGTGCGGTACAGCGGGATGGTGCGCTCGAAGCCCTCCTGCAGCGTCGCCGGCTTGCCTGCTTTGGGCAGCGCCTCCAGCACCGCGGCGGTGGCCTCGGCCGGCGCCTTCTCCGCCGCCTCGACCGACTGGGTGGTGGCCGCCATGAAGCGCCGGATCAGGTCCGGGTTCTCCGCCACCAGATCCTTGGTCACGACGATGCCGGACGACACCATGTTGACCCCGTAATCGGCGAACAGGATCGGGGTGACGTCCTTGCCGGTGGCATCCTTGATCTTCATGCTCTGGTCCATCGAATAGCCCAGCAGCAGGTCGGCCTGGCCGTTGATCACGGCGTTCAGCTTGGTCTGGGCGTCGCCCGAGACGGTCTTGAAGTCGCTCTCCTGCAGCCCGGTCTTCTGCAGGAAGAACGGCCAGATCTGCGACAGCGAATCGCCCGGCGTGGTGGCCACGGTCTTGCCCTTGATGTCATCAGGCGTGCGGATGTTTTTGTCGGTGAAGCCCATCACCGACATCGGGCTCTTCTGCAAGAGCACCCCGACCGAGACCAGCGGCGCGCCCTTGGCCGCGGCCTTGATCATGGTCGGCACGTCGAAATAGCCGAAGCCGACGGTGCCGGCGGCCACCGCCTGGGCGGTCATGGCCGAGCCGCGGCCCTCCTGGATCTCCAGGTCGATGCCCTGGTCGGCGTAGAAGCCGCGGGCCTTGCCGTAGAAGAACGGCGCGTGCTCGCCATAGACGTACCAGTTCAGCATCAGCACGACCTTGTCGGCCGCCTGGGCGGTGCCGGCGGCGAGCACCAGGGCCAGCGCGGCGAGCAGAGTGCGGATCATCGGTTCCTCCCCCTTCGGACTTTGCGCCGCCTCGGGCGGCTTGGACGTTGCGCCGCCTCAGGCGGCGAGGATCAGGTCGCGCCGCCGGCTGGCGTGCCACGGGATCACCAGCCGCTCGACCAGGTCGACCAGCCAGAACAGGATCACGCCCAGCAGCGCCAGGATCACCAGCGCCGCGAACATGGTCGGCAGCTCGAAATTGCCGATCGACCGCTGCAGCACGAAGCCGATGCCGGAATTGGCGCCGACGAATTCGCCGACCACGGCGCCGACCACCGCCAGCGTCACCGCGACCTTGAGGCCGGAGAAGATCGCCGGCATCGCCGCGGGCAGCCCGACCATGCGGAACACCTGCCAGCGGCTGGCGGCCATGGCGCGGGCGAGGTCCAGCGTGTCGGGGTCGAGCGACTTGAAGCCCTGCACCGCCGAGACCACCACCGGGAACACCGCGAGCAGGAAGGCCGAGATCACCTTGGGCTCCAGCCCGAAGCCGAACCACACCACGAACAGCGGCGCGATCGCCACCTTGGGGATCGACTGCGAGAACACCAGCAGCGGGTAGACATAGGCCTCGACCGTGCGGGAGCCCGCGATCAGCATCGCGGTGGGGATGCCGATGGCGGCCGACAGCAGGAAGCCCAGCACCGTGGCCACCGTGGTCGGCACCGCCTGGCGCAGCAGCTCGGGCCCATCGCGCCACAGCGTGACCATCACGTCCCACGGCGCCGGCACCTGGTAGGGCGGCAGGTGGAACACCCGGATCGCCAGGTCCCACAGCCCGATGATGATCAGCAGCAGGACGAACGGCCTGATCCAGCCGGCCTGCAACAGGGCCTGGGCTCGGGCGCTGCGCGCTCCCATCGGCGTCTCCCCGGTCGCTGGGCTGGGCCCGGCAGAAATTAACTCGTTGGTTAAATCCTGCTGTGGCGCGGGGCGGGGGTCAAGAGGGGGCACGCCTTCGGCCTCGGCCGCGAGCGAGGCCTTTCGCAATTCCCAACCCCGTCATTGCGAGGAGGCGAAGCCGACGAAGCAATCCATGGCGCCGGTGCGAGCGGCCCGATGGATTGCTTCGCTGCGCTCGCAATGACGGTGGGGGATTTCCGAAAGGGTCTCGCGATCAGGAGAGGCAAGACAATCGGCTCTCGTGGAGACAGGGCTCCGCGCGGCGACGTTCAACCACGCGGAGCGTCGTTTATTCGGGCTCCCCGCCGTCCCAGTTGTCAGGAGAAATTCCCGGCGGCGGCCTGACGTCGTCTTTGTTGATCTTCGGCTTTTTCGGCGCACCGGCATTATCGGCCGCCGGCTTGCTCGCCATATCGAGCGGTCTCATATCGGTCCAGGCGCCGGACCGTTGGTTCGCGGTCTTGGTCGCATCGTCGGGTTTCTTTGCTGTCATGACGATCTCCTCACGGCATCGAAATGCACTCGGCAAGGCTCGGGCGACAGGGCCTGAAATTCGCAGGCCGCAGCACGCCGCTGCCCGATTTGAGCGGCCGCGCTCACCCGTCTGGAGCGGGCGCGGCCGCACGAAGTGCCAGCGGTACGATCTGGCTTTATCCGGGTCTACTTGATCAACAACGGTGAATAGGGAGCCTCGCTGACGAGCCCCGGCTTCGGCTTGGCCTTATTGGCCTTCGGAACCTGGCCCTCTGCCGGTGGCGTTTTTGCGGCCGGCGCGGGCTTGGCAGTGTTGGTTTCCGGATTTTTCGGACCTGACATGACGATCTCCTCATGATGTCGAAATCGACGAGGCAACGCCGGGGTCTGTCGAGGCGGAAAATTCGCCGGCCCAAGCGCTGCCATTCCAGGCTCGCATAAAATGATATGTTTGGACAAGAAGCCCGGACACCCTGGTCAACGGGTGAAGCATGGCTGGCGATCCCCGCCCGGGCTTGACCGCGATGGGGGCCGGGGTCCTAGCCTGGATCGACGCCGGAATCGGAGATCGCCATGGCACCCGAGCCGTTCACCCTGCATGTCCCCGACGCCGAGATCGCGGATCTGCGCGACCGCCTGGCGCGCACCCGCTGGCCCGATGCGGCGCCCGGCGAGCCCTGGTCGGCCGGCGCCGACGTCGCCTGGGTGCAGGAGCTGGTCGCCTATTGGCGCGACGGCTTCGACTGGCGGGCGGCGGAGGCCCGGCTGAACGCGTTCCCGCAGTTCAAGGTGCCGCTCGGCGGCATCGGCCTGCACTACCTCCATGTCCCGGGGCAGGGACCGGCCCCGATGCCGCTGCTGCTGTCGCATGGCTGGCCGGGATCGGTGTTCGAGTTCACCGACATCATCCCGCGCCTGACCGACCCGGCCCGGTTCGGTGGCGACCCGGCCGATGCCTTCACCGTGGTGGCGCCGTCGCTGCCGGGCTACGGCCTGTCCTTCGCGCCGGGGCAGAGGCGGTTCGGGCCGCCGGAGGCGGCGGATCTGTTCGCCGGGCTGATGACCGATGTGCTGGGCTACCGGCGCTTCGGGGCGCAGGGCGGCGACTGGGGCGCCTTCATCACCGGCAGCCTGGCCCACCGCCACCCCGGGCGGATGATCGGCGTGCACTTCAACCTGCTGTCCGGCCTGGTCGGGTCGGCCCTGCGCCGCGACGATCCGGTGCCGGAGGAGCGGGAGTATCTCGAGCAGCTGGCGGAATGGGACCGCGACAGCCGCGCCTACGCCGTCCTGCAGGGCACCCGGCCGCAGACCCCGGCCTTCGCCCTGACCGATTCCCCGGCCGGGCTGGCCGCCTGGATCGCCGAGAAGTTCCAGGCCTGGGCGGATGGCGGGGTCGACGCCGTGCCGCGCGACGCCATGCTGGCCGACATCGCGCTGTACTGGTTCACCGGCACGATCGGCCCATCCTTCTGGCTGTACTACGCCCGCCAGCACGGCGCGCTGCCGATCCCGGCCGGCGCGACGGTCGGCGTGCCCGCCGGCCATGCCGTCTTCCCCAGGGAGATCCTGCGGCCGCCGCGGGTGGTGGCGGAGCGGGTGTTCACCGATCTGCGCCACTGGACGGTGATGGAGCGCGGCGGCCATTTCGCGGCGCTGGAACAGCCCGAGGCGCTGGCCCGCGACATCCAGGACTTCTTCCGGCCGCTGCGGTGACGGGATTCGGCCTCTTGCGGGCCACTGCTGGCGACTGGTGCGCTGTTTAGAACCGAGGTGCTGTCATTTCGCCTTCTCGTTGCCGATCAGTTCCACATCCACGCCGTCGGCGCAGATATCCCACGTATCGCTGAGCTTGTGCCAAAGCTCATAGGCGGCATCATTGGCCCCTGGCTCCACAATGGGTTTGTCCAGTTTCTCGAACAGGTCGAACTGCGCGACTGGCATCAACGAGCCGGATCGGCCACCAGCGAAAAGAAGACATGCCGATATCGCTTCAGTCACGCGCACGAGGCCCTTGATTGCCTTTGTGAACTTGTCAGCGGTTATCTTGAGGTCCGGAGTTTTCCTTCTCGATTCTGGTCCACCCGAGTGAGCGAGGTAGGCATCGCTCCACTTCGCTAGGTCGTCAGCACCGCTATCTTCGAGCCACTTTTCAATCGTCGTTATAAGAGAGAGCGGGAGGCAGTCCTCGCGGCTTCGCGAGGCCGGGTCAATACCGGCTAATCTATCGAACTGTACATGAGCTGATTCAGAGCTGCCGTCAGCTTCCGGACCGGCAGTTGGCACCCAAACGCCTGCTTGGCTCTGGCCTTTGGTATAATTGAGCAAGCGTGCATGCCTAACTGCCTCGTAGTCATAAGGCAGGCCATCAAAGCAAACATAGTTTTCCCGTGTGAACAAAGAAAAATTGCGCTTAATCTCAGATACAAGTCTTCGTATTGATATTCGGTCCTTTTGTGTCTGCTCCATCAGCCTTCGTATCGCTAGAGTTTGTCTGGCGACATAACCGCCGAGGATTAGGTCAACCATGACGTAATTATTGAGAGGATTCTCATCATTCAGGGATGCAAAATTTGATAGAAATTTGAGAGAAACTTCAGCCCAGATCATTGAATGCAACGTATTCCATATTGCATGGTGTTCATCCGTATCTATCCAAGAAAGCCATATGCGTCGTCTGGCGCGATAGGACTCAAGCGCAGGCCGCCGTTCCACAGGAACATCACATTGGGCAAGGTTGTAAGCATAATCGTCGGACATGACATCCTCAGCACCGAGATAGCTCGGAATGGTGGCCCTTTGGATTGGCTCATTCAGATCAATCGCAACTCTACGCTTCTGGACATGATCGACGCGCCGACCGGTCGAGCATCTCGCTCGGGATGCTGACGCACCTTCCGTTTAGCGTAAACCAGCCATCCGATGAGTTATGCTAGGTGACCGCTTTCTGTCCCTTGTGGACGGTCGTCCTCACCGCCGCAGCGCCGACAGCACCAGATCGGTCATATGGGCCAGGCGCTCGGCCCGGGCCTCGGCCTCGAACAGGTCGCGGTCGAAGATGACGCCGAGGGTCCAGCGGTTGGACACGTAGAAATACGCCAGCCCGGCGATCGAGATGTAGAGCTGCACCGGGTCGATGCCGGGGCGGAAGGCGCCGGCGGCCACGCCGCGGGCCAGCACCTCGCCGATCATCCCGACGAAGGGAGAGTGCAGCGGCCGGACGCTGTCCGACCGGCGCAGGTGCCGGCCCTGGTACAGGTTCTCCTGGTTCAGCAGGGTCAGGAATTCCGGGTGCTCCAGGAAATAGCTCCAGGTGAACTCGACCAGCCGGGCGATCGCCGCGTCCGGCGCCAGGCTCTCCAGGTTCAGCGCCCGTTCGGCGATGCGGATGCGGGCATAGGCCGCCTCCAGCACCGCCAGGTACAGCGTCTCCTTGTTGCCGACATGGTAGTACAGCATGCGCTTGTTGGCGCCGGCCGCCGCGGCGATGCGATCGATCCGGGCGTCGCCGAAGCCGTGGCGGGCGAACTCCTCCAGCGCGGCGTCGAGGATGCGCTGGCGCATGCCGGCCGGGTCGCGCTGCCAGCGCACCCGCATCTTTCCCGCTGCCTCGATCCGCTCCAAAGCCTCGCCCCCGCTGCCTCCGCCCATTTGTCCGCAGCCGGGGCGCGGGTGGAAGGGAAAAGCGGGGACGTAAACAATTTGTTCATTGCGATAACGCATCGTTTTGTTCATGATATGTTCCATGACCAAGGCACGATCAGCACCCGCGGAGGCCGCACCGACCGACCAGGAGTGGACGGATTGGGAGCTGGGGCATCTGCGCGAGCTGGCCGAGCTGAGCATGCAGATGGTGCGGATGGTGGCGCAGCAGCAGGAAGCGGCCATTGCCGCCACCCCTGCCGCTGCGGACACTGGCTCCGCCAGCCCCGATTTCATGCTGATGTTTACCCGCGGCGCCCGCGCCGTGCGCCTGACCCTGGCGATGGTGGAGAAGGTCCGCGACGCCCACCGAGCCCGGGCCGCCGAGGCCCAGGCCGTGCGCGACCGCCGCTGGCGCCGCCGCCGTCTGGTCGAGCGCGTGGCCACGGTCGCGATCGACCTCACCGACAATGGCGGCGCGCAGGCACCGATCAAAGCGATGCGGGACCGGCTGCAGGAGCAGCTGCGGGAGAGCGAGAGGCTCGACGCCGAGCTTGACGCCGCGTCGCCCCACGAGCTGTTCGTCCGGATCTTCCGGCACCTCCGGCTGATGCCGGGCCCCGGACGGTGGCCGCAGACCTGGCGGGAGGGGGCTGATCCGGCCAAGGATGGCGACGACTATCAGCCCAAGGGGACGCCGCCCAGCTGGAAGCCCCCGGCCCGCTGGATCCCCCGGCAGGACTGGATGAGCGAGGCAGACCACGCGCTGATGCGCGACGAGGTCGACACCAGCTGAGCGCCGGGTCGTCCGCTGCGAAACCGTTTGCGTTGCCTCTCCCGCCCTGCGGAAGAGGCCGGAGGCGCTTGCGCGTCAGGCGTAGGTTGGGTTCGCACTTACGAACCCGACACCCCGCGGCCTGGGTCATTGTTGGGTTCGCAAAAGCGAACCCAACCTACGAGGCTCGGACCGGTTCCCCCCAATCGTCGTTGCGAGGAGGCGAAGCCGACGAAGCAATCCATCGCGCCGCCTGGCATGGATCGCCGCGTCGCTTCGTTTCTCGCGATGACGGAGGGGGCGGCCCGACCGAAGCCGGGAACCAGTAGCGGCATCGCGGTTTTGCTTCCTATGATGCGGTCACGGGCCCGGTTCGCGGGATGATCGTCGGTTGGAACAGGGAGAGCCCCATGTGCACCCGTCACCATCGCCATTCGATCTTCTGCATCCTGCCGCCCTATCTGTTGCGCTCGGTGCTCGCCAACGGCAGCAAGGCGCAGAAGGCGGCGGCCAGCCGCGCGCTGGGCATCGACAGCACCCTGCGGTCGATGCGGGCCCAGCTGGCCGTGGCCCAGAGCCTGTCGGCGCGCCGCAGCCGCAAGCTGGCCTTGCCGCCGTCGCGGCAGCGCAGCATCTACACCGCCGATGGCGGCGAGGGCCTGCCGGGCAAGCTGGTGCGCGCCGAAGGGCAGGGGCCGTCCGGCGACGTCGCGGCCGACGAAGCCTATGACGGGCTGGGCCACACCTTCGATTTCTTCCTGCAGGCCTACCGGCGCAACTCGATCGACGACGACGGCATGGCGCTGGACGCCACCGTGCATTACGGCGACCGCTACAACAACGCCTTCTGGAACGGCCAGCGCATGGTGTTCGGCGATGGCGACGGCGACCTGTTCAACCGCTTCACCAGTTCGCTCGACGTCATCGGCCATGAGCTCGGCCATGGCGTCACCGAGGACGAGGCCGGCCTCGTCTACATGCAGCAGCCGGGCGCGCTGAACGAATCCCTGTCCGACGTCTGGGGCTCGCTGATCAAGCAATGGGTGCTGAAGCAGACCGCCGACAAGGCCGACTGGATCATCGGCGCGGGGCTCCTGACCAAGAAGGTCCAGGGCATCGGGTTGCGGTCGATGAAGGCGCCGGGCACCGCCTATGACGACCCGGTGCTGGGCCGCGACCGCCAGCCCGGTCACATGAAGGACTATGTCGACACCATGCAGGACAATGGCGGCGTCCACATCAACTCCGGCATCCCGAACCGGGCCTTCACTCTCGCCGCCACCGCCATCGGCGGCTATGCCTGGGAGCGGGCGGGCCGGATCTGGTATGATGCGGTGCGTGACGCCCGGGTGACCGACACCACCAAATTCGCCGATTTCGCCGCGGTGACGGTGGATGTCGCGGCCCGGCTGCCGGGGTCGAAGAAGGCCGAGGTCAAGGCGGTGGCCGACGCCTGGAAGCAGGTCGGGGTGCCGACCAGCTGACGCTTTGCAAGGAACGGGAGATGCGGGTCACCATCGCGATGCCGAGCACGGGTCTGTTCTACGCGCCGGGGCTGGCCGAGCCGGTGGTGCTGGAGCTGTCGGCGCTGCCGCCGGAAGAGGCCGCGCGGATCCAGGCGCTGGTGCATGACGCGAAATTCCTCGACCGCGCGGCGGCGCCCGAGGCGCTGACCCGGCCGATGCCGGACGCCCGGCAGTTCACGGTGACGGTGGAGCAGGCCGACCGCAGCCGCACCCTGCACCTGGCCGAACCGATCGCCGACCCGGCGCTGAAGGCCCTGGTCGGCTGCCTGGTGGAGCAGGTGCGGGCGCTGCGGGAGAAGAAGCGGCAATAGTCTGGCGCCGGAGCCACCCCCCAATCGTGATTGCGAGGAGGCGCAGCCGACGAAGCCATCCATGCCAGGAGGCGCCATGGATTGCTTCGCTGCGCTCGCAATGACGGAGAAGGCTGAGAAGCCTTCACCCCGCCTGCGGGATCGGGGCGCCGACCGGTCCGCGGCCGCCCTGCGGGGCGCGGATGCCGGTCAGGTCGGCCCAGCGGTAGCGGTCCATGGCCAGGCCTTCCAGGTCGATCTCGGCGCGGCGGCCGGACAGGATGTCCGACATCACCCGGCCGGAACCGCAGGCCATGGTCCAGCCCAGCGTGCCATGGCCGGTGTTGAGGAACAGGTTGCCATAGGGCGTGCGGCCGACCACCGGGGTGCCGTCCGGCGTCATCGGCCGCATGCCGGTCCAGAAGCTGGCACGGCTGACGTCGCCGCCGCGCGGGAACAGGTCGGTGACCGAATGCTCCAGCGTCGCCCGGCGCGCGTCCCACAGCTTGCTGCTGAACCCCGCCAGCTCGGCGGTGCCGCCGACCCGGATGCGGTCGCCCAGTCGGGTGATCGCCACCTTGTAGGTCTCGTCCATCACGGTTGAGACCGGCGCGCCGTCGGCCTCGGTCACCGGCACGGTGATCGAATAGCCCTTGACCGGATAGACCGGGATCTCGATGCCCAGCGGCTTCAGCAGCAGCGGGGAGTAGCTGCCCAGCGCCAGCACATAGCTGTCGGCGCGCAGGATCTCGCCGCCCTCCAGCGCCACGCCGCCGATGCGGCTGCCGTCGCTCTGCAGCCCGGCGATCCTGGCGCCCCAGCGGAAGGTGACGCCGAGAGCGGCGGCCAGCTTGGCCAGGTTGTTGGTGAACTTGAAGCAGTCGCCGGTCTCGTCGCCCGGCAGGCGCAGGCCGCCGGCGATCTTGCCGCTGACCGCGGCCAGGGCCGGCTCGGCCACGGCGCAGGCGGCCGGGTCCAGCACCTCGTAGGGGACACCGGCCTCCTGCAGCACGGCGATGTCCTTGGCCGCGGCGTCGACCTGCTTCTGGGTGCGGAACAGCTGCAGCGTGCCCTGGGCCTTGTCGTCATAGGCGATGCCGGTGTCGGCGCGCAGCTGCACCAGGCAGTCGCGGCTGTACTCGGCCAGCCGGACCATCCGGGCCTTGTTCACGGCATAGCGGCCGGCGGTGCAGTTGCGCAGCATCTGCGCCAGCCACAGCCACTGCCGCGGGTCCAGTTGCGGGCGCAGCACGAAGGGGCTGTGCTGCATCAGCATCCACTTGATCGCCTTCAGCGGCACGCCCGGCGCCGCCCAGGGCGCGGAATAGCCGGGCGAGACCTGGCCGGCATTGGCGAAGCTGGTCTCGTTCGCCGGCCCGTCCTGGCGGTCGATCACGGTGACGTCGTGGCCGGAGCGGGCGAGGTAATAGGCGGTGGTCACGCCGATGACGCCGGCGCCGAGGACGATGACCTTCACGACGGGACTCCTTCGAGAACCAGGACGGGTGATGAGGCGGCCGGCGCGGCGTCGACATGGTCGCGCCGGAAGCGGCGGCCGAAACGGGACAGGATCTCGTAGCCGATGGTGCCGGCCTCGGCGGCGAGGCCGTCGACGCTGCGGTGTGGGCCGATCAGGTCGACCAGGGTGCCGGGGCGCAGCGCACCTTCGGGCAGGGCAGAGGCGTCGAGGGTGATCGAGTCCATCGACACCGCGCCGACGACCGGCAGGGCAACGTCGCCGAGATACGCCGCGGCGCCGCGATGGCCCAGGCTGCGCGGGAAACCGTCGGCATAGCCGACCGCCAGGGTGGCGATGCGGCGCGGCCCATCGGCGCGGAAGTGCAGGCCGTAGCCGACGGCATCGCCGGCCGCGATGATGCGGGTCTGCACCACCCGCGCCTGCAGCCGCACCACCTGATGCAGCGGGTTCGGCGCCCCGATGGTCGGGGCCAGGCCGTACAGCGCGGCGCCGGGCCGGGCGAGGTCGTAGTGGAAGGTGGGGCCGAGGAATATGGCGGAGGAGTTCGCCAACGACGCCGGCGCGGCCGGCAGGCGGCGGCGGGCGACGTCGAAGCGCAGGCGCTGCATGCCGTTGGCCGAGTTGTCCGGCTGCTCGGCGCAGGCGAGGTGGCTCATCACCAGCCGCAGGTCGATGCCGTCCAGCCGGTGCGGCTCGGCGGCGATGCGGTCCAGCTCGGCCGGAGCCAGGCCCATGCGCGACATGCCGGTGTCGAGCTGCAACGCCGCCGGCAGCCTGGTCTCGCGGCGCCGCGCCAGGGCGGCCCAGGCCTCGACCTGCTCCAGGCTGTTCAGCACCGGGGTGAGATTGTGGGCGAGGGCGATGTCCTCGCAGCCCGGCATCAGCCCGTGCAGCACGGAGATTTCCGCCGCCTCCGGCACATGCGGCCGCAGCGCGATGCCCTCCTCGAGATGGGCGACGAAGAAGTGGCGGCAGCCCGCCGCGGCCAGCACCGGGGCGACGCGGTCGGCGCCCAGCCCGTAGGCGTCGGCCTTCAGCACCGCGGCGCAGGCGGTGCGGCCGAGCCGCCCGCGCAGCGTCCGCCAGTTGTCGCGGATCGCGCCGAGATCGACGGTCAGCGTGGCGCCGGACAGGTCGGGGAGGGGGCTGTGCATGGGGCCTGACCGCAGGGGATCGGAACGCCCTCAGAATACGGCGGGAGGCCCCCGCTGATCCTTGATTTCCATTGATCCTTCTGCGGCCGGATGGTCAGGTGTTCGCAGCAAATTCGGCGCTTTTCGCAGAAACCACACATGACCTCGCTCGACGCCATCGACCGCAAGATCATCCAGCTGCTGCGCGGCGACGGGCGGATGAGCAATTCCGACCTGGCCGAGGCGGTCGGGCTGTCGCAATCGGCCTGCCTGCGCCGGCGCCAGTTGATGGAGCATGCCGGCATCATCCGTGGCTACACCGCGCTGATCGACGAGCCCGACGTGGCCAACCCGACCATCGCCATCGTCCAGATCACGCTGGAGCGCCAGACCGAGGAGTACCTCGCCCGCTTCGAGGCGGCGGTGCGGAAATGCCCCGAGGTCGACCAGTGCTACCTGATGACGGGCATGTCGGATTATCTGCTGCGCGTGGTCGCCCGTGACACCGCCGATTACGAGCGCATCCACAAGGAGCAGCTGTCGCGCATGCCCGGCGTGTTGCGCATCCAGTCCGCCTTCACCCTGCGCAGCGTGATCCGCGGCAATTCGGGGGTGTAGAACTTGGCATTCAGCACCTGGGGATCAGCCGTGATCCCGCAGGTGCCGGTCCAGATAGGCCCGGCCCGACGCCGTCAGCTGCACCACCGGGACGCCGCCGGCCTGCTGCGCCTGGGTGACCAGGCGGCGGTCGTTCGCCTCCTCCCACACCGGCAGGCGCGGGCAGGAGGTGCGCCAGGCGTCCATCACATCGGCATAGGGCCGGTCCGTCTTCCCGATCCATTCCAGCATGTCGAGCAGCAGGGCATCGACCGTGTCGCTCATGGCGACCTCCAGGACGTGAATGCGAGGCGGATCCTAACATACCGGCCGGCGGTGGGCGCCGCGGCCTCTACTCCGCCTTCCACACGCCCCACAGCCGGGCCGTGCCCGGCGCCCAGTCGGCATAGCCACGGACCTTCGGCCCGGCTGCGGTCACCTGCACCGGGTTGAACAGCCCGATCACCGGCACCTGCTCGGCCATGCGGGCGTGCAGCCTGTCGAACACTGCCTGCCGCGCCGCCTTGTCCTCCACCGTCTTGGCCTCGTCCAGCCAGGCGATCGCCTGCGGATCCTCCCACTGGCTGGTCGGGTCGTCGTCCTTGCTGCCGACGATGGAATCATAGGCCAGCGCCGGGTCGGCCCGGCCGGAGAAGGTGAAGACCGAGGCCTGGAACTTGCCCTCGCGGTAGTTCTGCAGCTGGGTCGCCCAGTCCAGCGTATCGAGCCGGGCGTCGATGCCGGCGCCGGCCAGCAGCCCCTGGATCATCAGCGCCGCCTCGTACTGGCCGGTGGGGCGGTTGTTGGTCTGGATCCGCAGGGTGGCGCCGGCATGGCCCGCCTCCTGCAGCAGCTTCGCGGCCGCCACTAGGTCGAAGGCCGGCCACGCCGCCTCGGCCTGGGTGTGGTAGGCGCTGGCGACGGCGACGGCGGATGGGTTGGGGGTGGCGAGGCCGAAGCTCGCCGCCTCGGCCACCTGCTTGCCGTCGATCGCCTGGGCCAGGGCCTGGCGCACCCGGACGTCGGACAGCAGCGGGTCGCGGGTCTGCAGCAGCAGCACCGCCCAGGACAGGGTCGGCGTCACCGTCACCTGCGCGCCCATCGCCTTCATCGCGTCCATCTCGGTCGGGCCGACATCGTTGATGATGTCGACCTGGCCGGCCTGGAGGGCCGCGTTCATCACTGAACGGTCGGGAATGACGACAAAACGCAGCTGCTCCGCCAGCGCCTGGCGGCCGCCGACCATGCCGTCGCGCGAGCCGGGCAGGGGGCTGTAGCCGGGGAAGCGGGTCAGCTCGAGATAGCGGTTCTTCTGCCAGTCGCCGAACACATAGGGGCCGGTGCCGACCGGCCTGATCCAGGCGCCGTCCGGGCCGACCGAGGATGGGCTCAGGATCACCGCGTCGCACTGGATGCTGGCCATGTTGACCAGGAACATGGCGCTGCGCCGGTCGAGCCGGAACACCGCGGTGCGCGGATCCGGCGTCTCCACCGCCACCACCTTGGGGCCGTTGCGCCCGTCGAAGCGGTCGAGGCACTGCCACTGCGTCGCCGGGTCGAGATAGCGCTTCCAGCTCCACGCCACCTCGGCCGAGGTCAGCGGCTTGCCGTCATGGAAGCCGACGCCGTCGCGGAGATGGAAGGTGTAGGCGGTGCCGTCGGGCGACACGTCGATGCTCGAGGCCAGCAGCGGCGCCACGGTCAGGTCCTCGCGCGGCGCGACCAGCCCCTCGACCACATGCTGTAGCACCACGTCGGAGTTGAAGTCGCGCTGCACCCCCGGATTGCTGCTGCGGATGTCGGCGTTGAGCGCGATCGACAGCAGCGGAGTCTGGCGCGGCGCCGGGGCCTCGGCGTGCGCCATGCCGGGCACGAGGAGGAGAGCGAGGACGCCGATCCAGGGACGCAGCTTGGTCATCACGAACCTCCCCATGATTTTTTCGTTGAACAGAACCGGTCAGGCCTTGGATCGGGCCTCCGCCAGCGTCTGGACGAAGAAATCCTCGACCGGCGCCAGCACCCGGCCGCCGTCATGGCCGACGCCGGGCACGGTGTCCTGGCGCACCGCGATGCCGTGGCGCTCGAAACTCTCCCGCAATGACCGCATGCGGTCCTGGCGGTTGGCGCCGGCCAGGTCGGCCCCGTCCATCCAGCCGGGATCGCTGGGCTTGGTCACGATCTCCCAGGTCTCGGTGTCCTCGGCGCCGATCACCATCTGCACCGCCACCCGCCGCATCGCCGCGATGTCCACCGGCCGGCCGAAGCGGGCCTCGAAATCGCGTAGGCCCACCCACCAGTCATGGTCCCAGTCCAGCAGCGTGACCGAGCCCGGCGCGCCGATGCTGACGCCGAGCAGCCGGTCGGGATGGACGTAGAGGAAGCGGTGGACGAAATGGCCGCCGCCGGAAAAGCCGAACATCAGGAAGCGGTCGGCATCGACCCGGTACTTCGCCGCCACTTCGTCGACCATGGCCAGCAGCAGCAGGTCGAAGCGCATGTCGTGGAAGGCCAGGCGCTTGTAGTTCGACACGTCGGCCGGCTCGATCAGCCCGGCGGGGAACAGCGGCACCAGCAGGATGCAGTCCTGGGCGTCGGCGAAGCGCTTGAAGCCGTTGCGATAGGTGTCGACGGTGCGGCCGGTGCCGTGCATCAGCACAGCCAGGCTGTAGCGCTTGTCGCCGTCCTCCGCGTAGTCGCGCGGCACGTAGAGGCAATAAGAGACGCGCTGGTCGGCCTGAAGGGCGAAGAACGGCGTCTGGCCGAAATCGTAGTAGGACAGCTTGACGCCATGGCCCGGACGGTCGCGCATCGCTCGATCTCCCTGTGCCCGGGTTCGAATCCCGGTCCCTCCGCCATCTTACGACGGCGACCGGTAGCTGCAAGTCGGAATGCATTTTGATAATGCAAAAACCCAATTCGTGATGGAGCGTCTCCCGGCCCAGCGGGGTGGTTTCCACCATGGCCTTTGCGGAGGCTAGGCAAGGTCGCCTAGACTTGCCGGATGCAGCAGGCCGTCGGCGCCAAGGACGATCTTCGGGTGGAGCGCGGCGCCGAGCCGGCACCGTCCAGGCTTCTGGCCCCGTTCTTCGAGGCGCTGGCCTTCCCGATCTTCCGCCTGGTCTGGTTCACCGGGCTGTTCGCCAATCTCGGCGACTGGGCGCAGTCGGTCGCCGCCGCCTGGGAGCTCACCGTCATGGCGGCGAGCCCGCTCCTGATCGCGCTGATCCAGGTGGCGACCGCGGTGCCGCTGGTGCTGCTGTCGCTGCCCACCGGGGCGCTGGCCGACATCTACGACCGACGCAAGATGATCCTGGCCGGGGAGGGGTGCTGCATCCTCGGCGGCCTGATCCTGACCGTGCTCGGCTTCCTCGACCTGCTGGAGCCGTTCGGGCTGATCGGGCTGACCCTCTTGATCGCCGTCGGCTACGCCCTGGAGGGACCGGCCTGGCAGGCGGCGGTCGGCGACATGGTGCCGAAGCCGGCGGTGGCCAGCGCCGTCCTGCTGAACTCGATCAACTACAACGTCGCTCGCGCTTTGGGGCCGGCGATCGGCGGGCTGCTGCTGGCCGCGCTGGGCGCCCCTTGGGTGTTCCTGATCGCCACCGTCAGCTTCGCCGGGCTGGCCACGGCCATCTGGTCCTGGGGCTGGCGGCCGACGCGGTCGACGCTGCCGCCCGAGACCCTGCGCGAGGCGGTGACCGGCGGCCTGCGCTTCGCCCGGCATTCGCTGGTGACGCGGCGGGTGGCGACGCGGTCGATCATCTTCGGCTTCTGCGCCAGCTCGGTCTGGGCGTTGCTGCCGCTGGTCGCGATGGCCCGGATGGGCGACGACGCGGTCGGCTACGGCATCCTGCTCGGCGCGCTGGGTATCGGCGCGGTGTGCGGCGGCTTCATCGTCCAGCCGGCGCGGGACTGGCTGGGCACCAGCTGGCTGATCTCGGTCTCGGCCTTCAGCTTCGCCACGGTGCTGCTGGTCCTCGGCACCGTCCACCTCGTCGCGGTGATCCTGCCGGTGCTGTTCCTCGGCGGCGTCGCCTGGATCGCCGTGGTCTCGACCTACAACACCGCGGTGCAGATGCTGGTGCCGGACTGGGTCAAGGCCCGCGCCATGGCGGTCTACCAGATGGCGCTGTATGGCGGGCTGGCGCTGGGGTCGGTGGTGTGGGGCGCGCTGGCCGAGGGCATCGGCGTCGATGCCGCGCTGGCGGCGAGCGGCGCGACCCTGCTGCTGGGCGCGCTGTGGGCGCTGTGGCGCCTGAAGATCCCGGACATCGCCCTGGTCGACCTGCGATCGGCGCCGGCCCGCAAGCTGGAGCTGCCGGCGCTGCCGATCGATCCGCGGCGCGACGCGGTGATGGTGGTGGTCGAATACCGCATCGATCCGGAGCAGGAGCGCGACTTCGTCCGCGCCACGGCCCGGATGCGCGAGGTCCGGCTGCGCAACGGCGCCAGCCGCTGGTCGCTGTTCCGCGACGCCGCCGACCGGCTGAAATGGAGCGAGGTCTATTTCGTCGACAGCTGGTACCAGCATCTGCGGCTGCTGGCCCGGCTGACCGCCGCCGACCGTGAGCTGATCGACTGCGTCGGCCGGCTGCACCAGGGCCCACCACCGCCGGCGGTCCGCCACGCGGTGAGCTGGCGCAAGCGCGGCCGGAAGGTGCTGGCCGCCAGGAAGGTGAACGACAGCCGGGCGAAGCCGAAGCCGGACCGGCCATCATAGAGCGCCCGTCGCACGCCCGACCCAGGCGCGCGACGGGCGGAGTCTCCGGACTTACGGCGCGCCCGCCGAGAGCTTCTCAAGGACGGCATGGGCCGCCGTGACGCGGGCCGAGATCGGGAAGTTCCGGTTGGCCAGCATCACGATGCCGATCTTGCGGTCCGGCACGAACGCGACATAGGCGCCGAAGCCGTTGGTGGACCCGGTCTTGTTGAACAGGGTCGGTCCCGCCGGGACCTGCGGCGGCGTCAGCGGCGTCGCGGCATTGGCCTCCAGGCTCATCTGGTTGGAGTTGCCGGCCAGCAGCCGATCCAGTGTGACCGGATAGGGATACTGCTCCCAGCCCAGCCCCTGCACCATCCCGCCGACCTTGGAGTAGCCGATATGGGTGCCCTCGATCGCCTGGCGCAGCGGCGGCTCGAGCGTCTCCGGCCGGATGTTGGCCTCGACGAAGCGGATCATGTCGGCGGCGGTGGATTTGACGCCATAGGCTTCGGCGTCGAACACGCCGGGATTCACCCGGACCGGCTGGCCGGCCTTGTTGTAACCCCAGGCATAGGCGTCCATCTCAGCCGCCGGCATCCGGATATGGCTGTGGGCCAGGCCCAGCTTGGCGAAGATCTCGGTCTCGACCAGCCCGGCGAAGTCGGCCTTCATCGCCAGCCCGGCGATATGCCCGAACAGGCCGATGCTGGGGTTGGAATAGCGCCGCTGCGTGCCCGGCGCGGCGTCCGGCTTCCACTTCTGGAAATAGGCCAGCATCTCGGCATCGTTGGTCACCGCATCGGGGAACTGCAGCGGGAATCCGCCCGCCGTGAAGGTGCCGAGGTCGAGCAGGCTGGCCTTGTCGACGGCGGTGCCGCGCAGCTGCGGCATGAAGGTCCCGGGATGATCGTCGAATGAGACCTTGCCGAGGACCTGGGCGGCCGAGGCCAGCGTGGCAGTGAAGGTCTTGCTGACCGAACCGATCTCGAAGATCGTGTCCCGGGTCACCGGCGCGCCGCTCGCCTTCGAGGCCACCCCGTAGTTGAAGAAGTATTCCTGGCCGTCGACCGTCACGGCGACGGCGATGCCGGGCACGTCGTATTGCTGCAGCAGGGGGCGGAAGGCACCGTCCACGGCGGCGGTGACGGCATCGGCGCGATTGGCGGCTTGGCCGGCCATCGGGAACAGGGAGGCGGCGGCCAGGGCCAGCGGCAGGGCCGCCTTTGCGATATCTCTCAAGTGACATCCTCTCCGGGGAAGGGCGCTCGCGGAGCGGCCGGGGGCCTGAGAAAGCAAACCCAATGTGGCGGCAGCGAGGCCGATATCGCGGGCCCGGTCGCGCCTTCTCGGAGCCGCGGCGGCCTATCACACATGCTTCGCCCGCAACCCTTCCATGTGGCGGGCCGCGACGGGGTGCAAGCGGTTGCGCAGGGGGCTAAACCCGGTCGCATGGCGGCATCGGACAGCGCACCGGACCAGCAGTCGTTCGCGACCCAGCGCGACCCGCGGCTGCGCGTGATCATCCCGATGATCGTCGCCATCGCCTTCCTGATGGAGCAGCTCGACTCCACCATCATCACCACCGCGATTCCGGACATGGCGGTCAGCCTCGGCACCACGCCGCTGCGGCTGAACCTGGCGGTGACCACCTACATCCTGACCCTGGCCGTGTTCATCCCGGTCAGCGGCTGGTTCGCCGACCGGTTCGGCGCGCGCCGGATCTTCGCGCTGGCGCTGGGCACCTTCACGGTCGGCTCGGCCCTGTGCGGCATGGCCGACAGTTTCGGCATGCTGCTGGCGATGCGGGCCCTGCAGGGGCTGGGCGGCGCCATGATGACGCCGGTGGGGCGGCTGATCCTGCTGCGCAGCTTTCCGCGCAGCCAGCTGGTCACGGCGATGACCTACATGACCCTGCCGGCGATCCTGGGGCCGGTGATCGGGCCGCTGCTCGGCGGCGTCCTCACCACCTACGCGTCGTGGCGCTGGATCTTCTACGTCAACGTGCCGTTCGGCTGCCTGGGCATCGTGATGGCGCTGCGCTTCATCGAGGATGTCCGCGGCGAGGTCATGGCGCGGTTCGACTATCGCGGCTTCCTGATGGTCGGGGCGGGCGTCGCGCTGCTGCAATACGGCCTCGAGAACATCGGCCGGCCGACCATTCCGGTGCCGGCGATCGGGGCGGTGCTGTTTGCCGCCATCCTGCTGCTGCTGGCCTTCGGGCGCTATGCCCGCCGGGTGCGGGCGCCGGCGGTGGACCTGACGCTGTTCCGCCTGCGGTCGTTCTGGGTCGGCACCCTCGCCGGCGGGCTGTGCCGGATCGGCCTGAACGGGGTGCCGTTCCTGCTGCCGCTGATGCTGCAGGTCGGATTCGGCGAAAGCCCCGTGGTCTCCGGCTCGCTGACCTTCGTCAGCAGCCTCGGCGCGCTGCTGATCCGCCCGGCGCTGTCACCGCTGCTGCGCCGCCTCGGCTTCGACCGGGTTCTGATCCTCAGCGCGGCGCTGGGCTCCGCCGGAGTCGCCGGTTTCGCCCTGATGCAGCCCGACACGCCGCATTGGCTGCTGCTCGGCTACATCTTCCTGTTCGGCCTGCTGCGGTCGATGCAGTTCATGACCTCGAACACGCTGTCCTATGCCGACATGCCGGCCGACAAGCTCAGCCGGGCCACCAGCCTCGGCGGCGTGCTGCAGCAGCTCAGCGTCAGCTTCGGCGTCTCGGTCGGCGCCATGCTGCTGGGCCTCGTCAGCTTCGAGAGCCATGTGCTGACCCCGGAGCGCTTCCATGAGGTGTTCCTGCTGATGGCCATCATCCCGCTGCTCTCGATCCCGGGCTTCCTGTATCTGCGGCCGGAGGACGGCGTGCAGGTCAGCGGCCATCAGCGCCGGAAGCAGCCCGGGGCTCAGTGAGCCGCCTGCTCGTCGCGGAGGCAGATGCGGGCGCGGCCCAACCTCGACCGGATGGTGCCGACCGGGACCTGGAAGCGCTCGGCCGCCTCCTCGTAGGACGCCCCCATGATGGCGACGAGCTCCAGCACCTCGCGATGATGCTTGGACAGCTTGGGCCAGCGCGATTCCAGCTCGCGCAGCTCGATCGCCTGGGTCTGGGTCGCGGGCACCGCGGCATCCCAGTCGTCGATCGGGATCATCTCGGCTTTGTTGTGGGCGCCGCTGACGAATTTGGAGAGGTAGAGGCGGCGCATCATGACCACCAGCCAGGCCATGATGTTGGTGCCGGGCTGCCAGAGATGCAGCTTCAGGGTGGCGCGCAGCATGGTCTCCTGAACCAGGTCGTCGGCATCGGCGGGGTTGCGGGCCAGGGACATGGCGTAGCGCCGGAGATCGGGCATGCAGGGCGCGACGGTCGAAAGGAACTGACGTTCGGTCGCGGCAGAGACTGCAGGCATGGGAGGATACCCCCGTTTGTGAATCTGCCAGACAAACGGAGAGGCCGCGCCAATGTTCCGCCAAGTTTATGTCACCGCATCGTTTTTCTGAGACTAAAGGCGCGCAGAAACGGACAAATCGAGGCAATATGCGGGTCTAATTCTGTTTTATAAACAAATGTTAGTCGGATTTATTTTTGGATACTGACCCGATCTATTATCAAATGATGTACGGAGTTTTTATCAAATGATGTGTTCGGTCATTTTCCAGGTGAGCCAATGACTGCCGTTCACTCTCGGTGCGGCGAGGCGGCCCCCGGCGCTCAGGGCAAGTATTGACGGTCTGATCATCGTCGCGCTCTTTTGCTACGGCCGGGCCGGCCTGGACCCGGACTTCCAGCCCCGTCCTGTCCAGGCCCTCACCTTCGAACAGCTCGAGCAGGCCCTGGTCAGCGCCAGGACCGCCACGCCTTAGGATTGCTCATCCGGGATTGCGTGCGGGCGCGGGGAACTCCGTGCGGGAATGTCCCGTTGCTGCAGGCAGTCCGCCGCGAGGCCGAGGATGTCCGGGAGGAAGACGATGGATGACTGGCGCGCCGCCCGCATGATGGAATCCGAGCATGCGGACCCGTCGCGGTCCACGACGACGAAATCCGTCGACGTCGCGCTCCTCGTCGAGGACGAGCCGCTGATCCGGATGGTGGCGGTCGACCTGCTGGAGGAGCTCGGGACGACGGTCGAGGAGGCCGGATCCGCCGCGGAGGCCCTCGCCGTGATGCAGCGCACCGGCGAGCGGATCGATGTCGCCATCATCGATCTCGGCCTGCCCGATGGCAGCGGCCACGATCTGGCCCTGACGCTGCGGCAGGTGCGGCCGCGGCTGCCCATCGTCATCGCCACCGGCTATTGCCAGGCGGCGGTCCCTCCGTCGCCGTCCGAGGCCTTCGCCTATCTGCAGAAGCCCTACGACCTGGGGATGCTCAAGGCCGCCCTGGCCGAGGTCATGGGGACCTGACCTTACGCCGGGAGGCGGGGCAGGCGCGGTGCAGCGTCTCGGTTGGTTCCGAAATCCGGCCTTCGCCGAGCGGGAGAAAAGACCACTGGAAACGGCGGAGGTTTTTTTGCGGGCGAAGTTGTCGTAGCCTCCGCGGCGTGATGAAACAGTCCCCGCCGCCCCACACCGACGATTCGAACGACCGGGCCGAATTCGAGGGCGCCGCCTATCTGACGCGGGCGCTGCTGGATCAGGTCGTCGCCGAGAGAATGTCGTCGCTCGAATTGGCGACCTGGCTGCGACAGCTGATGATGCGCAAGGACGACCCGCTGTCGGACAACGAGAAGAGCGCGATCGTCTGCACCCTGGCCATCGCTCTTCTCGGCGAGGACGGCCTCGAGTTCGATCCGTCGCAACTGATGGATCTGGTCGACAGCTCGGATCAGGCGATCGCGATCGAGCGCATGATCTGAGGGATCCTCAGAGACCGTTTGGAAATGCGCTGGCGTGAGTCGGCTGGTGGTGGTTTCGAGAACCGGAGAGACCGCTGCCAGACGGCCGCGCCAGTAGCATTTACAAACGGTCTCTCAGCGGATCAGGCCCTCGACGGCGAGCTCCAGCTGCTTCCGTTGGAACGGCTTGCTCAGAACCTGCTCGGCCGGGAAACGCCCGAGGTCATGGTCAAGGTAACCCGTCAGGAACGAGAAGGGGATGTTGCGCCGGCGCAGTTGCTCGGCCACAGGATAGACCAGCGCGTCCTGCCCGAGATGCACATCCAGCAGCGCCGCATCGAGCGGCTGCGTCTCCGAGATCCGGATCGCCTCCTGCAGCGAAGCGCAGGGGCCGACGACCTCCAGACCCATCCGCACCAGGATGTCTTCGACCTGATGCGCCAGGAAGAATTCGTCCTCGACGACGAGGATGCGCTTGGCCGGGGCCGCGTGCGGCACAGGAGCGGCCGTGGGGAGCGATGTCGGCCGGCCGAAGATCTGCGCCAACGCCGCGGGCATCGGCCGCAGCGCTGCCTCGCACAGCAGTCCCAGATCCAGGATCTGCAGGCGGCCGCGTTGCAGCCTGACCGCGCCTGAGCGCTGAAGCTTGCCGATGACACGGTTGGCGTGCACCGGGCTGACCCCGAGGGCCGCGGAGAGATGGCTCTGCGTCAACGGCATCGGCAGGGCGCCGGCCCTGAGCATCTGTCGTGACGCGGCGCGCTCGAACAGGTCGAGGAAGAGAGCGGCCATGCGCTCGGCGGCGGTGCGCTGGCCAAGCGAGAGCAGCGCGTCCTGCAGCTCGATCTGCTTGACCGCCATGAGCGCGATGACGTGTGCTGCGACAGCATCCGCGGGGCGGCGGATGCTGTCCGGCCGGCAGGACCGCAGATGGACATCGGTGATCGCCTCGACGGAGGTCGCCGCGGCCCCGGCGAACTGCGCCTGGAAACCAATGAGGTCGCCCGGCAGCAGGAAGGCGAGGATCTGGCGGCGCCCGTCGGGCAAGGATTTGCAACGGGCCGCCCAACCGGACCGGATCACGGCCAGCGGCGGATTCTGATCACCTTCAGCAAGGATGATCCCGCCCGCCGCAACCTGCATGTCCTGGGCGTCCGGATGCGCCAGCAGAGCCCGGGTTGCGGGATCCAGCATCTCGATCTGCGGACGGGCCACGCCGCGCCGAACGTCGGGGAGGGGGGTGGTTTCGAACCCGTCACCGTTCCCGGTACCGGGAAGCCCTGCCGATGGTGTCGCAGGAGGTTGCATGGCGAAAAACCCGTCGACAATGCAAGGAGCGGCGTGTTCGGCCCCATAACACTTTCGAAGCGCCTTGGTTCCTTGGGAATCCCGCAATGAGGAATCGGGTTGCGCGAACCGGTTTCCGAAGGGGTTGCGCCGGGATCAGCCGGCGGCGTGGCTGGCCGGGTGAGCCGCGCGCGATGCCGGAATCGACTCCCACTCCGCATCCAGGCGGGACGACACATAGCGCTCCCACAGCGCGGTGGAGATGAAGGTGTTGGCGAATTCACTGGAGGCCTCGGGGTGCTGGCGTGCGAAGGCCAGCAAAGCCTTCTCGCAGGCGGTCCATTCGTCGTCGCCGGCCTGACGGCTGCTCTGATAGGCGGCGAGAACCTGATGCTTCGTCGATGCCGGAGCTCGGGTGGCCATGTCGCGATCTTCCTTCGTTCGCATCTGCGAGATTCGGATGCTCGTCGGGAGGGTGATGACGGGCGGTGACAGCTCAATGCCGGACGATGGGAAGTTGTTCCCTCGGCCGCATCGGATCCTGGGTCGTCCCGCCGGACGGCAAGCGAAGGGAACCGGCGACGGGCCCACGACATTGACGCCTCGAGGCAACGACCGATTGCGCAGGACTGCGGATCCCGCCGTGTCTCCGGCCTTTTGCCCGAACACGGACGGTGATCCACATGCCCGAACGGCTCGACCTCAGATCCGGCCAGCCCGTCTGGTCCGCCCACGGCATGCCGGGCATCCCCGCGGCGGCTTTGGACGGGGACCACGAGGCGGATGTCGCCATTGTCGGCGGCGGCGTCTCGGGCGCTCTCGTCGCCGACGCGATCCTGCAGGCCGGCCTCAGCGTCATCGCCATCGATCGCCGCGATTTCGGGCGCGGCTCCTCGGCTGCCAGCACCGCCTTGCTGGCCACCGAGATCGACCGGCCCCTGATCCAGCTGACGGACGAGATCGGCGAGGCGCGGGCCGCCCGGGCCTATTGGCGGTCCGCCGCGGCCGTGGATCACCTCCGGACGCGGATCCGCGACCTGGGCCTGCGCCCGAAGTTCCGGGACCGCCTCTCGGTCTACCTGCCGGGCACCACACTAGGCCTGAAGGATTTGCGCCGGGAGTGCGAGGCCCGGCTGCGGATCGGCCTGCGCTCGCGTTTCGTCGACAGCGTGGCGCTGCATGACCTGACCTCGATCGACGCCGCCGGCGCCATCGTCTCGGCCGGCAATGCCGAGGCCGATCCGCTTCGGCTGGTCGGCGGGCTGTGGCGCTCCGCCGGCCGGAGAGGGGCCGCGTTGCATGCGCCGGTCGAGGCCACAGAGGTCCAGGAGACCCGCTCCGGAATCGTCATCGCCACCGCCGGCGGACCGGAGATCCGCGCCCGCTTCGCCGTCTTCGCCACCGGCTACGAGCTGATGCCGTTCATCCCGCCCGCGGCGCACGACATCAATTCCACCTGGGCGATCGCGACCGCGCCGCAGCCCGACCGGCTGTGGCGCAGCCGGGCGCTGGTGTGGGATGCCAGCGACCCGTATTTCTACGCCCGCACCACCGCGGACGGACGCGTCGTCGCCGGCGGCAAGGACGAGCCCTTCGCCGACGAGGACAAGCGCGACGCGCTGATCGGCAGCAAGAGCGCTGCGATCGCCCGCCGGGTCGCCGCGCTGTGGCCGGCGATCGACCCGACGCCGGACTACCGCTGGACCGGCAGCTTCGGCGAAAGCCGGAGCGGCCTGCCGACCATCGGCCGGATTCCCGGGATGCGCCGCGGCTTCGCAATCCTCGGCTTTGGCGGCAACGGCTTCACCTTCAGCGCGATGGCCGCCCAGTTGATCCCTCGCGCGATCCTGGGCATCCCCGATCCCGACGAGGCGATCTTCGCATTTCCCTGACATCGGCCCGGACGCTGCCGATCGGAGAAAGCGGAACGAAACCATCCGACCCACTATTGGCTAAGCATCAGTCCTTTTCTTGGAGGCCAAAATGGGCCGCGGAATTCTTCTTTGGCTGCTCGGTGTTCCCATCCCGGTGATCATCATCCTGGCGCTTCTGTTCCACTGAGGAGAACCAGGACATGACCACCACATTCTCGGACTCCCGGGGCGTGGTCCCGGTGGCCGCGGAGACCGCTTCAGCGGTGTCCTGGGGCGCGATCTTCGCCGGTGCCGCGGTCGCCGCCGCGGTCACGCTCGCCCTGATGGTCCTGGGCACGGGCTTCGGGCTGTCCATCGTCTCGCCCTGGTCCAACACCGGGGTCGGCGCCGGCACCTTCGCCGTGACCGCGGCGATCGGGTTCCTGGTGATCCAGTGGATCGCCTCCGGCCTCGGCGGCTACGTCACCGGTCGGCTGCGGACCCGCTGGACCGATGTCCACACCGACGAGGTGTTCTTCCGCGACACCGCCCACGGCCTGCTGGCGTGGTGCGTCTCGACCCTGCTCGTCGCAGCACTGCTGGCGTGCATCGCCTTCGGCGCCGCCTCGACCGGGGTGCAGGCCGGGGCAACCGTCGCCGCCGGTGCGGCGCAGGGCGCGACGGCCGCCGCGTCGAACGCCGCGCCAGGCGACCCGACCGGCTACTTCGTCGACCAGCTGTTCCGGCAGCCGCCCGGCAGCCAGGTGGCGACGGCGGACCGGGCCGATGCGCGCCAGGAGGTGACTCGCATCCTGGTGAACGGCGCCGCCACGGGTACGCTGCCGGACGCCGACAAGAGCTACCTCGCCCAGGTCGTGGCGAGCCGGACCGGCCTGAGCCAGGCCGATGCGGAGAAGCGGGTCGGTGAGGTCGTGGCGCAGATCGACGCCGCAACCGTGAAGGCGAAGCAGGCGGCCGATGCCGCCCGCAAGGCCGGCCTGACGACGGCCTTCGCCACCTTCCTGTCGCTGCTGATCGGCGCCTTCATCGCCTCGGTCAGCGCGGCGCTCGGCGGCCGGCTGCGCGACGATCCCTGATCGGTTCGTCGAGGTCCGGACGTGAAAAGGAAACCCCGGCTTCAGCCGGGGTTTTTCTTGAGCGAGACTGGGTCCCCGGCGTATGGCCCGTCTCCAGCCAGCCGATTGATGCACCGGGGCCGGCGCGATAGGCTGGTTTGCCTGCTGCCCCCCGACGGGCGTGCGATCGATGCGATGGGAATGCGGTCACCGGTGCAGAAGATCATCGTCATCGGGGCGGGCCCGGCCGGCTTGAGCGCGGCCATTTGGCTGCGGCGCTTCGACCTCCACCCCATCGTGCTGGACAGCCATGACCGGCCGGGCGGCCAGTTGCTCTCGATCGGCAACCTCATTCCCGACTTTCCGGGAATTCCCGAGGTTGCGGGTCCGGACCTCGCCGCACGGCTTGCGGCGCATGCCTCGGCCCTCGGCGTGCAGATCCGCCAAAACATCGTGGTGGAAGGGATCGATCCGGAGTCCGGCGTCGTTCGGACGACCACGGGGCCGTATGGCTATGACCGGCTGATCATCGCCTCGGGCAGCCGGCAGAAGACCCTCGGCATCCCCGGCGAAGCCGAGATGATCGGGCGCGGCGAGGTGTATTCGGCCTCGCAGGATGCGCAGCGCTTCGCCGGACGGACCGTGGTGATCGTCGGGGGCGGCGACCGCGCCGTCGAAAACGCGCTGCTGCTGGCCGAGGCGGCGGCGCGGGTGGTCCTGGTGCACAGGTCGCCAGTCTTTCGCGGGCAGGACCGCTTCCTCGACCGGATGGCGAAGACCGCAAACATCGAGGTCCGGGCGCCGGCGCGGGTGCTGCGGATCGTCGGACGCGATCGGGTCGAAGGTGTCGAGATCGAGCAGGGCTCCGAAATCCGCATCCTGCCGTGCGCCGCCGTGCTGGTGCGCATCGGGGTCACGGGGAATACGTCTTTCCTGAACGACACCAGCCTGATCGATGAGCGGGGATTCCTGCGCGTCGACGAACGCTGCCGGACCCGCCTGCCGAATGTCTGGGCGATCGGCGATGTCGCGCTGGACCCCTTTTTCGCGTCGATCTCGGCCGGCATCGGCCAGGCCGCGATGGTCGCGAAACAGCTGGTCTAGACTCCAGACGGCTGCCGGTTCGACGGCCGGCAGCCTTCGGGACATTTCGGCTCTCCGAAAATTCGCATAGCGTTTTGATTTCGCCCGGGTTTGGTGAGGATAATAGTCTCCTGTTGAATCTCTCTGCCGTCCAATACAACCTATGAGAGTATGTAGAAATACCCAGGCAGATCGGGGATCGCGGGTGCCGTTTCGGGTCGGCCGACAGGTCAGTTGCAGAAGCAACGAACCGAGACGGACCGAAAAAGCTGGACCCGGCCCCGGTTCTTATGACATATCGATCAACATGACTGCCGAACCGAACCTGACCCGGTCCGGACGCCGTGCCTTCTGCGTGAGATCTACCCGCAGGAACACGGATCGTCGATCGGGGCTCGCCGTCGTTGCAGCCATCGGTGTGGCACTGGTCGCCACCGGATGCGCTCCCACCCAGTCCGGGAAGGGGAGCATCGCTGAACGGCCGACTGTCCAACGACCCGCCGATCCGGGTGTCGTCGCCATTAACGGCGTGCGCTACGTGGCGCGCACCGATCGCGATTCCGTGCAAGTCGGCGACGCCACTTGGTATGGGCCCGGCTTCCACGGCCGGAAGACCGCCAGCGGCGAACGCTTCGACAGCGGTCTCGTCACCGCCGCGCACCGCAGCCTGCCGATGCCCAGCCTGGTCAAGGTCACCAACCTCGACAACGGTCGGACGCTGATCGTCAGGATCAACGACCGCGGCCCGTTCGTGCGGTCGAAGATCATCGACATGTCCGCCCGTGGTGCGGAGTTGCTGGGCTTCCGCGGCAGCGGTTCGGCCCGGGTCAAGATCCAGGTGCTCGAAGAAGAGACGCGCTACCAGGCGCTGCAACTGCAGCGGCAGCAGGCGCGGCGCAGCCAGGTCGCCTCCGCCGGCGGCCCGGCCGATGTCGGCGACGTGCCCTATATCGCCGTCCCGCCGGCGCCGGCGCTGCCCGCCCGGATGCCGGAGATCGTCGGCCGCGCCGAGGACGAGGGGAAGCCGACCGGCCTCTTCGTCGCCGCCGCCAAGGTCACCCGGCCGCAGCAGGTGGCCACGCTGTCCGAAGCTCTGCGCCGCTTCGGACCGGTCTCGACCGCCGCTGGTTCCGGCGCGATCGAACTGCGCATCGGCCCCTTCATCGACCCCAAGGCCGCATCGAGCGCCCTGAAGCAGATCGCCGATGCCGGCTATCCCGGGGCGCGCATCGTCGCGGAGTAACGGCCGGCCAGACGTGGGGAATGCCCGGCCGTCGCAGATGACGGTCTCAATCATCTGGATCATGCGGTCCGCAACTCGCTAGGGTGGGGCTCGCCTGGCCCTGGCGGACGAGACCCGTCCCCGAGGCGAACCATCGGGACGGATCGCTTGAGCACGCGCGGACAGTTCATCACCCTGGAAGGCGGCGAGGGCTCCGGCAAGAGCACCCAGCTCCGCCGCCTCGCCACGACCCTGGCCGAACGCGGCCTGGAGGTCGTGACCACGCGCGAGCCCGGAGGCTCTCCCGGGGCCGAGGCGATCCGCGACCTCCTGGTCAAGGGCGACACCGACCGCTGGGACGCCGTGACTGAGGCTCTGCTCCATTTCGCCGCCCGGCGCGACCATCTGCGCGTCACCGTGCGCCCCGCCCTGGCTCGCGGCGCCTGGGTGGTGTCGGACCGCTACGCCGACAGCTCGCTGGTCTATCAGGGCGTGGGGCAGGGGGTGGATCGCGGCGTGCTCGACACCCTGTTCCAGATCGCGACGGACGGGCTGAAGCCGGACCTCACGCTGCTGCTCGACGTGCCGGTCGAAATCGGCCTGGCGCGGGCCGGCGCCCGGCGCGGGGCCGAGGATCGCTATGAGCGGATGGGCGAGGCGCTGCACCGCCGGCTGCGCGACGGCTTCCTGGCCATCGCCGCGGCCGAGCCGCAGCGCTGCGTCGTGATCGACGCCGCCGGCCCGATCGACGATGTGGCCGCCGCCATCCGGACCGCCGTCGACGCCAGGTTCAAGTTGGGGGCCGTCAGGTGACCGAGCCCCTGCTGGCGCCCCGCGCCAACCCCCGGCTGCTCGGCCATGAGGCGGCGGAGGCGGCGTTCCTGGACGCGTTCCGCGCCGGCCGGCTGCCGCATGCCTGGCTGATCACCGGCCCATCCGGCATCGGCAAGGCCACCTTTGCTCATCGTGTCGCCCGCTTCCTGATGGCCGGCGGCCGCCCTGACGCGGCAGGTCTCGACCTGCCGCTGGAGCACCCGACCTTCCGCCGCGCCGCCGCCGGCGGCCATGCCGACCTGCTGACCATCGAGCGCAACAACGGCGACGACGAGCGCAAGCGCCGCAGCCGCGAGATCCCGGTCGAGGAGATCCGGCGCATCGACCCGTTCCTGCGCCTGACCGCGGCCGAGGGCGCCTGGCGCGCCGTCATCGTCGACGAGGCCGAGGCGATGAACCGCAACGGCGCCAACGCCCTGCTGAAGATCCTGGAGGAGCCGCCGGCCCGCGCCATCCTGCTGCTGACCTGCGGCAACCCCGGCGCGCTGCTGCCCACCATCCGCTCACGCTGCCGGCACCTGGCGCTGGAGCCGCTGCCGGATGCGACGGTCGACCGGCTGCTGGCCGAGCACGCGCCGGAGCTGGATCCAGCCGACCGGGCGGCGCTGGTGCGCCTGGCCGAGGGCAGCATCGGCCGCGCCACGTCGCTGCTGGAGGAGGGCGGGCTCGGCCTCTATCGCGACATGGTGGCGCTGCTGGACGACTTCCCGCGGGTCGATTTCCGCGCCGTGCACAAGATGGGCGACCGGATCGGGCCGGTGGCCGCCGAATCGAGCTGGCGGCTGTTCACCGAGCTGCTGGTCTGGTGGATGGCGCGGCTGGCCCGCGCCGCCGCCCGCGGCACCGAGCCGCCCGAGATCGTGGCGGGCGAGGGGACGGTGATGCAGCGTGTGGTCGGTGCGGTCGGCAGGGCCGGCGGCCTTGATCGCTGGGTGGAGCTGTGGGACAACACCCGCCGTCTGTTCGCCCAGGCGGACGGGTCCAACCTCGATCGGAAGCAGGTCCTCCTGCAGGCGTTCATCGGCATCGAGCGCGCCTGCAACAGCTGACCGCCGCCACAGCACGAAAAGAGGCCGCGATGTCGGCGCCGAAGCCCTTCTACATCACCACCCCGATCTACTACGTCAACGACAAGCCGCATATCGGCCACGCCTACACCACGCTCGCCTGCGACGTGCTGGCGCGGTTCAAGCGGCTCGACGGCTATGACGTGCATTTCCTGACCGGCACCGACGAGCACGGCCAGAAGGTGCAGAAGGCGGCCGAGCTGGCCGGGATCGACCCGCAGGCCTTCACCGACCAGGTCAGCCAGAATTTCCGCGACCTGGCCGCGGCGATGAACTTCAGCAACGACGACTTCATCCGCACCACCGAGCCGCGCCACATCAAGGCGTCGCAGGCGATCTGGGAGGCGATGAAGGCCAATGGCGACATCTATCTTGGCGGCTATGCCGGCTGGTACTCGGTGCGCGACGAGGCGTTCTACGGCGAGGACGAGCTGACCATTGTCGACGGCAAGCGCATCGCCCCGACCGGCGCCGAATGCGACTGGGTGGAGGAGCCGAGCTACTTCTTCCGCCTGTCGGCCTGGGGCGACCGGCTGCTGGCCTTCTACGAGGCCAACCCGGACTTCATCGCGCCGGAATCGCGCCGCAACGAGGTCATCGCCTTCGTGAAGTCGGGGCTGCGCGACCTGTCGATCAGCCGCACCACCTTCAACTGGGGGGTGAAGGTGCCAGGCGACGAGGCGCACATCATGTATGTGTGGGTCGACGCGCTGACCAACTACCTCACCGCGGTCGGCTATCCCGACACCCAGGCCGAGAGCTTCAAGCGCTTCTGGCCGGCCGACCTGCACATGGTCGGCAAGGACATCCTGCGTTTCCACGCCCTGTACTGGCCCGCCTTCCTGATGTCGGCCGGCCTGCCGGTGGTGAAGCGCGTCTTCGCCCATGGCTGGTGGACCAATGAGGGCCAGAAGATCTCGAAGTCGCTCGGTAACGTGATCGACCCGCTGGAGCTGGTGGAGACCTACGGCCTCGACCCGGTGCGGTACTTCCTGCTGCGCGAGGTCTCGTTCGGCCAGGACGGCGACTTCTCGCGCCGCGCCATGGTCCAGCGCACCAATGGCGAGCTGGCCAACGGCTTCGGCAACCTTGCCCAGCGTGTGCTGTCGATGATCGCCAAGAACTGCGACGGCCGCGTGCCGCAGCCCGGCCCCCTGACCGAGGTCGACCGCGGGCTGCTGGACCAGCTGCCGGCGCTGCTGGAGACGCTGCGTCGCGAATTCGACGCCCAGGCCTTCCATCGCGGGCTGGAGGCGGTGTGGACCGTCGTCGGCGAGGCCAACCGCTATGTCGACGAGCAGGCGCCCTGGACCCTGCGCAAGACCGACCCCGCGCGGATGGCCACAGTGCTGTGGGTGCTGGCCGAGACGGTGCGGCGCCTGTCGATCCTGGTGCAGCCGATCATGCCGCAGGCGATGGCGAAGACGCTCGACCAGTTGGCCGTGGCGGACGACGCGCGCAGCTTCGCCCGGGTCGGCGACGCCGATGCCCTGGTGCCCGGCACGCCGCTGCCGAAGCCCGAGGGCGTGTTCCCGCGCTATATCGAGCCGGAGAGCGCCGCCTGATGCTGGTCGACAGTCACTGCCACCTGGATTTCCCGGATTTCGCCGCGGAGATCGACGATGTGGTCGGCCGCGCCACGGCCGCCGGAATCGGCTGCATGCTGACCATCTGCACCCGGCCGGAGCGGCTGCCGGCGACCATCGCCCTGGTCGAGCGCTTTCCGATGCTCTACGGCGCGGTCGGGGTGCACCCGCATGAGGCCAAGGACTTCACCGACCTCACGGTCGAGGAGATCCTCGACCTCACCACCCATCCGAAGATCGTCGGCATCGGCGAGACCGGCCTCGACTACCACTACGGGTTGAGTCCGGCCGAGGCGCAGCAGGAGGGCTTCCGCCGCCACATCCGCGCCGCCCGCATCGCCGACCTGCCGATCATTGTCCACACCCGCGAGGCCGAGGCCGACACGCTGCGGATCCTGGAAGAGGAGGGGCAGGGCGGCGACCGGCCACCGCTGCGCGGCATCATCCATTGCTTCAGCGGAACGCGGCAACTGGCTGAAGAATCAGTGAAACTCGGGCTTCATATCTCGCTGTCCGGGATCGTGACCTTCAACAAGTCCGAGGACATCCGCGCCACCGCCAAGGACGTCCCGCTCGACCGCATCCTGGTCGAGACCGACGCGCCCTACCTCGCGCCGGTGCCGAAGCGCGGCAAGCGCAACGAGCCCGCCTTCGTCGCCCACACCGCCCAGCGCGTGGCCGAGCTGCACGGCCTTCCAAGCTCAGATTTTGCGCGAAGGACGACGGACAACTTCTTCAACCTGTTCACGAAAATTCCGAGACAAGAGGCCTGAGCGATGCGCGTGACGGTCCTCGGCTGCGGCGGTTCGATGGGCGTGCCGATGGTCGGCGGCATCTGGGGCACCTGCGACCCGGCCAATCCGCGCAACCGCCGGCGGCGGCCGTCGATCCTGGTGCAGAGCGACACCACCACAATCCTGGTCGACACCTCGCCGGACCTGCGCGAGCAGCTGCTGGACCACGAGGTGAAGCGGGTCGACGCGCTGCTCTACACCCACGCCCATGCCGATCACATCCACGGCATCGACGACCTGCGGCCGCTGGCCTTCAAGCAGCCGATCAACACCTACATGGACGCGGCGGTGCGGCAGGAGCTGGAGGAACGCTTCGGCTACACCATGACCTCGGTCGAGATGGACCGAGGCTTCTACCACCCGTTCCTGGTGCCGCATGTGCTGGAGGGGCCGTTCCGGATCGGCGACATCGACATCGTGCCATTCGAGCAGGACCACGGCCGCAGCCTGTCGATGGGCTACCGCTTCGGCAGCTTCGCCTATTCGACCGATGTGGTGCGGCTGGACGATCGGGCCTGGGCGGCGCTGGAGGGGGTCGAGAGCTGGATGGTCGATGCCACGCGGGAGGAGCCGCATGTCTCCCACGCCCATCTGGAACTGACCCTGGAATGGATCGAGCGGCTCAAGCCCAAGCGGGCCTGGCTGACCCACATGAACCACCAGATGGACTACGACCGGCTGTGCGCGCGGCTGCCGGCGCATGTCCGGCCGGCCCATGACGGGCTGGTGATCGAATACAGCTGAGAGCCGGGGCGGCGAGCCGCCGCCCCTCAGATGCTCAGCGGCGCGGGCCGCCCGGCCGGCGCGGCGCGGGGCCGGCGGCGGACTGGGCCGCGGCGGCACGGTCGGCCAGCGCCAGTTCGGTCTTCAGCTCCGCGATCTTGCGGTCCATGGCGGCGCGCAGGGTCGAGGAGGTGTGCATGCCGAGATGGGCGCGCTTCTGCTCCAGCTCCTGCAGCTGCTTTTCCTTTTCCTGGCGGTTCCGGCGAATCGGGGCGCCATCGGACCGTTGCCCGTCGAACGAACGCATGTCGATACCTTAGCTGGGTTTCGAAGGGATGCCCGGACATGACCCCGAAGGCCACGCCGCATCCGCGGAGGCGATGGCCTAGCCGATCTGGGGACGATTGCGCAAGCTGGTATGTGCTCCGGCCCCGCGCTAGGGTCGCCCGATCACAGCGAACGGGCGGGATATGGACGGGGAGGGCATCGTGCGGCCATCGAAGCGCATCCTGCGGCCCTGGCGTGCCCTGCTGGCCGCCTGCGCGCTGATTCTCGTGGCCGCGCCGCAGGCCGGCGCCGGCCCGAAGGAAGACCGCTTCCGCATCACCGACGAGCTCGGGCAGGGCCAGATCGAGGAGCTGATCACGGTCGGCATCGACGGCCGCACCATCGGCGTGCTGCACGTCACCAAGGACGAGCCGACCGCCGAGCTGTCGGTCAAGGTGCCGCCCGGGCGCACGCTGCGCTACGAGCTGTGCGGCTTCCTGATCGTCGAGACGCCGGAGGGCGGGCGGCAGCAGCACCCGGTCAACCACACCGGCACGATCCAGAACGCCGCGGGGCGCGAGCTGCGCGCCTTCAACTCGAACAACGAGATCTTCTACCTGCAGGACGGGTCGCCCGGCGACGGCGACGCGGCGCAGACCGTGATCGGCGGGGCCGGGCAATGCGCCCAGCCCGTCGCCCTGCAGGACGGGATTCGGGCCGGCACTCCGCCGGCCGCGTGACGCCAACGACATTCGACAGGTAGGACGACAGCCATGCAGAAGCCCTGGATCGCCGACGAGGCGCGTTACGAGGCCGCGAAGTTCCGCCGTTCCGGCCGCAGCGGCCTCCAGCTGCCGGAGATCTCGCTCGGCCTGTGGCAGAACTTCGGCGGGGTCGACCACTACCAGACCGGCCGCGCCGTGCTGCGCCGCGCCTTCGACCGCGGCGTCACCCATTTCGACCTGGCCAACAACTACGGCCCGCCCTACGGCTCGGCCGAGGAGAATTTCGGCCGGATCTTCGCCGCCGATTTCCAGCCCTACCGCGACGAGCTGCTGATCTCGACCAAGGCCGGCTACGACATGTGGCCGGGCCCCTACGGCAATTTCGGCTCGCGCAAATACCTGATCGCCAGCCTGGACCAGAGCCTCAAGCGCATGGGGCTCGACTATGTCGACATCTTCTACTCCCACCGCCTCGACCCAGAGACGCCGCTCGAGGAGACCATGGGTGCGCTCGACCATGTCGTGCGCCAGGGCAAGGCGCTCTATGTCGGCATCTCCTCCTACTCGCCGGAGGCGACGCGCCAGGCCGCCGCGATCCTGAAGGACCTCGGCACGCCCTGCCTGATCCACCAGCCTTCCTATTCCATGCTCAACCGCTGGGTCGAGGACGGGCTGCTCGATGCGCTGGAGGAGCTGGGCATCGGCTGCATCGCCTTCTCGCCGCTGGCGCAGGGCATGCTGACCTCGAAGTACCTCGACGGCGTGCCCGAGGATTCGCGGGCCAAGCGCGGCGGGTCGCTGCGGCCGGCGCTGCTGTCGGAGGGCAACATCGCGCGCATCCGCGGGCTGAACGGGATCGCCAAGCGCCGCGGCCAGACCCTGGCCCAGATGGCGCTGACCTGGGTGCTGCGCGACCCGCGCGTCACCTCGGCCCTGATCGGCGCGCGGTCGGTGGCCCAGCTCGACGACAGCCTGGACGCGCTGAAGGGCGCGCCCCTGACCGCCGAGGAGCTGGCCGAGATCGACCGGCACGCCCTGGATGGCGGCATCGACCTGTGGCGGACGTCCTCGACCGCGAAGGCGGCGGGGTAGGAGGGGTCGTCAGACCCGCTCCACACTTCGGTTCTTTCACTGTCATGCCCGGGCTTGACCCGGGCATCCAGGGGTTTTCGAAGGCGGTTCTTGGTGGCCCCTGGATTGCCGGGTCAAGCCCGGCAATGACAGCTATGGGTTGTTGTCAGCGAGCCCGGAGGCTCACCGACGCTTTCCTCCGCGCCGCCAAGGCGGAGATGAAGCCGGCATAGCTCCAGCCCAGGTGCTTGGCTGACGTCTGCGCCCCGGTCGTCCGGTCGAACTGCTCGGACAAGGCGCCGTCATCGGGCGTGTAAGCCCGGACCGTCGCGAGGAAGGCGTCGCCGCGGGCCAGGAAGGCGTCCGCCAGCCGCCGGCGTCCGGCCGGGGATGCGGCGTCCTCCGCGCGGGGCTCGGCGCCCAGCGCCCGGGCCACGAAGCCGCGGTTGTCGGCGGTCAGCGCGAAATCCGTGCCGCCGGCCAGCGCCCCGGCCAGGCGGAAATGGAACTCCGCGGCGCCCAGCGTCGCGATGTACCAGGCGCCGCCGCCGTAATACTGGTCCTCGCGGTAGCGGCCCAGCGCCGGAGCCCGACCGGACGGGCGGTCCTGGTTGATCGGGTAGAGCCCGGCGAACAGGTCCTCGAGAGCGGCCAGCGTCGCCTGGGCGCGCGGATCCAGCACACTGTGCGGACCGTCGGTCAGGCCGGCATGCAGCACGCCGAGGATGACAGCGATGTCGAGCGCCCGGCGCGGCGCGTCGGACGACGCCGGCAGCAGGCTGGCATAGGCCCCGGCATCGGCCTGCCAATGGCCGTCCAGCGCCGTCGCCAGCGCCGCCGACGCCTGCCGGCATCGGTCGGCGGTCCCGGCATCGCCCTGCGCCTCCAGCCACCCGGCGCCCTCGCGCAGGGCGGCGCATTGCACGGCCTGGGTGTAGTAGTCGTGGCCGAGGCTGTCTTCCCAGATCTCGAAGCTCGGTTCGCGGTGATGCGCCAGGGTGAAGGCGAGGTCGATGTGAAGCAGCTCGGCTGCCCCGGCCCGGTCCAGCCCGTCGAGGTCCAGGCCGCGCAGCAGGGTCAGGGCACGCAGCGCCGGCCCGTCATGCTGCGGCCGCGACCAGTTCAGCGTGTCCAGGGTGCCGTCCGGATTGACCCGGACCTCGCCCCAGATGCGGTCGCCGGCCACGCCGCGCAGATCGGCATCGGAGCGGACATGCTGGACGAAGGCGGGATCGACGCCGCGCTTCGGGTCGCCCGCAGCCAGGACCGCCGCACCGGTCAGGCCGCGCAGATCCAGGCTGAAGCGGATGAAGTCGCGGACCAGGCCGGCATCCGCGGCCGGCCGGCTGCCGTCGGCGATCGCGATCCGCAGCGCATCCATCACCAGCGCCGAATCCCGGTACCAGTGGAAGAAATAGTCGGGATCGGGGTCGTAGGCCCCCATCACCGCCGTCGCCACCACCGAGCCGGGCTTCGGCACGATGCGCTGGCGGAACGGCGGCCGCTGCTTGACCAGATGGGTGGCGGAGACGCCGAGCGTCAGGTTGCGGGCGGAGACGGCGTATTGCCGCTCCGCCCAGCCGGCCAAGCCGGGGCCGTCAGACCGCATCAAGCGTCAATCAGCCCAAGACGGGTTTCGATCCGGTCGAGCCGCCGTTCGACCTTGTCGAACCGCACAGAGTGCTCGGCCAGAACGACCTCGATGCGCGCGGTGTTGACCTCGAGCCGCCCGACGCGGGCGGTCAGGTCGTCCATGCGGTCGAGCAAACGGTCCGTGCCGGCGCGGAGGTGCCGGAGATGCTCAAGGACCAGATTCTCGGTGCTCTCGTTCATGATCACACCAGTCTAGCAGAATTCGGGCGGGAAGGGCGGCGAAGCTGGAGTTGTGCTCCGCCCTCAGCCTCCGCCCAGATGCGGGCTTTCGAAGCCGAGCTTGCGCAGACCCTGCTGCACGTCCGGGATGCCCATGAACAGCTTCCACAGCAGGCCGCTGCGGTGGTTCTCGATCATCGCCACGATCGGGCCCTGGTCGATCGCCAGATAGGTGTCGGCGGCCCAGCCGGCCTGTTCCGAGAAGGCGTCGACGAAACCGAACCTGTCCCAGATCTTGTCGCCGAGCGTTTCATAGAAGTGCCGCAGCGCCCGCATCGACTGCTCCGGCGCGTAGGGCATCGCCGACAGCGCCGCGGTCGGGCTGATGACGCCGATGTCGTTGTCCGGCGCATGGGCGGAATAGCCGGTCGGGTTGTCGCTGGCGGTCAGGCCCCAGCAATCCGGCCCGTACCCCTTGAAGTGGTTCGGGTTGCGGACGCAGTGCTCGTAGTTGATGAGCGTGTGCCGGCGGTTCTGTTCCCAGTAATCGGCGTACTGGTCCTTCAGGCCGCGCGGATCGAGGCCGAGGAAGGAGTAGTGGGTGAAGAACAGCGGCCCGCCATAGGGCATGCCGAGCGGCAGCTCGATGTCGTAGTAGGTCCGCTGGCTCAGGAAGTACCGACCCATGGCCCAGCCCTTATGGTAGACCTCGGCGTCGATGGCGTAGCGCGGCGACGAGGCGGCCAGGATGTAGGTGATCAGGCACTCGTTCCAGCCGCGGATCTCGTGGCCCATGCCCCAGCCGTTGTTGGCGCCCCAGTGCCAGAACAGGACGTTCAGCCCGCCACGGGTGTACCAGTTCCACTCCGTCTCGTTCCACAGCCAGGTGATGTGGTTGCGCAGCTCGGTCTCGTTGGCGGCGTCGCGGTCGAAATAGGCGCGGGCGCAGAGCAGCCCCTGGAACAGGAAGGCGGTCTCGACCAGGTCGCCGCCATCATCCTTGCGGCTGAACGACACCGTGGCGCCGGTGCTGCCGTCGAGGAAATGCGGGAACACGCCGTGATGCGAGGTGGTGTGTTCGAGGTGGCGGATGATGACCATCAGCCGTTCCACCGCGGCCACCCGCTCGATCCAGCCGCGTTCCGCCGCGACGATGATCGCCATGACGCCGAAGCCGGACCCGCCGGTCGTGACCCAGTTGTTCGGCGGCTTGCCGGCGCGGTCGGTGCGGTCGGGGATCATGCCGCTGACCGGGTGCGCCGCATCCCAGAAGAACTGGAAGGTCTGGCGCTGCACGAGATCGAGCAGGGCGTCGTCCGACAGCGCCGCCGCGCCAGACTTCTTCGAGGAGGCGCGGCGGGTCGGGGCAGCAGGCCGTTTCGTCATTCCATCGGTTCTCGGTGATGCAGCAGGGGGGCGTAGCCGGCGGAGGAGGGGATCGCCCGCCGCGGCTGGCGGCCGACCGGCATCCGGCGCGCGCCGGTGACCTCGTCGGTCATGTGCAGCTTCAGGACGCGGGTGTAGAAGCCGTTCTTGACCTCGCGCCGGGCGATGGTGATGACCGCGGTGCCGGGCAGCTCGTGCTCGAAGATCGACATGGCGATCTTGCGCCGCTCCTCGTCCATCGAATCGACCATCTCGTCGATGAACACCCAGTCCGGCTTGTGCAGCAGCAGCCGGGCGAAGGTCAGGGTCTGCAGCTCGTCGCCGGTCAGCTCCTTGTCCCAGTGCTTCACCTGGTCGAGCGAGATCTCGTGATGGCCCATGTCGGTGCGCTTCAGCGCGGCGCAGATCTGGTCGTCACCGAAGCTGGCGGCGTCCTTGGGATAGGCCAGGGCGGCACGCATGGTGCCCGGCGGCAGGTAGGGACGCTGCGGCAGGAACATCATGTTGGCGTCGGGCGGCACCAGGATCCGCCCGGTGCCCCAGGGCCACAGCCCGGCGAAGGCGCGGAACAGGGTGCTCTTGCCGCCGCCGGTGCGGCCAACGATCAGCACGCGCTCGCCCGGCGTGATCCGGACCTTCTCGTCGTCGAGCACGGCCATGCCGCCGGTCGACAGCACGCCGAGCTTCTCGAAGCCGATCTGCTTCGCCGGGCCCACGGCGAACTCGATCTTCCGCGGCTCGCCGTTGAGGTTTTCGAGCGTCAGCAGCGTCTCGCGGAAGCTCATCACCCGCAGCAGCGTTGCCCGCCAGTCGGCGAGGTTGCTGAAATTGTCGACGAACCAGCGCAGGGCCTGCTGCACCTGGATGAAGGCGCCGACCGCCACCATCAGCTCGCCGAAGGTCAGGTCGCCGCCGAAATAGCCGGGCGAGGCGACCAGGATCGGGGCGACGATGGTGAACCAGCCATAGCCGGCGGTGATCCAGGTCAGGCCGGTCACGGCCCGGACATAGCGCAGCATCACCGCGATGACGCGGTCGAGATCGAGGTCGAGCCGCCGGCGCTCGTCGGTCTCGCCGCCGTCGAGCGTGATGCTGTCGACATGCTCGTTGACGCGGACCAGGGCCGACCGCAGGTCGGCCTCCCGGGCGTAGCGTTCGGCGTTGATGCCGATCAGCGGCCGGCCGACGCGCCAGCTGAGCCAGGAGGCGGCGGCGGCGTAGAGCAGGGCGCACCACACCATGTAGCCCGGGATCGAGAAGGCCTCGCCATTGAGCTTGAGGGCGATGCCCTGCGACAGGATCCAGAGCACGCCGACGAAGCTGATCAGCAGCAGGGTCGACTGCAGCAGGCCGATGCCGAGATCGGTGGACAGCTCGGTCAGGTGGCGGGCGTCCTCGTGGATGCGCTGGTCCGGGTTCTCGCCGATCTCGCCGGCCCCGGCCAGGCGGAAGGCGCGCTTGGGCTTCAGCCATTCGCCGAACAGGTCGCGCGTCAGCCCCGCCCGCAGGCGGACCTTCAGGGTCTGGTTCAACCAGGTCTGGGCGACGTTGAGGACCAGCAGCACGCCGGCGATGGCGACGAAGACGAACAGCTGGCGCACGAAGCCGCTGACGCTCTTCTGCGCCAGGGCGTCGTAGAAGGGCTGGTTCCAGGCATTCAGCCGGATCTGCGTCGCGGCGGTCAGCGCGATGACCACGACGATGCCGGCGCACAGGCCGATGATGCGTTTGCGGTCCTGCGACGCCATCAGCGTCCGGAACAAGGTCAGCAGCTGAGCGAGTAAACCCTGACTCGCGATCGAATGCTTATCACCAGTGGTCGTGCCTGACGGCGGCGCCTCGGACGCCTTTGCCATTGAACCTATCCGTTCCCTACTGCTTCCTGCGCTCCCCTTCGGGATGCTTGCCCCCATCATACCGGTGCAGGTGATGTCGGTCGTGCATCGAATCAATAGTTGAGGATTTGTGCGGCTTTGCGCGCCCTTCACGACACGGATCCCTCTTCATCGAGGGCGCCTGCGCGACAGACTCGATCAAACCGAGCGCCGAGGCTCGCGGACAGCAAACACTGATCCGATCGTACCGAAGCGGTAATAGAATCCATCTCTCACACGTCCGCATTGACAATCACTTCGCTTCCGACATCTTCGTGCCGTAGAAACAAAATGACGGGTCCCTGAACAGTCACGCCTTTATTCAGTGTTGTAAGTCGATTCTTGACGACAATCGTAACACTCAATTCCCGATAGCAGATCAAAGCATGCCGTTGGAAGCCGGCAAAACGAAGGCAAGCGGCGACATTCCTGGCGGTAGTGGGATTTCGGCCACATCCGGATGGTAAAGCCCTAGAGATCATTTGGCGGACGGTGGCACACCGCTTCGATCCGGTTGCCGTCGGGGTCGAGCAGGAAGGCCGCGTAATAGGCCGGGTGGTAGTCGCGCAGGCCCGGCGGGCCGTCATCCTGCCCGCCCGCCGCCAGACCGGCCGCGTGGAAGGCGTCCACCGCCGCGCGGTCCGGCGCCCGGAAGCACCAGTGCCGATTGTCCGGCACCAGGGAAGGACCGGAGCTCTGTCCGATCGAGAGATAGGTATGGCTGTCGTCCCAGGGCCGGTTGCGGGTGCCGTAGCCCAGCTGCCGCTCGCTGCGCACCACGCAGGGCACGCCCAGCGCCGTCATCACCGCATCCCAGAACGGGGCAACGCGACCGACATCGGAGACAGTGATGGAAACGTGATCGAGCATAGCCGGAATCCTCGTGAACAACGATGATTCCAGCATAACCCACGACCGCGCGATGTGACCGGCGTTACAGCCCTAGAAGGCGACGCGGTCGCCGCCCTTCAGCTCCAGGATCTCGCGGGCTTCGTCCGGCGAGGCGATCTCCAGGCCCAGGCCCTCGATTATCTGGCGGGCAAGGCGGACCTGCTGGGCGTTCGATTCCGCCAGCCGGCCCGGACCGGCCCACAGCGAATCCTCCAGCCCGACGCGGACATGGCCGCCCATCGCCGCCGACATCGCCGCGATCGGCAGCTGGTTGCGGCCGGCCCCCAGCACCGACCAGCGGTACTGGTCGCCGAACAAGCGGTCGGCGGTGCGCTTCATGTGCATCACATCCTCGGGATGGCCGCCGATGCCGCCGAGGATGCCGAACACGGTCTGGACGAACAGCGGCGGCTTCACCAGCCCGCGTTCGAGGAAGTGGTGCAGGTTGTAGAGATGCGCGGTGTCGTAGCATTCGAACTCGAACCGGATGCCGTCGTCGCCCAGCGTCCGCAGCACGAATTCGATGTCCTTGAAGCTGTTGCGGAACACCAGGTCGCGCGACGCCTCCAGCGCCTCCGGCTCCCAGGAATGCTTGAACTCCTTGAAGCGGTTGAGCATCGGGAACAGGCCGAAATTCATCGACCCCATGTTCAGCGACGCGACCTCCGGCTTGAAGGTCTGGGCCGGCAGGATGCGCTCCTCGACCCGCATCCAGGGTGCGCCGCCGGTGGTCAGGTTGATGACGCAGTCCGAGCGCTGCTTGATCACCTTGAGGAAGGGCTCGAAGGCCTGCGGCGTCTGGTCGGGCTTGCCGCTCTCCGGGTCGCGGGCGTGCAGGTGGACGATGGTGGCCCCGGCCTCCGCGGCGCCGATCGCCGCCTCGGCGATCTCCGCCGCCGTCACCGGCAAATGCGGCGACATCGACGGGGTGTGGATCGCCCCGGTGACGGCGCAGGTGATGACGATCTTGCGGGATTGGGCCATGGCTGCGGTCCTTCAGCTCAGGAATCGGAGGGGGCGTCGGGCTGCGCCGCCTTGTGGGCCCGCAGCGCCGCCAGCCGGCGGTCGCGCCAGGCGCCGCGGGCGGCCAGCTGCGCGGCGTCGGGGGCCTGGCCCCAGCCGGCCAGCAGGCGGGCGACGGTGGAGTCGTCCCACACCTCCGGCGGGGCCGGGTCGGCGGCGAGGCGGCGGTAGAACCCGGTGTAGCGGGCGCAGTAGTCGGCGATGCCGCCCGGCGCGTTCAGCTCGATGGTGCCGAAGGGGCCGAGGAAGGACCAGCGCAGGCCCAGCCCGTCCTTCACCGTGGTGTCGAGATCCTGCGGGCTGACCACGCCCTCGCCGACCAGCCGGAAGGCCTCGGCCAGCAGCGCGCCCTGCAGGCGGTTCAGCACGAAGCCGTCGATCTCGCGGTTGACCGTGACCGGCTCCTGCCCGACGGCGCGATAGATCCGCCAGGCCCGCTCGATGGTCTCGGGCGCGGTCCAGGGCGCGCCGCACAGCTCGACCACCGGCACCAGATGCGGCGGGTTGACCGGATGGGCAACCAGGCAGCGGTCGCGGCCGGCCAGCTCCTCAGTGAAGCGCGAGGCGACGATGGCGGAGGTCGAGGAGGCGAGGATGGCGTCGCGCGGCGCCAACCGATCGAGCTCGGCGAACACCGCGCGCTTGACCTCGACCGCCTCGGGCAGGTTCTCCTGCACCAGCTCGACGCCGGTCACCGCCTCGGCCAGGGACGTCGCGGTCGCGACCCGCGCGGCGGCACCGGCCGGATCCTCGGCCAGGCCGTGGCCGACGAGATCGGCGAGGCCCTCGGCGATCAGGGCTGGTGCTGCGGCCAGCGCCGCGGCGCTGGCATCGGTCAGCCGGACCTGCCATCCGGCGCGGGCGAAGACGATCGCCCAGGATCGGCCGATCAGCCCGGCACCGATGATCGCGACGGTGGGCATGCCCTGCATCCTCCCTTGGCCTGTGCGCCCTGCCACGGTCGGACAAAGCGCCGGCCAGGTCCAGATCGCGATCGGCGAGGCCGGGCTGCGTTTTCGGCGGCTTGCGATTCTCCGCCGGACGCGGCGATGGTTGGGCATTGCGTCATCGATCGCGCCCGGCACGAGGCGGACGAGCGCCAACCCAGGAGGACAACGCCATGGATCTCGGCATCAGGGGATTGCGGGTTTTGGTCACCGCCGGCGCGTCCGGCATCGGCCGCGAGATCGTCAACGCCTTCGTCGAGGAGGGGGCGCGGGTGCATGTCTGCGACGTCGACTCCAAGGCGCTCGCCGCGCTGACCGCGAGCAGCCCTGCTATCACCGGCACCCTGTGCGACGTGTCCGACCGGGCGGCGGTGGCGCGGCTGTTCGACGAGGCGCTGGCGGCGCTGGGCGGGCTGGACTGCCTGGTCAACAATGTCGGCATCGCCGGCCCCACCGGCCGCGTCGACCAGATCGACCCCGAGGCGTGGGACCAGACCCTGACGGTCAACGTCACCGGTCAGTTCAACTGCACCCGGCTGGCCGTGGCGCATCTGGCCAAGAGCGGCAATCCCAGCATCATCAACCTGTCGTCCTCGGCCGGGCGGCTCGGCTTTCCGCTGCGCACGCCCTATGCCGCGTCGAAATGGGCGGTGGTCGGCTTCACCAAGTCGCTGTCGATCGAGCTCGGGCCGCTCGGCATCCGGGTCAATGCGATCCAGCCCGGCATCGTCGAGGGCGACCGCATCCGCCGGGTGTTCGCTGCCAAGGCCGAGCAGCATGGCATCTCGGTGGAGGAGATGCAGGCCCAGGCCATGGCGCAGGCCTCGATCCAGGAGCTGATCCAGCCGCGTCAGCTGGCCGACACCATCCTGCTGCTGGCGTCGCCGCGCGGCCGCACCATCTCCGGCCAGGCCATCAGCATCTGCGGCGACCTGCAGTCGCTGTCCTGAGCCTTACGCGGCTTCGGCCAGGCCCGGCAGCGCGTCGCGGACCGCCTGCACCAGGATGGCGGCCAGGCGGCGCGTGACCGGGCCGGGCTCGGCCTCGGCCCAATGCAAGGCCACGGCCAGCGAGGGCAGGGGCGGCGCTTCGGCGGGGTCCAGCACCCGCACCCCGGCGGGCAGGCCGAACTCGGTGCGGACGGTGACGCCGAGCCCGGCCGCCACCGCCGCCCACAACCCGCCGAGGCTGGGGCTGACGAAGGCCAGCCGCCAGGGGATGCCGGCACGGTCCAGCGCATCGGTTGCCGCCTTGCGCAGCAGGCACGGGGCCTCCAGCGCCGCGAGCGGCAGTGGTTCGCCGGGGCGGCCATACAGCAGCTCCGGATCCCAGGTGTCGCCGCCGGCCGAACCGACCCAGCGCATCGGCAGCTCGGCCACCCGTTCGGCGTGGGGCGCCCCGGCCGCGTCGCCCCAGGCCAGCGCCAGGTCGATCTGGCCCGACGTGACCCGGTCGAGCAGGTCGCCGGTGCGGGCGATCCGGGCCTCGATCCGCACCCGGGGATGGGTGCGGGCGAAGCGGCCCAGCACCGCCGGCAGCAGCGCCTCGCCGAAATCCTCGGACAGGCCGAGCCGGACCCAGCCCTCCAGATCGATGCCGCGGACCGCCGCCGCCGCCTCGTCGTTGAGGGCGATCAGCCGGCGGGCATAGGCCAGCATGGTCTCGCCCGCCCCGGTCAGGGCCAGGCCGCGCCCGGCCTTGTGGAAGATCGGCGTCCCCGCATGGTCCTCCAGCTTGCGCAGCTGGGCGCTGACCGCCGAGGTCGAGCGGCCCAGGCGGTCAGCCGCCCGGCTGAAGCTGCCCAGCTCCATGCCGGTGACGAAGCTGCGCAGAACGTCGAGGTCGAAGGTGATCCGTCGCATGGAAATCATCCTGTTTTCTGGAATCGATCGTGCGGATCTTCCTGATTTTCAGGATGAATTTGCGACCCCAATGTCAGAGGCGTCAAGACCACCAGATCCAGGAGCTCTATGATGTGCAATCCCGAGGAAATGACCATCCGTCGGGCTGGAACCGGAATCGTGCGTGCGCCGGACGGCATCGCCAGCGGGCCGTTCTGGGTCGAGCGGCTGCTCGACGGCAGCCGGGACGGTGAAATGACCGCGATGCGCGCGACCCTGGATCCCGGGGTGCGCACGCATTGGCACAGCCATCCCCTGGGGCAGCTGCTCTACGTCCTCTCCGGCGTCGGCCTCGCCCAGCGTGACGGCGGCCCGGTGGCGGAGGTCAGGGCAGGGGACTGCGCCTGGTTCGCCCCGGACGAGCGGCACTGGCACGGCGCGTCGCCGGACAGCGCCTTCGCCTATGTCAGCATCCAGGCTTTCCGGGACGGGACGGCGGTGCATTGGCTGGAGCCGGTCTGATCACACGAGGAGCATTCGCCATGTACGCCATGCAGTACGAGATCACCCTGCCGGCCGACTACGACATGGCGGTCATCCGCCATCGCGTCACGACCAAGGCGCCGGCGCTCGACAATCTGCCCGGGCTCGGCCTCAAGGCCTATCTCATCCGCGAGCGCGGCGTCGACGGGTCGCCGGTCAACCAGTACGCCCCGTTCTACCTGTGGGACTCGGCCGACGGCATGGGCGCCTTCCTGTGGGGCGGCGGCGGCTTCGGCGGCATCGTCGACTCCTTCGGCCGGCCCGCCGTGCAGCACTGGACCGGCATCGCCTGCCTCGCCGGGCCGGCACGGAACGCGGCCCCGCGCGCCGCCACCCGCCACACCGAGCCGATCCCGGCCGCGGCCGACCTGACCGCGGTGATCGCCACGGCGGTCGCCGACCTCGGCCGGCGTGCCCGCTTGGCCGGCGTGCACACGGTGGCCTTGGCCGTGGATCCGAGATCCTGGGGGCTGGTGCGCTTCACCCTGTGGGACGACCCTGCCGCGGCGGAGGACGGGATCCGCTACCAGCTGCTGCACCTGTCCACGCCGCATCTCGAAGCGATCACCGGTGGCGGGGTGTCGGGCCTCTGACGCTGAACGATACATTTGATTCGCGGCAAATCTGTTGAAACGTCGCGCGGGCAGGTGACCCAGGTCACCTCCGGAACCGCGACGCGGTGCGATGGTCCCTCCGGTACAGCGTCGGCGGCGAATCTGCGACCAGGTTGGGAGTTGGGTTCGCCGCCGGTCATCCAGTCGGATGCCACTCTGCCCCATGGGCCGAGGCAGGCATGCGACCGCAACCGGCACGATCAGGACATGAACACCATCAGCAGACCGTCGATCCGGGTCCTCATCGTCGATGACGATCCGGCCATCCGGGACATGGTCGTCAACTATCTCGAGGACCAGGGCATCCAGGCGATCTCCGCTTCCGGGCGGCAGGACATGGTCCGCCACTTCGCCGACAGCAAGCCGGACCTCGTGGTCCTGGACCTGCATCTCGGCCAGGAGGACGGGCTCGACCTGCTGCGCGACATCCGCTCGGATTTCGACACGCCAGTGATCATCGGCACCGGGCATCGCCGCGAGGAGATCGACCGCGTCGTCGGGCTGGAGCTCGGCGCCGACGACTACCTGACCAAGCCGTTCGGGCTGCGGGAGCTTCTGGCCCGCATCCGGGCGGTGCTGCGGCGGCGCGAACTCGGCCGCGCGGCGGTGCAGCGCGGGCCGGAGCGGGGACGCTACCGGTTCGGCGGCTGGCTGCTCGACCGGCGCGCCCGGCGCCTGACCGACGCCAACGGCACGGTGGTCACCCTCTCGAAGGGCGAATACGCCCTGCTCGTCGCCTTCATCGAGGCCCCCCAGCGGCCGCTGTCGCGCGAGCAGCTGCTGCAGGCGACCCGCATCCATGAGGATGTCTACGACCGCACCATCGACGTCCAGGTGCTGCGGCTGCGGCGCAAGCTGGAGACCGAGGCCGGCGCACCGCAGATCATCCAGACCGAGCGCGGCGTCGGCTACGTCTTCGCCCTGCCGGTCGAGGTGCTGTGACCGCTCACGGCGGCCCCGCGGCCTGCAGCGCCAGCGGCTCCTTGCCCAGCCACTCCATCCGCATCGACTCCCGCACCAGCATGCCGAGCGCGGGCGAATGCGGGCGGCCACGGACGGTCACCAGCGAGACGTCGCGCCAGAATTCCGGTTCGACGCAGGCGCGTGCGACCACGCCGGGGTGGGTGATCGAATACTTCGGGATGAAGCCGAAGCCGAGGCCGGCAGCGATCATCGCCAGGACCCAGTCGTCGCGCTCGCTGCTGTAGATCATCGGGCAGCGGACATTCTGGGCGGCGAACACGGCACTGGCGCATTCGTAGATCTCGCAATTGCGGCGGTTGACGTAGCTCTCGCCGTCGAGGTCACGGACGCGGATCTCGCTGCGCTCGGCCAGGTCGTGGCCCGCCGGAATGGCGATCATGAAGAACTCCCGGAACAGGTCGATGTAATGCAGCCGTTCGTTCGCCCGCTCACCGGGAATGCAGTAGATCGCCGCCTCCAGCTCGCCGGCCAGCAGCTGTTCCTCCAGCGCCCGCGCGCTGGCATCGACCATCATCAGCTCGAGCGCCGGGTAGCGCTTGCGCACGACCTCGATCAGGTCGAGCACGATGGCCGGGGCGATCGTGCACATGATGCCGAGCCTCAGCTGCAGCCGCTTGCCGGTGGTCAGCTCCAGCGCGGTCTTCTTCGCAGCCTGGGTCTGGTCGTAGACCTGCTGCAGATAGGGCAGCAGCATGCGGCCGAGCTCGGACAGATGGGTGTTCGCCCGCTCGCGGTGGAACAGCGGGCCGCCCAGTTCCTCCTCCAGCAGCTTGATCGCCCGGGTCAGCGACGGCTGCGCCACATGGCAGATCTCAGCCGCCCGCGTGAAGTTCAGCTGGTCGCAGACGGCGAGGAAGTAGCGGATCTGGTGCATTTCCATGGCGGCTTCCCGGAGACTCGGCTTCGGTGCTCTGTTCGGTGGCAGGTCCGGGATGGGTACGCCGTGCCGCACAGGATGCCGTCAGGCGGCATCCCAGTCGAAGTGCCGGGCCATGCGGATGACCGTCGACACCGCCGGCGAATGCGGCCGTCCGGCCACCGTCGCGATCACGATCCGGCGCGTCACCTCGGGATCGACCAGGGGGCGCGAGGGCAGCCCCGACAGCATCAGCAGGCGCTCCGGGATGAACGAGATCCCCAGCCCCGCCATGACCAGGCCCTGGACCCAGTCTTCCCGCGGGCTCTCGTAGCGTTCCCGCACGGCGACGCCGCGTTCCGCCAGCATGTCGTCGAACACGGCGATGAACTCGCAGTTGAGCCGGGACAGATAAGGCTCGCCGTCGACCTCGGCCAGGGCGACCCGGTCGAGCGCGGCGAAGCGATGGCCGGGCGGAAACGCGACCCGGAACCGTTCCCGGTAGAGCGGCAAGGTGCGCAGCCGGCCAGGGCAGTCCGTCGGCTCGGCCAGGATCGCGAGGTCGAGGTGCCCGGCCAGCAGCAGCCCCGACAGCTCGCCCGGCGCCGCCTCGGTCAGCCGCAGGTCGATCGCCGGCTGGTCCTGGTGCAGCCGCCGCAGCAGGCCGACCAGCCGGGTCGGCCCGATCGTGCACATCACCCCGAGATGGAGCACGGCGCGTTCGAGCGCGACATAGCTCCGGGCCCGCGCCTTCGCGGCTCTGGCCTGGGCCACGGCCATCTCGAAATGCGGCCGCATCAGCCGACCCAGATCGGTCAGGTGGGTGCGCTGGCGCTCGCGGTGGAACAGGGGGGCGCCGAGCTCCACCTCCAGCTTCCGGATCGCCCGCGTCAGCGAGGGCTGGGCGACGTTGCAGGCCGCCGCCGCCCGCGTGAAGTTCAGCGTCCGGCACATCGCCAGGAAATAGCGGAGCTGGTGCATCTCCATGACCATGCGCCCCTGAACGGCAGCACGCCGGCTCAGGGGCGCAGCGGCTTGATCCAGCGCGACAGCAGGTGGTCGAGCGAGATCGGCCCGGCCCCCCGGATCACGATCATCAGCAGGAGGAACATCCAGTAGAAGTGCTCGGTGTTGTCGTAGTCCGGGTTGCTGGCTCCGAGCACGAACTGGATCACCAGGCTCATCCCCAGCAGGGGCAGCGCGGCGCAGCGGGTCATCAGCCCGGCCACCAGCAGCACCGGCATGCCCAACTCGAAGGTGGTGCCCAGCAGCGCCGCGACCGGGACCGGCAGCAGCGGCACCTTGTACTCTTCCTGGAACAGGAAGAGCGTCGCGTTCCAATCCGCGATCTTGGTCAGGCCCGACAGGAAGAAGACGCGCGCGATCCACAGCCGGATGGCGAGCTGGAGCAAGGGCGCGGCCCAGAATTCAAGCGCGTCCGTGACACGCCGGTAGATCGCCGCCGCGCAGGCGACGAGAAGAGTGGCCCGACGGGGCGCCGGGACGGTGATGGCCATGTCTGTCTCCCTCAGGCCGGATGCAGCGAGAAGCCGCAGAAGGTGCCGCGCGCGAACTGGGCGGCGAGCACGGCCTGCAGCGCGAAGCCGGGATCGGCGGCTGCGGCGGTGGCGGCTGCGACATCGAGCGTCGTGCCGGCGCGGACCATGCGCAGGAAGGCGAACTCGCCGGTGCTGAGCGCCGCCATCTCCAGCGCGCCGCCGCTGCGCAGCACCAGCACGGCGCCGGTCGCGGCCGTGTCCGGCGCGGTGCCGGCCCACAGCGTCAGCAATGGGTGGGGCGAGGCGACCATGCGAACGGTCGGATGCAGCCGAAAGCAGATGTCCGAACCACGATCCGGCGGTACGGCGGCCAGGCGGTCTGGCCGCAGCGGCTCGGCGTCGGCGGCGAAGCAGGCCTCGACGCGCGCCCATTCCAGCCGGGCGAGGTCCGGCAGCGCGGCATTGTCTGAGTCCGACAAGGCGATCGCCAGGAACGCCGGGAAGCCGTCGCCATAGGCCAGCAACTGCGGCCGCCGTGGCGGTGCCGCCTCGACGAAGGCCTGGGCCAGCGCCGGGAAGCGCTCGCCGAGCCGGTCCGCGGCGACCGGGAAGGTGGCGCGCAGGGCCTCCGTCAACGAGACCAGCACATTGTGCCGATGGATGGCCAGGCGGCGGTCCGCGGCCACGCGGTCGCTGACCAGCCCGCTGCAGGCGGCCGCGGCGTCGCCCAGCAGGACCGCGCTGCGGAAGGCGGCCTGGAGATCATGCAGCATGGCGCGCCGCCCGTACGGCCTCCAGCAGCCGATCGGCCTTGGCGGCCTCGGCCAGCAGTACCGGCAGCTCCGGGATCGCCGTGTCCCATTCCACCAGGACCGGCAGGGGGCCGGTGCGCCCCAGCGCCGATTGCAGCAGCCGCCACACGGCGTCGGCGACCGCCGAGCCGTGGTCGTCGATCAGCATCGGTTCGGCGCCGAACTGCGCCACCGCGTGCCCGGCGACATGGATCTCCTGCACCGCATCCCAGGGCACGCCCTCGAGATAGCGGTCCGGGTCGAAGCCGGTGTTGAAGCCGGAGACATGGATGTTGTTGACGTCGAGCAGCAGGCCGCAGCCGGTACGGTCGACGATCGCCCGCAGGAAGTCCCATTCCAGCATCGTGGTCTCGGCGAAGGCCAGGTAGCTCGACGGGTTCTCGATCAGCACCTGCCGGCCGAAGGCCTGCTGCGCCTGGTCGACATTGCGGCACAGCACGGCCAGGGCCTCGTCGGTGAAGGGCACCGGCAGCAGGTCGTTCAGGAAGACGCCGCCGGTGACGCTCCAGGCCACATGCTCGGAGACGAGGCCCGGCTCGAACCGGTCGAACAGGCCGCGCAGGGCCGCGAGGTGCGGCCGGTCCAGCCCCTCGGCCGAGCCGAGCGACAGGCCGACGCCGTGGCAGCTGAGCGGGAAGTCCTGCCGGATCCGTTCCAGCGCGGCGAGGCGCGGCCCGCCGGCCGAGAGATAGTTCTCGCTGTGGATCTCGATCCAGCCGATGGCCGGCGGCTGGCGCAGGAAATCCACCACATGGCGGTGACGGAGGCCGATACCCGCTCGCGCAGGTATCGGCGCCGCCGCCGCATTCGCACCGGGGGAGGCACTCATGCGGATCGACCTCGGCTGTCTCGGGGGCTCGATCAGGCCTTCTTCGGGTTCACGCCCTTGAAGGCCTGGGCCTGGCCGCCGAGTTCGGTGCAGATCGCAGCGCTGCCGACCGCGCGCCACTCGCTGCCGTCGTAGTTGACCTTTGACTGGCCGGCGCAGGAATGGGTCCCGGCCTGGTTGGCGCAGCTGTTCTGGCCGGCGAGCGAGATGCCGTAGCACTTCGCCAGGTCGGCGGCATTGGCGGCCGGCGGCGCCACGATCGCGGCCAGGGCCACCGCTCCGAACAGGGCGGAGGCAATGTTCAAGGCGGCTGTCTTGCTGGTCATCTGTCGTCTCCTGAAGAAGGGGCGCCGTCCTTGGCGCCGGGACAGGCAGACGCTAATCCGCTGATGTTACAGGACAAAATGCCGTGTCGTTATGAGTTCGATAGCCAGTGGCTATGAAACCCCAGGCCGTCCGGCCGCGAACCGAAGGGCCGGGTCAGCCCTGGTCCCCGGGGTCAGCCCTGATCCCCGCCGGTGATCAGCCGGGTGCTCCGCCGGAATGTCAGATAGGCCCAGAACCAGTCGAAGGCGACGGCGATGCGGTTGCGGGTGCCGGCCAGGAAGGCGATGTGCACCGCGCCCCACAGCCACCAGGCCGCCGGCCCGCTCAGGCGCAGCCAGCCGAAATCCGCGACCGCCTCGCGCCGGCCGATGGTGGCGAGGCTGCCGAGATGGCGATAGCGGAACGGGGCCGGCGCGGGCCGGCCATCGAGCCGAGACCGGATCACCCGTGCGACATAGGCGCCGCCCTGCTTCGCCGCGGGGGCGAGGCCTGGCACCGGCTTGCCGTCCCAGGCCTCCGACCAGGCGGTGTCGCCGATGGCGAAGATTTCGGGCAGCCCGGGCACCGACAGGTCCGGTCCGACCTTCAGCCGTCCGGCCCGGTCGGCCTCGGCCTGCAGCCATTTCGCCGCGGGCGAGGCGACCACGCCCGCGGCCCAGAACACGGTGCGGGCCGCGATCCGCTTGCCGCCGACGACGACGCCGGCCTCGTCGATCGCCTCGACCGTGCGGTCCAGCAGCAGCTCGACGCCCAGCGCCTCCAGCGCGCGGGCCGCCGCGGCGGACAGGGTTTCGGGGAAGGTCGGCAGCAGGCGCGGGCCGGACTGGACCAGCAGGACATGGGCGAAGGCCGGCTCGATCGTCCGGAACTCACGCGCCATGCCGTGGCGGGCGAGCTCGGCGATGGATCCGGCGAGTTCGACCCCTGTGGGGCCGCCGCCGACCACGACGAAGGTCATCAGCTCCAGCCGCTGCGCCGCATCGGCGGTGCCCTCGGCGTGCTCGAAGGCCAGCAGCAGGCGGCGGCGGATGCCGGTGGCGTCCTCGATCTGCTTCAGCCCGGGGGCCACCGGTTCCCACTCGTCATGGCCGAAATAGCCGTGGCGCGCACCGGTCGCGAGCACCAGGTGGTCGTAGCCGACGGGCTGCTCCCCGATCAGCACGGTCCGGTTCACCGTGTCCACGCCGGTGACCCGGCCGAGCAGGATGCGGGCGTTGGCCTGGTCGCGGAACAGGCCGCGGATCGGGGTGGCGATGTCGGCCGGCGACAGGCTGGCCGTCGCCACCTGGTACAGCAGCGGCTGGAACAGGTGGTGGTTGTGGCGATCGATCAGGGTGATGCGGCAAGGCGCATGGCGCAACGCCCGGGCCGCCGCCAGGCCGCCGAAGCCGGCACCGACGATGACGACATGCGGCCGGTCGGCAAGGGCGGAGAAGGGCATGTCCCGCATCGCCGGGAATCGCCGCAGCAGGCTGCGGCCGATCACCGTGTCGAGCGACAGGGCGCCGGGCCCGCGCAGTGCGACCAGGCCGAGCAGAGCCATCCAGGCGAGAGCATCGGCAGGGTGCGGCGTGGTCATCCCGATCATGGGCACCAGGACGACCAGCGCCAGGGCCACCGGCCGCGCGGCGAGGCCGAGCCCGACCAGAACGGAACCGACGAACGCCGCCGCCGCGCCGAGGGGCGTGGCGTCCGTCATGGCCAGGCCCGCGACGAAGACGGCCGACGCGATCCACAGGCGAAGGACCAGCAGATAGGGCGGTCCGGCGAAGCGGGTGACGGCGGCGAAGCCACGCGCCACCGGCCGGGCCAGCGGGACGGCCGTCGCCGCGACGCCGCGGCCGATGCGGCGGTCGAGCGAGATCGGCCCGGCCCCCATCACCGCATGCCACCCGAACAGCGCCGCCTGCAGCAGGTTGGTGTCGAGCGGCAGGTAGGCGTATTGCACCACCAGCGCCAGGGCCAGCATCGGGACCGCGGCGAACCGCGTCGCCAGGCCCAGCACCAGCAGCACCGGCCCGGCCAGTTCGACCGTGACGCCGAGCCACGCCGCCAGCACCGGGTTCATCCAGGACACCGGGTATTCGTGCGCGGCGAGGAACAGGGCGGCGTTCCAGTCCGACGCCTTGACGATGCCCGACACCCAGAAGGCCTGGGCCAGCCCCAGGCGGATCGCGAGGTCCAGCACCGGGAAGGCCCCGGCCTCGCCGATCCGGACCAGGTCGCGCCAGGCGGCGAGCGCCCGGGCGACGGGGATGGTTGCCCGGCTGCGCCAAAGCGCACCGGTGCGGGGATCGGCCGGTGCTGGCCGGTCGACGGTCATGATCCACTCCCATGTCGAGGTCTGCCGGCCCGCGCCTGGTGGAGTCTGTCCGCGACAGGGTGCGGCTGCGAAGGCCGTGCCCGCATGGCTACCACCGCCCGGACGGGCCGGAGAAATACCGGCTGCCTTCGGATTCGATACCCGGCGTCTATGGTTGGCGGCAGGCGGATCGAGCCCATCGACGCCGCGAGGTGGGGCCTGGCGCCGGTCTCGATGACAAGGGGGAGTGCTCTGCTGGGTGGGCCGGCACGTCAGCGTGCCGAAGCCGAACCCGGGCGGATCGTGGCAAAGTCTCGCCCACGATCCGCGGATGCCGTGGCCCGGGCGGTGCGCCGGGCCGGCGGCCTGCTATTGGCCGGGCAGCCGGCTCATGGTCTTGATCGGGCCGCGGGGATTGCCGGACATCTCGGCGATCTTGCGGTCCTGGGCCTCGATGAAGGCGCGGGCCGGGGCCTCGCCGTCCAGGCCGTCGGCATCGGCGCGCGGAACCTTGCGGTTCGAGCTCAGCGACCCGTCCTGGTAGATGATGTTGAACAGCACGAAGGGGCTGTCGTTCGTTTGCTTCTTCCGGGCCATGGCCGGTCTCCGATCACGGTTCGTGTCAGGACGGCTCGGTCTCGCCGTCCTCTTGCGGGGCGTCGCCGTCCTGCGGGGCTTCGCCGTCCGGCGTCTTGCGGCGCGCGGCTTCTTCTTCCCGGCGCTGCTGCTTCTCCAGCTTCTTCGCTTCCTTGGCGCGGTTACGCTCGCTGCGCTGCTGATTGTAGTTCGGCTTGAACGGCATCGCCGCCTCCGATCCCCCGTGACGCCGTGGCGCCCCGGTTTTGCCCAAGGAAAAGAAGCGCCCGAGCGATCGGGCGCTTCTTCACGGCTTCAAACTGAAGGCTTAGACGGCCTTCAGGTTCTCGGCAGAGGTCTTGTTGCGCTTCGGGTCGCGCTGCTCTTCGTACGAGACCTTCTGGCCTTCATTCAGGCTGCGCAGACCGGCGCGCTCGACGGCCGAGATGTGGACGAACACGTCCGCGCCGCCGTTCTCCGGCTGAATGAAACCAAAACCCTTGGTGCTGTTGAACCACTTGACGGTGCCGGTCGGCATCGCTGTTCTCCCAGAAAAAATGGCGCCGCACGGGATCGCGCAACGCATCAGACGGTAACCGGGAAAGGCAACGATCCGAGGCCGCAATCGCGTGTGGCAGGCCGGCCGTCCGAACCAGAATGACCCGCCAAAGATGGGCGGGTTGCGCCGGAATGGCAAGGTTGAAAGGTTGCCGACCTGTTCCAGGCCGGTTTCAGCGCGGCAAACCACCTGCCATCCGCGGGGCGATCGCACGTCGATCGACCGCTGGAGACCCATGTTTGGGTTTGCCGTGGCGGCCGGCGTGGCGGATGCTCCAGCGAGGCGAAGCGCAGAGCCGTGACCATGGAACGCAGTCCGCGGATCGAACCCCCCATCCTGTTCCTGCGACGGAACGGCATCACCGCGACCATCGCCTCGGCGCTCGAAGCCGCGGCGTGGCTGGAGGGCCTTTACGACAACCTCCATGCCGCCGGATCCCAGGACCAGCGGGAGGCCGGGGACAACCGGCCGGCGGACCTCGCCGAGATCGAGGCCCTGCTGTTCCGGCTGGTCGAGGAGATGGAGGCCGAGCCCGAGACCCTGAGCGCCGATCTGCGCGAGGCGCTGGTCGGCCTGATCGCCCGCTATCGCGAGACCTACCCGGACTAGGAGGTGCGAGTTTCGGGGGCGTGCCGCCCGAGCGCCTTCGCGATCAGCCGGTACTTGACCCGGGCGTTGGTCATGTCGCGGAAGTAGTTGACCAGGTCGCCCCAGGGGTCGTTGACCCGGGTCAGGCCCGAGATGAAGGCCACCACGGTGCCGACCTCGGTGCGCCCCTGGATCACGAACCAGCCGCCGACGAACAGGATGCCGATGACGCCGAGCTGGTGCAGCAGGTTCATCAGGAAGTTCATGCCGAACTTGCGGCGGAAGATCTGCATGTTCAGCTTGTAGATCTCGCCGACCCGCCGGCGATAGGTGCCCGCCTTCCGCGGCCCGCGCCGGTCGGCGGCCTCGTCGACGATCTCGACGCTGAGCGCGCGCAGCACCTTGATCCGCGATTCCGTGCGCCGGTTGATCGCCTTCTGCAGGAACGGGATGAACAGGAACTGCGGGAAGAACAGCACCACCGCAACCAGGGCCATCCAGGGCTGCAGCACCAGCATGTAGCCGAACACCGCCAGCAGCAGGCCGCCATTGAGGATGGCGTCGGAGATGCTGGCGCCGATGAAGCCGCCGACCGCCTCGACCTCGGACACGATGATCGAGATGTCGACGCCCTCCTGGCGCGCCGTCTCCTCTCCCTCGGTCTTCTTGGTCGTCTCTGGGCTGAGCTGCAGGCGCAGGCGGCGGTTGGCGGCCTCGCTGACCGCGCCGCGATAGACGTTGAGCCCGTACTTCAGCCCGCCCTGGACCAGCACGGCCGCGACATAGAGCAGGCCGAGCACGATGAGGTCGCGCAGCTCGTGCTTGGCCAGGGCGCCGTTGACGATGCGGCGCTGCAGCTCCAGCGGCGCCAGGTCGAGCAGGAACACCGCCACGGCCAGCAGTGACAGGAAGATCTGGTCCCGCCCGCTGACCTGCCAGATGTAACGATAGAGGCTGCGGGGCATGGTCGATGTCTTGCCGGCGGCGGCCCGCGGGGCGGCGACGTCATTCATGATGGTGCGGCGCCGATCCGACGGGAAAGGGGACGACAGCTAGCCGGATTTGCATTGGCGCAGCCTTGGCCGATCATCGCTTGCGGACGCGGTGGCAATAGGCCTTGGTTTCCCCAGGTTCCACGACCATGCATGCAACCCCGCACATTCGTGCAATGATGGGCCGAATGCGATCGGCAGGCGGCGACACGGATGAAGATGTCAAAAGTTAACTTTTGCCACGTGACTGATGACTGTCGAGAATTGGATGGGTGGTTTGCAATCAAAGCTTTGATCTTTCGGCCACAATTCGCTTGTATGTTGGGAGGTTGCGGTCGATCGGCCGGATCGCAACGGATGGTCGGCTGAATGCAGCGGCAACTGGGCCTTGCGCCTTGGCGGAGGCGGCCTTTTCTCCAAAAGGTTACTCGATGACTAGCACTGCCGGTGCAGCGACGCCCTTGAAGCCCGAACGAACCAAGCCGGGGATCCCGGCGGGAGAGGACCTGCTGCAGGCGTTGCCGGCAGCGGTCTACACCACCGATGCGACAGGGCGGATCACCTTCTACAACGATGCGGCGGTCGCGCTCTGGGGCGTCCGCCCCGAGCTGGGCCAAGCCGAATTCTGCGGCTCCTGGAAGCTCTATTGGCCCGACGGCACCCCGATGCGGCATGACGAATGCCCGATGGCGCTGGCGCTGAGGGAAAAGCGCGCGATCCGGGGCATGGAAGCCATCGCCGAGCGCCCGGACGGGTCGCGCGTCTCGTTCATCCCCTATCCGACGCCGCTGTTCGATGCCTCGGGTGAGCTCGTCGGCGGGGTGAACATGCTGATCGACATCACCGGCCGCGATCGGGACGACCAGTCCCGGAAGGCGGCCGAGCAGTCGGCGCGCCGGCTGGCCGCGATCGTCGAATCCTCCGAAGACGCGATCCTGGCCAAGGACCTCGACGGCATCATCACCGATTGGAACCAGGGTGCCGAGCGGCTGTTCGGCTACACCGCTGAGGAAACGATCGGCAGGCCGGTCACCATTCTGATCCCGCTGGAGCGGCTGGATGAGGAGCCGGCGATCCTGGCGCGCATCCGGCGGGGGGAGCGGATCGAGCACTACGAGACGATCCGCCGCCGCAAGGACGGCAGCCTGATCGAGATCTCGTTGACGGTCTCGCCGGTCAAGGACGGCAATGGCCGTGTCGTCGGCGCATCGAAGATCGCCCGCGACATCACCGAGCGGCGGCGCGCCGAGGAACGCCAGGCGATGCTGCTGCGCGAGATGAGCCATCGGGTGAAGAACCTGTTCGCCCTCTCGGGCGCCGTCATCACCCTCAGCACCCGATCCGCCAAATCGCCCGAGGACCTGGCGGAGCAGGTCCGGAACCGGCTGGGCTCCCTGGCCCGCGCCCATGATCTGACGCTGCCGGACCTGAAACACGAGCAGGCGGTGACGCCGACCACGCTGCAGGCCCTGCTGCGGACCGTCGTCTCGCCCTACGAGGAGCAGGGCCGCGACCGCGTCACCACCGTCGGGCCGGAGGTGACCATCACCGGGCATGCGGTGACCAGCCTTGCCCTGCTGCTGCACGAACTCGCGACCAACGCCGCGAAATACGGGGCCCTGTCCACGCCGGCCGGCAGCCTGGCGGTCGAATGGGCGGTCGAGAACGGGACGCTGTCGTTGACCTGGGCGGAGCGGGGAGGGCCGTCGGCCGGGGACGGCGTCGGTGCCGAGGGCTTCGGGACCTGGCTTGTCGACAGCACGATCAAGCGCCAGCTGCAGGGCCAGATCTCCCGTCGCTGGGATACCGATGGCCTGACCATCGAAATGTCGATGCCCCTGGACCGCCTGGCGGGGTAGGCGATGATGCACGCATAGGTTGGTCGACGGAACCCGACCGGCCTGCTCCCGTTGAAGTCAATGCCAGCCGGCCTGCCCCCGGTCCGCTTCGGCGGGACAACCATTCGTGGAGCATCCGATGGCGGCGATCCTCATCGCGGAAGACGAACCCTTTTCCAGGATGGTCGTGGAAGCGGCCGCCCGGGATCTCGGCCTGGAGCCGCTGGCCGTCGCCGATGGCGATGCCGCGATCGCCCAGGCCAGGGCCGCGGAGTCGCTGGAGGTGCTGTTCACCGACATCCACATGCCGCCCGGCCCCGACGGCTGGGCCGTGGCCCGGGAGGTGAGGCGGATCCATCCCGATATCCGCGTCATCTACACCAGCGGCCAGGCCGGGCCAGAGGATTACGAGCGCTTCGCCGTGCCCGAATCCTGCCTGCTGCCGAAGCCCTACACATCCATCGAGCTGGTGGCGGCGATCGCCGGCGAAGGCCTCTCCCACTGACCGGGCGGCACACGGCACGCCACCGCCGCTAAGCTGGGCCGCCGGGCTGGATTGCCGCGGCAAATCTCGAGGGGGGCTTCGTGCCGATCCATCCATCGCCCGGGCCGGGCCCTGCCGCACCGACCTCAGGCCCCCGCACATTGTGGGTGGGCGTCGCCCTGGCGGCCGTCCTGCTGCTGCCGATCGCGGCTCTGGCGGCAGAAGGCCGCGGCGGCGCGCCGTCCACCGCCCTGTTCGTGGCGCAGATCGTCCTGCTGATGCTGGTCGGCCGCCTGTTCGGCGAGGGCATGCAGCGGATCGGGCAGCCGGCGGTGATGGGGGCGATCGTCGGCGGCATCCTGTTGGGCCCCTCGGCCCTCGGCGCGTTGTGGCCCGACGGCCAGCGGATGCTGTTCCCGTCCGATCCGGCGCAGAAGGCGATGATCGGCGGCGTGGCGCAGTTCGGCGTGCTGATGCTGCTGCTGCTCGCCGGGATGGAGGCCGATCTCGGCCTGGTGCGCCGGGTGCGGCGCGCGGCGGCCAGCGTGTCGCTCACCGGCATCGCCATCCCCTTCGCCTGCGGCTTCGCCCTGGGCTGGTTCCTGCCCGAAGGGCTGCAGCCGGACGGCGGGTCGCGACTGATCACGGCGCTGTTCCTGGGCACCGCGCTGTCGATCTCCTCGGTCAAGATCGTCGCCATGGTGGTGCGCGAGATGGGCTTCGTCCGGCGCAATGTCGGGCAGATCATCCTCGCCTCGGCCGTGATCGACGACACCCTGGGCTGGATCATCATCGCCATCACCTTCGGCCTGGCCGGCAGCGGCAGCCTGGACCTGTTCGCCGTCGGCCGCACCGTCGTGCTGACGCTGCTGTTCATCGTCGCCAGCCTGACCATCGGCCGGCGCCTGGTGTTCTGGATCATCCGCTGGGTCAACGACCGCTTCCGCAGCGAGCTGCCGGTGGTCACCGCGGTGCTGGTGATCATGGGCGGCATGGCGCTGATCACCGACGCGATCGGGGTGCACGACGTGCTCGGCGCCTTCATGGCCGGCATCCTGGTCGGCGAATCCCCGATCCTGACGCGCCAGATCGACGAACAGATCCGCGGCCTGACCACGGCGCTGTTCATGCCGGTGTTCTTCGGCCTGTCCGGGCTGGAGGCCGACCTCACCATCCTCGGCGACCCGCGCCTCCTGGCCATCGGCCTCGGCATCGTCGCCATCGCCAGCATCGGCAAGTTCGGCGGCGCCCTGCTGGGCGGCTGGTTCGGCGGCCTGTCCGGGCGCGAGGCCCTGGCGCTGGGCTTCGGCATGAACGCCCGCGGGTCGACCGAGGTCATCGTCGCCTCGATCGGCCTGTCGATCGGCGCGCTGAGCCAGGACCTGTTCAGCATGATCGTGGCCATGGCGGTGATCACCACCCTGATCATGCCCCCGACCCTGCGCTGGTCGCTGCGGCGCCTGCCGGTGGAGGCGGAGGAGAAGCAGCGCCTGGACCGCGAGGCGTTCGAGGCCCAGGCCTTCGCCCCCAATCTGGAGCGGTTGCTGCTGGCCGCCGATGACGGGCCCAAGGGCCGGTTCGCGGCGCGGCTGGCCGGGCTGCTGGCCGGCAGCCACCGCATCGCCGTCACCGCCCTGATGCTGCGGCCGGAGGAGGGCGGGAAGGAATCGGCCAGGGCCGAGCGGCCGGACGCGATCGTGGCGGCCCAGGCCGAGGCCGGCGCCGCCCGGGTGGCGGAAGGCGAGATGGAAGGCGAGGGCGGGGCGGTCGACGTCGTCTCGATCGAGACCGAAGCGCTGAGCGGCGACAGCGTGGCGGCGGAGGCGGGGAAGGGCTACGACCTGCTGATGATCGGCGTCGAACCCACCGCCGCGCGCGGCGGCGGCTTCGACCCGCGGGTCACCGAGCTGGCCACCGGCTTTCACGGCCCCGTCGCCATCGCGGTGGCCCGCGGCGTGCACCAGGACGACCCGCTGGGCGGCCCGCTCGACATCCTGGTGCCGGTCAACGGCACGGAGGTCTCGCGCCGGGCGGCCGAGGTCGCCTTCGCCCTGGCCCGCGCCGGCAACGGCTCGCTGCACGCCCTCTACGTCGCCACCGGGCAGGAGGGCGCGGCCCGGAATCGGCTGCTGGGGCCGGTGCCGGGGGAGGCGGGGCTGAAGCAGCTGGTGCCGATCGCCGAGCACTATGGCGTGACGATGAAATCCTCGATCCGGGTCGATGTGGCACCGGCCGACGCGATCCTCCGTCAGGCCCGGCGCGGCCGGCATACGCTGATCGTGATGGGCGTCCGCCAGCGGGCGGGCGACGGCCTGTCCTTCGGCGAGGTGGCGGACGCGGTGCTGGAGAGCGCCGACCGCTCCATCCTGTTCGTGTCGCAGGAGGGGTAGGAATCGCAAGGCAGGCCGGGAACCTTTTGGGTTCCCGGGCCTTATGTTACCCAGATGGGCCTTCCGCCATCCGCTCGCAACGGAGTCCGGCGATGATCATGATCAAGTCAACGGTCCTTGTAATAGCCGCAGGTACGGCGCTCGTCGCCTCTCCGGTGGCCAGCGTGCATCGGGCTCAAAGCGATACCGCGATTCAGGGTTTTGCCTCGCCCGATGCGGCCGAAATCGATGCCGTCGCCCTGGTCGGCGCGGACGGGCATGCGCTCGGCGGCATTGTGCCCGCCAGCATCGTCGGCACCCGCAGCGCCGCGGCCGGCCTGGGCGCCGCGGCCGGCGCCGCCGCAGCGACGATGCATTACTAGCCAGCCGGCCGGCGACGTCGGGGACAGCTGAGCGGAGCCAGGGGAACCGGCGGCACGGTCGTCCTGTTCCCTGTCCACGCCCTCTCCCAGCGCCAGGCCGGATGTGATGCAGCCAGACAACGGTCGATCCCCGGGCAGCCTGCCGGCCCTGTCGGCCGACAAGATCGCCGCCCTGTCGCCCAGCGGGGTCCTGCTGATCCTGGCCGCCATCGCGGCGCTGTATTTCGGCCGCGACATCCTGATCCCCTTCGCCCTGGCGATCCTGATCAGCTTCGCCATGGCGCCGGTGGTGCAGCAGCTGCGCAGGCTGGGCGTGCCGCGGATGCCCTCGGTCCTGATCATCGTCGCCTGCCTGTCCCTCGCCGTCGCCAGCTTCATCGTGGTGCTGGCCAGCCAGACCATCGATCTCGCTGGCAACCTGCCGCGCTACCAGACCAATCTCGAAGCCAAGATCCAGTCGGTGAAGGAGGTCGCGCCGGGCGGCGGGCTGATCGACCGGCTGTCGGGCATGGTGGTGAAGCTGACCAAGGAGGCCTCGGCCCAGGCCACCGCGGCGCCGATGGGCGCGGGCGACGACCAGAGCCGCCCGGTCCAGGTCCAGGTGCTGCCCAATGCGCTGTCACCCTTCGAGCTGGCCTGGGAGGTCGGGCGACCGCTGATCGAGCCCTTTGCCATCGCCGGCATCGTCCTGGTCTTCTCCGTCTTCATGCTGCTGGAGCGGGAGGACCTGCGCAACCGGCTGATCTGGCTGCTCGGGCCGCAGGATCTGACCCGCGCCACCGCGGCGATGGACGACGCGGCCCAGCGGCTGAGCCGCTTCCTGCTGGCCCAGGCCCTGCTCAATCTCGGCTACGGCACCGCCTTCGGCCTCGGCCTCCTGATCATTGGGGTGCCGAACCCGGTGCTGTGGGGCCTGCTGGCCGCCGTTCTGCGCTTCATCCCGCTGGTCGGCGGCCTGGCCGCGGCGATCCTGCCGACAATCCTGGCCTTCGCCATCGACCCCGGCTGGCTGATGCCGATCGAGACCATCGGGCTGTTCGTGCTGCTCGACATCATCGTCGTCAATGCCGTGGAGCCGCTGCTCTACGGCTCCAGCACCGGCCTGTCACCCTTCGCCGTGCTGTTCGCGACGATCTTCTGGCTCACCTTGTGGGGCATTCCCGGCCTGCTGCTGGCGACGCCGCTGACCGTCTGCCTGGCCGTGCTCGGCCGCCACGTGCCGCAGTTCGGCTTCCTCGACGTCATGCTCGGCAGCACCCCGGCCCTGGCGCCGGAGGCGCATTTCTACCAGCGCATCCTGGCCGGCGATCCGCTGGAGGCGTCGGAGCTGGCGGAGCGCCACATGCTGCAGCAGTCGCGCCAGGCGCTGTTCGAGACCATGCTGCTGCCGGCGATCCACATGGCCCAGGCCGACCGGCGCCGCGGCGCCCTGGACGGGCCGCGGCGGTCGGCGGTGTGGTCCGGCATCCTCGCCGCCGTGGTGGATCTCGAGGACGACGCGCCCGACGGGCCGGCGGCGGTGCTGTGCCTCGGCGCGCGGGACGACCTGGACCAGGCCGCGGCGCATATGGTCGCCCAGCTGCTGACGGATGCCGGCATCGCCTGCCGCTGCGCCGAGGGCGCCGGCGCGCTGCCGGGGGCGCCGGAGGCGGCGGTGGTCGTGGTGACCAATGCCGGGCCGGCAACCGAGCACCAGCTGGGCCGGCAGATCCGCCGGATCCGCCGGCGCATCGGTTCGCAGGCCGTGCTGCTGATCGCCCTGTTCGAGCCCGACGACGTCGAGGCCCGGGTGCTGGAGCCGACGGAACCCAGGACCATCGTCACGCGGGGGTTCGCCGCGGTGACGACGGTGGTGTCGCAGCAACTGCCGCGGCCGGCGGCGCCGGACGAGCCGGCCGCCGCCGTCGAAGGCCTGCCCCCGGACATCGCGGCGGCCTGACCTCCCTGGCCGGAACCAAGGCCGCGACGGTCCCGTTCCCCAGGGGTGAGACCCGCATGGGAGGCAGGAATGACGACGTCGCGAAGCCACACCACCCCCGAACAGCAGCCGAAATCCCCCGAGCACAAGGCGGCCAAGGCCAGCCGCAAGGTCGACGAAGCGTCGGCCGACAGCATGGATGCCAGCGATCCGCCGTCGTTCAATCCCGGCACCGCCGGGACCGGGGAGGACCGCCGGTCGGCAAAGCCGGTGCCGAAGGCCCCCGCGCGCCGCTGACGGCCTGCCGGTCGCCTTAAAAGCCCAAATCTGTTCGCCTGAAGAGGAGAGGCCGTCGTGGACGACCTGGACCAGCGCATCCGCGCGCATGCCCATCGGATCTGGATCGAGGAGGGCCGCCCCGAAGGTCGGGAAGAGGCGCATTGGGAGATGGCGCGAGAGTTGGTGGCGATCGAGGACAACCAGCGAGACGCGACCCGGCCCAACCCGGTGGCGACCGAGGGCGAGACGGCCCTGAACTCCGAGCCGGTCGAGCCGATCGAGGCGGTGGAGTCCCTCGGCGACGTGCCGGGCATCACCGACCAGGGCGAACGCCCGGCCTATCCGAAGCGCAGGCGCAAGCAGGCCGGCTGACGCCGCCATCGCCGCGACCAAGGGCTGGCCGGCCCGTCCCGGCTTGAATCAGTGGTAGCCTGTGGCGGACGAGCAGCCGGAGAGGGGCGCCTTGGACGTTGCAGATGGATTATCCCGGGACGGGCATGACGATCTCGCCATCGCCCGTGCCCTGGAGGAGGACATCATCTTCGGGCGCCTGGCGCCGGGAAGCCGGCTGACCGAGGACAGCTTGCTGGCCCGCTTTGCCGTCACCCGCCACGGCGCCCGCCAGGCGCTGGCGCAGCTGGAGACGATGGGCATCGTCATCCGCGAACGGAACAAGGGCGCGACGGTGCGCTCGCTAAGCCCACAACAGGTGCGTGAGATCTACGATGTCCGCGAGCTGCTGCAGCGGCAGGCGGCGCTGTGGATCCCGTTGCCGGCCCCGGCCGAGCTGATCGAGCGGCTGTCGGCGATCCATCTCGACCATGGCCGCTGCATCGCCCAGCGCAACCTGCGCGGGGTGCACGAGGCCAACGACCGGTTCCACCTGACCATGTTCGCCGCCTGCGGCAACGCCCAGCTGGTGCAGACGATCGAGCACTACATGCGGCTGAGCCTGCCGGTGCGCGCCCATTCCATGGCCGATTCCGAGGCCCTGAAGGTGTCGCACGAGCATCACCGGCTGATGATCGAAATGCTGAAGGGGCGCGACAGCTGGGTGCTGGCCCAGCTGTGCGTCGACCATCTGCAGCCGAGCAAGCGGCACTACCTGTCCCTGATCCAGCCCGGCTGACCCGGCGGCCCGAAGCCGCCGGGATGCGGGCCCTTAGGCCTCGATGCGGATCAGCGACACGCCCTGGCGCGGCAGGGCCAGGCGCAGGGTCAGCCCGTCGCCGGACCGGTCCGCCGCGACCGCCTCGTCGACCCGCTGCAGCCGGCCCGCCGCCTCCAGCCGCTCGTACTCCGCGCCGGTCAGGGTCTGCGGCGCGCCCATCGCCTGCCACACGCCGAAGGCGTTGGAATGGTCGGCATCCATGCGGTAATGCCGGATCGCCGCGCCCGACGGGACACCGACGACGGAGAGAGTGACCTCGGCCGTCGGACCGGCCTCGTCGTCGTCGTGATAGTGCCAGACCAGGACGCTGACGCCGCCCTCATCGCGGGTGGCCACGGCGTTGACATGGGGCGTCTCGCGGACGCCATGCGCCATCACGTGCTCGATGCCGACCGCATGGGTGCTGGTGGTGGCGAGCCAGTCGCCGCCGAGCATGCCCAGCATGCGGAAGGCGTTCATCACCGCCTTGTCGATGCCGTTGGTGGCGAGGTCGCGGAAACCGTCGAAATAGGGCTGGTCCTCGAACAGGAACGCCCAGGTGACGGCGCCCTCGATCGGGATGCCGGCGCGCTGCGACAGCTCATAGGTCCGCAACATGGTCTCGACCACATAGACGCTGTAGAGCGGGCCGTTGCGGTAGCCGTTCTGCGGGTGCACCCGGGCCGAACAGGCGGCGCAGCCCTCGGGGTCGGATTCGCCGATCACGACCGGCAGGCCCTTCAGCGACGGGAACTCGTTGATGATCGACAGGTTGGTGTCAATGTCGCGCAGGTGCTTGTGGGCGCCCATCCGGACATGGTCCCGGTAGATCACCGGGTTGCCCTTGGCGTGGAAGGCGATGAAGTCGATCGGCGAGTCGTTTTCGACGACATGCTTCAGGAAGCCGCGCAGGAAGGTGATGGCCTTCTCGTTGCCGAAGGCGCCGCAGGTGTGCGGCCCGCCGACCCGGGCGTTCGGCAGCGCCCGCTTCACCGCCCGGGCGCTGACGTCGTACATGGCGCAGAATTCGGGGATGGTGCCGGTCCAGTAGTGCCCGTCGGGCTCGTTCCAGACCTCCCAGGGCCAGCCCGAGACCACGTCCTCGCCATAGCGGTCGGCCAGGTGCCGCGCCCAGGCCTCGACCAGGTCGCCCCATTTCTTCAGATCGTTCGGCGGCGACGCCCAGCCGGTGGTGATGCTGGCGTAGCGGTCCTCCGGCACCCAGCTGTGCTGGTAGGGGCCGGGGTCGCTGGACAGGGCCTGCGGGGTAAATCCGATCTGCACCAGCGGGATGGCACCGGCCTCGACATAGGCGTCGAAGATCCGGTCCATGATGGTCCAGTCATAGACGGGCTTGCCGTCCGGGCCTTCGGTGTAGGCGTTGGTCGAGCCCCATTTCAGGGCCGGCGTGCCGTCGCCCGTGGTCAGCAGGTTGTGGGTGCGGACCCGGATCGGCTCGGGGCTCAGCTCCGCCAGCTCGCGCAGCAGCTTCCGCCCGTTGTCGGTGTAGGTGAAGTTCGGCTCGTCATAGCCGAACCAGTTCCACAGCGGCCGGTAGGGCCCGGTCGGGCGGTCGGACCGGACATCTATTCCCACAGCGAATGAACTGACCATCGGTTGTCCTTCTCGATCCGTCCGGGACTGCCGGCCGCAGCGGCGCCGGAAGGGCCGCCGCTGCGGCCGCTTCAATCGGACGAGGCTAGGCGATGGAGGTATTTTGTCAATAATCCGATTTGCGGCGCGCTCCCGCTCGACCCACGGTTTGCAAGGAACTGGCTGATAAATGCGAATTTTTTAAACTTCGTGGGTTGCCGTACTCGAAATATTGTCGATAAATGACGAGCGCGCTTCGGGAGGCGCGCCGGCCGACGCCGTCACGGCGGGATCCGAAAGAGAAGAGCTCGCGATGCACGAGTTTTCGAGGAGGAGCCCCATGAAGGTCTTGCGAAACGTGGCGCTGGTCGTGGCGATGTCCCTGCTGGCGCTGCCGGCGCTGGCGCAGGATTTCATCGCCGGCATTCCACGCAACGAGGCCCTGATCATCCAGGGCACGCCGGCCCAGAACGCCGACTGGTTCAACGTCTGGGCCCCCGGCGGCGGCTCCAACGTCAACGGCCTGCAGCAGCTGACCACCGACACGCTGTGGTTCATCAACCCCGAAGGCGGGGCCGACGCCTGGCAGAACGCGCTGGCGTCGGAGCGGCCGATCTACAACGACGACTTCACCCAGATGACGGTGAAGCTGCGCGAGGGCATCTACTGGAGCGACGGGGTCGAGTTCACCGCCGACGACCTCGTCTACACCGTGCAGACCCAGATCGACCATCCCGGCATGGGCTGGAGCGCCCCGTTCGCGCTCAACGTCGCCAGCATGGACAAGCCGGATCGCGACACCGTCGTGTTCCACCTGAAGGCGCCGAATTCACGCTTCCACACGCTGTTCACCTCGCGCTGGAACGCCGCCTGGATCATGCCCAAGCATGTGTTCGAGAAGGCCGGCGATCCCCTGGCCTTCCCCAACAACCCGCCGGTCTCGCTCAGCGCCTATGTGCTGAACAGCTACGACAAATCGGGCAACTGGGCGATCTGGCGGCTGCGCGACGACTGGCAGCGCACCAGCATCGGCATGGATTGGGGCCAGCCCGCGGTGAAGTACGTGGTCTACCGCGCCGCCGGCAACCCGGACGCGCGCGTGATCGAACAGCGCAACCACAACCTCGACGTGATCAACGACATCACGCCCGAGGGCATGTTCACCATCATGCGCGACGCCGCGACGTCGTCGACCGCCTGGCGCAAGACCTTCCCGTTCGCCCATCCCGACCCGACCCTGCCGTCGGTGCTGTTCAACACCAAGGAGAAGCCGTTCGACAGCAAGGATGTCCGCTGGGCGCTGACGCTGGCGATCGACATCCGCGCCGTCGCGCTCGGCTCCTACCGCGGCGCCGCGACCCTGTCGGCCCTGGCCGTGCCGCCGACCGGATCGGCTCCGGACGACTATTTCCGCCCGTTGCAGCAATGGCTGACCGATTTCGAGCTCGACACCGGCAGCCGCAAGATCAAGCCCTACGACCCCGCCATCTCCGGCCAGATCGCCAACATGGTGCGGCCGACCTGGGGCGACCAGATCCCGACCGACCCGGCGGAGCAGCAAAAGGCCTTCGGCTTCGGCTGGTGGAAGCAGGATCTGCGGGCGGCCACCGAGCTGCTGCAGAAGGCCGGCTTCACCAAGCAGGGCAACCGCTGGATGAAGCCGGACGGCACGCCCTTCCGCTTCCGCCTGCAGGTCGAGGGCGACGCCATCCCGACGCTGGCCCGCGCCGGCACCACCATCGCGCAGCAATGGTCGCAGTTCGGCGTCGACGCCAAGGTCGAGGTGGCGGGGCCGACCAACGGCCAGCGCCTGACCGCCGGCGACTTCGACACCGCGATCTATTGGTCGATCGAGACCTGGGGCGGCCATCCCGACCTCAGCTTCTTCCTCGACAGCTACCACTCCCAGTTCATCAAGCCGCTGGGCGAGATGCAGCCGCCGCGCAACCTGCAGCGCTGGGAATCGCCGGAGCTGGACCGCCTGATCGAGGCCAACCGCTCGGTCGCCTTCGACAGCCCGAAGGTGCTCGAACTCGGCCGCGACTTCCTCAAGCTGGCGGTCGAGCAGATGCCGATGATCCCGCTGATGGCCTACAACAAGTTCGCGCCCTTCGACACGACCTACTGGACCGGCTACCCCAGCGTCGACGACCCCTATTCGGCGTCCGGGCCCAACTGGTCCAACCTGCGCTACATGATCGCGCGGCTGAAGCCGAACCCGGCCGCGCCGAAATCCTGATCCCCGCGCCATCGGGCGGGCGGCCCCGGCGCCGCCCGCCACGCTTTCCCCGGCAACCGAGAACGGGACGCCGATGAGCGACTTCTTCGTCTATCTGGCCAAGCGCTTCGCCCAGTTCGTCTTCGTGGTGTTCACCGGCGTCACGCTGGCCTTCGTCATCGCCCATCTGTCGCCGGTCGACCCGATCGAGCAGACGCTGTCGCTGCTGACCTCGTTCGGGTCGACCGATCCGCGCTCGGTCGCGGTTCTGCGCCAGGCTTTGACCGAGCTGTACGGCGTCAACGGCTCGCTGTTCCACCAGTACCTGGCGTTCTGGGGCCGCGTCGTCACCGGCGATTTCGGCCCGTCGCTGTCGGCCTTCCCGACGCCGGTGATGACGGTGATCCTGCGGGCGATGCCTTGGACCGTCGGCCTGCTGACGCTGTCGACCATCTTCTCCTGGATCGTCGGCAACATCCTGGGCGCGCTGGCCGGCTACTACCGCAACAGCCGGCTGCTGAAGCTGTCCGGCATCGTCATCATGGCGATGCAGCCGATCCCGACCTATATCGTCGGCCTGACCCTGGTGCTGCTGCTCGGCTATGTCTGGCCGGTCTTCCCGATCAGTGACGGGGCGCAGATGAACCTGACGCCGGGGTTCAACGGGGCCTTCATCGGCAGCGTGATCCTGCACGGCACGCTGCCGGCCCTGACCCTGGTGCTGGTCGGCCTCGGCGGCTGGTTCATCTCGATGCGGTCGCTGGTCTCGAACATCGTCACCGACGACCATGTGGTCTACGCCGAACTCGGCGGGGTGCCGTCGCGCGCCATCTTCAGCCGCTATGTCGCGCGCAACGCCATGCTGCCGCAAATCACCGGCCTGGCCCTCAATCTCGGCCATGTCTTCGGCGGCGCCGTGATCGTCGAATTCCTGTTCGCCTATCCCGGCATGGGCCGGCTGCTGATCGCCGGGATCTATGCCGGCGACTACAGCCTGGTCCTCGGCGTCACCACCATCTCGATCGTGGCGGTCGCCCTGGCCGTGTTCCTGATCGACATCCTGTACCCGCTGATCGATCCCCGCGTGAAACTGGGCTGACCCGATGTTCAAGATTCTGCGCGACCTGCTGCGCTACAATCTGGAGTTCCTGGCCGGGGTCGTCCTGACGGGCATCGTCCTGGTGCTGGTGATCCTGTCCTACGTCTCGCCCTATGACGAGATGGCGATGTATGCGGTGCCGCCCGACATGCCGCCGTCCTGGGACTACTGGCTGGGGACCACCTCGCGCGGCCAGGACGTGTTCTGGCAGATCACCGCGTCGCTGCGGAACACGCTGTATTTCGGCGCCATCGTCGCCGCGGTCAGCCGGGTCATCGCCCTGGTGGTCGGGCTGGTCTCCGGCTATGCCGGCGGCCGCGTCGACCAGGCCATGATGGCGGTGAACGACACGCTGGGGGCGCTGCCCAACATCCCGATCCTGCTGCTGATCTACTTCGTCATGCGCGACCAGATGTCGTGGTGGCTGCTGGCCCTGGTGGCCGCGCTGCTGGGCTGGACCTACGATTCCCGGCTGATCCGGTCGGTCGCGCTGAGCCTGAAGACGCGGGAGTTCACCCGGCACGCCGTGTTCTCCGGCATGCGGACGCCACAGATCCTGCTGCGCGAGCATCTGCCCTATGTCATGCCGATCGTGTTCTTCACCACCATGAACAACCTGATCTGGGCCATCGGCCTGGAGGTGACGCTGTCGGTCCTCGGCTTCTCCGACATCAACCGGCCGACCGTGGGCGGCATGATCTACTGGGCCAACTCCCACTCCGCCATGGTCGCCGGTGTGTGGTGGTGGGTGGCCTTCCCGATGCTGTTCGTCGCCATCCTCTTCCTGGGGCTGTTCATGCTGGCGATGTCGGTCAACGAGTACATCGATCCGCGCAGCCGGCTGAACCGCATGGGGGCCTAGTGATGCAGGACGTGCTGACGATCAGCGACCTCCGGGCCTATTACGTCAACGACCTGTTCGGCGTCCGGCGCGAGGTCCGTGCCGTCGACGGCATCAGCCTCAGCGTCCGGCGCAACGAGGTCTACGGCATCGCCGGGGAATCCTCGAGCGGCAAGACCTCGCTGATCAAGACCCTGGCCGGTGCGATCCGGCCGCCGATGCGGGTGATGGGCGGGTCCGTGGTGTTCGATTTCGGCGGCCGCACCATCGACGTCTACCGCCAGCCGGAGGCGATGCGCCCGGCGCGCTGGCGCCACCTGTCCTACATCATGCAGGGGTCGATGAACGTGCTGAATCCGGTGCGACGGGTGAAGCACGCCTTTAAGGACTTCGCCGCCCGCCACATCAGGCTCGACCCGTCGGCCTTCCGCCGGCGGGTGGAGGCGCATCTCGACCGGCTGCACCTGGCGCCTTCGGTGCTGGAGGCCTTTCCGCACCAGCTGTCCGGCGGCATGCGCCAGCGCGTCTGCATCGCCCTGGCCACCGTGTGCGAGCCCGAATTCATCATCGCCGACGAACCGACCACCGCGCTGGACGTGCTGGTGCAGCTCGACGTGCTGCGCCTGCTGAAGGAGGTGCAGACCCGCCTCGGCTCCTCGATCGTCTTCGTCACCCACGACATGTCGGTGCACGCCGCGATCTCCGACCGGCTGGGCATCATGTATGCGGGGCGGCTGGTGGAGGAGGGGGCGACGGCGGCGCTGTTCAGCCGGCCGCAGCATCCCTACACCGCCCATCTGATCGCCAGCCTGCCGCGCATCGGCGACACCCGGCCGCGCCGCAGCCTGCAGGGCCGGCCGCCCAACCTGTCGGCGCCGCCGATGGGGTGCCGCTTCCACCCGCGCTGCCCGCTGGCGATCGAACGCTGCGGCCGCGAGGTGCCGGACCTGCTGCCCAGCGCCACCGGCGGCCGCGTCGCCTGCTTCCGCGCCGGCGAGGTCTCGGCGCCATGACCGGGGCCCTGCTCCAGCTCGACCGGGTGGTGAAGCGCTTCCCGGCCGGCGGCTTCTTCTCGCGGCGGCACATGACCGCGGTGCGGGATGTGACGTTCACTTTGGCCAGCGACCGGCCGGAGATCTTCGCCATCGTCGGCGAATCCGGCAGCGGCAAGTCGACCCTCGCCAAGATGATCCTGGGCAGCGAAAAGCCCAGCGCCGGCACGCTGCGCTTCGACGGCACCGACCTGGCGACGATCAGGACGCGGGCCGGGCGCGAGGCCTTCATGGCCAGGGTCCAGCCGGTGTTCCAGAATCCGTTCGAGGCCTTCAATCCGCTGACCCGGGTCGACGACTACCTCACGACCACGGCGCGGCGGTTCCGCGGGGCGGCGTCGCGGGCGGAGGCGGAGAGGCTGGCCGACGAGGCGCTGCAGCGGGTCGGCCTGTCGCTGGCCGAGGTGAAGCAGCGCTTCTCGCATGAGCTGTCGGGCGGCCAGCTGCAGCGCGCGGCCATCGCCCGCGCCCTGATCCCGGCGCCCCGGCTGATCGTGGCGGACGAGCCGGTGTCTATGGTCGACGCGTCGCTGCGGATGTCGATCGTCAACCTGTTCCGGGCGCTGCGGGACGACCTCAAGGTCTCGATCGTCTACATCACCCACGACCTGGCGACGACCTACTACATCAGCGACCGCGTCATCATCATGCAGAAGGGCGAGGTGGTGGAGAGCGGCGACACCCGCACCGTGTTCGACGCCCCGACCCATCCCTATTCGATCGCGCTGAAAGCCGCGGTGCTGCCGCCCGATCCGACCCAGGCCGCCGCCGCGATCCGCGGCGAACCGCTTCCGGCCGCCACGCCGGATGCGGAGCGGCCATTGGAACCGGTTCTCGTGGGTCCCTGAGGCCAGCGGGCGAGGGGAGGGTCGCGCCTACGCCGGTAGCGGTCCCGCCTCGGCCGCTGCAGCGGCGATCGCCTTTCGGCCCAGCCCCGATTTGACGATCCGGATCAGCTCCTCCTCGCTGGTCTCCGAGGTCGAGGCGTCGAACACGATCTCGCCGGCGTGCAGGAAGTTGATACGGTCGCAGACCTCGAAGATCTGGTTGTAGTTGTGGACGATCAGGATGACCGAGACGTTGCGCTCGCGGCGCAGCTTCTGGATCAAGCCGAGGACATGGGCGCTTTCGCGGACGCCCAGCGCCGCCAAGGGCTCGTCGAGGATCAGGATACTCGGCGAGGCGTAGATCGACCGGGCCACCGCCACGCATTGGCGCTGGCCGCCCGACAGCAGGTCGACGGTGCTGTTCACGCTCGGGATCGAGATGCCGAGATTGTCCAGGTACTGCCGCGACAGCTCGCGCATCTTCTGGTTGTCGAGCAGGTTCAGACCCAGCACGCGCTTCTTGTACTCCCGGCCCAGGAACATGTTGTGGAAGACGCTGAGGTCGCCCACCAAGGCGAGGTCCTGGTAGACCGTCTCGATGCCGTGGCTTCGGGCGTCGCGCGGCGAGGCGAAGCTCACCTCCTTGCCCTTCGAGGTGATGGTGCCGGTGTCCGGCTGGTGGAAGCCGGACAGGATCTTGATCAGGGTCGACTTGCCCGCGCCGTTGTCGCCGACCAGCGCCAGCACCTCGCCCTGGCGCAGCTTGATGCTGACATCCACCAGCGCGGTCACGGCGCCGAAGCCCTTGCTGATGTGCGACATCTCGAGGATGACGGGGGCGTCGGGGCCCAGCGGCGCGATGGCCTGCGGGCCAGTTTCCGGATTCATACGCGCCTCCGCGTGCGCAGCCTGTCGACCTGGACGTTCAGGATCATCGCCGCGACGATCGCGGCCCCGAGATAGACGTCGGACACCGTCGCCTGGGCCCCGACCATGACCAGGCCGTTGTTCAGCGAGGCGACCACGAAGGCGCCGATCAGCGCGCCGATCGGCGTCCCGGACCCGCCGAGCAAAGAGGTGCCGCCGATCACCGCCGCCGCGATCGCCTGCAGGGTCAGGAAGGGGCTGCCGCCCTGGGGATCGGCCGAGGCGAACTGGGCGGTGTTGATGATGCCGGCGAAGGCCGCGCAGCCGCCGGCGATCATGAAGTTGTAGACCTTGATCCGGTCGGTCCGGATGCCGATCTCGCGCGCCCCGACGATGTTGCTGCCGGTGGCGATGGTGTGCAGGCCGAAGCTGGTCCGGTTCAGCACCAGCGCGATCGCGCCGACCACCAGGAGGGTCCACAGGAACGGGGTGAAGGCGGTGATGCCGAGCAGGGAGAAGACCGATCCCGCGGGGTCGGACAGGTTCTCGCCGAAGATCGCGTTGAACGGCTCCTCGACCGGGGCGATGATCGGCTGGCTGTTGTAGATCGAGACCACGATCCCCTGCAGGAAGAACAGGGTGCCGACCGTGGTGATCAGCGACGGCACCCGGAAGCGCACCGTGATCAGGCCGTTGATCGCGCCGACCAGCACGCCGACCGCCACGCTGATCACCGCCCCGACGGCCAGGGGCACGCCCCAGGTGATCGACAGCAGCACCATGATGTAGGGCGCCAGCGAGAAGGTGCCGCTGAGCGACAGGTCGATCTCGCCGGTGATCATCAGCAGGACCTCGGCCACGGCGATCAGGCCGAGCCGGCCGGTGTCGCGCAGCACGATGCTCTGGAACTGGGCGGTCAGGAATCCGCCGTCGCTGCCGAACTGGAAGTAGATGACCAGGACGACCGCGACGACCGCGATGCTGACCTCGCGGTAGCGGGAGAGCAGGACCAGCGCCCTCTCCAGGATCGTGTCCGGCACCTTGACGCCCACCTTGCGCGCCTTCGCCCCGCCGCTGTCGTTGATTGGCACCATCTGCGCTTTCTCTGGCTCCGAATTCCGGAAGGGATCTCATCCGGCTTCGCCGCGCGGGAGGGCGGCGAAGCCGGATGCAGGTATCAGGCCGGTTCGGCCGTGCTGCGGCCTTCGAAGCGCGTCTCGCCGACATAGGCGTCGACGTTGTCCTTGGTCACATAGGCCTGGCTGGTGTCGCTGTTGGCCGGGCCGACCAGGCCGCCGGAGAGCTTGTAGAGGTACATCTGCTGCACCGGCAGGAAGCCCTGGAGATAGGCCTGCTGGTCGGTGGTGAAGGCGACGTCGCCGGACTTGATGTAGCCCAGCGTCTGCGGGAACAGATCGAAGCCGGCGGCGACCACGCCCGTCTTGGCCAGCCCGTATTTGTTCGACACGAAGCCGCAGGCATAGGTGTCGGACCCGCCGGTGCCGAACAGGCCGCCGACGGTCTTGTGGCTGAGGTAGTAGCTCTCGACCCGCGAGATTTCGGTGGCCGGGTCCGGCCCGGTGTTGACCACGTCGTAGGTCATGCCCTCGCCGTGATCCTTGATCGCCTGGATGTAGCCGTCGAGGCGGGGCTGGGTGTTGAGCGAGCCGGGAACGCCGATCGACAGCATGACATGCCCGCCCTTGGGCACCATCGGGATCCATTTCAGGGCGGAGTTGTAGCCCGACTGGTACAGCGGCTGGCCGACATAGGACAGGCGCTTGTTCGGGCTGCCGGTCGGCACGTCGGCGTTGAAGGCGACGACCGGAATGCCGGCGGCGCTGGCGGCGGCCACCGCAGCGTCGAATGCCTTCGGGTCGACCAGGCAGACCGCGATGCCGTCGGCCTTCTGGGCGATCGCGGTCTGCACCGCGCTGACCATCTCGGACACGACGTTCTTCTGCGACCCGGTCCACTGGTAGCTGCAGCCGAAGGCCGCGCAGGCGTCCTGAATGCCGTAGATCGTCGGGGTGAAGAACTGGTCCAGCGTCACATGGCAGACGAAGAAGAACTTGTAGGGCTTCTTCGGCAGGCCGCTGGAGGCGTCCTCGGCCAGCGCCGTGCCCATGCCGCCGGCCAGGCCCGCGGCGCCGAGCCCCAGCGTGGCCGCGGTCCTGAACATGCTGCGCCGGCCGACCGCGCTGCCGATCAGCGCCGGCGCGTTCCTCTGGTTTCGGGTGTCGTCGTCCACGTCGAACCTCCCTCACTTGGCTTATGGGGACGGGGCTGACCTGCCGCTGCAACACGAGCCAGGAGTCATCCAGTCCTCCGGTTACATTGTTGTATGACAAATTATGTGTCAAGCGGCACCAGGATCGTGATCGGCGGCCCCTATAATTCCGGCATCCTGGCCACCGGCGCCGTCCAGGGCGCGACCTTCAACACCCGGCTGGCGCCGAAGCCGGTGCTGCAGCGGGTCCGTCGGATCGAGGCGGTGTGTGCCGGCATGGCGTGGCGCTGCCGGCTGCGGCCCTGCAGTTCCCCCTTGGACATCCGTCAGTGGTCGGCGTCATCCCGGGGGGGCCGGTCGGTCGGGGAGTTCCAGCAGAACCTGGGGTCCCTGCAGCAGAAGATCCCTGCGGCGCTGTGGGCCGACCTCAAGGCCGAAGGCCTGATCGAGGCCGCGTCACCGGTGCCGCGAGAGGTCTGATCCGAGGGAGGGCAGCAATCCCGTCAGGCGCTGACCATGCGGTTGGTCTCGATGCTCTGCCGCAACCGCCGGGCGGCGATGCGGCCGAGGGAGACCGGTCCGATGCCCTCTCCCAGCGACAGGCTGCAGCGCCCGGCGTCCAGCCACTCGACGCGCTCCAACTGGTCCAGGTTGACGATCAGGGAGCGGCTGATGCGGACGAAGGGCGGCTTCGGCAGCTGCTCCTCGAAGTACCGCAGCAGCCGGCACACCAGATAGTCGCGCGCCCCCTTCAGGAAGACGCGGGTGAAATCCGCCTCCGCCGCCAGCATGGCCACGGTGCCCAGCGGCGCGATCACCGACCGGCCGTCGATGCGGAGATGGATGCGCTGGTGCGTGCCGTCATCCAGCTCGACATCGTCCTGCCGCTCCTCCCGTTCGGCAGCCACCGCGGCCCGGGCCGCGTCCTGGCCGTGCCGGCGCAGCCGGTCGATGGTGGCCGCCAGGCGCTGCGGGTCGACCGGCTTCAGCAGGAAATCCAGGGCGGACACGTCGAAGGCCCTGACGGCGTAGAGATCGTGGGCGGTGACGAAGACGATCGCCGGCGGCCGTGGCAGCTGGTCGATCAGGTCGAAGCCCCGGCCGTCGGTCAGTTCGACATCCAGGAAGATCGCGTCGGGACGCTGGGCCGAAGCTTGCGCCCGCGCCTCGGCCACGCTGCCGGCTTCGGCCACGATCTCGATATCCGCATGCGCCTGCAGCAGGCGCCGCAGGCCGCGGCGGGCAGGGGGCTCGTCGTCCACGAGCATCACGCGAAGCATGCGGGGCCTCTCAGCATCAGCCGGGCCAGGACGGTGTCGCCGTCCTCGGTCAGGGTCAATTCGTGGCGCTGGGGATAGTGCAGCTCCAGCCGGCGCCTGGTGTTGGCCAGGCCGACGGCGGGACGGTCGCCGCTGCGCGCCACCAGCCGTCCGGGGTTGGTGACCTCGATCACGGTGGTGTCGTCGCCCGTCCGCCGCGCGGTCACCCGGATTTCCAGGGTCTCGGCGGAGGATCGCAGGCCGTGCTTCACCGCATTCTCGACCAGCCCCTGCACGATCAGATGCGGCACGGCGACGGAGCGGGCGGCGGGGTCCATCTCGACGACGCAGCGCAGCCGGCCCTCGAAGCGCAGCTCCTGGATGCGGACATAGGCCCGGACGGCCTCGATCTCGTCCGGCAGGGCGCAGACCGGCCGGCTCTGCTGGTCGAGGGAATAGCGGAGATAGGCGGCGATGCGGTGGGTCATCTCCAGCGCCGCGTCGGGATGGTCGGGGATTTCGGACGCCACGGTGTTCAGAGCGTTGAACAGGAAGTGCGGGTCCAGCTGCTGCCGCAGCTGCCGCAGCTCGGCCCGGGTCGCCGCCGCCTCCGCCTCGCTGCGCCGCACCCGCTCCGACCGCGCCTCGACATCGGCCTGGATCCAGAAATACGCCAGCGACCACCCCAGGAAGATCGCGGTGTAGTAGATCGCCGGGATCGCGTCGGCACGCGCCATGCTGGTGTGATCGAGCCCGGCAAAGAAGGCGTCCTTGACGGCGTTGACGATCGCCATCTGCAGCAGCCCGCCCAGGATCGAAAACACCACCACCAGCAGGACGATCACGGCCGGCCGACGCTGCGGCCAGGCCATCAGGGCCTTGTGCGCCAGGGCGGTCAGCCCGAAGCCGATCGGTTCCAGGATCAGCGTCACCGTCAGGGTCAGCGGGATGTCGTCGAAGGCGGCGACGCGCGAGACCAGGCCGAACAGCGCGATGAAGACCCAGGTGGCGACATGCACCCGCCAGAACGATCCCGCCGGGGCGGCCGGGGCGGGCGCCCTCTCCGCGGCGAAGCGGCCCTCATCGCCGGGCGATCCGTATCCTGCGACCGCGCTCATCGAGTGCCGCCTCTTGTCCCGCAATGCCGGTGCGCCATCCGTCACCATGACGTTTCATCGACCCGATCAGCCGATTCATCGAATAACGCGTGTCTCAAGCCGGCAACAATATAAGCATCCTATCCCATTGGAACGCTATTTCGTGTCCACCGGGAGGTCCGCCAAAAAACCTGACTGCCGGCTTGGGAGCCGGCCGAAGGGTGGCGAAGCCTCGTCGGTCGAGCAAGGGGGCATTGCATCATGCGGGCAAAGATCGACGGATCCCGGGGCATCGTACGCGCGGCAACGGCCGGAACCGTCCCGGCGGCATCCCGGCCCGGCCTGCTGTGGCCCCGCCTGGCGCTCTTGTCCTCCGTCTCCGCCGCCGGCCTGCTGGCGGCGGTGCCGGGACATTCGGGCGAGATCGGCTGCTCCGGCAGCAATCCGGCCACCTGCAATATCGCCGGCGGCTCCTACAACCAGCGCGAATACGTGTTCCTCACCGGCGCGGCCGGCGATGACGACGTCAAGACCGGCGGCGCCTCGGACAATCTCAGCGTCACCAACAGCGGGACCTTCAATCTCGGCAGTGAGATCTCCCCCTTCATCATCCGGGCCGGCATCACCGCGGCGACGGAGGGCGGTGTCGGCCAGGACGAGGGCGGCGGCGGCGCCGGCGGCGCGGTATCCTTCACCAACAACGGCACGATGACGGCGACGCTGTCGACCTCCAGCTATCCGCTGTTTTACCTGATCGAGGCGATATCCGTCGGCGGTGAGGGCGACCAGGACAACAAGAACGACAACTCCAACGGCGGCACGGGCGGCGCCGGCGGCACGGTCACGGCCACCAACAACAGCCAGCTGAGCGTGACCGGTACGGTCTTCGACGGCATGTACGGCATCTTCGCGCTGAGCGAAGGCGGTAGGGGCGGCGAACAGAACAGCGCCGTCATCGACGACCAGAGGGGCGGCACGGGGGGCGCCGGCGGCAGCGTCACGACCACCAACAACAGCTCCATCCTGTTCGGCAACAGCTCCAATCGCCTGCAGGGCATCGCGAATGGCGGCGGCGTGGTCGCGAGTTCGCTCGGCGGGTCCGGCGGGAACTACAACGGCAATGCCGGATCGGGCGGGTCGGCCACCGCCACCAACAGCGGCACGGTCCAGATCTATTGGAACGCCGCCGCCGGCGGCGACCGGCTGCTCGGCATCGGCGCCCTCAGCGCCGGCGGCAACGGCATCGAATCGACCGATGACAGCGACAATGGCGGCAACGGCGGAAGCGCCAGCACCGCGACGGTCAACAACAATGGGCAGATCCTGGTCGACGTCACCAATGGCGGCAGCCTGGTGGGCGCCGCCATGGCGGCGGAGAGCCGTGGCGGCGACGGCGGCAAAGGTCCGGACAAGGACCAGTATGGCGGCAATGGCGGCATGGGCGGCAGCGCGGTCGCGAACCTGACCGGCGCCGGCACGCTGACCACCCATGGCGATTCGCTTTACGGCATCCTGGCGGAAAGCCTGGGCGGCCAGGGTGGTGACGCCAGCGACGGCACCGCCCTGGCGGGCACCGGCGGCGGCGGCGGGTTCGGCGGCAACGCCGGCGCTGTGACGGTCACCACCGATGCCCAGACCACCATCACCACCACCGGCACCTATGCCGCCGGCATCGCCGCGCATTCGATCGGCGGCGGCGGCGGCACCGGCAGCGATTTCCAGAGCGTGCTGGGCGGCCAGGGCGGCAACGGCGGCAACGGCGGCAATGGCGGCACCGTGACCGTCACCACCGCCGGGACGATCTCGACCTCGGGCGACCATGCCTATGGCGTGCTCTCGCAATCGATCGCGGGCAGCGGCGGCACCGGCGGGCTCGCGACCGGTGAGTTCGTCGCCCTGGGCGGCGACGGCGCCGGCGGCGGCACGGCCGGCGAGGCGATCGTCCGCAACAGCGGCGGCATCACCACGGGCGGCTACTCCTCGCACGGCATCATCGCCCAGTCGGTCGGCGGCGGCGGCGGCGCGGCGGGGTCCGCCACCGGCCTGGTGAGCGTCGGCGGCGACGCCGCGGGCACCACGGACTCGGATGGCGGCAAGGTCCTGATCAACAACACCGGCACGGTCACGACCGCCGGCAAGGCCGCGGTCGGCCTGATCGCCCAGTCGGTGGGCGGCGGCGGCGGCAGCGGCGGCGACAGCAAGGGCATCGCCGGCGTCGGCGGCTCCGGGTCGGCCGGCGGCAGCGGCGGCGAGATCGATCTGATCAATCTCGGCCGGATCCAGACGACCGGAGATTTCGGCCTGGGCGTGCTGGCGCAATCGGTCGGCGGCGGCGGCGGCAATGGCGGCGACGTCCTGACCGTCTCGACCATCGCGTCGATCGGCATCGGCGGCAATGCGGCCAATGGCGGCGACGGCGGCACGGTCTGCGTCGACAACACCGGCGCCATCTGCAGCGACGGCGGCGGCCCGGCCGGCCAGGCGGCGACCCTCACCACCGCCGGCAACTACGCGGTCGGCCTGATGGCGCAATCGATCGGCGGCGGCGGCGGCAATGGCGGCAGCGTCCAGAACTACAGCGCCCTGTCCTTCGTGGCGCTGCAGATCGGCGGCAAGGGCGGCGCCGGCGGCGCCGGCAACGGCGTGACCGTGCAGCAGAACGACCTGGCCGTGACCACCGGCGGCGCCCATGCCATCGGCGTGCTGGCGCAATCGGTCGGCGGCGGTGGCGGCAATGGCGGCGATGCCTCCTACTACAACGTCACCGTCGGCTTCAACGCCTCGCTCGTGGTCGGCGGCAGCGGCGGCAGTGGCGGCGGCGGCGGGGCCGCGGCCGTCAATCTCAACAACTCCCGGATCATGACCGGCGTCCCCGGCCCCGATGTCGACCCCGAAACCTACGCGCCGGACGATGCCTTCGGCATCGTCGCCCAGTCGGTCGGCGGCGGCGGCGGCAATGGCGGCAGCTCCAGCGCCGCCGATCTCGTCGTGGCGGTGCCGACCGGCGAAGGCGTATCCCTCGCCTTCAACTTCCAGGGGGCGGTCGGCGGCACGGGCGGCAGCGGCGGTGCCGGCGGGGCGGCCAGCGTGACCCTGAACGGCGGCAGCTCGGTCACCACGGTGGGTGACGGCTCGCATGCCATCGTGGCGCAGTCGGTCGGCGGCGGCGGCGGCAATGGCGGCGACGCCTCGGTCCTGTCCACCACGCTTGGCGACAAGAATTCGGTCGAGGTGACGGCCGGCATGAGCCTCGGCGGCGGCGGCACCAGCGGCTCCACCGGAGGCACGGTCACGGTTACGCTCGGCGATTCCAGCGGCGCCGTGGTCGGCAGCCCGCCGGCGCTGCAGCTGCCGCCGACCCAGCCGACCCCGGCCTCGACCATCGTCACCTATGGCAACTACGCCGATGGCGTGCTGGCGCAGTCGATCGGCGGCGGCGGCGGCAATGGCGGCATCGGCAGCAGCAACGCCTATTCCCAGGGCGGCGTGGTCAGTATCAAGGCCACGGTGGGGGTCGGCGGCACCGGCGGCAGCGGCGGCAATGGCGGCGCGGTCAATATGACCCAGTACCAGAACCAGACCATCCAGACCCTCGGCTCCGGCTCGCGCGGCATCGTCGCCCAGTCGATCGGCGGCGGCGGCGGCAATTCGCAGGGCGGCACGCTGTTCCTGGCCGCCGGCGCGGAAGGCTACGAGGGCCGGCTGTCCGTCGGGGTCGGCCGGACCGGCGGCAGCGGGGGCGACGGCGGCGCCGTCACCGCCAACACGGACGGCGCCATCACGACGGTGGGCGGCGATGCCGACGGCGTGATGCTGCAGTCGATCGGCGGCGGCGGCGGGCTGGGCGGGTCGATCGGTGCCGATGCCTCGTCCCACCCGATCCTCGACCGCATCGGCGAGTTCAAGGACAACAAGGACCGGCTGTCCGACGAAGGCAACACCTATACCCTGACGGTCGATGTTGGCGGCACGGGCGGCGGTGGCGGCAATGGCGGCGCGGTCGCGCTGACCCATTCCGGGCGGATCGCCACCGCCGGCGACTGGGCCGACGGCATCGTGGCGCAGTCGATCGGCGGCGGCGGCGGCGCCGGCGGGTCGTCGACGGCGTCCGGCAGCAAGGTCCAGGCCAACATCACGGTCGGCGTGGGCGGCAAGGGCGGCTCCGCCGCCACTGGCGGCAGCGTTGCCGCGATCTTCGACGACAGCCACAACAACCAGATCATCACGACGGGCTATGCCGCAAATGCGGTGGTGCTGCAGTCGATCGGCGGCGGCGGCGGCCAGGGCGGCGACGGGTCCGACCAGGCGGCCGGCAACCTGACCGTCGGCGGCGACGGCGGCGGCACGGGTGGCGGCGGCGGCAATGGCGGCACCGTCCAGATCAATCCGCTCACCGATGGCCGCGGCAGCTGGCTGAACGCCCAGACCGGCGGCGACGACGCCATCGACATCCTGGCCCAGTCGATCGGCGGCGGCGGCGGCACCGGCGGCGCCGGCAACAGCACCGCGGCCAAGAACGTCGGCGGCAGTGCGGTCGCGGTCGTGGTCGGCGGCAAGGGCGGCGTCTCCGGCAGTGGCGAGGCCGTCACCCTGACCACCGGACTCGGCCTGTCCACCTCTGGCGCCCGGGCCTACGGCATCGTCGCGCAGTCGATCGGCGGCGGTGGCGGCATCGGCGGCGCCGGGGCGGCCAACAACCTGGCCGGCCTGGCGCTCGGCGGCCAGGGTGGGGCCGGCGGCGGCGGCGGGGCGGTGACGCTGGATATCACCACCAGCAGCCGCATCACCACCCGCGGCGCCGGGGCGCATGCCATCGTGGCGCAGTCGATCGGCGGCGGCGGCGGCATCGGCGGCGATGCGTCGGTGGGCCTGTTCGCGCTGAACCCGACCGGACGTAACGGGGCGGGCGGCAGCGGCGGCGGCACCGGCGGCGCCGTTGCGGTCACGGTCGATGGCAGCATCGCCACCAGCGGCGCCAACGCCTTCGGCATCCTGGCGCAGTCGATCGGCGGTGGCGGCGGCTTTGGTGGGGACCAGTCCGGCGCCTTCGCCGGCAGTACGGACGCGACGGCGGCCGGCGACGGTGGAACCGTGGCCGTGACGCAAAACGGGTCGATCATCACCACGGGCGCAAACTCGACCGGCATCTTCGCCCAGAGCCAGGGCCCGGAGGACAACAACACCGTTACCGTGACCGTCAACGGCGCGGTCACCGGCGGTTCGGGGGGTGGCTCCGGCGTCTGGATCGCAGCCGGCCACGACAATGTGCTGACGGTGAATGCCGGCGGCAGCGTGTCGGCCGCCTCGGGCACCGCCATCCGTTACGACGGCGACTACACGACGGCTTCTGGCAGCCTGCTGACGGTCAACAACTACGGCACCGTCTCCGGCAACATCCTGCTGAACAACACCGACGGGCCAAACGCCGGCACGGTGAACAACTACTCCGATCACACGCTGATCGACGCCTCGCTGTACCAGGCGGACGTGATGAACCAGGGCCGGATGGTGGTCGGGCATTCCGGTACGACCGACAGCACCGAGATCACCGGCAACTTCACCCAAGGGGCGGCCGGCTCCCTGGTGGTCGACACCGACTTCAACAGCAGCACGGCGGACCGTCTGCTGGTGCGCGGCGACGCACAGCTGGGCGGGACGCTGGACCTGCAGGCCACCAGCCTGCGGCCTGGCCGGGCGCTGACCGTGCTGACGGTCGACGGCGCCGCCACCGGTGCGATCACGCCGGAGACGTCGCCGATCTACGGCTTCGCCCTGACGCCGTCGGGCCATGACTATCGCCTGTCGGTCGCCTCGGCCGATTTCGACGCGGATGCGATGAAGCTGGAGGGCAACCAGTCCAAGGTCGCCCGCGGCCTGCAGGACATCTGGGATGCCGGCGGCACCGACAGCTTCGGCAAGCTGTTCGCCACCCTCGGCGCCGCCGCGGACCAGGGCAGCAGCAGCTACGGCAACCTGCTGAAGGACCTGTCGCCGGGCATCGCCCTGGCCCCGGCGCAGCAGCTGCAGGCCGGCATGGCGCGCTTCGCCAGCGGGCTGATGAGCTGCCCGGTGTTCAGCGGCACCGACGCCCTGACCGGCGAGACCGACTGCGCCTGGGCCCAGGTCACCGGCCGGTCGACCCAGCAGACCGCCGATGCCGGCACCTCCGGCTTCTCCAACGACAGCATCACCTATCAGGTCGGGGGCCAGCACGAGGTGGCGCCGGGCTGGTTCGTCGGGATGTCGGCCGCCTATCAGAACAGCTGGCTCGACGCCTATGACGACCGGGTCGACGGCAACGGCGACAGCGGCTATGTCGGCCTGACCGTGAAGCGCGAGATCGGGCCGTGGATGGTGGCCGGGGCGATCAGCGGCAGCTATGGCAGCTTCAGCCTCGACCGCCGGATCGCGGTGCCCGGCTTCGAGGACACCGCCTCCAGCGACCCTGATGTCTTCGCCGGGTCGGCGCGGCTGCGGGTGGCGCGGACCTTCGCGTTCTCCGAGATGTACCTGAAGCCCTATGTCGACCTCGACGCGATCTATTCGCGGATGCCGGGATACAGCGAGAACGGCGGCGGCGACCTCGGGCTGAAGGTCGAGGACAGCGACCAGTTCACCTTCGCCTTCTCGCCGTCGCTGGAAGTCGGCGGCCGGGTCGACCTCGACGGCGCCCAGCTGCGGCCCTACGCCTATGCCGGCGTCTCGATCCTCAGCGACGACGACTGGACGGCGAAGGCCCGGTTCGCCGGCGCGCCGTCCGGCACCGGCAGCTTCGACACCTCGTTGCCGATCGACGACGTGGTGGCGCGCATCGGCGCCGGCGTCCAGGTCTCGACCGCCGCCGGCTTCGACATCCGGCTGCAGTATGACGGCGAGTTCTCCGACCGCGTCTCCAGCAACAGCGGCTCGCTGCGCGCCATCATGCCGTTCTGATCCGCATCGGCCTTCCATGCTTCGATCTTTCATCGAGGACATCATGCGCAGCACAGCTCGTCTCATCGGCACCCTGTTGATCGGTGCGGCAGCCCTGGGGGCGGCGCCTGTCGCCGCCCTGGCCCAAGGGGCGCCGGCGGCTGCGCCCTCACTGTCCTGGCCGCGGGATTTCGACCATGGCGACCAGCGGATCGAGATCTACCAGCCGCAGGTCGAAAGCTGGACCGGCGACCACATCGCCGGGCGCGCCGCCATCGCCGTCGGCACCAAGGAGGGCAGCAGCCCGACCTACGCCATCGCCGAATTCAGCGCCGATGCGGACATCGACAAGACCGCCGGCCTGGTCCGGCTGCACGGGATCACCATCGACAAGGTCGACGCGCCGACCGCGCCCGACCAGGCGGCGGGGCTGCAGGCCACGCTGCAGGCCCAGCTGCCGGCCGCAGGGATGACCGTCGCGCTCGACCATCTTCAGACCAGCTATGCCGCGCAGCAGCAGCTCGACGCCCAGGTCGGCGTGCCGGTGCGGAACGACCCGCCGCACATCGTCTTCGCCGCGGCGCCGACCGTGCTGGTGCCGATCGACGGCGACCCGGTGCTGCACCCGGTCGACGGAGCCGCCGGCTACCAGCGGGTGGTGAACGCCCGCGCCCTGGTGCTGCAGGATGGGGGCGGGACCTTCCATATCCAGGCCGCCGGGTCCTGGTACGAAGCCTCTGCCCTCGACGGCACCTGGGTGGTGACCACGGCGCCCTCGGCGGCGCTGCGGGCGGTGGCGACGGCGGCCGCCAAATCGGCCGTGCCCGATCCGCTGCTGCCGGAAGGCGGCAAGGCGCCGGCGACCCCGCCCGCGCTGCTGGTGGCGACGCAGCCGACCGAGCTGGTGGTGACCGACGGGCCGCCGCAGATCGCGCCGGTCGCCGGGGTCGGGCTGCTGACCATGACCAATGCCGACCACGCCGTCTTCGTCGACCCCGGCAACAACGCCTACTACCTGCTGGTCTCCGGCCGCTGGTTCCGTTCGACCGGGCTGGACGGGCCGTGGGGCTTCGTCGCGGCGGACGCGCTGCCGGCCGATTTCGCGAAGATCCCGCCGGAAGATCCCAAGGCGGATGTGCTGGTCTCGGTCGCCGGCACGCCGCAGGCCAAGGAAGCGGCGATCGCCGCCGCGATCCCGCAGACCGCCACGGTGTCGCGCAGCAAGGCCAGCCTGCGCGTGTCCTATGCCGGCGGCGCGCCGGAGTTCCAGCCGATCGACGGCACGGCCCTGTCCTATGCCGTGAACACGCCGGTGCCGGTGATCCGGATCGACCCGACGCATTACCTCGCGGTGTCCAAGGGCGTCTGGTTCATGGCCGCGTCGGCGACCGGGCCGTGGCGCATCGCCGACGCGGTGCCGGCGGTGGTCTACGCCATCCCGGCATCGTCGCCGCTGCACTACGTCACCTATGTCCGGATCTATGCGGTGACGCCGCAGACCATCGTGGTCGGCTACACCCCGGGCTATCTCGGCGTCGTGGTCGGGCCTGATGGCACGGTGGTCTATGGCACCGGCTACAGCTATCCGGCCTATGTCTCGGGCGACGTCTGGTACGGATACCCCGCGACCTACGGCTACGGCGCCGGCTTCGGGCTGGGCGCGGCGGAGGGCTTCGCCTTCGGCTTCGCGGCCGGGGCGTTGTGGGGCGCCGCCTCCCCCTATTGGGGCCCGTATTGGGGCTATGACGGCGGCTATGTGAACTGGGGCCATGTCGACGTCAACCAGGTCAACGTCTACGGCCGCTGGGGCCGCGGCACGGTCACCCATGCCAGCGGCTGGAACGGCTGGACCGGGACGGGCTGGAGCGGCAGCCATGTCTCCGGCTTCAATCCCTACACCGGCGCCCATGGCCAGGCCGGCCGGGCAGGGGCCTTCGATTGGAACACCGGCGGCTATGCCGCGGGCCGCCAGGGTTCGTTCGCCAATCCCAGCACCGGCGTGGCCGTGGCCGGGCGCGCCGGCATCACCGGCAACGTCGACAGCGGCGACTACCAGGCCGGCCGCGAGATCGCCGGGGTCAACCAGCAGACCGGCCGCGCCGGCGCCGCCCGGACCACCGTCACCGGCAACGTCCAGGATGGCGACCGCTCGGTCGACCGGCAGGGCGCGGTCGTCAATCGCCGCACGGGGACAGGCGCTGTCTGGAACGACGGCAACGTCTATGCCGGCCATGACGGCAATGTCTACCAGCACACCGATGACGGCTGGCAGAAGCGGGATTCCGGCGGCTGGCAGCCGGCGCAGCGCGACGACCGCACGCTGGGCGACCTCGACGGCCAGCGCCAAGCCCGTGGCGTCGGCCAGCAGCGGCTGAACAGTTTCGGCGACGGCCGCCGGTTCCGGCGCTGACCGGAGCGGCCGCCGCGCCGGAGCACGACAAGCGATCTTGAAGACAGGCGGCAGGGCCGGCAGGCCGGACGCTGCAGAGGGTGAAGTCATGGCAACGATGTGGTCCCGAACGATCGGCGGTCCGGGGGGATGGACGGCGCGGCTGGTGCTGATTGGCGGATTGGGCGCCGGCCTGGCCGCCTGCAACGAGCAGAACGCCTACGTGCCGCCGCCGCCGCCCAAGGTGACGGTGGCACAGCCGGTGCAGCAGCCGGTCACCGCCTATCTCGAGCTGACCGGTTCGACCGAGGCCTTCAACGCCGTCGACCTCGAGGCCCGGGTGCAGGGCGACCTCGTCGCCATCGACTACCAGGACGGCGCGCTGGTGAAGCAGGGCACCACGCTGTTCCGGATCCAGCGCGACACCTATGAGGCGCAGCTGCAGCAGGCGAAGGCGGAGCTGATCCTGCAGCAGGCCGGGCAGGCCAACGCCCAGTCCGAATACAATCGCCAGGCATCGCTGGGGAAGAACCAGTTCGCCTCCGAAGCCCATGTCGAGGACGCCAAGACCCTTCTCGACCAGAAGACGGCCGCGGTGATGCAGGCGCAGGCCAATGTCGACCTCGCCACCATCACCCTGGGCTACACCGAGATCACGGCCCCATTCGACGGCGTCGTCACCGCGCATCTCGCCGATGTCGGCGCCCTGGTCGGCTATGGCGGCCCGACCAAGCTGGCCAGCATCGTCCAGACCGACCCGATCCATGTCACCTTCACCGTCAGCGAGCAGCAGGTGCTGCAGGTGAAGCAGGGGCTGGCCGCCCAGGGCCGCAAGGTGGCGGACCTGCACGCGGTGCCGGTCGAGATCGGCCTGCAGACCGAAACCGGCTATCCGCACCGGGGCACGATCGACTACATCGCCCCGCAGATCGACCCCAGGACCGGCACCCTGACCGTGCGCGGCCTGTTCGAGAACAAGGATCTGGCGCTGCTGCCGGGCCTGTTCGCCCGGGTCCGCGTCCCGGTCGGCCCGAAGCAGGCCGGGCTGCTGGTCGACGACACGGCGATCGGCACCAGCCAGCTCGGCAGCTACCTCCTGGTGCTCGGCAAGGACGATGTGGTCGAGCAGCGCCGGGTGACCCTCGGACCGGCCGACGGGGCGCTGCGCGTGGTCCGTGACGGCATCGGGCCGGATGACTGGGTGGTGATCGGGGGGATCCAGAAGGCCATCCCCGGCAGCAAGGTCGCACCCGACAAGGCCGCCATGGCCGGCCAGGCCGCCGGACCATCCGCCGCCGCCAAGCCCTAGCCGCCGTCGCGCGTCACCTCCAGTCCCCAGAGGGGTCCCATGTTCTCGCGCTTCTTCATCGAGCGGCCGGTTCTCTCCAACGTGCTGGCCCTGGTCATCGTGCTGATCGGGGCGATATCGCTGCTGCGCCTGCCGATCTCGCAATACCCCAATGTCGTGCCGCCGACGGTGCAGGTGACCACGGTCTATCCCGGCGCCAGCGCCCGGACGATCATGGACACGGTCGCCCTGCCGGTCGAACTGCAGGTCAACGGCGTCGAAGGCATGATCTACATGCAGTCGACCAGCGCCAGCGACGGCACCTACACCCTGACCGTCACCTTCGACATCGGCACCGACCCAGACCTGGCCCAGGTGCTGGTGCAGAACCGGGTCGCGATCGCGCTGTCGTCCCTGCCGCAGGCGGTGCAGGTGCAGGGCGTGAACGTGCAGAAGAAGTCGACCGCGGTGCTGCAGTTCATCACGCTGTCCTCCGCCGACGACCGGTATGACGGGCTGTTCCTGTCCAACTACGCCGTGATCAACCTGCAGAAGGAGCTGGCCCGGCTGCCCGGGATCGGCAACGTCACCGTGTTCGGCGCCGGCCCCTACGCCATGCGGGTGTGGATGGACCCGGACAAGCTGCAAAGCTACGGCCTGGTGCCGGCCGACGTCGTCGGCGCCATCCAGCAGGAAAGCCAGGAGGTCACGGCCGGCATGGTCGGGATGCCCCCGGCCCCGAACGGCCAGAACTTCCAGTACACCGTGAACGTCGCCGGCCGGCTGGACGCCGCCGCCGATTTCGAGACGATCGTGGTCAAGGCCGACAACCAGAACGGCGGCCGCCTGGTCAGGGTCCGCGACATCGGGCGGGTCGAGTTGGGGTCGCAGAGCTACAGCCACACCGCGACCCTGAACGGCCATCCCACGGCGGCGATCGGTATCTTCCAGCTGCCCGACGCCAACGCCCTGGCGGTGGCGGGGGAGGTGCGGACGAAGATGGCGGAGCTGGCCAAGGCGTTCCCCCAGGGCCTGACCTACGACATCCCGTTCGACACCACCAAATTCGTCAGCGCCTCGATCGACGAGGTCTACAAGACCCTGATCGAGGCGGCGGTCCTGGTGCTGGTCGTCATCCTGCTGTTCCTGCAGGATTGGCGCGCCATGCTGGTGCCGGCGACGACGGTGCCGGTCACCATCATCGGCGCCTTCGCGGCGATGGCGATGCTCGGCTTCAGCGTCAACACCGCGACCCTCTTCGCCATCGTCCTGGCCATCGGCATCGTCGTCGACGACGCCATCGTCATCGTCGAGGGCGTGTCGCGCCACATGGAGGCGGGGCTGAGCGGCCGGGAGGCCGCGGTGAAGGCGATGGGCGAGCTGTTCGGCCCGATCATCGGCATTACCCTGGTGCTGATGTCGGTGTTCGTGCCGGCCGCCTTCCTGCCCGGGCTGACCGGCCAGATGTACCAGCAATTCGCCCTGGTGATCGCCGCCACCGCCATCATCAGCGCGATCAACGCCGCCACGCTGAAGCCGACGCAATGCGCGCTATGGCTGAAGCCGCCGACCCCGCCGGAGCAGCGCAACCTGATCTATCGCGGCTTCAACCGGGGCTATGGCGCGCTGGAGCATTGGTACGAACGGCTGGTCCGGCGCATGGTCAACCACAGCATCCTGATGGTGCTGGTGGCCTTCGGCCTGATCGGCCTGGCGTTCTGGGGCATGTCGCGGGTGCCGACGGCGTTCCTGCCGATCGAGGACCAGGGCTACGCCATCATCAGCGTGCAGCTGCCCGAGGGCGCGTCGCTGCAGCGCACCGACCGCACCGTGGCGGAGGTGACGAAGATCGCGCTGGCCACCCCCGGCGTCGCCAATGTCGTCGGCGTCAGCGGCATCTCGGTGCTCGACAACAACGCCACGCTGTTCAACGCCGGCATGGCCTATGTGATCTTCAAGGACTGGTCGGAGCGCGGCCGCGACGAAAGCCTGCCGGCGATCTACCGCAAGCTGACGGCATCGCTGGCCGACCTGCAGGACGGGGCGGCCTTCGTGCTGGTGCCGCCGCCGATCCAGGGTATCGGCAATTCCGGCGGCTTCACCATGCAGTTGCTGGTCAAGGACGGCAGCGCCGATTTCGCCCAGCTGCAGGGCACTGCGCGCGAGGTGGTGGCCAAGGCGGCGACGCAGTCGGCGCTGCAGCGCGTGAACACCACCTTCAGCGCCGGCACGCCGCAGCTGTTCCTGGCGGTGGACCGGATCAAGGCCGAGACGCTGGGGGTGACCGTCGGCCAGGTGTTCTCGACGCTCGAGGCCTATCTCGGCTCGACCTACGTCACCCAGTTCAACAAGTTCAACAACGTCTTCCAGGTCTACGCCCAGGCCGAGGCGCAGCACCGGCTGGTCCCCGACGACATCCTGAAGCTGAAGCTCCGGACCCCGGACGGACAGATGGTGCCGCTGGGCAGCCTCCTGACCGTGCAGACGGTGCAGGGGCCGCCGCTGATCAGCCTCTACAACCTCTACCCGTCGGTCACCCTCGCGGGTGGTCCGGCGCCGGGCTTCAGCTCGGGCCAGGCGATGGGGCTGATGGACCAGATCGCGGCGCAGACCCTGCCGCCCGGCTATGGCTCGGACTGGACCGCGATGTCCTACCAGGAGAGGATCGTCGGCAACCAGATCTACCTGATCTTCGGTCTGGCCCTGGTCCTGGTCTACTTCGTGCTGGCCGGCCAGTACGAAAGCTGGACCCAGCCGCTGTCGGTCATCCTGGCCGTGCCGCTGGCCCTGCTGGGCACGGTCGCGGCGCTCAACCTGCTCGGCGTCGCCAACAACCTGTACACCCAGATCGGCGTCATCCTGCTGATCTCGCTGGCGGCCAAGAACGCCATCCTGATCGTCGAGGTGGCGCGGGAGAAGCGGGCCGAGGGCGTGGACATCGCCGACGCGGCGGTGGAGGCGGCGCGGGCCAGGTTCCGGCCGATCCTGATGACGTCCTTCGCCTTCATCCTCGGCGTCCTGCCGCTGGTCTTCGCCACCGGGGCAGGGGCCAATTCGCGCATCTCGATCGGCATCGCCGTGGTCAGCGGCATGCTGGCCTCGACCTGCCTCGCGGTGCTGTTCGTGCCGTCCTTCTTCACCGTGCTGCAGCGGCTGTCGGAACGCAAAGGCGCGAAGGCGCCGCATGCGGCCCCCGCGACCGATGCGCCGGGCGGAAACCACTGATCCCAGACCATCCGATCCGACCCAGGAGAACCCAGATGAGACTGTTGCAGATATCAGTGGTGGCCGCGGCGATCGCCCTGGCCGCCTGCGGCTCGAACAAGCCGGAGACCACCGCCGGCCTGTCCGGGGAAATGCCGCTCAGCGCGCCGGCCGAGGGCAGCACCGCCGCCGGCAACCTCGGCGACAACACCCTCGTCTACCGGTCGCCGAAGCTCGACCTTTCCAAGTATCATGGGGTCTACATCCCGGCCGCCGATGTCTATCGCGGCCCGGATGCCGATTTCGGCGAGGTCTCGCCCCAGGACCAGCAGCTGCTCGGCCTCGCCCTGACCCAGGATGTCGGGCGCGCACTGTCGCGCAATCGCAACGTCGTCTCCCGCCCCGGGCCGGGCATCGTCACCCTGCAGCTGACTCTCGCCGGGGTCTCCAAGACCCGGCCGATCCTGTCGCTCACCAGGATCACGCCGATCGGGCTGGGGATCACCGCCATCAAATCCGTCGGGGACATGCCCGCGGCCTTCGTCGGCGCCGTGACCGTCGCGGGCAAGTTCACCGATTCCCAGACCGGCCAGATCCTGGGCGGCTTCGTCACCCGGCAGAGCCCGCCGGCCTATGACCTGCGGTCCTCCGCCGGCACGGTGGAGACGGCGCGGCTCGCCTTGACCCATATGGCGTCCGGGCTGGCCACCGCGATCGACGACGTGGTCGGGAAGCGGCGCTAACGGCCTGGTCCAGGGGTGGAGCGACAGCTCCGTCCCGGCCCCGCGGTTCCGGTCAGTCGATCACGACCACGGTCTGGTCGGCGTCCAGCCCCTCGGCGCCCTCGGCGACATGGACCGAGGCGACGGTGCCGGCGACCGGCGCCTCGTGCGGCACCTCCATCTTCATCACCTCCATGATGAACAGGGTGTCGCCGGCGGCCACCGCATCGCCGGGCTTGACCAGCACCTTCCACATGTTGCCGGCGGTCTGGGTCTTCACGTCGGTCGCCATGGTCCTGCTTCCCTGCTGATGGCGATGGTCCGGTCGTCCCCGGCCCGCCCTGTTCCCACCCTTACCTGTCATTGCCCGGCTTGACCGGGCAATCCAGGGGCCGTCGAGAGCCGCTCTCGCCGCCCCTGGATGCCACGGTCGAGCCGTGGCATGACACTGAAGGTTGAATTCCTAGTCGCCGTCACCCGACCTCGATCGACGTCTCCGTGCACAGGTCGCGCAGCCGGCGCGCCATGGCCTGGGCCTCGTCGACCGAGACCGCCTTGAAATTGTAGATCTCGCCCGGCCGCGACTGGCCCAGCTTCCAGAACACCGCCTGCGGCACGGTGTAGGGGTTGATGAAGCCGCCCATCGACGGGCCGTCGCTGACCAGGATGATCGGCGTCTGCCCGGCCAGGTTGATGGCGCCGAGGGGATAGCCCTGGTCGATGATGTTGGACGGCAGCGACCCGTGCTCCGGCGCCTTGTCCGTCGCCCTGGCGGCGAAGCTCCATTCCGGCCCGTCCAGGCGGAAGCCGGTGCGGTCGGATTTCGATGACAGCTTCCAGTCGGCGGACAGGAAGCGTTCATGCCCGGCGGCGTCGATCCAGTCGTCGTTCGGCCCGGCCACCACCTCGATGGTCCAGCGCTTGCCCACAGCGAAGGCCGGCCGTGCCGATTCCTTCACCCGGCGGCCCGGCTTCCCCGCGGCCTCGGCCACCGGCACCACCTGGCCCTCCTTCAGCGCCCGGCCGCCCATGCCGCCGACGCCGGCCTTGTGGAAGGTGGCGCGGGCGCCCAGCCAGGGCTCGGTGCTGATGCCGCCGGCGACGGCGATGTAGCCGCGGGCGCCGGTGCGGGCGAAGGCCATCGCCAGAGTCTGGCCGGCCCTGACCGCCACCGACTGCCACAGCGGGAACGGCGCGCCGTCCAGCGTGGCCTGCATCTCGGCGCCGGTCACGGCGACCACGCCGTCGCGCTGGAACTTCAGCGTCGGGCCCAGGAACTGGCATTCCAGCCCGGCGGCGCCGGGATCGTTGCCGACCAGCACATTGGCCAGGCGGAAGGACCAGGAATCCATCGGGCCCGAGGGCGGGAAGCCCTGGTTCCAGAAGCCGATGCGGCCCGGCCAGTCCTGCACCGAGGTCTCGAGCCCCGGCTTGATCACTTCGAGCATGCGGGCCTCCTCAGAACCGGCGGGTGAGGTCGAGCGCCCCGACCCAGCGCTTGTACTGGCGGACGGAGAACTTCTGGTATTCGACCACGTTGTAGACGTAGCTGCCGTCGGCGACGCGGCGCTCGGCCTCTTCGAACTCCTCGACCGTGCAGGGCACGAACTTCACCCGGTCGCCGGGGCGGAACAGGCAGATCGAGTGCTCGAACACGTCGAAGCGCTTCTCCGGGTCCCAGATCGGCACCGGGATGCGGCCGAAGATCTGGTAGCCGCCGGGCAGATGCTCGGGGTAGATCGCGGTCGAGGCGCCGCCCATCCCGACCGTGCCCTTGGGCGTCCAGGTCCGCGGCGGGTTGTATTTCGGCGCGGTCAGCTTGCAGCGCGGGTCCAGCGCCATCATGAAGGGCAGGCCGGGCCAGAAGCCCAGCGCCGCCACCCAGTATTCGGTACCGGAATGCACCCGGACGAACTGCTCCACGTCCGACAGCCCGTTCAGCTCGGCCACGAATTCGGGGTCGGTCTGCTTCGGCGCGATCTTGGCGATGTAGTCCTGCACGCACTCCCGGGTCCAGGGGTCGAGATAGACGGTCGGGAAGTAGAAGATCCTGCTTTCCAGCTCGATGTCGTCGGACGAGCCGAGGGCGGCGATCAGCCGCTCCAGCTCGCGCGACAGGTCGGCGTAGGAGATCTCGTCCGGCTCGTAATGGATCAGCATCGAGGCGAAGCAGGGCGCGGTCTCGATCACCCCCTTGGTCTTCTGCTCGGCGATGGCGGTGGCCAGGCCCTGGGCCATGAAGTTCAGCTCGAGATTCATCTCGTTGCCGAACTCGATCAGCAGGTAGCGGTCGCCGCCCGGCCGGAACTCTGGTCTGTCGTAGATCATCCCTGTCTCCCTGCCGGTTCTCGCATCAGCCGATCAATTCAGCCTTGTGGGTGTCGACGAAGCTGGTGGTGGTGCGCCCCGCGCGGAAGGCGGGGTGGCCGATGGTGCGCGCCAGGAACGGCGCGTTGGCCACCAGCCCCTCGACCTCCACCCGCGCCAGCGCCGCCAGCATCCGGGCGATGGCGGCGTCGCGGTCCGCGCCATGGGCGATGATCTTGGCGATCATCGGATCGTAGAACGGCGTCACCGCATCGCCCTGGCGCACGCCGGTGTCGACCCGGATGCCCGCCATGCCCTCCGGCAGCACCAGCCGGGCCAGCGTGCCGGGCTGGGGCAGGAACATCCTGGCCGGGTTCTCGGCATAGAGCCGGCATTCGATGGCGTGGCCGGACTGGCGGATGTCCTCCTGGCGCAGCGCCAGGGCCTCGCCGGCGGCCAGCCGCAGCTGCAGCCCCACCAGGTCCAGGCCGGTCACCGCCTCGGTGACGGGGTGTTCGACCTGGATCCGGGTGTTCATCTCCAGGAAGAAGAAGCCCTGGCTGTCGTCATCGACCACGAATTCGATGGTGCCGGCGCCGCGATAGCGCACCGCCTCGGCCAGGGCCACCGCCGCCGCCGTCATCCGGGCGCGGGTGGCGGCGGAGATGCCGGGCGAGGGGCTTTCCTCGACGATCTTCTGGAACCGGCGCTGGATCGAGCATTCGCGCTCGAACAGGTGCACCGCGCGGCCGTCGCCGAAGCCGAAGACCTGGACCTCGACATGCCGGGCGTTGCGGACATAGCGCTCCAGGAACACCGTGCCGTCGCCGAAGCTGCGCGCCGCCATGCCCTGGGTCGCCTCCGCCACCTTGCGCAGATCGGCCGGGGCGTCGACCACGCGCATGCCGATGCCGCCGCCGCCGCCCGAGGCCTTGACCAGCAGCGGGAAGCCGACCGTGTCGCCGGCCGCCTCGATGCCCTCCAGGTCGCCCTCGGGGAAGCGCCGGCTGCCGGGCAGCACCGGCACGCCGGCGGCCTCGGCCAGGGCGCGGGCGCGGGCCTTGTCGCCCATCGCCTCGATCGACTCCGGCGTCGGCCCGACCCAGGTCAGCCCGGCCTCCACCACGGCCCGTGCGAAGCCCTCGTTCTCGGCCAGGAAGCCGTAGCCGGGATGGACGGCATCGGCGCCGGTGGCGCGCGCCGCGGCCAGGAGGGCGTCGATCTTGAGGTAGCTCTCGGCCGGCTTGGACGGTCCGATGCGCACCGCCTCGTCGGCCAGGGCGGTGTGCATCGCGCCGGCGTCGGCGTCGGAATGGACCGCGACGGTCGCCAGCCCCAGCGCCCGGGCGGCGCGGATGATGCGGCAGGCGATCTCGCCGCGATTGGCGATCAGGAGCTTGTTCATGGCCGGTTGTTCATGGCTGGCGGCGCCTCACGCCGCGCGCAGATACGGGCCGATGGCGTCGCGCACCGCGCGCGCCACCTCGACCGCGTTCGGCGTGTCGGAATGGATGCAGATCGATTCCGGCCGCACCGCGATGTCCTGGCCGCCCAGCGAGGTCACCTTGCCCTCGGCCAGGGCGCGCAGCGACCGATCCGCCGCGCGCTGGGGGTCGACGATGCCGCGCGACCGCACGATCACCAGGTAGCCATCGTCGCCATAGTCGAGGTCGGCATAGAACTCCGACACCAGGCGATGGCCGCGGCTCTGATACACCGTCTCGTGCAGCGTCCCGACCATGCCCAGCAGCGGCACCCGGAACACGTCGGCCGCGTCGCAGATGGCGTGCGCCACATGCTCCTGCTGCGCCGCCATGCCGTACAGGGCGCCATGCGGCTTGATGTGGTTCAGCCGCATGCCCTCGGCCTCCAGGAAGCCCTTCAGCGCACCGATCTGGTAGATGATGCAGTTGGCCAGCTCCTCGCGGCCGATCTTCATCTCGCGCCGGCCGAAGCCCTGCAGGTCGGGCAGCGACGGATGGGCGCCGACCCTGACGCCGTGCCGGCCGGCCAGCTGCACCGTGTGGCGCATGTGGTTGAAGTCGGAGGCATGGAAGCCGCAGGCGACATTGGCGACCGAGATCAGCGGCATCAGCGCGTCGTCGTCGCCCATGCGGTACAGGCCGAAGCCCTCGCCCATGTCGCAGTTGATCTCGGTCATGCCGGGTCGGTCCTCGCCTGGGTCAGGGGGTGGGGCGCGGGGCAGGGGGCGGGCAGGGCACGGCGGTGCCCGGGCGCGGCGCACGCATAAAGGCCTCTCTGTCTGGATCCGGCCGGCTGCGAGCCTCGGGGGCCCGTCATTGGGAACGCCTGGACCGGTTGTGGCCACCAGCATTGCCCGGCGCGGCGGCCCTGTGAAATAGTATCTTCTTCTGAGCGATATCTGATTTTCAGATATCGGTCGGCGTCGGGCCGCAGGGGATGGCATGGGCTTCTCGTTTCGCCAGGTACGCTACTTCATCGCCGCGGCGGAGCTGGGCCAGGTCAGCCACGCGGCGGTCGAGCTCAACGTCTCGCAATCCGCGGTCACGGCGGCGATCAAGCAGCTGGAGGACCTGCTCGGCACCCGGCTGCTGGTCCGCCACGCCAGCGGCGTGTCGCTGACCCTGGAGGGCGCGCGCTTCCTGCCCCAGGCCCGGGCCATCGCCGCCGCGGTGGCCGAGGCGATGCGGGTTTCGGGCGAGGCGGCGACGGTCGAGGGGCGGGTGCGCGTCGGCGTCTCCTACACCATCGCCGGCTATTTCCTGCCGCCCTACCTCGCCCGGTTCCGCCGCGCCTATCCCGGAGTGACGGTCGAGCTGCGCGAGACCCACCGCACCGCGATCGAGGACGGGCTGGTGCGCGACGAGCTCGACCTCGCGGTGATGCTGACCTCCAACCTCGAGAACACCGACCAGCTGCGCTGCGAGACCCTGTTCCGCTCCGCCCGCCGCCTCTGGCTGCCGGTCGACCATCCCCTGCAGAAGGCGGAGCGGGTTTCGCTGGCCGATGTGGCGCGCGAGCCCTACATCATGCTGACGGTCGACGAGGCGGCCTTCACCGCCAAGCGCTATTGGGACCGCACGCCGCACCAGCCCAACGTGATCTTCCAGACCTCGTCGGTCGAGGCGGTCCGGTCGATGGTCGCGGCCGGGATGGGGGTGACCATCCTGTCCGACATGGTCTACCGGCCGTGGTCGCTGGACGGGCAGCGCATCGACAAGCGGGCGCTGGCGGAGGAGGTGCCGACCATGGATGCCGGCCTGGCCTGGAAGCGCGACCTGGTGGCCAGCCCGGCGGTGCGCGCCTTCCGCGACCATCTCGGCCTGGCGTTCCGCACCCCGATCGCTGCCGCCGCTCCTTGAGCAGGGCGGAGCCCCGTCTCACCCGGCCGTCAGCTCCGACCAGCGGCGGGCGAGGTAGTTGTGCTCGTCCATCACGGTGTTCCACACCGCGATGCGGCTGGCGCGCCGCCAGTAGGAGCCGCCGGAGCGCACGGCGCCAGCCTTCACCGCCACCCGCCCGTCGGTGCCCTCCAGATCCTTGGCCGCCGGCTTGCCCTCGTACCAGTAGTCCCATTCCGCCGGGTCCAGGAACGGGCGCACCCGCTTGGGGATCGACATGTAATAGCCCTGCCGGGCCATCACCGCCCCGGGCCAGCCGGCCAGCCACCAGTTCAGATAGGCATAGGCCACATCAAGCGCCCGGCCGGACAGCGGGGCGGCGATGCACAGGCCGCCATGCCAGGCGCGATAGCCCTCGCGCGGCGCCGCCTCGCGCACCGGCACGCCCAGGCCGGCCAGGGCGACCGCGGCCGGGGCCCAGCTGCTCTGGATCGCCGCCCGGTGGTCCACCATCAGGCGCTTGGCGTCGGCCATGGTCTGCCAGAAGCCGCAGAAATGGCCCTGCTGCTTGCGCGCGACCAGCAGGTCGATCAGCCGGTCGATCTCCGGCAGCGTCATGTTGCCGATGTCGGCGAAGCTGGCCTCGCCACGGGCCTGCGCCGCCAGCGCCGCGTCGAACACGCCGATCGCCGGCTCGTCGACCAAAGCGACCCGGCCGTGCCAGCGCTCGTCCAGCAGCCAGCCCCAGCTCTCGGTCTCGTAGGGCAGGCCGGGCGGCACCACCGTCGGGTCGTAGGCGAAGGCGTCGACGTTGTGCACCGCCGGCAGCATGCTGATGTGGCGCGACGGCTGCGGCCCCAGCGACCGGTCGGGCTGGACGTACAGCTTCTTCACCGGCGCGTCGCCATGGCCGATCATGGCGTCGGCGCCCAGCCGGCCGGTCTTGGTCAGGTCGTTGACCTCGCCCCAATGCTGGATGCGGGCGGTGTCGATCGGTTGGATCGCCTTCCAGAACCAGACGATGTCGAGGTTGTGGAAGCACTGGTCGTAGATGTCGAAGGCGCCGGGCTGGGTCGCCGCCTTCTGCTGGGCCCTGAGGAAGTCGAGGGTCTCATAGCGGATGGTGATGCCGAGATCGGCCTCGGCCCGCTCGCGGATGCTATCCAGCAGGGTGATCTCGGTGCCCAGGACGCGCAGATGCGGCCGGCCCTCGGTGTGGACCGCCGGCGTGCTCAGAACGGTGTCGGCTGCGTCCGCGGCCATGGTCTTTCCCTCGGGCGAAACCGGTATAGAAGCGGATTTGCTGGCGCCTGACCAGCGCGGCGCAGCGGCTGCCGTTGCCAGTCACGCGGTCACGCCAGGACCGGCGCGACCGTGGCGAAGGCGGCCTGGAAGGCGGCGAAGGACTGTTCGATCTCGGCCCTCGAGATGCCGCGGGTGATGAACACCAGCCGCGACCGCCGGTCCCCGTCCGGCCAGGCGTCGAGATGCGACGGCGCATGCACGATGTGCTGGGCGCATTGGACCACCACCGGGGTGGCGACGCCGGCGACGTTCAGCAGGCCCTTCACCCGCAGCACGTCGTCGCCGCGGCTGTGCAGCAGCAGGGTCAGCCAGATGCCGAACACGGTCCAGTCGACCCGGTCCTCGACCTCCAGGACGAAGGCCGCGATGGTGCGGTCGTGCCGGTTGACGTCGTGCTCGTGGCGGTGCCAGGCGGCGCTGCCGGTCCAGCGTGCCATGTCGAACCAGCGGCGGATCTCGGCCGGCTTGGTCGCCGGGTCGAAGGCGTCGCTGCCGATCAGGATCTCCGCCGCCGGCGGCGCGTTGGCCGACCGCCACAGCGGCGCCGCCGGGTTCAGGGCGGTCAGCCGCGCCTCCAGCGCCGCCACCGCCTGCGGCGCGGCCAGGTCGGTCTTGGTCAGCAGGATGCGGTCGGCCACCGCCGCCTGCTTCGCGGCTTCCGGCTGGCGGTCCAGCTGCATCGCGCCGTTCACGGCGTCGACCGTGGCGATGACGTTGCCCAGCCGGAAATGGTGCCGGATCACCGGCTCGCTCATCACCGTCGCCAGGATCGGGATCGGGTCGGCCAGGCCGGTGGTCTCGACGATCAGCCGGCCGAAGGCGGGAATGGCGCCGGCCTCGCGCCGGTCGTACAGGCCGCGGATGGCGCGGCCGAGGTCGCCGCGGATGGTGCAGCAGATGCAGCCGCTCTGCATCAGCACCACGTCCTCGTCCACCATCTGCAGCAGGTGGTGGTCCAGCCCGACCTCGCCGAACTCGTTGATCAGCACGGCGCAGCCGGCGAAGGCCGGGTCGGCCAGGATGTGGCGCAACAGCGTGGTCTTGCCGCTGCCGAGGAAGCCGGTCAGGACGTTGACGGGAATGGGCCCGGTCATCGCGGGCCTTCCCCGATCCGGGCCAGGAGGGCAGGGTCGAGCGGGTCGATCGGCCGGCCCAGCATCTGCGCCGCCGCCGCCCACACCGCCGGCAGCGCGTCGACGATCTCGCGCCGGCCGGTGGCGCCGCTCAGCACGAAGGCGCTGCCCTGCCAGTCGTCGAGGCGCAGCCCGTACAGGCCGAGGATGCGGTTGGCCGCGGCGGCGCGGTGCAGCCGCTCGGCCCGCCGGGTGCGGGCGGCACCGAACACCTCGGGCCGCGCCGATTCCGCCGTCCAATGCTCCTCGCCGCCCAACACGCCGCAGACGCCGCACATGGTGAACCCTTCCTTCTCAATCGACGGCAAGGCCAACCCAACTGTCATGCCACGGCTTGACCGTGGCATCCAGGGGCGGCCAGAGCGGCTCTTCGTGGCCCCTGGATTGCCCGGTCAAGCCGGGCAATGACAGTATGGGAGAAGGCGTCTCAGGGTCACTTCTTCCGCGGGTTCCGCCGCGCGAAATCATCGGCCATCTCGTCCATGGTCACGAAGCGCACACCGGGGTGCTTGATCATGTGGGCGTACAGCCGCTCCAGCATCATCAGCACCTGGGGCCGGCCGGCGACGTCGGGGTGGATGGTGATCGGGAACACGGCGTAATCGTATTCGCGGTAGACCCAGTCGAACTGGTCGCGCCACATCTCCTCGATCTGCCGCGGGTTCACGAAGCCGTGGCTGTTCGGCGACTTCTTGATGAACATCATCGGCGGCAGGTCGTCGAGGTACCAGCTGGCCGGGATCTCGATCAGGTCGGTCTCGACGCCGCGCTGCAGCGGCACCATCCAGTCGCTCGGCTTCTTGGCGAAGTCGATCTTGGTCCATTTGTCGCCGACGCGGACGTAGTAGGGCTCGAAATCCTTGTGCATCAGCGAGTGGTCGTACTTGATGCCCTTCTTCAGCAGCAGCTCGTTGCTGACCGGGCTGAACTCCCACCACGGCGCGACATAGCCGGTCGGCCGGCGGCCGGACAGCTGGGTCACCAGCTCGATGCACTTGTCGAGGACCTCCTCCTCCTGCGCCGGGGTCATGGCGATCGGGTTCTCATGGCTGTAGCCATGGATGCCGATCTCGTGCCCGGCCGCGGCCACCGCCGCCATCTGCTCCGGGAAGGTCTCGATCGAATGGCCGGGGATGAACCAGGTGGTCTTGATGCCGAAGCGCTCGAACAGCTTCAGCAGGCGCGGGCTGCCGACCTCGCCGGCGAACAGGCCGCGCGAGATGTCGTCCGGCGAATCCTCGCCGCCATAGGAGCCGAGCCAGCCGGCCACGGCGTCGACGTCCACGCCGAAGCCGCACAGGATCTCTTTCGCCATCAGGGTCTCCTCCTCTTGCTGGGCTGCGCCGTCACGCGGCGGCCCGGATCACCGTCGCCTCGGCGGGTCGCCAGCCGAGCACGACCTCGGCGCTGGACCAGCCGGCGGCGTATTTGTCGACATGGCTCTCGACCCCGATCTCGCGCCCGTCGGCGAGACCGATGGTCAGGTGCAGCGCGTGGCCGGTGACGGCCTGGCCGATCAGCCGGCCGGGCAGGGTGTCGCCGTGCCCGGCCAGGGCGGCGGCATCGCCGGCGCCGGCCACGTCGATCGCCTCGGACGGCACCACCACCGCGGCGGCGTCGCCGACCGCGAGCGTCGGGTCGTTCAGGGTGCCGTGCAGCGGGCCGAAGCCGGTCCCGACCCGGGCCACGGCGCCGTCCCGCGCCTCCAGCCGCCCCGGCAGCACGGTGTTGCGGCCGATGAAGCGGGCGACGAATTCGGTCTGCGGCCGCCGGTACAGCTCCTCGGGCGGGCTGATCTGCTCCACCCGGCCGCGGTTCATCACCACGATGCGGTCCGACAGCGCCAGCGCCTCGGACTGGGCATGGGTGACGAAGACGAAGGTGATGCCGATGTTCCGCTGGAGCAGCTTCAATTCGGCCTGGATCGACTTGCGCAGATTGGCGTCCAGCGCGCCCAGCGGCTCGTCCAGCAGCAGGATGTCGGGCTCGACCACCAGGCCGCGGGCCAGGGCGGTGCGCTGGCGCTGGCCGCCGGACAGGCCGGCGCTGCGGCGCTCGGCGATGTCGGCCAGGTCCAGCACCTGCATCATGCGGTCGGCCTTGGCCCGGCGCTCCGCCGCCGGCAGCCCCTTCACCCTGAGACCGTATTCGATGTTGTCGCGCACGGTCATGTGCGGGAACAGGGCGAAGTTCTGGAAGATGGTCGAGGTCGGGCGCCGCTCGGGCGGCAGGTCGTTGATCCGCCGCCCGCGCACCAGCACGTCGCCGGCGCTGATGCCCTCGAAGCCGGCGATCATCCGCAGCGTCGTGGTCTTGCCGCAACCGGAGGGGCCGACGAAGGAGATGAATTCCCCCTTCGTCGCGCGCAGGTCGAAGTCGATCACGGCCGGCGTGCCGTCCGCATAGGTCTTGCCGACGCGAACCAGTTCGAGATCGTAGGTCACCTTGCGTCCCCTCGGTCTGCTGCCCGTCTCATGCCGTCGAGCCTATGAAATGATCGTCATCCCCGCGAAAGCGGGGATCTCGTCGCGCTATGGCCGGATGGAGATTCCCGCTTTCGCGGGAATGACGATGTGAGAAGAGAGGGTTGTGAAGAAGCCATCTCATCATTGGCTCGTCGGATCAGGCGCTCAGGAACTCGTCCCATTTCTGGATGACGTAGTCGTACTGGTCCGGCCACTGGTGCCAATAGGCGACATGGCCGGCCCGGGTCTCCAGCGACCCGCCATCGCGCAGGTCGCCCTCCTTGATGCCGCGGTCGGGGGCGCCGACCCAGGGCTTGCCCTCGTACCAGAAGCCGTACTTCTCCGGCGCCATCACCGATTTGATGTTGGTGGTGGGCGAGTAGTAGCCCTGCTCGGACACCGCGATCGCCGGCGGGCCGGACAGCCAGTAGTCGGCATAGGCCGTCACCGCCGCCTGGTTGGGCGAGCTGGCGATCAGCGACACGCCGATCGCCCAGGCGCGGTAGCCTTCCTTCGGCACGGCGTAGCGGCAGGGCTTGCCCTGCGCCTTCACCGCCATCACCGCCGGCTGCCAGGCGTCGCACACCACCATCTCGCCCGAGGCCATCAGGTTGACCAGCTCGCCGAAATCGCCCCACAGCGCGCGGAACTGGCCGTCCTTCTTCTTGGACACCAGGAACTTCATGGCCTCGTCGATCTCGGCCTGGCTCGGGTTGCCGGGGTTGACGACCTGCGACAGCCCCAGCGTGTTCATCGCCATGATGGCCTGGCCCAGCGCGATCAGCGGATCGGTGTTCAGGCCGGACCGGCCCTTGAACTTCGGGTCGAAGATCGCGGTCCAGGTGTTGGCTTCTTCGTCGGACAGCACCGACGGGTTGTAGCCGATCGAATCGTAGTTGTAGACCGCCGGCACCATCCACAGCTCGGTCTGCGCCTCGTCCTTCCAGATCTGGCCGACGATCTGGGCGCCGCGGGCCCATTTCGGGTCCGGCTTGGTGAAGGTGTCGCGGATATTGGCCCAGTTCTTCAGGCCCGAGGCTGGGATGGCGGTGACGTTGTTGGTCTGCACCACCGACGGCAGCCGCTCGCCGATCACCTCCCAACAGTCGTAGTCGGTGGCGCCGGACAGGATCTTGGTCTGGGCGTCGGGGAAGGTCGCCGCCGTGCCCTGGGTGCTGCCGACGCCGGAGGCGGTCTTGAAATCGGCCAGGATGCGGTCCTGCACCGTGACCGACAGGCCGATGGTGCGCAGCTGCTCCTTCGCCAGGGCAGCGGCCTGGGCATAGGCGCTGCGCGAGTCCAGGAACGGCGTGCCGCCGCCCATCGCCAGCGCCGCGGCGCCGACCGTGCCCTGCAGGACCTGCCTGCGGCTCAATGCGGGGATCTGTGCCATGTGATGCTCTCCCGTTCTGATGAAACCACCCGAAGCCGGCCCTTCTGCGGGGCCGTCAACACGTCGTGTTCAGTAGCGTCCGACCAAGAGCCCGCCGTCGACGACGATGGTCTGGCCGGTGATGTAGCGGGCCGCCGGCGAGGCCAGGAACAGCGCCACGTCGGCGATGTCGTCCGGCTCGCCGACCCGGCCCATGGGGATGAAGGACGCCGCCCTCTCCAGCCCGTCGGGGCCCAGCGAATGCTCGCGCGACAGGGCCTGGGCGGTGCGGATGTAGCCGGGGGCGATGCCGTTGACCCGGATGCCGCTGCGCGCCAGCTCCACCGCCAGGCCGCGGACCAGCCCGACCACACCGGATTTGGCGGCGGAATAGTGCACGTGCTCGTCCCAGCCATAGGCCACGCCCATGATCGAGGACAAGGCGACGATCGACCCCTGGCCGCGGGTGCGCATGCCGGGCAGGGCGGCGCGGACCACGCGGAAGATGCCCTTCAGGTCGATGTCGAAGGTCTGGTCCCATTTGGCATCGGTCATCTGCGACAGCGGCACCCGATGGGCGATGCCGGCATTGGCGACCAGCGCCTCCAGCGCGCCGTGGCGGGCCTCGACATCGGCGACCACGGCGTTGACCCGGTCGGTGTCGGTGACGTCGAGGGCCAGGAACTCGCCGCTGCCGCCGGCGTCGCCGATCGCCTTGGCGGTGGCGCGGCCCTCGGCCTCGAGGATGTCGGTGACGACCACGTGGTGGCCGGCGGCGGCGAAGGCCAGCGCCGTGGCGCGCCCGATGCCGATGCCGGCCCCGGTGATCAGGGCAACCTTGCGGGTCATGATTTCTCCTGGCCTCCTACAGCATCACGTCGCCGGAATTGGGTCCCAGCGTCTGGCCGACATAGATCCGGGCGGCGGGGGAGGCGAGGAAGGCCACGGTCTCGGCCACGTCCTCCGGCGCGCCGAAGCGTCCGAGCGGCAGCTGCGCCCGCTTCGCCGCCCGCCACTCCTCAGACAGGTTCCGCACCAGCTCGGTCTCTATCGGCCCCGGCGCCACCGCGTTGACCCGCACGCCGCGGCCGCTGACCTCGCGCGCCAGCGCCTTGGTCAGGCCGATGATCCCGGCCTTGGCGGCGCTGTAATGGACCAGGTCGACGCCGCCGATCTGGCCCAGCTGCGAGGCGATGTTGACGATGGCGCCGTCGCCGGCCGCCAGCATCGCCGGGATCGCGGCGCGGCAACACAGGAAGGTGCCGCGCAGATGCACCGCGATCATCCGGTCCCAGTCGGCCACATCAAGCGCTTCGAAGGGCGACTGGTGGACATGGCCGGCGTTGTTGACCAGCAGGGTGCAGTCGCCGAAGGCCTCGCGGGCGGCGGCGAAGATCCGCTCCACCGCGTCGGCGTCCGAGACGTCGGCCCCGACCGCCTCGGCCCGGCCGCCGGCGGCCCGCAGCGCCGCGGCCACAGCTTCGGCCCGGTCGGCGCGCAGGTCGTTGACCAGCACCGCCGCGCCCGCGGCCGCCAGCCGCTCCGCGATCGCCTTGCCGATGCCGCTGGCGGCGCCGGTGACGACGGCGATGTGGTCGCCCAGCGCCGTCATCGCAGCTCCTCCTGGATCGCGACGCGCTTGGCCCGGCGGACCGACAGCGCCATCAGGATCCCGTAGACGGCGAGCAGGGCGAAGGAGAACAGCGTGGTCAGCACCCCGAAGGCGAAGATGTTGGGATGGATCTCGACCGAGAAGGTGCCGTAGATCGTCAGCGGCAGGGTCTGGTCGCCGCCCGCCGTGAACAGGGTGCGCGGGAACTCGTCGTAGCTCAGGGTGAAGGCGAACAGCATCGCGCTCAGCACGCCCGGGAAGATCAGCGGGAAGGTGATCTTGCGGAAGGTGCGGATCGGGCTGACGCCGAGGCTCCAGGACGCCTCCTCGATCGACCGGTCGAAGCGGTTGAAGATCGCCAGCATCACCAGGAAGGCGAAGGGGAAAGTGTAGACCACATGGGTGACGAAGGACGTGCCCCACCAGGTGCGCGGGATGCCCAGGCTGTTGGCGACCAGCGCCACGCCCAGCCCGACCAGCACGCCCGGCACCATCATGCCCAGCACGATCAGGTAGAACACCACGCCCGACCCGCGGAAGCGTGAGCGGAAGGCCTGGGCCGACAGGGTGCCCAGCACGGTCGCCGCGACCATGGTCATGAAGGCGAGGGAGAGCGAGCGGACCAGGGCGTTGCCGAGCTGCAGCGGCGCCACCCGCGACGGCGGCGCCCAGCCGAACAGGTGCTGGTACCAGTAGGTCGACCATTCGATGATCGGGAATTGCGGCCCGCCCTCGGGCCCGGACTGGAAGCTCAGCGTCGCCAGCACCGCCAGCGGGCCGTAGAGGAAGACGATGAACAGCGCCGTGAACCCCATCAGCGCGATGCGGAGAAGCGGCTGCCCCTGCATGGCCTAGAGCTCCTTCCGCAGGTCGACCAGGCGCAGCAGGCCTGCGATCACCACGCCCATCACCACCGTCAGGATCACCCCGACCACCGCGGCGAAGGCCCATTTCAGCGACCCGACCTGGGTGACGATGATGTTGCCGAGCATGTTGACCTTGCGGCCGGACAGGGCGGCCGCGGTGGCGAACTCGCCCAGCACCATGACCGAGACGAAGATCGCGCCGACGATCACGCCGGGCAGGCTCAAGGGCAGGATCACGGTGCGGAAGATGCGGCCGGTGCCGGCGCCCAGGTCCCGCGCGGCCTCGATCAGGCTCGGCTCGATGCGCGACAGCATGAAGGCGATCGGCCCGACCATGAACACGACATAGATCTGGGTCATGCCGATGACGACGCTGAGCTCGGTGAACAGGAGGCCGCCGATCGGCTCCGCGATCACCCCCAGCTTCATCAGCAGGATGTTGACCGCGCCCTCGGTGCCCAGCATCGGCCGCCAGGCCAGGATGCGGATCAGGAACGAGGTCCAGAACGGCACCACGCAGACCACCAGCAGGATGGTCTGGACGGTCTTGTTGCGCACGAACAGGCCGATGTAGAGCGCGACCGGATAGCCCAGCGCCAGCGTGGTCGCCAGCACGATCAGCCAGATCCGGACCGTGGTCCACAGCGCCGACAGATAGGTCGAGGTGCCGAAGAAGCTGGCCCAGTTCTGCAGGGTCAGCACCGGCTCGATGGTGAAGGTCTTCTGGGTCCAGAAGCTGACATAGACCATCATCGCGATCGGGATCACGAGGAAGGCCGTCATCCACAGGGCGCCGGGGGCCGCCAGCAGGGCCGCGACCCGCCATCCGGTGCGGCCCCGGGCGGTCCGGGCCGGCGCCGCCTTGGTCATGGTCATCTCCGCTTCGATCGTCATCGCGCGCCCCCTCAGCCCGGGAACACGAGGGCGTCGGCCGCCGGCCAGCGCAGCGCGTAGCGGCGCCCGGCCTCGAAGCTCCTCGGCCGGCGGTGGCTGAGATGGTATTCGACCTCGACCGGCCGGCTGCCGGCGACGTCGAACAGGTAGGTCACCCGGGCGCCGGAATACTCGCCGGCAATGAAGCGGCCGGCGATGCCGGTCTCGCCCGGCCCGGCCGGCGCCTCGCCCTCCGCGACCGTGACCTTGTCGGCCCGGATGCAATAGGCGGCGGCCCCCGTGGCGGCCGCGCCGGGCAGGGGCAGGGCGGCATCGGTGAAGCGGAAGGCGCCGTCGCCGACAATGCCCTGGAAGATGTTGTAGCAGTTGAGGAAGCGCGCGACCCGGACCGAGCCGGGTTGGTTGTACAGGGTCTGCGGCGGGCTGATCTGGGCGATCCGGCCCTGGTCCAGCACGGCGACCCGGCCGCCCATCGCCAGCGCCTCCTGCTCGTTGCCGGTGACATGCAGGAAGGTTCCGCCGAGCTGGGACTGGATGCGCTTCAGCTCGATCATCATGCGCTCGCGCAGATTGGCGTCGAGTGCGCCGAGCGGTTCGTCCAGCAGCACGATCTTGGGGTCGGCCACAAGGGTGCGGGCCAGGGCGACGCGCTGCTTCTGCCCGCCCGAGACCTGGCTGACGGCGCGGGCGCCGAGGCCGGTCAGGCCGAGCAGCTCCAGCGCCTCCGCGACCCGGCGCCGGATCTCGGCCTCGTCGGTCACCGGGCTGCGGCTGCGATTGCGCAGGCCGAAGCCGACATTGTCGGCGACGCTCATATGCGGGAACAGGGCGAAGCCCTGGAACACGAAGCCGATGCCGCGCTCATGCGCCGGCATCGCCAGGATCGAGCGGCCGTCCAGCCGCACGTCGCCGGCATCCGGCGTCTCGAAGCCGGCGATCACCCGCAGCATGGTGGATTTGCCCGAGCCGCTGGGGCCGAGGATGGAGATGTATTCGCCGGCGCCGACCGCCAGCGACAGATCGGCCAGCGCCGCCGCGCCGCCATAGGATTTGGCAATGCCGCTCAGTTCCAGGAGCAGTGTCATGCGTCCCGAGTCTCCCAAGCCTGTCCCAGGCCCCGGCGCCCCATCCGCGTCGTTCGGCGATGCCGCTGCGGGATGGTCGACGTCTCGGCCTGACCAGACGGTAGTCAAAAATGATTTCGGTATGCAATAGTCTTTTTGAGGCGAGCGGAGATTTGCCGAATGGCCGGTTCCGGGTCAAAATCGCACTGGAATATGGGGATGCTCAGGATTCGGGCGGGCCGTGATGCGTCCTGAGGCGAATTGGGTATGCGATAGTCATTTTCTGCCGGTGCCTGCCTGCCCGATGGGCGGCCGCCTCTTGCGCCCGGCCGCGCATGGCGCCATCAGAGAGATCGGGACGCGACCACCGGGACGACCGACATCGAGACGCTGCGGCATTCCATGACGGATATGGCGACGGACACGGCGACCAACGCGTCCCCTCCACGGCTCTATGAGATCGTCGACCGCGCACTGCGCGCGGCGATCGGGGAGGGGCGCCTGCCCGAGGGGCTGGTGCTGCTGGAAGGCCCGATCGCCGAGATCTTCCAGACCAGCCGCGCCCCGGTGCAGCGGGCCCTGGCCCGGCTGGAAGCCGAAGGGCTGATCCATCGCTTCGAGGGCCGGGGCTTCCTGGTCGGGCCGGAGGCGGCCGGCCCGGCGCCGCTGCGGGCCGACATCCGCGGCTTCGGCCTGGACGCGCCGGAGGAAATCGACGAGGCGCTGCAGTCCCGCGCGTCGTGGGAACGGATCTACGCCGTCGCCGAGCGCCAGGTCGCCTCCTGCCTGGTGTTCGGCCGCTACCGCATCGTCGAAGCCGAGATGGCCGACCATTTCGGCGTCAGCCGCACCGTGGTGCGCGACGTGCTGGGCCGGCTGCAGGAGCGCGGGCTGATCGAGAAGAACCCCAGCTCGCACTGGATCGCAGGGCCGCTGACGGCCCGGGCGATCCGGGAGCTGTACGAGATGCGCCGCCTGCTCGAACCGCCGGCCCTGGTCAGCGCGGCGCCGACGCTGCCGCGGGAGGTGATCGCGGGCATGCTGGAGCGGCTGCGCCAGGCCGAGGCCGCCGGGCCGAAGCCGGAGACCATGGACGCGATCGAGGAGGATCTGCACGTCCGCTGCGTGCTGGCGACGCCGAATGCGCGGCTGGCCGACGCGCTGCGCCACAACCAGCTGCCGCTGCTGGCCACCCACGCCTTCACCCGGTCGCTGGGCATCGCCGACGACCAGCCGATCCTGGCCGAGCACCGGATGGCGCTCGAGCTGCTGGCGCAGGAGGCCTGGCCGGCCGCCGCCGCGGTGCTGGAGACGCACCTGCTGGCGGCCGAGCGCCGCGCCATCGCCCGGCTCAAGACCCTGGCGGTGATCCCGGGCCCGACCAACCTCGCGCCTTACCTCACCAAGACCTCCGATCACGCGTGAGGGCTTCGGCCGATCGGTTTGTTGCGGTTGTCGTGAAAAACGGCATGACGTCATTGCTGCGTAGCGTATGCTTCTCATATATGCTGATGTAGCAAACACAACACAGCCTGTTCCGCAGACATGACAGCGACAGCCAGACCGACCCCATCCAGCTTTGACGAGCTGGTCGACACGGCACTGCCGGGCCTGACGCCCGCCGAGCAGCGGATGGCGCGCTTTTTCGTCGAGCAGAAGGAGGCGGTGCTGCTCGCCTCCGCCGCGCAGATCGCGGCGGAGGCGGGAACCAGCGATGCGACCGTGGTCCGCACCGCGCGGTCGCTCGGCTTCGAAAGCCTTTCGCATCTGCGCGAAACGCTCTTGTCCCATCTGACCGGCTCGACGCCTGGCGGTCGGCTGCGCCGCACTCTGGAAGAGACGGGCGACGATGCCGGCGCGGCCCTCCGCCACGTCCTCACCACGCATCGCGAGGCGTTGGAGGTGCTGGCGGCTCCCGAGGTCCAGGAATGCTTCGGGCGGGTCGTCGACGCCTTGTTCTCGGCCCGGCGCCGCTATGTCTTCGGCATCGGCCCGTCCGGCAGCCTGGCCGAATACGCCGCGCTGCAGTTCAACCGGATCGGACTGGCGACCGGTGTGCTCTCCGCCACCGGCATCGGCCTCGCCGACCAGCTGCTCGACGTCGGCGCCGGCGATGCGATCCTGATGATCGCCTACGCGCCGATCTACCGCGAGGTGGCGGTGACGCTCGACGTCGCAGACCAGGGCCGCGTCCCGGTGCTGCTGGTCAGCGACAGTCTCGGCCCCTTCGTCCACGGCCGCGTCGCCGAAGTGCTTCCCGTTCCCCGCGGGCGGGCCGGGCACCTCTCGATGCATGCGGGCACCCTGGTCCTGATCGAGGCGATGATCATCGCCCTGGCCGCGCGCGATCGCGACGCCGCCCTCGCCAGCCTGGAAATGCTCGGCGCCCAGCGCGGCAAGATCGACAAACTCTGGCTGAAGCGAGGGGCGAAGAAAACGCCATGACGGACATCACTGCCATCATCTCGACGGTGACCGCGGCCTTCCTCGGATCCTTCGTCGAGGTCGTCGAAGCCTTCACCATCATCCTCGCGGTCGGCCTGTCGCGAGGATGGCGGCCGGCCTTCGCCGGCACGGCGTTGGCTCTCATCGTGCTCGGGGCGCTGATCCTCGTCCTCGGGCCGCTGCTCGAGCTGGTCCCGATCGGACTGCTGCAGTTCGTGATCGGGACCCTGCTGATCCTCTTCGGCCTGCGCTGGCTTCGGAAGGCGATCCTGCGGGCCTCGGGCTTCATCGCATTGCGCGACGAGGAACGGGCCTTTGCGGCGGAGGCGGATCTGCTGAAGCGTCGCAGCGCCGAACGCCGGGCCGATGTCCTGGCGGGCGCCGCTGCCTTCAAGGCGGTGCTGCTGGAAGGCGTCGAGGTGGTCTTCATCGTGATCGCGGTCGGCGCCGGCCGCGGGATGACAGGCTATGCCAGCCTCGGCGCCGCCGCCGCCTGCCTCCTGGTGCTCGCCATCGGGCTGATCGTGCACAAGCCGCTGTCGCGGGTGCCGGAGAACACGTTGAAATTCGCCGTCGGCCTCCTGCTGACCTCCTTCGGCATCTTCTGGACCGGCGAGGGGCTCGGGGCCGGCTGGCCGGGTGCGGATCTCAGTCTTCTCGGCATCCTGGCGGTGGTCGCGATCGCCTCGCTCATGGCCACGCGGCTGCTGCGCTCGGTCCACAATTCACAGACGGGGGCGGCCATCCCATGAGTGTCATCCGGACCCTGATCGCCGAGTTCATCGGCTTGTTCATCGACGACGGGGCCTTGGCGCTGGCGGCGCTCGGGCTGATCGCCGCCATCGCGGCTGCCGTGCATTGGGCAGGCCTTCCTCCCCTTGGCGGCGGCATCCTTCTGCTGGTCGGCTGCCTCGGGATCCTCGCCGAAAGCCTGCACCGATTTGCCCGGAAGTGATCTCGCCGGCCCTTCGGCGCTTTCGATTCCCGTCGCAGAAGGCCGCCCGATCGCGCGGCGGATTGGAACCCCGGCGGATGCCACCGATGCAGGCGAGATTGCAATTTACCTGCAACATGGCCCTGCTGCGGGGAAAACAGGCTGGCTTTGCCACTGTCACGTTGATCTGCAACTCGACGGCAATTGACGCAATCTGAGCCGAAGTCATCATGGAGGATCGGCGGGGAGGGCGGTTGCCGGCCCGACGTCGCCCCCGGCCGTTCGGCGTCATGTGGACCGAGACGTGGACAGTGGACATGGATGAACGCTCGGGCCGACGACCGCAGGCCTACCGGGTGGCGCTGAGCCAGGAACGCATCGTCCTGGCGATCGCCGTGCTGATCTTCGCCGCCGCCGCGGTCGGGCTGCCGGGATTCCTGGCCCCCGACAACCTCATCGCCATTGTCCGCTCGGTCTCGGTGCTGGGCATCCTGGCGCTGGGCATGGGCCTCGTCATCATCGGCCGGGGCATCGACCTGTCGGCCGTCGCGGTGATGGCGATGTCGGTGGCCTGGTTCCTGCAGCTGCTCAACGGCGGCACCAGCGACGGCCTGGCCCTGGCCTACACCCTGGCGGCCGTGCTGTTCATCGGCCTGCTGAACGGCGTGCTGGTCGCCTATGCCGAGGTGCAGCCGATCTTCGTCACGCTGGCGACGGCGTCCTTCGTGTTCGGCTATGTCCGCTCGCAGGTGATCACCCAGGATGCGGTGCCGGTTCCATCAGGCCACTGGATCGAGCGGCTCGGCGGCCTGCGCATCGCCGACATCCCGGTCGAAGTCTTCATCTTCGCGATCCTCGCCCTCGCGGTGTCGCTGTTCCTGCGCCGCACCAAATGGGGCCGCTACGTCTACTTCGCCGGCGACAATCCGGCGGGCGCGCGCAACATCGGCGTCCCGGTCCGGCCGATGCTGGTGCTGCGCTACGTGATCTCGGCGCTGATCGCCTTCGTCGCCGGGCTGCTGACGGCGGCCAGCCTGCATTCGATCAACACCCGCATCGTCAACTCGTCGCTGCTCTACGACATCGTGCTGGTGGCGGTGATCGGCGGCATCGGGCTGTCGGGCGGCAAGGGCGGCGTGCGCAATGTGCTGATCGGGGCGGCGCTGGCCGGCATCCTGCTCAACACCATGACCATCATCGACATCCCGCTCTTGTACCAGAACCTGATCAAGGCGGGGATCCTGCTGGCCGCCATCATCGTCGACGGCATCCTCAACCCGCGCGACGAGCAGACGGCGCAGCAGGGCGACATCTGAAGCATCGCAGGCCCGATCCATGGCCCAACGAAACGGCAGAGAGGTAAGCATGATGAAGTACCTGAAGACGGTTCTGGCCGCCGCGGCGGCCCTGACGATTTCGGCCCAGGTGACGGCCAGCCATGCCGAGGACCTGGCCCAGGACCCGGGTCCTGCCGCCTATGCCCAGGCCCTCAAGGGCAAGCGCGTGATGCTGGTGCCGCTGGCGATGGGCTTCGACCTGGCCCAGGGCTGGACGGCCTATCTCAAGAAGGAGATCGACGCCTGGGGCGGGGTGCTGGAGACCCGCGACCCGAACTGGGTGGTGGATGCCGGCGCCCAGGCCATCACCGACGCGATCGCCTCCGACACCCGGCCGGACGTGCTGATCATCCATGCGCCGGACCTCAACTCCTACTCCAAGCTGATGAAGCGGGCGCAGCAGGCCGGCACCTATGTCATCCTGGTCGACAATCCCGCCAACTTCCCGGCCGATGCCTTCGTGGGCAGCGACTGGGACCGCCTCGGCCAGCTCGAGGCGGAGGCGGCGGTCAAGGCCTGCGGCCCGGGCTCGTCCAAGAAGATCGGGCTGGTCCAGGGCGACCAGGCCAATTCCTCGAGCCTCTACCAATATGCCGGGATCATGAAGGTGCTGGCCCAGCATCCGGACTTCCAGGTCGTGGCCAAGCCGGATTCCAACTGGGACGCCACCACCTCGCGCAACGTCACCGCGACCATGCTGCAGCAGCACCCGGACATCTGCGCGATCATCGACTTCTGGGACGGGGATGCGACCGGCGCGTCCGCCGCGATCCGGGACGCCGGCCTGCGGGACAAGGTGTTCTTGGTCACCACCGGCGGCGGCGAGAAGTCGGCCGATTGCGACAAGCTTGAGGACGGCACCTATGGCGCCGTGGTGATGACCGACCTGGCGCGCCAATCCGCCGACATGAACGCGATCATCAAGTTCCTGCTGCAGAGCGGCCAGCCGGCGGGGACGTCGCACACCTACATCTACACGCTGGAGAAGGCGACGACGAAGGCCGACCTCAAGCCCGACAGCTGCTGGGACCTGAAGGCGCTGCAGGCCAGCGCCGCGCAGTAACCCCGACTACGACTACGACTACGACGACGGCGGCCGGGGCAACCCGGCCGCCGGACCTTCCGATGCCCGAGCCCAAGGCGATCCCCGATGCCCCTTCGCAACCGCTGGCAGGCCTGGCGCCACGGCTTGGTCCCCAACCATGTCATCGGCGAGATCCTCACCAAGCGCTGGGCCGACAACGCCATACCCTTCCTGGCGCTGGTGGCGACGGTCGCGGTGTTCGGCACCGCCATCGCCGGGTTCTTCCGGCCGTCGGCGCTGCAGGAGACGGCCCGCCAGCTGGGTGAGTTCTCGATCGTGGTGTTCGGCATGACCGTCGTCATGCTCGGCGGCGGCATCGATCTTTCGGTCGGCTCGATCTTCGCGCTCTCGACCTTCGCCGCCGTGTTCGTGTTCTTCATCCTGGAGCAGCCGGTGTGGCTGGCGCTGGCGGCGGCGATCGCCACCGGGCTCTTGTGCGGCGCGGTGAACGGCTACCTCGTGGGATACCTCAGGCTGCGGGCCTTCATCACAACGCTGGTGACCTTCATCCTGGGGCGCGCGCTGTTCGACATCCTGGTGACCTCCTATGCCGCCAAGGTCCAGCTGTCCCAGGCCAGCTCCGACGTCTGGGACTATATCGGCGACGGGGCGTTCCACGGCTTTTCCGTCTCGGTGATCCTGGCGGCCGTGCTGGCCGCGGTCACCCATGTCGCGCTGACGCGGTCGCGCCCGGGATGGCACGTGCTGGCCGTCGGCGGGTCGCGGCGGTCGGCCCACAACGCCGGCATCCGCGTCCGGCGCACGGTGTTCCTGACCTATGTCTTCTCCGGCTTCTGCGCCTCGATCGGCGGCTTCCTGGTGGCCTGCCGGCTGAGCGGGGCAGGGCCGGGCACCGGGGTCAACCTGGAGATCCTGGCGCTGACCGCGGCCGTGGTCGGCGGCAATAGCCTGGGCGGCGGGCGTGGCTCGATCCCCAAGGCGCTGATGGGCGCGGTGGTGGTGCTGCTGATGACCAACGGCCTGATCCGGCTGGGCTATGGCACCGGGACCAACCAGATGGTGCTCGGCATCATGCTGGCGGCGGCCGTCATCATCGATGTCCGCTGGCTGAAGAACCGCCACAAGGTGCTGAACGAGCTGTACGTCGCGCCGGTCTATTTCGAGATGGGCGAGAGCCAGTCGGCGGTGCCCGGCTCCGGCACCAGCTATGAACTCGACAACCGGCTGTCGCAGGCCGGGCCGATCGGCCTCGGCGAGCTCGAAGGCCCCGAGGACGTCATCCTGGACCGCGACGACCATCTCTACTGCGGCACGCGCCACGGCGAGATCGTCCGCTTCTTCGCGCCCGGCTACGAGCGGTCGGAGGTGTTCGCCCATGTCGGCGGCTTCCCGCTCGGCCTGGCCTTCGACCGCGCCGGGAACCTGGTCACCTGCGTCGGCGCCATGGGCCTGTATTCGATCGCGCCCGACCGCACCGTGACGCGGCTGTCGGCCGAGACCGCCCGGTCGCGCACCTCGATCATCGACGACGCCCGGCTGCGCGACCCCAATGATTGCGACATCGCGCCCGACGGCCGCATCTACTTCACCGATTCCACCACACGCTACGACGCGCATGACTGGGCGCTGGATTCGATCGAGAACCGCCCCACCGGCCGGCTGCTGGTGTTCGACCCCAAGGACGGGTCGACCCGCACGCTGCTGAGCGGCTACCGCTACACCAACGGCGTCTGCATCGCCCATGACGGCAGGTCGCTGTTCTTCGCCGAAAGCTGGGCCTGCCGGGTGCACCGCTACTGGCTCGAGGGGCCGAAGGCGGGCACGGTCGAATGCGTGATCCGCGACATGCCGGGCTATCCCGACAACATCAACCGCGCCTCCGACGGCGGCTACTGGATGGCGTGGCTGGGCATGCGCACGCCCAGCTTCGACCTGTCGCTGCGCCACCCCGGCATGCGCAAGCGCATGACCCGGCGCCTGCCGCAGGACGAATGGCTGTTCCCCAACATCAACACCGGCGGCGTGGTGAAGTTCGACGAGGCCGGCCGCATCGTCGACACCTTCGGCGACCTGACCGGCGTGTCCCACCCGATGGTCACTTCGATGCGCGAGCACAAGGGCCAGCTGTTCGTCGGCGGCATCCTGAACAACCGCATCGGCCGCTTCACGCTGCCCGGCGCCGACCCTGATTGGACCGGCCCGGACTCCTATTGGGGGCGGCCGTCATGATCCTGGACCCGATCCTCGACCTGTTCCGGGGCAGGGCGGTGACCATCCCGCCGATGGACGGCGCCTTCCGCCCGGACACCCGGCTCGACGAGGCGCCGCTGCTCGCCGCGCTGCCGGAGCCGGACACCCTGGCCTCGATCCACGGCACGCTGGTGGCCGGCAGCGGCAACGCGTTGTTCACGGTCGCGGCCGATGGCGGCGTGGCCGTGCGGGAGACGTTCCCGGCGCCCGTCACCGCGGTCGCCGCGGATCCCGCGGGCGATCTCGTCGTGGGCCTGGAGACGGGCCGGCTGGTGATCGGCGGCCGGGAGGAACGCCTGCCGGACGCCATCCGCTGCATCACCGCGCTGGCCTTCGGGCCGGACGGAACCCTGTGGCTGGCCAATGGCTCGGCCGTCCACAGCCCGTCGGAATGGGCCGCCGACCTGATGGGGCAGGGGGCGTCGGGATCCCTTTGGAAGCGCGAGGCAGGCACCTTCCGCCAGGTCGCCGGAGATCTCGCCTTCCCCTGCGGGCTGGTGGCCGATGGCGACGGCGTGCTGGTCAGCGAGAGCTGGCGTCATCGCCTGGTCCGGGTCGATGGGCGGACGGGCGCGCGCTCGACGGTGGTCGACCAGCTGCCCGGCTATCCCGCCACGATAGCGCCGGCCGCGGGGGGCGGGGCTTGGCTCTGCCTGTTCGCGCCGCGCAACCGGCTGGTCGAATTCGTGCTGCAGGAGACGGATTACCGGCGCGAGATGATGCAGCAGGTGCCGCCGGCCTACTGGATCGCGCCCAGCCTGTCCTCCGGCCGCAGCTTCCTCGAGCCGCTGCAATGCGGCGGCATCCGGACCATGGGGCTGCACAAGCCCTGGGCGCCGAGCCGGTCCTACGGCATGGTCGTGCGGCTGGACGCGGACCATCGTCCGGTCTCCAGCCTGCACAGCCGGGCCGGCGGGCAGCGGCACGGCACCCGCAGCGCGGTCGAGCATGACGGCCGGCTGATCGTCGCCGCCAAGGGCGGGAACTGCCTGGTCGCCATCGACATCGGGACAGGGACGGGGATGGGGGCAGGGCACTGACATGGAAGCCATCGTCAGGCTGGAACAGGTGACCAAGACCTATCGCGGGGTCCCGGCCGTCACCAATGTCGATTTCGAGCTGCGCCGCGGCGAGATCCACGCGCTGCTGGGCGAGAACGGTGCCGGCAAGTCGACGCTGACCAAGATCATGGCCGGGGTGGTCGAGGCGACCTCGGGCCGGATGATCCACAACGGGCGCGAGGTCCGCTACCGCTCGCCGCACCAGGCGCTGGAGGCCGGCATCGCCATGGTGTTCCAGGAGACCAGCCTGGTGCCGTCGATGACCGTGGCGCAGAACATCTATCTCGGCTCGGAGAAGCTGCTGAACCGGCTGCGCGGCGTCTACATCTCGGCCCAGCAGTTCCTGCAGTCGCTGAACTTCCCGGTCGACCCGGCCGCGGTGGTCGAGACCCTGGGCGCGGCCAAGCGGCAGATGGTCGAGATCGCCCGGGCCGTGCACCACAATGCCGGGATCATCATCTTCGACGAGCCGACCGCCGCGCTGACGCCGGAGGAAAAGCGCCATTTCTTCGCGCTGCTGCGTCGCCTCAAGGCGCGCGGCGTCTCCATCGTCTTCATCTCGCACGCGCTGGAGGAGGCGCTGCTGCTGGCCGACCGCATCACCATCCTGCGCGATGGCGAGCTGGTCGCCACCGGCGAGACCGCCGGGTTCGACCGCGCCAGCATCGTCTCCGCCATGGTCGGGCGCACGCTGTCGACCGCGCTGTACCGCAGCCGCGACCAGGGGCGGCTGCGGCCGCCGGGCCGCAGGGTGCTGTCGGTGCAGGATGTGTCGATGGGCAAGATGGTGCGCAACACCTCGTTCTCGATCTTCGCGGGGCAGATCACCGGGGTGTTCGGGCTGATCGGCTCCGGCCGCACCGAGACCTTCAAGATCGTCTCGGGCATCTTCAAGCGCGATTTCCGCCAGGGCGGCACCATCGAGCTCGACGACCGGCCGGTGCGCTACGCCGTGCCGCGCGAGGCGGTGAAGGACGGCATCGTCTACGTCACCGAGGACCGCAAGAGCGAAGGCTTCTTCGACAACATGTCGATCGCCGAGAACCTGTTCTCCGGGCTGCTGGCCGCCGATCGCGAAAAGGGCTGGATCGTCGGCCTCAAGGAGGTTCAGGAACTATCCGCCCGCTGGACCAAGGACCTGAACATCAAGGCCATCAACAGCAACGCCCGGGTGGTCGAGCTGTCCGGCGGCAACCAGCAGAAGGTGGTCATCGGCAAGGGCCTGGTGCAGCAGCCGCGCCTGATCATCTTCGACGAGCCGACCCGCGGCGTGGATGTCGGCGCGATCGCGGAGATCCACCAGATCATCAACCGGCTGGCGGATGAGGGTCTCGCCGTCGTGGTGATCTCATCCTATCTGCCGGAGATCATGAACCTCTCGGACCGCATCCTGGTCTGCCGCCAGGGCCGCGTGGTGGAGGAGTTCCGGGCCGGCGAGGCGACCGAGGAAGACATCATGTTCGCCGCCGTGCACTGAGGGATTCCGAGGCTTGGGCCGCGGCAGTGCTACGCCGTGCTGCCTGCCGCCAAAAGCAATACACCGCCAGCAGCCCGGAACAATGACTAAACATTATCAGAAATCATATTATATTGCATTTTCCTCAATAATATTCTGAGATACATTGACACCTTCAACTTGCCGACCCGGCAATATCGACTTAATGTTTTGAGGCTATCCCGCATTTCTATGGAGGATTTTCATGGCGCTTCTTCGTGGCGTAAATAAGCTCGCCGCTCAACCGCCCCAGGCGGCATCCTTGGCCGCCAAGACGCCGGGGGAGATGAGCTCGGGCCTCGATCTGTACGGGATACTGTGCAACGCGGCGACCCAGACGAGCTCGCTGGACAGCTTCGCAGATGCCCTCGAATCGGCCCTGGACGCGGCGCTGGGGCGTGGCAACTACGTCACCTCGCTCGCACTGGCCGAGAATGGCCACGGCAGTGCGTACACAACCTTCGGGAACAAGCTGCCCAATGCCGCCGTGTGGTGCGGCGACGCCGGCGTTCTGCCCGGGGTCGTCTCCGGCTATTTCGTGATGCTCACCGTGTTCACAGCCTGACGGCTCGGCGGGATGGCGGGGTGGCCGTTGCAGGGCCGCCTCGCCATCCGAATTGAAGACCGAGATCGTCGGGGCGTTGCGGACCGCAAGCGGGAGACGAGGGTCAGGTCGACACCAGCAAACCCTCGGCACCAATCGGCACGCTGGAATGTTGGGCCGAGGCGAGCCGCCGATTTCAGATCATCCTCGCGACGATGTCGCGGGCACAATCTTATTTTCCATAATATATATTATCCGACTTACAGATGCCGGCGCAAAGTTGGGATGTGAAGCCATCCTGGTCGACGGCCTGCCGCAGACAGCGCCCCCTGCCTCATCCACGCCGACCTGTCTCTCAGGGGAAAGCGCACCAACGTTGCCTTACGGTCCCTCCGCACCTCGGTCATTCTGAGTTACCGCGCCAAGACCAGAATCGCGATGGCGCCGAGAAGCGCCACTGCATCCTCAACGATTGCCGCTGGACGGTCCTTGCCGAAGGCGGCCGCCAGCCGGGCCCGTACCGCCGCTCCACCCAAGGTGCCGGCGACTGCGCCGACGATTCCAGCCACGGCACCGCCAATCCAGGCACCAGAAGGTGCCGCTATCGCGGCGCCGCTCAGGCCGCCCATCACGATCCTTGCTACGAATTGCGGCGGCACCTTGCGGCTGGGTGTGGAAGGAAGCTGATCCGTCACCAATTCGGCAATTGCGGCAGCGCTCAGCACCCACGGCGTCCAATGGTAGCCGAGGAACGCCAGCCAGGTGCCCGACAGGTTGAGTGCGCCGAGCTGGGCCGCCCAACTGACGGCGGCCGGCGCCAGCATGGCGCGCAAGCCGGCCACCACGCCAAGGAGAAGAGCAAGCAAAAATATCATGGTGCGTCTCCGAATAGATCCAGCAGCGCCCAGGAGGGCACCGTCAAGTCGTTGCCTGTGTCAGAGGACAGGACGGATCGGGGGGCGATCAGCACGATCTGGCCGGCGGTCGGCGCCCACAGGACGATGCTGATGAGAGGCCGGTGCATGGCGGTGCGATCCTTGTCCGGATCGGACCGTAGCCTTCGACCGCCGCGAGGGATAATTACGGATCGGACAAGTGGTTTCGCCATGATGCAGGTTCGCGGTCGAGTGAAGGGGCATGTCGGTCTGCTTCGCCTGCGGCTCCGCTACCCGCCCTGCCCCTTCACTGACAGTTCTACTTGGCAGACCACCCTGACAATCCAATCCGGTGGACACAACAGATGCAGTGGCGGAGATCGCTCCGGGCTCGGTTTCCCACTCCTCCCGGCCCAACTTCGCGCCTTGCGACGATCTGGCTCGTCGGGGCCGCGCCCGGCGGCGTCCATAATGTCGCACGCCCCGCTGAAGACCGGATCACACGGTCCGCGGGGCGCGCTTCATCAAACGCCGACGGCGAAAGACCAACATGACCGCGATCAAGACACCCTTGAGCGTCGCCATCCTTGACGACTACCAGTCCGTGGCGCTGGAGTTGGCCGACTGGTCGCCCCTCGACGGCCGCGCCAGCGTCACCGTCTTCAACGACCATCTCGCCGACCCAGACCAGGTCGTGGCGCGGCTGCAGCCCTTCGACGCCGTCTGCGTGATGCGCGAGCGCACGCCGCTGCCCAAGGCGGTGATCGACCGCCTGCCCCGGCTGAAGCTGATCGCCTCGACCGGCGCCCGCAACGCCTCGATCGACGCCGCGGCCGCCGCCGAGCGCGGCATCACCGTGGTCAACACCGGCTATGATTCCAGCCCGACCATCGAGCTGACCTGGGCCCTGATCCTGGCCAGCGCCCGCCACATCGCCGCCGAGAACGCCGCGCTGCGCTCCGGCGGCTGGCAGCACACCGTCGGCGACGGCCTGCGCGACAAGACCCTCGGCATCCTCGGCCTCGGCCGCATCGGCTCGGAGGTCGCGCGGATCGGCAAGGCCTTCGGCATGGACGCCATCGCCTGGAGCCAGAACCTGACGCCGGAAAAGGCCGCGGCCCAGGGCGTGCGCCTGGTGTCCAAGGACGATTTGTTCGCCAAGGCCGACGTGCTGACCATCCACCTCGTGCTCGGCCAGCGCACCCGCGGCCTGGTCGGCGCGGCCGAACTCGCGGCGATGAAGCCCACCGCCCGGCTGGTCAACACCTCGCGCGGGCCGATCGTCGACGAGGCCGCCCTGATCGCGGCGCTGCGCGACCGCCGCATCGCCGGCGCCGCCATCGACGTCTTCGATGTCGAGCCCCTGCCCCCGGACCATCCGTTCCGGTCGCTGGAGACCGTGCTGGCGACGCCGCATATCGGCTACGTCTCGCGTGAGCTCTACCGCACCTTCTACGGCGACGCCGCCCGCGCCATCGCCGCCTGGGTGGACCAGCAGGCCTGAGATTGCGCCGCCGGCGACGCCCGCCTCACCGCGCGGGCGTCGCCGGTGGCGTTTCGGATCAAGATGCCCTTGCGCCGCGCCAATCCGGCCGTATGTTAGGCGCCGTCCGGAAGGGTGGCCGAGCGGTTTAAGGCTCCGGTCTTGAAAACCGGCGTGGCGGCAACGTCACCGTGGGTTCGAATCCCACCCCTTCCGCCATTCCTTGCATGGCAATCGCCGGCCCATGGGATTTTCCAGACCGAGCATAGATCAGGGCGCAAGCTGACTGGTTCTTGGCGGCTTGGCATCTGTGCCCAGGGGTCGAGTGGACTGCGCTGCCGCTTTCCGACAACGACCCTCCACATATCGCTAGCTCTGGTCTCTTTGCGATAATTCGCTACAATCGGAATGTGGCCATGCCAGAATTCGTCATCAAGTGGGATATTTGCCTACTCAAGGATGACGGGCTGTCGGGCGTTGATATTTTGAATAGTTAGTTTGGGTGCATTACGGAATCCGAAAGTTCTATCAATATAATGGAGGTATAAATATGGAACTAGGAATGCGTATTTTAGAGATACAAAAAAGAGCGATCGCTCATAGGGAAATACTACTCACTGAAGAAGCCGCAAAGACCGCGCTTGTCATGCCATTTCTACAGGCGCTCGGATATGATGTATTCAATCCGGGTGAAGTCATACCGGAATTCACTGCCGATGTCGGCATCAAGAAGGGTGAGAAGGTCGACTACGCGATCTGCAGGGACGGAAAAATTACTATCCTTGTTGAATGCAAACCATCCAGCGCCACCCTAAACATCAGCCACGCGGGACAGCTCTTTCGCTACTTCAGCGTCACGGACGCTAGGTTAGCCATTCTGACCAATGGAGTTGTCTATCAATTCTACTCCGACGTAGATCATGCGAACAAGATGGATGAAAAGCCGTTTTACACATTTTCAATCGAAGCTATAAAGCCAGGCGATTTAAAGACGATTGAGAAGTTCTCCAAGTCATCGTTCGATATGGATCAGATTGTACAGGAGGCTGGAAACCTTAAACTTCAGTCACAGCTTCGCATAGAATTGGAGAAGGAATTTGCCGAGCCGTCTGAAGAGTTTGTCCGCATGCTCGCTCCCCGCGTTTACAGCGGAAGGCTAACTCCGGCGATCAAAGAGAGTTTCGGCAAGCTGCTCTCCGGGGCGATCGCCAATCTGGTTCGCGATCTGGTGAATGAGCGCTTGTCCTCCGCCCTGAACGCCTCCGATCCTACGGTGCCCGAGGAAGCCGTCGAGGACACGGATCTGGGTGACGAAGGCGTCATGACGACGTCAGAAGAGATTTCGGGCTTCCACATCATCCAGGCGATCGCATCCAGGATCACCAGCCCGAAGCGCATCATCCTTCGGGATGCCAAATCCTACTGCGCGGTGCTGCTCGACGACAACAACCGCAAGACCGTCGCACGACTGCACTTCAACGGTGTGACGACCAAGCATCTCGGCCTGTTCGAGGGCAAGGAGGAGACCAGACATCTGCTCTCTGATCTGACCGAGATCTATCAGTATATGGGGCAGATCGAGGCCCGCCTCAGGGAGTTGGATCCAAGCATATCGCCGCCGGCTGCGGAATAGCGGCCTTTCGCTCCATCGTCACGGCCTGAACGGGCCTTCCGTACCTCGGGCGACGTCGGCATGCCATGCGATGGCCACAGCCATCGCCCAAGACTATGCCCGAGGTGTTTGGCACGGCTGCGATAGGCTAGGACGGGGATCATGAAGCGGTGGATCGTCGGGTTGGCTTTGGTCGCCGCCCTGCTCGCCCCTGCCCTCGCCTCGGCCGAGGACAGCGCGCGGACCAAGCAGCTGCGGATGCTCTGCGCTCAGCTGTCGGGCGATTTCACCAGCCCGGGCGGCATCGCCCAGTTCCGGCGCTGCCTGTCGCAGGACCCGGTCTCGGCGCTGCGCCAGAACACCCTCGGCCCGCGCGCCGGCCGGGCCGCACCAGGGCCGACGCCGCCACCGCCCGCCGGCTTCGGCCGCGACAGCCGCACCGTGGTGGCCGGCGTCGCCGCGAAGTTCCAGATCGTCGGCGGCAAGACCGCCTATGTGCTGGCGACCGACCACGGGCTGTGGCGCCAGACCATCGGCGCCCAGGACGCCAAGCTGCTGGACCCGGCCGTCGCCGCGTTCCAGGCGTTGGATGACACCGTCTTCTACGCGCTCGACCCCGACGGCAGGCTGTGGCGGGAGACCGGCGACGTCGCCGCGCGGCAGGCGGTCGACACCGGCGTGGCCGCCTTCCAGCCGGCGGCGGACGGCACGGTCTATGTGCTGGGCCGCGACGACCGGCTGTGGCGCGGCACCGGCGACATGACCGACCGGGTGCTGGTCGATGGCGGCGTCGCCGCGTTCCAGGCGATCGATGCCACCGTGGTCTATGTCCGCGGCAAGGACGGCATGCTGTGGCGCGAGACCGGCACTGCCGCCGACCGCAAGGAGGTCGCGTCCGCCGTCACCGATTTCCGCATCGTGGGCGACGCCATCTATGCCGTGACCGGCGCCGACGCCGCGCTGTGGCGGAGGACCGGCGAAGGCGAGCCGCAGAAGGTCGATGTCGCCGTCGCCGCGTTCCAGCCGGTCGACGCGACCATCGTCTATGTCCTCGACACCTCCGGCCGGCTGTGGCGCCAGGGGGCCACCGCCAAGTCGCGCCAGCTGGTCGACACCGATGTCCTGGTGCAGGCCGGCACAACCTCGTTCCAGGCCATCGACGCCGAGCATGTCCATGTCCTGGACAGCGACCACACGCTGTGGGCGGAAACCATGCCGCCGCTGCCCTGAGCCGCCGGCTGGATGGAGCGACCGATGGCCGAGATGTTCGAATGGGGCGATGAGAGCGTCCTGTCCTGCGATGCGGACGGGCCGGCGATCGACAGCGCCCGGAGCGCCCTGGACCTGGTCGGCGAGGCGCTGGGCCAGCGCGCCTCGGTGATCGCCCTGCCCGCCCGCCGCCTGGGCCCGGCCTTCTTCGACCTGCGCACCGGCATCGCCGGCGAGCTCGCCCAGAAGGCGGTCAACTACCACCTCAAGGTCGCGGTGATCGGCGACATCTCGCGATACCTCGAGGCCAGCACCGCGCTGCGCGACTGGGTGCGGGAATCCAACCGGCGCAGCAGCGTGTGGTTCGAGGCCAGCCTGGAAAGCCTGGCGGCTCGGCTCGGCGGAGTCTGATTGCGCTGCCCCCTCACTTTGTCATGCCACGGCTTGACCGTGGCATCCAGGGGGCGGCCAGAGCGGCTCTTGAAAGCCCCTGGATTGCCCGGTCAAGCCGGGCAATGACAGTTACAGTGGGTGTTACCTCTCCGCCATCAGCGCGTTCAGCTCCGGATACGGCATCGCCTCCGCGACCAGCGGGCCGGAGACGCCGTCCTGCAGGAACGGCTTGGCCAGCGCGGCGATCCGGGCATAGACGGTCTGCGACAGGCCGGAGCCGGCGCTGAGCCGCCGCACGCCGAGCCCCGCCAGCTCCGCCGCGCCGGGCAGGCCGGGCCGGGACATCACGTTCAGCGGCAGCGGCGTGCCGGCGGCGATCGCCTTGATCTCCTCCGCCTGGGTCACGCCCGGCGCGAAGAGGCCGTCGGCGCCGGCGGCGCGGTAGCGCTCGGCCCGGCCCAGCACCTCGGCCACCTCACCGCCCTTGGGGGCGAGGCCGCGGAGGTAGACGTCGGTGCGGGCGTTGACGAAGACATCAGCGCCGCTGCGGGCCGCCACGCGCTTGATCTGCTCGATCTTGGCGCAGAGCAGGTCGGGGCTGCCGGCTCCGTCCTCGATGTTGATGCCGGCCGCGCCGGCGCCGATCAGCCGGGCGACCGCCTCGCCCACCCCGGCCGGGTCTGCGGCATAGCCGCCCTCGGCGTCGACGGTCAGCGGCACCCGGATGATGCGGGCGATGCCGGCGGTGGACGCGACCAGCAGGTCCAGCGGCAGCGCGTCGCCGTCGGGATAGCCATGGGCCCAGGCCACGCCGGCGCTGGTGGTGGCGACGGCCTTGGCGCCGAGGCTTTCGATCACCCGGGCGCTGCCGGCGTCCCAGGCATTGGCGAGCAGCAGCAGCCCATCCCGGTGCAGCTGGCGGAACTGCTGCAGGGCGGCGGCCTGACGGGAAGCGGTCATGTGCGGTTCTCTCCCAGGATTGGTTCAGGCAGGAATCGTTCAGGACAGTGAAGCGAAGGCGGCGTCAGATGGCCAGCGACAGCTGCGGGCTGCCGGCGCCCTCATGGTCCAGCAGCCAGCGCTTGCGGGCGATGCCGCCGCCGAAGCCGGTCATCGACCCGTCGGCGCCGATCACGCGGTGGCAGGGCACGACGATCGGGATCGGGTTGGCGTTGTTGGCCAGGCCGACGGCGCGCATCGCCCCGGGTTGGCCGATCCGCCGCGCGATCTCGCCATAGGACACGGTGGTGCCGCAGGCGATGCCGCGCAGCGCGGCCCACACCGCGCGCTGGAACGGGGTGCCGCCGGCCTCGACCGGCAGCGTGTCGATCGCCGCGAGGTCGCCGGCGAAATAGGCCTGGATCGCCGCGGTCAGCCCGGCGGGATCGCGCTGCGGCGCCAGGGTGAAGCCGCCGGGCCCGGCGGAACGGGCCAGCCGCTCACGCAGCCCCTGCTCCTCCCCCCAGTCGATGGCGCGCAGGCGCCCGGCCTCGTCGGCCGCGATCAGCAGCTCGCCGACCGGGCTCGGGATGCGGTCGAAGACCAGGCGCAAGGGTTCAGCCATTCACCACTCCCTGTCCCGCATCCCGGGCCCAGAGGTGCTGGGCGGCATAGGCCCGCCACGGCCGCCAGGGCTCGGCCCGCTGCAGCAGGTCGGCCGGGCTGGGGCGGATGCCGGCATCGTCGGCGGCGCTGCGCAGCAGCCCGATGTCGCTGGCCGGGAAGGCGTCCGGCTCGCGCAGCGCGCGCAGGGCGATGTACTGCGCCGTCCAGTCGCCGATACCGCGGATGCTGCGCAGCCGGGCGATCGCCTCCTCGATGGTGCCGAAGGGGTGGAACAGCTGCGGGTCGGCGATCGCCGCCTCGGCCAGCGCCGTCAGCGTCGCCCGGCGCGATCCCGGCATGCCAAGGGTGCTGAGATCGGCGGCGGCCACGCGCTCGGGCGACGGGAAGGCGCGGGACAGCGCCGGGTGCAGGCGGTCGGCTTCCGGCAGCGTCGCGCCGCACAGCGCCACCAGCCGGCCGGCCAGCTGGCGCGCCGCGACCACGGTGACCTGCTGGCCCAGCACGGCGCGCACCGCCAGCTCGAACCCGTCCCAGCCGCCCGGGGCGCGCAGCCCCGGCCGCTGCGCCACCAGCGGCGCCAGGAACGGATCCTGCGAGAGATGGGCGCCGATCGCCTCGATGTCGGCGCCGACATCGAACACCCGCCGCACCCGGGCCAGGATCCCCGGCAGCGCGCGCACCGAGGGGAAGCGGACCAGCACCACCAGGTTGCTGCGCGCCGGTTCGTGCCGGATCTCGACGGTGCCGAGGTCGTCGCCATCGGCGACGCTGCGCCGGTAGGTCTCGCCCACCACCTCCTCGATGCCGGCGATGGTGCGGGCCCTGAGATAGGCCAGCATCGCCGGCCAGTCATAGGGCGGCCGGTAGCGCAGCCGCAGCGTCACCCCTGACGCGGCGAGGGAATCGGCCGGCAGGTCGGCCCGGCGGCGCAGCGCGCTGGGCGGGCGGCGGAACAGGTCGTGGAAGGTCTCGTTGAAGCGGCGGATGCTGCCGAAGCCGGCGGCCAGCGCCACCTCCGCCATCGGCATCCGCGTCTCCTGGATCAGCTGCTTGGCGAACAGCACCCGCCGGGTCTGGGCCACCACCACCGGCGAGGCGCCGAGATGCTGCTTGAACAGCCGGCGCAGCTGGCGGTCGCCGACGCCCAGCCGGTCGGCCAGCGCCTCGACCCCCGCCTCGTCGCCGTCCATGCCGCCATCGGCGATCAGCGCCAGGGCGCGCGACACGGTGTTGGAGGTGCCGCGCCAGGAGGCGAGGTCGGGCGCCGTCTCCGGCCGGCAGCGCAGGCAGGGACGGAACCCGGCCTCCTGCGCCGCGGCGGCGGAGGCGAAGAAGCGGCAGTTCTCGAACTTCGCGGTGCGGGCCGGGCAGACCGGGCGGCAATAGATGCCGGTCGAGGTCACACCGACGAAGATGCGCCCGTCGAAGCGCGGATCGCGGGTCACCAGGGCGCGGTAGCAGGCTTCGCGGTCGAGCAGGTCCATGGCGCGACCATGTCACACCCGCGAGACCGGTGCTCGCGGTTTTCGGACATGGTCATTCCGGCCCGATGGGACCGGACATCGCCTCGGCCTGGGCCACCAGCCAGTCGCAGACCAGCGACAGCGGCTTGCGCAGCGCGGCGCCCCTGGTGGTGATCAGGTAGAAGCGCCGCCCGGTCACGAAATGCCGGGGATAGGCATCGGCGAGGCGGCCGGCGCGGATCAGGTCGTCGATGATCGGGCGCCAGCCCAGCGTCACCCCCTGCCCGTCCATCGCCGCCTGCAGCGCCACCATGTGGTCGGTGACGCGCAGCGACCGCGCCAGGCCGGGCGCCGGCATGTCCAGAGCCGCGAACCATTCCGCCCAGGTCGCCCGGCGGCGCAGCGCGTCCTCGTAATGGATCAGCTGGCAGCGGTGCAGGCCGGCGGCGTCGCGCAGCGGGCCGTGCGCCGCGAGATAGGCCGGGCTGGCCACGGCATGCACGCTCTCATGCCACAGCGGCACGGTGTCGTGGTCCGGCCATTTGCCGTCGCCCAGCCGGATGCCGAGGTCGATGCCGTCCATCCCGGGGTCGAGGTCGCGGTCCACCGTCTGGATGCGCAGCGGGATGGCGGGAAAGGCGTCGCGGAAGGCGGCGAAGCGCGGCAGCAGCCAATGCGCCGCCATCGCGGTCGAGACCGCGACCACGATCTCGCGCCGCGCCGCCGGCCGGCCGGTGATGTCGTCGATGCTCTGGGCGATCGCCGACAGGCTGGTGGCGACCGCGGCGTAGAGCCGCTCGCCCTCCGGCGACAGCTCCAGCCGGCGGTGGTGGCGGACGAACAGCTCGAGCCCGAGCGAGGCCTCGAGCTGGCGGATGCCGTGGCTGACCGCGGACTGGGTGATCGCCAGGTCCTCCGCCGCCTTGGAGAAGCTGAGCCGCCGCGCCGAGGCCTCGAACACCGCCAGGGCGTTGAGCGAGGGCAGGCTGCCGCGGAGGGTTTGCATCGACTGGGCTCATGCCGCCGTGAAGGAAATTCGGTTTACCATCGGCCGGCCGCTCGAAAGAGTGAAGACAAAGCAACGATCCACACCGGACATGTCGAACGCCGATCCCCTGCTGCAGCCCTACCGCCTGCGCCACCTGACCCTGCGCAACCGCTTCATGTCGACGGCGCACGAGCCCGCCTACACTGAGGACGGCATGCCGAAGGAGCGGTACCGCCTGTACCATTCCGAGAAGGCCAAGGGCGGCATCGCCCTGACCATGATCGGCGGATCCTCTGTGGTGGCGCCGGACAGCCCGCAGGCCTTCGGCAACATCCTGCTTTACCAGGACGAGGTGGTGCGCTGGCTGAAGGAGCTGTCGGACGACGTGCATTCGCACGGCGCCGCCGTGATGATCCAGGTCACCCATCTCGGCCGCCGCACCAGCTGGTCGAAGGCCGACTGGCTGCCGGTCGTCGCCCCCTCCCCGATCCGTGAGCCGGCGCACCGCGCCTTCCCCAAGGCGATGGAGGACTGGGACATCGAGCGCATCGTCGCCGCCTATGCCGACGGCGCCGAGCGGGTGCAGGCCGGCGGCCTCGACGGGCTGGAGCTCGAATGCTACGGCCACCTGATCGACCAGTTCTGGTCGCCGGCCACCAACCGGCGCGACGACGAATACGGCGGCGGGCTGGACAACCGGCTGCGCTTCGCCTTCCGGGTGCTGCGCGCCATCCGCGACCGGGTCGGGCCGGACTTCATCGTCGGCACCCGCATGGTGTGCGACGAGGATTGGGACCGCGGCCTGTCGAAGGCCGAGGGGCTGGAGATCGCCAACCGGCTGGTCGCCAGCGGCCTGATCGACTTCGTCAACGTCATCAAGGGCCACATCGACACCGACGAGGCGCTGTCGCATGTCATCCCCGGCATGGGCGCCCGCTCCTCCCCCCATCTCGACTTCGCCGGCGAGGTGCGGGCGGCGACCAGGGTGCCGACCTTCCACGCCGCCCGCATCCAGGACGTCGCCACCGCGCGCCACGCGATCGAGGCCGGCAAGCTCGACATGGTCGGGATGACCCGGCCGCACATGGCCGACCCGCACATCGTCCGCAAGGTGATGGCGGGGCGCGAGGACGAGATCCGGCCCTGCGTCGGCATGGGCTACTGCATCGACAGCATCTATGGCGGCCAGGCCGCCTGCATCCACAACGCCGCCACCGGGCGCGAGGCGACGATGCCGCATGTCGTCGCCCGGACCACCGGCCCGCGCCGCAAGGTGGTGGTGGTCGGCGCCGGCCCGGCCGGGCTGGAGGCGGCGCGCGTCGCCGGCGAGCGCGGCCATGCCGTGACCCTGTTCGAGGCCGCGGCGGAGCCCGGCGGCCAGATCCGCATCACCGCCGGCCTGCCGCGCCGGCGCGAGATCATGGGCATCGTCGACTGGCGCATGGCCCAGTGCGAGCGGCACGGCGTGGCGATGCGCTTCAACACCTATGCCGAGGCCGAGGACGTGCTGGCTGAGCAGCCGGACGTGGTGGTGGCGGCGACCGGCGGCCTGCCGAACACCGGCTTCCTCGATGCCGGCGAGGAACTGGTGACCACCAGCTGGGACATCCTGAGCGGCGCCGTGAAGCCGGCCGAGAGCGTGCTGCTATACGACGACAACGGCGCCCATCCCGGCCTGACCGCGGCGGAGTTCATCGCCGGCGCCGGCAGCAGGCTGGAGCTGGTGACGCCGGAGCGGATGCTGGCCCCGGATGTCGGCGGCACCAGCTACCCCGCCTATTTCCGCGCCTTCTCCGAGCATGGCGTCGAGATCACCATCAACCTGCGGCTGGAGAGCGTGCGCCGCGACGGCAACCGGCTGGTCGCCAGCTTCCGCGACGAATACGGCCGCCGCCAGGTCGAGAAGCGGGCCGACCAGGTGGTGGTCGAGCACGGCACCCTGCCGCTGGACGAGCTGTATTTCGCGCTGAAGCCGCTGTCGTCGAACCTCGGCGCCGTCGACTACGCGGCGATGATCGCCGGCCGGGCGCAGGCGGTGGCGCGCAACCCCGACGGCCGTTTCACCCTGTGGCGGATCGGCGATGCGGTCTCGTCCCGCAACATCCATGCCGCGGTCTATGACGCGCTGCGGCTGCTGAAGGACGTGTGAGCGTGGCCATCCTCGCCATCGATGCCGATGCGCTGGCGGTCGACCCGCTGTGGCTGGTCGAGCAGCTGCGGCTCGGGCATCTCAAGGGCATCGGCGAGGTCGAGCGGCTGCTGATGACGGAGCCGGATTCCGCCAACAGCCTGCTGACCTGGGTGGCGTGGCGGCCCGGCGAGGCGCTGGGGGCGAAGCTGGCGGCGGTGTTCCCCGGCAATGAAGGCCGCGACGCCGGGCCCAACATCCGATCGGTCGTGGTGCTGTTCGACGGGCAGGATGGAAGGCCGGAGGCGGTGATCACCGGCGAGAGCTTCACCCGCGCCAAGACCGCCGCCGATTCCGCCCTCGGCGCCAGCCTGCTGGCCCGGCCGGATGCCGAGACCCTGGCGGTGCTGGGGGCCGGCGCCCAGGCTGAGACCCAGATCCGCTACCTCCTGGCGGTGCGGCCGTCGCTGCGGCGCGTCGCGATCTGGAACCGCAGCGGCGACAAGGCCCGGTCGCTGGCTGCCGGCCTCGCCATCTCCGGCGTCGAGATCGCCGCGATCGAGGATGCCGAGGCGGCGGTGCGCGCCGCCGACATCGTCTCCTGCGTCACCGCCTCCGCCACGCCGGTGCTGCATGGCCACTGGCTGAAGCCTGGGACCCATGTCGACCTGGTCGGCTCCTTCACGCCGGAGATGCGCGAGGCCGATGACGAGACGATGCGGCGATCTCGGCTGTTCGTCGACACCCGGCGTTTCACGCTCGAGGGCTGCGGCGAGTTCACCCAGGCGATCGCCGCCGGCGCCATCGCGGCAGCTGATGTCGTGGCCGAGCTGGCCGAACTCTGCGCCGGCGCCGCGGGCCGCCGCTCGGCCGACGAGATCACCTTGTTCAAGAACGCCGGCGGCGGGCATCTCGACCTGATGGCGGCCCGCGCCTTCCTCGCCTTCGCCCGGCCCGGCTGAACCGATCGCAACGAAACCGGCCCGGGCAAGGGCCGGACGACAACTCACAGGGGTGCATCATGGACGACGAGACCTTGGGCAAGCTACATCCGGCGATTCCGCCGATGGCCGAACAGCTGAAGGCCGGCCGGATCGGCCGGCGCGACTTCATCCGCACCGCCGCCCTGCTCGGCATGGCGGCCCCGGCGGCCTATGCCATGGCCGGGCGGATCACCGGCGATGCCGCGATCCCGCAGGCGATGGCCCAGGACACGCCGCGCAAGGGCGGGATCCTGCGCATCGGCATGCCGGTGATGGACTGCGCCGACCCCGCGATCTTCGACTGGTCGGAGAAGGGCAATGTCGCCCGGCTGATCGTCGAGCCGCTGGTGTCGATCGGCACCGACGACATCTCCCGCCCCTGGCTGGCCGAGCGCTGGGAGGCCAATGACGATGTCAGCCAATGGACCTTTCATCTCCGCCAGGGGGTGAAGTGGAACAACGGCGACGATTTCGGCGCCGACGACGTGATCGCCACCTTCACCCGCTGGCTGGACAGCAAGACCGGCTCCTCGAACCAGGGCCGCTTCAGCGGCCTGACGGTGAAGGACGGCGACACGGTCAAGCTGGCGCCGGGCGCGCTGGAGAAGGTCGACGACCACACCGTGCGCTTCCACCTGCAGACCCCGATGCTGCAGTTCCCGGAGAGCCTGGGCGACTATCCCGCGCTGATCACCCATCGCGACTTCGCCAAGGACGGCGCCAACCTGATGAAGAATCCGATCGGCACCGGCCCGTTCCGCCTGAAGGAGGTGGCGGTGGGGTCGCGCGCGGTGTTCGAGAAGCGGCCGGCGGCGGAGTATTGGGGCGACGAGGTCTATCTCGACGGCGTCGAATATGTCGATCTCGGCAGCGACCCCTCGGCCTGGCTGGCGGCGCTGGGCTCCGGCCAGGTCGACCTGGTGAGCCAGGTGCCGGTCAACCTGCTGCCCGCGGTCCAGGGCATCCCGGGGCTGAAGCTCTATGACAAGCTGACGGCGGAGACCGGCGTCGCCCGCTTCCGCATCAGCGAGAAGCCGTTCGACCAGAAGGCGGTGCGCCAGGCGATCCAGGCCTGCGTCGACCATGCCCGCCTGACCCAGCTGGCCTATCAGGGCTTCGGCACGCCGGGCGAGGATGTCCATGTCTCGCCGATCCATCCGGAATACACGCCCCTGCCCCTGCCGCCGCCGGACATCGACAAGGCGAAGAGGCTGCTGGCCGAGGCGGGCTATCCCGACGGGCTGTCGATCGAGATCAACTGCCAGGACGCGCTGAAGCACGAGATCGACACCGCCACGGTGCTGTCCGAGATGGTCAAGCCCGCGGGCATCGACCTCAAGGTCAACGTGCTGCCCGGCGCCACCTTCTGGGACCGCTGGACCAAATGGCCGTTCTCGGTGACCCAGTGGCTGACCCGGCCGCTGGCGGTGCAGGTGCTGGCCCTGGCCTACCGCACCGGCGTGGCCTGGAACGAGACCGGCTATTCCAACCCGGAATTCGACCGGGTGCTGGACCAGGCCCAGGCCACGCTCGACATCGAGAAGCGCAAGGTGCTGGTGCACCGGCTGGAGCAGATCATGCAGGAGGACGCGATCGCCATCATCCCGTTCTGGCTGAAGATCTTCACCGCCAGCAGCGACAAGCTGCAGGGCTTCGAATACCACTTCGCCCGCGAGATGCACCTGAACAAGGTCTGGCTGGCGGGGTGAGTTGGCGGAAAAGAGCGGCCTCGCCTGCCCCCTCTTCGTCATTGCGAGCGTAGCGAATCCATCCATGCCAGGCGGCGCCATGGATGGATTCGTCGGCTTCGCCTCCTCGCAATGACAATGGAAAATATTTCGGTCGGGACATGTCGGATCATGGAACGGCCCTTCGTCTTACAGCCGGCGTTGGCGAAAACGCACGAGATGGAGAGGAAGAGCCCCATGATCCGCACAGCCCTGATGGCCGCAGCCCTGCTGGTCGCCGCCCCTGCCCTGGCCGAGGCCCAGCCGGCCGGCGACCGCGTCGAGGTCAACGGCATGCAGATGTATTACGAGGTGTCCGGCACCGGCGCTCCGCTGGTCGTGCTGCACGGCGCCTACATGAACATCCCGTCCATGGGCGCGATCATCCCCAGGCTCGCCGAGACCCACAAGGTCTATGCGATCGAATTCCAGGGCCACGGCCGCACCACCGACATCGACCGCCCGATCACCTATCCCGCCCTGGCGGACGATGTGGCCGCCTTCATGGACAAGGTCGGCCTGAAGCAGGCCGACGTGTTCGGCTATTCCATGGGCGCCGCCGTCGGGCTGCAGCTGGCCATCCGCCACCCGGAGAAGGTGAACAAGCTGGTGATGGCCTCCGCCGCCTACGACGCCCAGGGCTGGCAGCCGGAGTTCACGGCCTTCATCCCGCAGATGACGGTGGAGATGTTCGTCGGCATGCCGGTGTTCGCCGAGGCCTATCGCAAGCTCGCCGCCAACCCCGACGGCTTTCCGGAGCTGGTCCGCAAGCTGATCGCGCTGGAGCACGAGCCGATGGCCTGGGGCGCCGACGTCAAGGCGCTGAGGACTCCGGTGCTGATCATCACCGGTGACGCCGACGTGGCGACCCTCGAGCATTCGGTCGCGCTGTTCCGGCTGCTCGGCGGCGGCGGCATGGGCGACATGGGCAAGCCGCTGCCCGCCTCGCGCCTCGCCGTCCTGCCCGCGACGTCGCACACCGCCGTCATCGGCCAGACCGAGCTGCTGGCGGCCATCATCGAGCCGTTCCTGAAGGGCGAGACGCCGAAGGGGATGTTCGAGTAGAGAGAAACATGGCGTTCGCGATCAAAGCCGGGATTGTCGATCCGAGGGCGGAGACGTTCGCGTTCGCCGCGCAGAAGACGATGTATGGCGGCAAGCATATCGCCGAAGGCGACACGGTCTTCGTGTTCGCGAGCGAGACCGAGGGCGGGCAAGGCCTGATCGCGCGCGGCATCGTCACCTCGGCCGAAGCGATCGCGAAGCTGCCCGGCATCGCCCGGCAGACGCCGCGGGTGAGCCTCACCATCCGGCGCACCGCACTGGCGAAGCGGCCGCTGGGGCGGCGTGCGCTCAAGCTGTTCACCGAGTGGAATGACGGCCGACCCGGGACCGAGCTCAACTTCAAATTCTATCGTCAGGCGACGAACAAGATCGTCGGCCTGTCGGACGAGGCGGCCGCGTTCCTCAGCGAATTCTTCTAGTGCAGACCGGCTGACGGTTCTCTCTCCGCGGAGACGATGCCGGGACCCGGACGCCCTCCGTCACGCCGCGGCGTTGTCCCGGCGGGTGCCGTCCTTGCGCATCTGGTCCGGCGTCGTCCCGGTCAGGCGGTGGAACATGGCGATGAAGGCCGAGGCGTTGCCGTAGCCCAGCGACAGCGCCACCTGCCGCACCGGCTGGCCCTCCTCCAGCCGGGACAGGGCGGCCACCAGCTTCATCCGCTGGCGCCATTCGGCGAAGGACATGCCGAGGTCGCGCTGGCAGTGGCGCGACAGCGTGCGCTCGGTGGTGCCGGTGATCCGCGCCCATTCGGCCAGCGATCGGCGGTCCCCCGGATCACGCTGCAGCGCCTCCAGCACGAGGCGCAGCACCGGGTCGTCCGACACCGGCAGGTAGGAGGCGTGGCGTGGCGCCAGCCGGATCTGGTCGACCAGCACCTGGGCCAGCCGCAGATCGGCGTCGCTTTTCGGCACGCGGATCTTCCGGGCGTCGAAATCGGCCAGAATCGCCTTGATCAGCGGGCTGAGGTTCAGGGTGCAGGGCTCGGCCGGCAGGTCGGCGCAGAGTTCGCGCACCACATAGATCGAGACATAGCGCACCGCATCGCGGTTCTGGCAGGCATGTGGCATGTCCGGCGGGTTCCAGATCGCGTAATGCGGCGGCGACAGGTAGTGCACGCCGCCGATCGTCGTCTGCATCAAGCCGCGGACGGCATAGTTCAGCTTGCCCCAGGGCAGTGTCACCACGGGCCAGACCATGCCGGCGGGATAGTCCTCGGTTCGGAAGGACAGCGGGTCGGGCTGATCGCCGTAGAGATCGGGCCTGCGGTCGGGGGATCCGGCGTCAGTCATGTCCAGTCCTCCCCATCGCCTGTCCGAAACTCATTATATATCTCTAAGCCGCCAGACGCTAGGGTTGCGGCATGCCAAACCAGAGCCCCACCCTGCCCTTGCGGTACCTCGCGCTGCCGGTCGTGACCATCGCGATCTGGTCCGGCAACGTCGTCGTCACCAAGCTGGCGGCCACCGCGATCCACCCCAGCGTCATCGCCTTCGAGCGCTGGCTGCTGGCGCTGCTGCTGCTGTCGCCCTTCCTGCTGCACCAGGTGTGGCGGCTGCGGCGCGAGATCCTGCGGCAGCTGCCGAAGCTGGCGGTGCTGGGACTGCTCGGCATGGCGACCTATCAGGGCCTGGCCTATTACGCGGCCGAGACCACTTCGGCCACCAAGATGGGCTTCGTGGTGTCGCTGGTGCCGCTGCTGACCATGGCGCTGTCCAGCCTGCTGCTGGCCGAGGCGCCCAGCCTGGGCATGGTGGCCGGCGGAGTGCTGTCGCTGTTCGGGCTGGCGCTGCTGATGGGCCAGGGCGACCCCGCGTCGGTGTTCACCGGCGGCCTGTCGCCGGGCGACGGCATGATGCTGGTCGCCTGCGTCGCCTATGCCGGCTACAGCGTGCTGCTGCGGCGCTGGGCGATGCCGCTGCCGGCCTGGCCGTCGCTGTACATGCAGATCGCCTTCGCCACGCTGTTCCTGCTGCCGGGCTGGGCCCTGGCGCCATCGGCGCCGCACAGCGCGACCGCGATCGGGCTGGTGCTCTATGCCGGGATCCCGACCTCGATCCTGGCGCCGTATCTGTGGATGCAGGCGATCCGACTGCTCGGGGCCAGCCGCACCAGCATCTTCATCAACCTGGCGCCTGTCATGACCGCGGCGATCGCAGTGGCGGTGCTGGGCGAGACCGTGCACCTGTACCATCTGACCGGCGGCGGGCTGGTGTTGCTGGGGGTCCTGCTGGCCCAGCGCTTCAGCCGCCGGCCGGCGCCACGCCCGGTGCCCGACACGGCGCAGGCCGAGGCCGCGGAGTAAGACGCGGCGCCGCGTCCCCTAGGGGATGCGGCGCCCGTCCGTCCGCGTCCTACTTCCAGCCGTGCTCGGCGCCGAAGGCGCGCAGCGCCTTGTCATGCTCGCGGCGCAGTTGGGTCAGCTTCCGCGTCAGGTCCCGCCCGAGGATCTTGGCGTAGTCCTGGCCGGTCTTGGCCTTGGCCCAGTCGTTCTCCACGAAGCGGGCATCGACCCGGCCGGAGCGGGTGACCGACACCGGCGTCTGGGTGAAGCTGCCGGCCGCCTTGGTCAGCTCGGCGACGAAGGTGGCGTCGTCGAGGCCGCTATAGGCCTTGCCCGTGGAGTCGGCGATGTTCAGGAAGAATAGGTCGTGGCCGAAGGCGGTGTAGCCGCCGCCGAGGCCCTTGTTCACCGACGCCGCATGCTCGTAGAAGGCCTGCGCCTCCGGCCCGGTCGGCGCATGGTCCTTGAAGGTGACCACGGCGAAGGCGGTGTTGCCCTGGCCCTCGGGCGTGAAGTCGGTGACCAGCACGCTCCACTGCCGGAAGGTGTAGCCTAGCGCGGCGGCGAGCCTGGTCGCCGTATCGGGGTCGGTCTCGAAGGCGGATTGCAGCGAGGCATTGGTGTGCAGCTCGTAGCCGCCCGGCGTGACCTCGGTCTGCACCTGGTCGGCCGGAAGCTTCAGCAGCTCCAGGATCTTCGGCAGCTCGGTGTCCCGCACCTGCTCGGTGAAGGCGGCGCGCTCGGGGTACTGCGCCTTGTTCTCGTCGAGGCCGAGCGACTTGAAGGTCAGCGCCTCGTAGGAGAACAGCAGGGTCGGGCCGGTCGGGGCCACCGGGGCCGGCGCCGGCGCGTTCTGGTCGGCACAGGCCGACAGGGTCACCGCGGCGGCGAGGCCGCCGACCAGCGCCAGGGTTTTGAGAGATCGCAACAGGTTCATCAGGTAGTCCCCTCCAGATCAGGGCGCGATGCCCGGGCCGGAGTATAGGAAGGATCGTCGGCCGCCGCAGGTCCCCAATTTGCGGGGATCGCCGGGATGCGATACCAGATGGGCATCGTTCGTTCCGGAGACCGACATGACCGACCGTCCCGATGAGTCCCCCGACGCCGGCGACGCCACGCGCCGCCTGATCGAGGTGATGGCGCGGCTGCGCGACCCGCAGGCCGGCTGCCCCTGGGACATCGAGCAGAACTTCCGCACCATCGCGCCCTACACCATCGAAGAGGCCTATGAGGTGGCCGACGCGATCGAGCGCGACGCGATGGACGAGCTGAAGGACGAGCTGGGAGACCTGCTGTTCCAGGTCGCGTTCCATTCGCGGATGGCCGAGGAGCGCGGGGCGTTCGATTTCGCCGGTGTCGCCGCCGGCATCGTCGACAAGATGATCCGCCGCCACCCCCATGTCTTCGGCGACCAGCCGGTCGATGCCGACGGCATGCCGGCGCAGTGGGAGCGGCAGAAGGCGGAGGAGCGAGCGGCCAAGGCGGCGTCCGAGGGCCGGGCCGCCGGGGCGCTGGACGGCATCGCCGCCGGGCTGCCCAGCCTGACCCGGGCGCTGAAGCTGCAGAAGCGCGCCGCCCGCGTCGGCTTCGACTGGACCGACCCGGCCGACATCCTCGACAAGATCGACGAGGAGGTCGCGGAGATCCGGGCGGAGATCGACGGCAAGGCGCCGAAGGAGCGGATCGAGGACGAGATCGGCGACCTGCTGTTCTGCGCCGTCAACCTCGCCCGCCGTTACGAGGTCGACCCCGATGCCGCCCTGCGCCGCACCAACGCCAAGTTCGAGCGCCGCTTCCGCCACCTGGAGGCCGCGCTGAAGGCCGTGGGCCGCGACCCCGCCGGCGCCAGCCTGGACGAGATGGAGGCGCTGTGGGTCGCCGCCAAGCAGGCGGAAAGGGTAGCGTGAGGATGGCAATGCTGTCAGGCAGGGGCCGCCTCCCCGCCGTCACCGCGATGACGGTCGCATTCCTGGCTTGCACTGCGGCCTTTGCTCAGACACCTGCAGAGCTGCTGATCGGCCGATGGGAACTGGTCTCCCAGCGACGGGTCGTCGATGGAAAGGGCGATACGGATCGGCCCGTCTCGGACAAGGGCCGCTCGATCATCGACTTCAGCACCGATGGAACGTGGCGGATCTTCGCCAGTTCGCACAAGGGATCACACGGCACCTATCGATGGCTGGGACCCGATCGAATCGCGTCGACAACCATCAAGGCTCCGATCCCGGCTGGCAACGGCGCCAGGCGGACCTTGTCCGTTGAGGTCGAGGAGCGGCAACTCACGCTGACGGTGGCGCTCTCGGCGGAGGAGCTGAAAAAGTCCGGCGGACAGGCCAAGCCGGATGTGTCGTATCCGCAGGAGCAGGTGGTCGTCTCCACGTTTCGACGGCTGCCGGACTGACCGCCGAACGCCGGGTCGGTGAGCCGACCCGGCGTTCGGCGAACGATCAGACGCCCAGCAGTTCGACGTCGAAGATCAGGGTGGCGTTCGGCGGGATGACGCCGCCGGCGCCGCGCGCGCCATAGCCCAGGGCGGCCGGGATGGTCAGCCGGCGCTTGCCGCCGACCTTCATGCCGGCGACGCCCTCGTCCCAGCCCTTGATCACCCGGCCGCCGCCCAGCGGGAAGCGGAACGGCTCGTTGCGGTCCTTGCTGGAATCGAACTTCGTGCCGGCGCTGCCGTCGGCGTTCTGCAGCCAGCCGGTGTAGTGCACGGTCACGGTGACGCCGGCCTTGGCCTCGGCGCCGGTGCCGATTTCGACGTCGTCGATCTCCAGCCCGGAGGCGGTGACGGTGCGGGACATGGAGATTCCTTTCGCTTCTTGTCTCGGGTTCTGTCGGGTGTCAGGCCGCGGCGGCGATATCGCCCATGGCGGCGCGGGCGGCGTGCCAGCTGGGCTCGTCGGGCGCCACCAGGATGGGGCCCTGGCGCAGGGTCGGACGGTAGCGGGTGCCGTCCATCACCGCGGCCCAGCCGCCGGCCTCGGCGTGCATCAGCGTCCCGGCCGCATGGTCCCAGGGGAACAGCTTGCGATAGGCCAGGATGTCGATCCGCCCCTCGACGGCGTCGATGTAGTCGGCGCCGGCGCAGTTGACATGGACCTGCGATGCCAGCGCATCGCGCAGCCGGACCAGCCCCTCGGCATAGCCAAGCGGCCGCTTGGCCAGGTTGAAGCCGCCGCGCAGCGCCGCCAGCGGACCCGGCCTGGCCAGGGTCAGGCGCCTGCCGTCGAGCCAGGCGCCCTCGCCGCGGATGGTCCAGGCGGTGCGGTCCTCGACCGGCAGGTGGATCCAGCCCATCAGCGTCTCGCCCTTGCGCGCCAGGGCGACGATGGTGGCGAAGCGCGGCCGGCCGGCGACGAAATTGGCGGTGCCGTCGACCGGGTCGACGATCCAGACCGGGTCGTCGCCGTCCAGCAGGTCGAGCACGGCGGGGTCCTTGGCGTAGGCCTCCTCCCCCAGCACGCGCGATCCGGGCAGCAGCGCGGGCAGCCGCTCGGCCAGCCGGATCTCGCTCTCCTGGTCGGCGATGGTGACGAGGTCGCCGGGCGCCTTCTCCATCACCGCCCCCGCCTCCAGCCGGCCGAAGCGCGGCAGGATCAGCTCCCGCGCCGTTTCGGCGATCAGGGCGGCGACCTGGTCGATCTCGGGCAGGCGCATCAGGTCGGCATCCTCAGTGGCGGGTGGTGCCGAGCTGGCGGTGCAGCCGCGCGGCGTCGTTCGGGTGCAGCCGGACGCGGACGAAAACATGGGCGCCGTCGTCGCGCGCCTCCAGCACCTCGCCATGGCTGTGCAGCCAGGCCATGGTGCGGCCGTCGGCGATATCCAGCTTCACCGTCAGGGTCTCGCGGTCGGCGTTGATCCGGGTCGCGACCAGCGCCAGCAGCGCGTCGCAGCCCTCGCCGGTCAGGGCCGAGATCACCGCCGTGTCGTGGCCGCGACGGCGGCCCGCGGCCGCCAGCGTCTCGCGCTCATGCTCCGGCAGCAGGTCGGCCTTGTTCAGCACCTCGATCACCCGCCCGTCGGCGTCGATGTCGATGTCCAGGTCGCGCAGCACGCCTTCGACGTCCTCGCGCTGGGATTCGGTGTCGGGATGAGCGATGTCGCGGACATGCAGGATCACATCCGCGGCCTGCACCTCCTCCAGCGTCGCCCGGAAGGCGGCGACCAGATGGGTCGGCAGGTCGGAGATGAAGCCGACGGTGTCGGACAGGATGATCTTGCGCCCCTGCCCCGCCTCGATCGCCCGCATGGTCGGGTCAAGGGTGGCGAACAGCATGTCCTTGGCCAGCACCGTGGCCCGGGTCAGCCGGTTGAACAGGGTCGACTTGCCGGCGTTGGTGTAGCCGACCAGCGCCACCACCGGATACGGCACCCGCGCCCGGGCGTCGCGGTGCAGCGACCGGGTGCGGCGGACGTCGTCCAGCTGCCGCTTGATCTGGATGATGCGGTCGTCGATCTGGCGGCGATCCAACTCGATCTGGGTTTCGCCGGGGCCGCCGAGGAAGCCGGCACCGCCGCGCTGCCGCTCCAGATGGGTCCAGGACCGCACCAGGCGCGAGCGCTGGTAGCTGAGATGCGCCAGCTCGACCTGCAGCTGGCCCTCGCGGGTGCGGGCCCGTTCGCCGAAGATCTCGAGGATCAGGCCGGTGCGGTCGATGACCTTGACCTTCCAGCGCCGCTCGAGGTTGCGCTGCTGCACCGGGCTCAGCGTCGCGTCGACCACGACGAGCCCGGCTTCGGTCGCGGCGACCACGGTCGACAGCTCCTCCAGCGCGCCCTCGCCGATCAGGGTGGCGGGGCGCGGCTGGGCGACACGGACGCAGCGCGCCTCGGCGACCTCGAGGGAGATCGCGCGTGACAGGCCGACCGCCTCCTCGAGTGAGGCTTCGGGGGTGCGGCCGGTGTCGTGGCGGGCGCTGGGGAGCACGGGGTGAATGACGATGGCGCGCCCAGAGGACGCGCCATCCACACCGAGATTCTGTCCCAAAGGGATCAGGCCTCTTCCTTCTGCGGCTCGAACAGCTGGATCGGATGCGCCGGCATCACGGTCGAGATGGCATGTTTGTAGACCAACTGCGAATGCGCGTCACGGCGTAGCAGGACCGAGAAGTTGTCGAACCAAGTGATGATTCCCTGGAGCTTCACCCCGTTGACGAGGAAGATCGTCACCGGGATCTTGTTCTTGCGGACGTTGTTGAGAAACACGTCCTGAACGTTTTGTGCCTTTTCAGACATAGTTCGGATCCTGCTGCTTGATTTTATTGGAGCCCCGTCGGGCCCGAGCCACACGATGTGGCACCGTTGGACAATATGGGAAGCGATAGGCCGGAGAAAAGAGACACATCGACATGATCACGATGCGCCGGCACCTTCGGCATGGGCGACATACGCCTCCAGCAACCGGCGGCCCAGGGCGCCGGGCGTGCCGTCCCCGACGGCGCGGTCGTCGATCCGCACCACCGGGGTGACGAAGCTGGTGGCGCTGCTGACGAAGGCCTCGCGCGCCGCATAGGCCTCGTCGAGGTCGAACGGTCGCTCCTCGAAACGCACGCCCTCCGCCGCCGCGATCCTCAGGATCGACTGGCGGGTGATGCCGTTGAGGATGTCGTGGCTGGCCGGTCGGGTGACCAGGGCCCCATCCGCGGTCAGGATCCAGGCGTTGGACGACGTGCCCTCGGTGACGAAGCCGTCCTCGTCCACCTGCCAGGCCTCGAAGGCACCGCGCTCCGCCGCCTCCTGCTTGCCCAGCACCTGGGCCAGCAGGCCGACGGTCTTGAGGTCGCAGCGCTTCCAGCGGATGTCGGGGATGGTGATCACCCGGACCCCGGCTCGGGCGTTGGCCGCCAGGGCCGCGCGCCGCGTGGTCATCACCAGGGTCGGCCGCGCCGCCGCGGGGAAGCGGAAGTCGCGCGCCGCCGTGCCCCGCGTCACCTGCAGGTAGATCAGCCCGTTGCGCACGCCGTTGCGCCCGATCAGCCGGCGCATGATCAGCCGCATCACCCGGCGCTCGCAGGGCCAGGCGATGCGCAGCTCGCCCAGACAACGGTCGAGCCGGTCGAGATGGCCGTCCTCGTCGATCAGCCGGCCATTGCGGATGCACACGACCTCGTAGACGCCATCGGCGAACTGGAAGCCCCGGTCCTCGACATGCACCGCCGCCTGGGCATGCGGCACATATCGCCCGTTCACATAGGCGTCGCGCGCCATTCCCTGGTGTCTCCCGCTCTTCCGATGGGTGTCAGTCGACGAGCTTGCCGGGCCGGTCGCCGGCGCCGTGCACGCCCAGGCTCTTCATCTTGCGATGCAGGGCCGACCGCTCCATGCCGATGAACTCCGCCGTCCGGCTGATGTTGCCGCCGAAGCGGGTGACCTGGGCGATCAGGTACTCCCGCTCGAACAGCTCGCGCGCGTCGCGCAGCGGCAGGCCCATGATCTCGCTGCCGCGGTCGCCGCGCAGCACCGCCGGGGCGATGGCGCCGATCTCGGGCGGCAGCATGTCGGCATGGATCGGCATCGAATTGTCGCCGGCCGCCATGATCAGCAGCCATTCCACGACGTTGCGCAGCTGGCGGACATTGCCGGGCCAGCTGTAGGCCTGCAGCGCCGCCATGGCGTCCTCGCCGATCTGGCGCGGCATCAGCCCCTGGGTGTCGGCGGCGCGCTGCATGAAGTGGCGGGCCAGCAGCGGGATGTCCTCGCGCCGGGCGGCCATCGGCGGCACCGCGATCGGCACGACGTTGAGGCGGTAGTACAGGTCCTCGCGGAACCGCCCTTCGGCGATCTCGCCCGGCAGGTCGCGGTTCGAGGAGGCGATGACGCGGACATCGACCTCGACCCGGGTGGCGCCGCCGACCCGGACGAAGGTCTGCTCCTGCAGCACCCGGACGATCTTGCCCTGGGTGACCAGCGGCATGTCCGCCACCTCGTCCAGCAGCAGGGTGCCGCCATGGGCCTGTTCGAAGGTGCCGACCTTGCGGGTGCTGGTGACGCCGTCGATTGTGGTCTCGACCCCGAACAGCTCCTCCTCCAGCCGGTCGGGATGCATCGCGGCGCAGTTCAGGGCGATGAACGGGCCGTCGGCGCGCTTGGACAGGACGTGGATCTGGCGGGCCACCACCTCCTTGCCGACCCCGGCCGGGCCGGTGATCAGCACCCGGCTGCCGGTCGGCGCCGCGCGTTCAATCTGCTGGGCTAGCTGGCCGATCACCGCGGACTGGCCGATCAGCTCAACCTCGGTGCCGGCGCGCAGCCGCAGCTCGGCGTTCTCGCGCCGCAGCCGCGCCGCCTCGATGGCGCGGTCCACCATCAGCAGCAGCCGGTCGGACTTGAACGGCTTCTCGATGAAGTCGTAGGCGCCGTGCTTGATCGCGGTGACCGCGGTCTCGATGTTGCCGTGGCCGCTGATCATCAGCACCGGCACGCCGGGATGGTCGCGGCGGATGATGTCCAGCAGCTCCAGCCCGTCGATCGGGCTGCCCTGCAGCCAGACGTCGAGCACCACCAGGCTGGGCTGGCGCGCGGCAAGCTCCTGCTGCGCCTGCGTCGTGTCGCCGGCTTCCCGCGTCGTATAGCCTTCGTCGTCGAGAATGCCCGAGATGAGCATTCGGATATCCGCCTCGTCGTCTACGACGAGAATGTCATGCGCCATGGCCCACCGCGTCCTTGGAGCCCGCAGTCGTCACCTGCTCGGTCGATTCGCTTGGCTCGTCACCGGTTGGAACAACCGGCATGCCCGCCTGTTCCAGCGGAAATACGAGGCTGACCCTCGCACCGCCGCCGAGACGATCTTCCAGGACCAGGCGGCCGCCGTGATCCTCCATGATTTTCTTGACGATGGCGAGGCCCAATCCGGTGCCCTTGGTGCGGGTGGTGACATAGGGTTCGGTCAGCCGGTCGCGGTCGGCGGTCGGCAGTCCCTTGCCGTTGTCCTCCACCGTGATCCAGGCCTCGCCGTCGAAATAGTCCAGGATCAGGCGGACCGCACCCTTGGGCAGGTCACGGCCCTCGGCGATGCGGCCGTCGATCGCGTCCGCGGCATTCTGCAGCAGGTTGGTCACGGCCTGCGACAGCTGCCGGGAATCGCAGGGCACCTGGGGGCGCTGGTCGGGCTGGCTGAAGGCGAAGCCGATCTTCGCATGGGCATTGCGCTGCAGGAACATCGCCTGCTGGCAGGTCTCCGACAGGTCGATCGCCTTCATCACCGGCGTCGGCATGCGGGCGAAGGCCGAGAACTCGTCGACCATCCGGCCGATGTCGCCGACCTGGCGCACAATTGTCTCGGTGCAGGTGATGAAGGTCTGAGGGTCGTCCGTGATCTGCTTGAGATATTTGCGCTTCAGGCGTTCCGCCGACAGCTGGATCGGGGTCAGAGGATTCTTGATCTCATGCGCGATCCGCCGGGCGACATCGGCCCAGGCCGCCTTGCGCTGGGCCGACAGCAGCTCGGTCACGTCGTCGAAGGTGACGACGAAGCCGCGGACCTCGCCGTCCAGCCGCTCGGCGGCGATGCGGGCCAGCAGCACCCGGTTCTCGCTGTCGCGGCGGATCTTCACCTGGCCCTCGACCACCCGCCCCTGGCGGTTGCGGGCGCTGGCCAGCAGCTCGGCCATCTCAGGCACCGCAGTCTCAAGCGGCTCGCCCACCAGCTCGTCGAGCGACCGGCCCAGCAGCTCGGTGGCCGACCGGTTCGGCAGGTTGACCCGGCCGTCCTGGTCGAGGCCGAGGACGCCGGCCGAGACGCCGGACAGCACGGTCTCGGTGAACTGCCGGCGCTGGTCGAGCTGGCGGTTGGCCTCGATCAGCTCGCGGCGCTGGCTTTCCAGCTGGTTGGTCATGCGGTTGAACGACCGGGCCAGGCTGCCCAGCTCGTCGGTGCTGTCGCTGCCCTGGACCCGGATCGACAGGTCGCCGGCGCGCACCCGCTCGGACGCCATGATCAGCTCGCGCAGCGGCCGCACCAAAGTGTCGGCGAAGACCAGGCCGATCCACACCGCGGCCATCAGCAAAAGCACCGCCACCGTGACGTAGATCGCGGTGAAGATCAGCTGCAGCTGCGACCGCCTGCCCTCCAGCGCGCGGTAGTCGGCCACGGCGCCCTTGGTCTGCTCGACATACGCCAGCGCCTCCGGGTCGACCTGCTTGGCGATCAGCAGGAACGCCTCGAAGGGAAAGCCGTTCAGCCGCACCAGCGCGCGCACCCGGTCGGTCTGGCTGTCGACGATCAGTTCGACCGGCCCGTACCCGGCATCGCCGGACGAGGCCCGCCGGTACTGGTCCTGGTCGACCATGTCCAGCTTGAGCCCCTTGGCGAAGGCCGATTCCGCGATCACCTGCCCACGCCGGTCGATGATCCGGATGTCCGGCAGCGAATAGGTCTGCGTCATGTTGCTGAGGATGCTGACCAGGGCATATTTGTTGCCGTCGATCAGCTCCGGATACTGCGAATAGGCCCGCTCGATCGTCGACGCGATGCTCTGCGCGGCGTAGCGGATGCTGTTCTGGTTCTCCTCGAGATAGACCTGGGCGACCGAGAGCGATTCGTTGATCGCGGTCGAGACCCGCTCGGAGAACCAGGTCTGCACCCCGATGTTGAAGATCACGGCGGAGAACACCGCGACCAGGATCGCCGGCGCCACCGCGACCACGGCGAACAGCGCCACCAGCCGCACATGCAGGCGCGACCCGGCCGAGCCCCGGCGGCGCGCCGCCCAGATCCGGACCAGCCTCCGCGCCACGATCGCGCCGAGCATCAGGAGGATGCTGAGGTCGAGCACCAGCAGCAGCGACACCCGGTCGGCATCCTTTCCGAACAGCGAATTGCTGCTGAGCGCGGTGTAGGTGGCGATGCCGGAGCCGACAGCCGCGATGATCAGCACCACCGCCAGCTTGTTCTCCAGCCCGACGCGGGCTGCCCATTGGTAGAGCTGCCGCCAGAGAGTCGGTGTGCCCGCGGCGTTGGTCGTCATAGGGGATGGGTCTGCCGGCGACGGAAAGGTCAAGCGGCTAGCTTAGGCCACGGACCACCGGGATGTCTAACTCGCGGATCTTCTTGCGCAAGGTGTTGCGGTTGAGGCCGAGCAGCTCGGCCGCGCGGATCTGGTTGCCGCGGGTCGCCCCCAGGCTCAGCGTGATCAGCGGCCGCTCGACCTCGCGCAGCACGCGGTCGTAGAGTCCGCTGGACGGCAGGCTGCCGGCATGGGCGGCGAAATAGTCGCGCAGATGCCGCTCGACCGCGGCGGACAGCCCCTCGCCGGCCGGTTCGGCGCCGGGCTCGACCAGGCCCTGCTGCGGCAGTGCGTCGCTCAGCTCCGCCTCGATCACGTCGACCCCGATGGTCTCCTGCGAATAGAGGGCGCAGAGCCGCCGGGCCAGGTTCTCCAGTTCGCGGACATTGCCGGGCCAGCGGTGCCGCGTCAGCCGCTCCATCGCCCGCTTGTCCAGCGACTTCTCGCTCATGCCCTCGGCGGCGGCGCGGCGCATGAAGTGGCTGACCAGGGCCGGGATGTCCTCCGACCGCTCGCGCAGCGGCGGCAGCCGGATCGGCACGACGTTGAGGCGGTAGAACAGATCCTCGCGGAACAGCCCCTGCCGCACCATGGTGCGCAGGTCGCGATGGGTGGCGGCGACGATGCGGACATCGGCGCGGATCGGCGTGCGGCCGCCGACCGTGGTGTATTCGCCCTCCTGCAGCACGCGCAGCAGCCGGGTCTGGGCCTCCATCGGCATGTCGCCGATCTCGTCGAGGAACAGGGTGCCGCCCTGGGCCTGTTCGAAGCGGCCGGTGGAGCGCGACAGCGCCCCGGTGAAGGCGCCCTTCTCATGGCCGAACAGCTCGGATTCGATCAGGTCGCGGGGGATCGCCGCCATGTTGATGGCGACGAAGGGGCCGGACCGGCGGCGGCCGTAATCGTGCAGCGCCCGGGCCACCAGCTCCTTGCCGGTGCCGCTCTCGCCGGCGATCATCACGGTCAGGTCGGTCGCCATCAGCCGGGCCATGACCCGGTAGATCTCCTGCATCGCGGGCGACCGGCCGATCAGCGGCATCGCCTCCTCGCCGTCCTCGGCGCCAGGCCCCGGCACCGCATCCTGGCGCGGCAGGGTCAGGCCGCGTTCGACCACGCTGACCAGCTCCTTCAGGTCGAACGGCTTGGGCAGATACTCGAACGCGCCCCGCTCGGTCGCCTTGACCGCAGTCAGCAGCGTGTTCTGCGCGCTCATGACGATGACGCGCAGCTCCGGCCGCAGCTTCTTGATGCGCGGCAGCAGGTCCAGCCCGTTCTCGTCCGGCATCATCACATCGGTGATGACGAGGTCGCCGACGCCGTCCTGGATCCATTTGTAGAGGGTCGAGGCGGTGCCGGTGCTGCGCACCTCGAGGCCCAGCCGCGACAGCGCCTGGGTCAGCACCATGCGGATGGCGCGATCGTCATCCGCGATGAGGATGGTTCCGGTCGTCATCACTTGCTTCCGTGGTCGCTGTCGCCGTTCACCGCCGGTTCGGCATGGATCGGCAAGGAAATCCGGAACACCGTGCGGCGCGGCTCGCTCTCGAAGCCGATCAGGCCGCCATGGTCGCCGATGATCTTGGCGACCAGCGCCAGGCCGAGGCCGGAGCCCTCCGCCTTGGTGGTCACGAAGGGATCGAACAGGTGCTCCTTGAGGTCATCGGGGATGCCGTCGCCATTGTCCTGGATCGCCACCACCAGCGGCAGGTTCAGCCGCTGGCTGGTGCCCGGCACGGCGATGACGACGCCGCGCTGATAGGCGGTGGTGATGATGATTTCGCCATCCTCCGGCACCGCCTCGACCGCGTTCTTGATCAGGTTCAGGAAGACCTGGACCAGCTGGTCGAACTGCCCGGACACCGGGGGCAGCGACGGGTCGTAGCGCTCGACGAAGCGGACATGGCGGCCGAAGCCGGTCTGGGCGACCTGGCGCGCCCGCTCCAGCACCTCGTGGATGTTGACGGCGTCGCGGTTCAGCGGGCTGGGGTCGGAGAAGGCGTCCATGCGGTCGACCAGCCGGACGATGCGGTCGGTCTCCTCGCAGATCAGCCGGGTCAGGGCCCGGTCCTCGTCGCCGACGGTCTGCTCCAGCAGCTGGGCGGCGCCGCGGATGCCCGACAGCGGGTTCTTGATCTCATGCGCCAGCATCGCGGCCATCGCGGTCATCGACCGGGCGGCGTGGCGGCGGTTCAGCTGGGTGTCGATGCGCCGGGCGACCGATTCCTCGAACAGGCTGACCACGGCGAGGTCGGGCGGATCGACCAGGGCTCCGACGGTCACCGTGACCGTGCGGCGGCCGATGCGCGGGCTTTCCAGCAGCATGCCGTAATCGGCGACGCTGCGGTCCTGCTGGATGGCCTGGTCGATCAGGGTGAACAGCGGGCTGTCGGCCGGCACGATGCCGGTCAGATCCTGGCCCACCAGGGCGGATTCGCTGGCGTCGAGCAGCTGCTGGGCGGCCAGGTTGACATAGCGGATCACCCGGTCGCGGCCGACCGCCAGCACCGCCACCGGCAGCGATGCCAGCAGGGCGAAGGGATCCGGTGGCGGCGGGGCGATTGACGGAATCTGTTTCAGGCTGGGCATGGCGGCATGGTGGCTGCGGACCGTCAGATCAGCCCATCGCCTAAAATTTGTCCAATGAAAGTTTTGCCTAACCAATGAGCAGAAACGCCGTTCGACCCCCTATTTCGCGGGGGAAGAACTGGCCGGCGGCCGGGTCTATATCAGCTGCGGCCATCGGAGCGCCCCAGCGGCGGACCCAGCCGCGGCCGATGGTATCATGAGATCGCCGTCCCAGGACGGTGATAAGGATGGAGCAGAGTCCCATTATGACATCGATGATCGGGCAGATCGGCCGCGTCGCCGCCCTGGCCCTCGGCCTGCTGGCCGCGGCGATGGTGCCGGCCCTCGCGGCCGATATCAAGGGCGCCAAGGACTATCCCGGGATCAAGCGCTTCGAAGGCGCGTCGATCGTGTCCTACAGCACCCAGAAGTTCACGCACTACACTCTGGCGCTGGGCCCCGCCACCGGGGTCGACGCGGGCGGCAAGGCGACCTTCGCCTCCGCGAAGGAGGTCAGCGGCGCGCTGACCCGCCTCAGCTACACCGCGCCGGCCGGCGTCTCCTCCGCCGATGTGTTCGAGAACTACCAGAACGAGCTGGCGGCCAAGGGCTATCAGGTGCTGTTCAAGGCCGACGGCGCGGCGATCGGTCCGAACCAGGGCGACATCTTCGCCGGGATCGAGACCCAGCTGTTCGAGTACAGCACCGAGGCCGGGCATTTCCTGATCGCCGAGTTGACGAAGGACGGCGCCACGGTCGACATCGCCCTCTATGTCACCGAATACGAGGATGGCTACACGCCGCGCGTCGAGGTCGAGAAGGGCCAGGTCATCGTCCAGCTCGACGTCGTCGAATCCGGCGCGCTGCAGGACAAGATGGTCACGGTCTCGGCCGCCGACATCGAGAAGGGCCTGGCGGCGCAGGGCCACATCGCCATCTACGGCATCTATTTTGACACGGCCAAGACCGACCTGAAGCCGGACTCTCAGCCGGCGCTGGACCAGGTGGCCCAGTTCCTCAAGGACGACCCGACGATGAAGATCCATGTCGTCGGCCACACCGACAATGTCGGCGGCATGGACTCCAACATGGCCCTGTCACGGGCCCGGGCGACAGCTGTGGTGGCCGCGCTGGTCAAGCAGTACGGCGTGCCGGCCAGCCGGCTGAACGCGGCCGGCGTCGGGCCGCTGGCGCCGGTGGCGCCGAACGCCACCGACGACGGCCGGGCGAAGAACCGCCGGGTCGAACTGATCCCGCAGTGACCTGGGGCCGGCCGGGCAGGCCCTCCGCCTGCCCGGCCGGCCCCGTCGCGCTTGTCTCTCCCCCGGCGCCGCCCTATCGTGCGGCGCTTTTTTGCCGAGGGAGCCACAGCGGATCATGCCACGCCACGCCGCCGTCATCGTCGCCGCCGGAACCGGCGAGCGGTTCGGCGGGTCCTTGCCCAAGCAGTACCGCCCGCTGGCCGGCAGCTCGGTGCTGCGCCGGTCGGTCGAGGCGTTCCGCGCCAGCGGCCGCTTCGGCGACATCGTCGTGGTGATCCGCGACGAGCACCGGGCGCTGTACGACGCCACCGCATCCGACCTGGGCCTGCCCGACCCGGTGATCGGCGGCGCCACCCGGCAGGACAGCGTGCGGGCGGCTCTGGAATGGCTGGCGTCCCACGCGCCGGACGGCGTTCTGGTGCATGACGCGGCCCGCCCCCTGGTCGACCAGGACACCATCGCCCGGGTGCTCGACGCCCTGGAGACGGCCGAGGCGGCGATCGCCGCGGTGCCGGTGGTCGACACCATCAAGCGGGCCGAGGGCGGCATCGCGTCCGGCACGGTCGACCGCAGCGGCCTGTGGCAGGCGCAGACGCCGCAGGGCTTCCGCTTCGCGACCCTGCTGGCCGCGCATCGCGCCGCTGCCGGCGAAAGCCTGACCGACGACGCCGCGGTGGCGGAGCGCCAGGGCATCGCCGTGCGCATCGTCGAAGGCCATGTCGACAACTTCAAGATCACCACGGAGGCGGACCTGACCCGCGCGGAACGACTGCTCGGCGGCGCCGACATCCGCACCGGCACGGGCTTCGACGTGCATCGCCTGGTCCCGGGCGACGGCGTCATCCTGTGCGGGGTGCACATCCCCCACCCGTTCAAGCTGGACGGGCATTCCGATGCCGATGTCGGGCTGCACGCTTTGACCGACGCGCTGCTGGGGGCCATCGGCGCCGGCGACATCGGCCAGCATTTCCCGCCCTCGGACGAGCGCTGGCGCGGCGCCGATTCCGCCGCCTTCCTGGCTCATGCCGCCAGCCTGGTGCGGGCCCGCGGCACCATCCTCAACGTCGACGTCACCCTGATGTGCGAACGGCCCAAGATCGGGCCGAACCGGGCAGCGATGGTGGCGCGGGTCGCCGAGATCCTGCAGCTTGACCCCGAGCGGGTCAGCGTCAAGGCCACCACCACCGAACGGCTCGGCTTCACCGGCCGGGAAGAGGGGATCGCGGCCCAGGCGTCCGCGAGCGTCCGGATCGAACGCTGATGCCGTTCCGCCCGCTCCCGCCCGGCTGCCGCTTCTGGCAGCCGTCGACGCTGCTGGCGACCGTGGGCGGAATCGGGCTGATCCGGGTGGCCTCCGGCACCTGGGGATCGCTGGCCGCCCTCCCCCTCGCCTGGCTGCTGTGGCTGTGGGGCGGCGAGGCGGCTGTGGCGGCGGGCGGCATCGGCTTCGGCCTGGTCGGGGTCTGGGCCGCAGCCCAGGTCTGCCGCGGCGGCGAGCCGGATTCGAGCGCGATCGTGATCGACGAGGTGGCCGGCCAGCTGCTCGCCGTCGCGCCGATCGCCGGCCTGCCCTGGGCCTACCCCCTCGCCTTCGCCCTGTTCCGACTGCTCGACATCGCCAAGCCCTGGCCGATCTCGTGGCTGGACCGCGAGCTGGCCGGCGGCTGGGGCGTGATGCTGGACGACATCGCCGCCGGGGTGATCGCCGCGGCGGTCTGCGCCGCGGCCGTGGCAGGAGGGTGGATATGATCGACGACGCCGATCTGGTGCTGGCGGAGCAGGTGCTGGCCGCCTGCCGGGCCCGCGGCCTGACCGTGGCGACGGCGGAAAGCTGCACCGGCGGCCTGGTCGCCGCGGCGCTGACCGCGATCGCCGGCTCCTCCGACGTGGTCGAGCGCGGCTTCGTCACCTATTCCAACGCGGCCAAGGCCGAGCTGCTGGGCGTGCCGACCGAGCTGATCGCCACCAAGGGCGCGGTCAGCGCCGAGGTCGCGGCCGCCATGGCCCGGGGCGCGCTGATCCGCGCCAGGGTCGGCCTCGCCGTGGCGGTGACTGGGATCGCCGGGCCGGGCGGCGCTACCCCCGGCAAGCCGGTCGGGCTGGTCCATTTCGGCCTGGCCGTCCAGGGTCTCGCCACCCGCACCGAACGACGCGTCTTCGCCGGCGATCGCACCGCGGTGCGGGCCCAGGCGCTGCGCCTGGCGCTGGAGCTGCTGCTGGCCGGCGCCGGGGCCGCGAAAACCGCATCCCCAACCGCCGATTGACGCGGCTTGCCGCTGGGCGGAGGGCACCGCATCATGCCTTGCGACCATCTGACGAAAGTATCGCGCCTGTGCGTGCGTCCCCGGCCCAAAGCCTCTGGCCATTCCTCGCCTTCGGCGCCTTGCTTCTATTGGCCTTTCCGGCCTCGGCGACGCCCACCTTCGAAAGCGCGCGATGCGTCTTCCCGGTGCCGCGCGGCGAGCGGGCGACCTGCGGCTTCGTCGCGGTGCCGGCCCATCGCGAGGGCATGCGCGGCCGCGACATCCGCCTCTATGTCGCGGTGCTGCACAGCCAGGCCCCGTCGCCGCTGCCGGATCCGGTGATCTTCCTCAATGGCGGGCCCGGCGATGCCGCCTTCGGCGAGGATGCCGACACCTGGTGGCAGGCCAGCCGGCCGATCCGCGCGGCGCGGGACTTCATCGTCTTCGACCAGCGCGGCGTCGGCCAGTCCCGGCCCAGCCTGGACTGCCCGGAGCTGGACCGCATCGCCGACCGGAACTGGAAGCCGGGGCTGAGCCGGGCCGAGATCCTGGCGATGGAACGGCCGGCCGCGGCCGCCTGCCACGACCGCCTGACCCGGGGCGGCATCGACCTGTCCGCCTACACCACGGCGGAGGCCGCCGCCGATGTCGACGACATCGCCGCCGCCCTGAACTACGAGAGCTACAACCTGATCGGCGTGTCCTACGGCAGCCGGGTGGCGCTGGCGGTGATGCGCGACTTCCCCGACCGGGTCCGCAGCACCGTGCTGGACAGCGTCTATCCGCCTGGCATTTTCGACCTCGACACCCAGCCGGCCCTGATCGCCCGGGTGTTCCGCCGGCTGTTCGAGGATTGCAAGGCCGACACCGACTGCGAGACCGAGTACCCGCTGCTGGGGCCCCGTTTCGACGGCATGCTGGCGCAGCTTCGGGCCGCGCCGGAGACGATCCGCCATGGGCGGAAGTCGATCCGGGTCGATGACGGCATCGTGCTCGACGCGCTCTATGCCGCCTTCTACGACCCGACCACCCTGGCCGACCTGCCCGGGTTGACCGACAAGGTCGCGCGCGGCGATCTGGCCGCCCTGACGCCCTGGATCGGACCGGTGTTCAGCGGCGGCCCGAACCGCGCCGAAGGGCTGGCGCTGAGCGTCGCCTGCAGCGAGAGCTGGCCCTTCGCCACCCGCGACGCGCTGGCCGCCTCGGTGGCGGCCGCCGAACCCTATGGCGGCGACGCCGCCTATGCGCTGGAGTGGCAGAGCTGCGAATCCTGGCACGTGCCGCCGATCTCGGCGGTCGACGCCGTCGCGGTGTCGAGCACGGTGCCGACCCTGCTGCTGACCGGCAGCTTCGATCCGATCACGCCGCCCGAATACGCCTACATCGCCGCGCAGACGCTGACCAACGGCCGGGTGATCGAGTTCCGGGCGGGAAGCCACTCGCTGCTGACCACGGAGGCCTGCGCGCCACAGCTGGTCGCCCGCTTCATCGAGGCGCCGACGGCGCCGCTCGACGAGTTCTGTCCGAACCGCACGCTGGGGCCGCGCTTCACCACCGCCGGGCTGGCGGATCAGCCGCCCTCGGCCGCCGCGGCGACGACCGAGGCGCGGTCGCCATAAAGCGACCGCGCCCGGGTCTCGAAGGCCCCGACCATGCGCCGGAAAGCCTCGTGGAACAGGGCGCCGATCAGGGTCTGCAGTACGCGCGACCGGAACTCGAAATCGACATAGAAGTCGATCTTGCAGCCGCCGGGATGCGGCTGGAAATGCCAGCGGTTGGTCAGCCTTTTCATCGGCCCGTCGACATAGGCGACATCGATCTGCCGGCCCGGCGTCAGGGTGACGCGGCTGGTGTAGCGCTCGCGGATCATCTTGAAGCCGATGACGAGGTCGGCCATCAGCACATTGCCCTCGCGGTTGCGGATTCGGGCTCCCAGGCACCACGGCAGGAAGCTGGGATAGCTTTCGATATCCGCCACCAGCTCGTAGAGCTGTTCGGGGCTGTAGGGCAGGACGCGCGTTTCGGTATATGAGGGCATGATCGGTCTGCGGGGCGGTGTCGGCCTATAGATTAGACCGGCTCCGCCATCCCGCCAGTGCGACGTTGAGGCGCTCCGCGCCGGGGGCGACGTTTACGCGCCGCGGCGAGGTTCAGGCACCCCGCGCCAGGGCGACGAGGTCGATCGAGCCGGCGGCGGCGCCGAGCCGGGCCAGCCGCGCCGCCTTCAGCCGCTCGAAATCGGCCCCGGCATGGTAGGAGGACCGGGTCAGCGGCGAGGCCGAGATCATCAGGAAGCCCTTACCACGGCCGATCTTCTCGTGGCTCTGGAACTCCTCCGGCGTGACGAAGCGGTCCAGCTTGGCGTGCTTCGGGGTCGGCTGCAGGTACTGGCCGATGGTCATGAAGTCGACATCAGCGGCGCGCAGGTCGTCCATCACCTGTCCGACCTCCTCCGCCGTCTCGCCCAGGCCGACCATGATGCCGGATTTGGTGAAGATGGTCGGGTCCAGCTCCTTCACCCGCGACAGCAGCTGCAGCGAGGTGAAATAACGGGCGCCGGGCCGGATCGACGGGTACAGCCGCGGCGCGGTCTCGAGGTTGTGGTTGAAAACGTCCGGTCGCGCTTCGACAACGATTTCAACGGCTCCTGGCTTGTTCTTGAAGTCAGGAGTGAGGATCTCGATGGTGGTGTCCGGCGACGCGGCGCGCACCGCACGGATGGTCTCGGCGAAATGCCGGGCGCCGCCATCCTCGAGGTCGTCGCGGTCGACCGAGGTGATGACGATGTGGTTCAGCCCCAGCCGGCCGGCGGCCTCGGCGACATGCTGCGGCTCATGCGGGTCGAGCTGGTCGGGCCGGCCGGTCGCGATGTTGCAGAAGGCGCAGGCCCGGGTGCAGACCGAGCCCAGGATCATCACCGTGGCGTGACCCTTGGACCAGCACTCGCCGATGTTGGGGCAGGCCGCCTCCTCGCACACCGTGTTCAGCTTGAGGTCCCGCATCAGCTTGCGGGTCTCGTGATACTCGGGCGACACCGGGGCCTTCACCCGGATCCAGGCCGGCTTGCGCTGGATCGGATTGTCCGGGCGGTTGGCCTTTTCGGGATGGCGGAGATGCGGCTCTACAGCGGACATGGTCGTCCTTGCGGGGTCCTGGGCGGGGTCGCGGCCTGGCTCGGCGCCAGTCCCTCCAAAGATGGGCGAAACTCTTGCAAAGCCAAGCTCGCTTTGATCAATAGTGGATTGCGCGGCCGTAGGCGTCTAGGACGCTCTCATGCATCATCTCGCTGAGCGTCGGATGCGCGAAGATGGTGTGCATCAGCTCCGCCTCCGTCAGCTCGCCCGTCTTGGCGATGACATAGCCCTGGATCAGCTCGGTGACTTCCGCGCCGACCATGTGCGCCCCAAGCAACTCGCCGGTCTTGGCGTCGAACACGGTCTTGATCATCCCCTCGGGCTCGCCCATGGCGATCGCCTTGCCGTTGCCGATATAGGGGAAGCGGCCGACCTTGACCTCGCGCCCGGCCGCCTTGGCCTTGGCCTCGGTCAGGCCGACCGACGCCACCTGCGGCATGCAGTAGGTGCAGCCCGGGATGTTGCTGACATCCATCGGGTGCGGATGCTGGCCGGCGATCTTCTCGACGCAGATCACGCCCTCGTGGCTGGCCTTGTGCGCCAGCCAGGGCGCCCCGGCGACGTCGCCGATGGCGTAGACGCCCGGCTCATCCGTCTCGAGATAGGGGCCGACCACGATGTGGCCGCGGTCGACCTTCACCTTGGTGTTCTCGAGCCCGATATCCTCGACATTGCCGGTGATGCCGATGGCCAGGATCACCCGGTCGGCGGTGATCTTTTCGGTCTTGCCGCCGACCTCGATGGTGGCGGTGACGCTGTCGGCGCCCTTCTCCAGCTTCTGGGTCTTGGCGCCGACCAGGATGCGCATGCCCTGCTTCTCGAACTGCTTCTTGGCGAAGGCCGAGACCTCCTCATCCTCCACCGGCAGCACGCGGTCGAGCATCTCGACCACGGTCACCTCGGCGCCCATGTTGCGGTAGAAGCTGGCGAATTCGATGCCGATGGCGCCCGAGCCGATGACCAGCAGCGACTTCGGCATGGTCGGCGGGACCATCGCCTCCTTGTAGCTCCAGACCAGCTTGCCATCGGCCTCCAGCCCCGGCAGGTTCCGGGCCCGCGCGCCGGTGGCGACGATGATGTGCTTGGCCGACAGCGTCTCCTTGCCGCCGGCCTTCAGCGCCACCTCGACCTTGCCGCCGCCCAGCAGCTTCGCGGTGCCGTCGAACACCGGCACCTTGTTCTTCTTCAGCAGGTGCTTGACCCCGCCCGACAGCTGCGACGCGACCTTGCGCGACCGATCAACCACTTTCTTAAGATCGAAGGTGATGTCCTTGGCAGAGAAGCCATATTGGTCGAGATGCTTGAGCAGATGTGAGATCTCGGACGACCGCAGCAGCGCCTTGGTCGGGATGCAGCCCCAGTTCAGGCAGATGCCGCCGAGATGCTCGCGCTCCACGACCGCGGCCTTGAGCCCCAGCTGGGCGGCGCGGATCGCGGCGACATAACCACCGGGACCGCCGCCGATCACCAGGACGTCGAAGCTCGTATCAGCCACAGTAGAGTCTCCTTGCTCCCTCCCCCGCCCGAATGCCGGCGGAGGAGACTGTCACAGGGCCGGCCGTCCGGGCCGGGGCATGTCCCGGCCCGGGCCGATCAGAGCATCATGCCGAGCGGCGCCTCGACCAGCGCCTTGAAGGCGGCCAGGTACTCGGCCCCGACCGCGCCGTCGACCACGCGGTGGTCGACCGACAGGGTGCAGCTCATCACCGTGGCGATGGCCAGCGCGCCGTCCTTGACCACCGGCTGCTGGGCCCCGGCGCCGACCGCCAGGATGCAGGCCTGCGGCGGGTTGATGATCGCCGCGAAGTCCTTGATCCCGAACATGCCGAGATTGGAGATCGAGAAGGTGCCGCCCTGGTATTCCTCGGGCTTCAGCTTGCCGTCGCGGGCCCGCGCCGCCAGGTCCTTCATCTCGGCCGAGATGGTGCTCAGGCCCTTGCGGTCGGCATCCTTGATGATCGGGGTGATCAGCCCGCCCGGGGTCGCCACCGCCACCGAGATGTCGACCCGCTCGTACTGGATCAGCGCGTCGTCGGTCCAGGAGGTGTTGGCCGCCGGCACCTTGCGCAGCGACAGCGCCGCCGCCTTGATGATCAGGTCGTTGACCGACAGCTTGACGTCGCCGCGGTCGTTCAGCTCCTTGCGCAGCTTCAAGAGCGCATCGAGCTGGATGTCGACCGTGAGGTAGAAATGCGGGACGGTCAGCTTGGACTCCAGCAGGCGCCGGGCCACGACCTTCCGCATGTTGCTGTGCTTCTGCTCGCTGTACGGGATGCCATAGGCATCGGCGAGCTGCTTGGCGTTCGGACCGGCCGCCGTCGGCTTGGCCGCGGCCGGAGCTGCCGCTGGCTTCGCCGCCTCGGGGGCGGCCGGCTTGGCCGCCGGCGCGCTGCCGCCCGACACCGCCGCGTCGATGTCCGCCTTGACCACCCGGCCGTTCGGGCCGGTGCCCTTCAGCGCCGCCAGGTCGATGCCGGCCTGCTCCGCCATCCGGCGGGCCAGCGGGCTGGCGAAGACCCGGTCGTCATGGCCGTTCGCCGCCGCCGGCTTCGCGACCGGGCCCGCTGCGGCCGGCTGGGTCGCCGGAGCGGGCGCCTCGGCCTTGGCTTCGGCTTTCGGCTCGGCCGGCGCTTCAGTCTTGGCCTCGGCCTTCGGGGCCGCGGCACCACCCTTCAGGGCGCCGGCATCCTCGCCGTCTTCCAGCAGGATGGCGATGATCTCGTTGACCGGCACGTTCTCGGTGCCTTCCGGCACCACGATCTTGCCGATGACGCCTTCGTCGACGGCTTCGACCTCCATGGTCGCCTTGTCGGTCTCGATCTCGGCGATCACGTCGCCGGACTTGACCTTGTCGCCTTCCTTCTTGTGCCAGGTGGCGAGCGTGCCCTCGGTCATGGTCGGCGACAGCGCGGGCATCAGAATGTTGATCGTCATCGATCTCTCCCTGCGTCCGGCGCCCGGATCAGCGGTAGCAGGCGGCCTTCGCCGCCGCCACGATGTGCGATGCCTGCGGCAGCGCGAGATGCTCGAGATTGGCCGCGTAAGGCAGCGGCACATCGACCGAGCAGACCCGGCCGACCGGAGCGTCGAGATAGTCGAAGGCGTGCTCCATCATCAGCGCCGCCAGCTCCGACCCGATGCCGGCGAAGGGCCAGCTTTCCTCGGCCGAGATCAGGCGGTTGGTCTTCTTGACCGAGTTGACGATGGTCTCGACGTCGAGCGGCCGGATCGTGCGCAGGTCGATGACCTCGGCGTCGATGCCCTCGGCGGCCAGGGTTTCCGCCGCCTCCAGCGCCTTCCCGACCATGATCGAGTAGGCGACGATGGTGACGTCCTTGCCCGAGCGCACGATCTTGGCGCGGCCGATCGGGACGGTGAAATCGGGATCCTCCGGCACGTCGAAGCTCTGGCCGTAGAGCATCTCGTTCTCGAGGAAGATCACCGGGTTGGGGTCGCGGATCGCTGATTTCAGCAAGCCCTTGGCATCCGCCGCCGACCACGGCGCCACCACCTTCATGCCCGGGCAATGGGCGTACCAGCTGGCGTAGTCCTGGCTGTGCTGCGCGCCGACGCGCGAGGCGGCGCCGTTCGGGCCGCGGAACACGATAGGGCTGCCCATCTGGCCGCCGGACATGTACAGCGTCTTGGCCGCCGAATTGAGGATATGGTCGATCGCCTGCATGGCGAAGTTGAAGGTCATGAACTCGACGATCGGCCGCAGCCCGGAATAGGCCGCGCCGACGCCGAGGCCGGCGAAGCCGTGCTCGGTGATCGGGGTGTCGATCACGCGCCTGGCGCCGAACTCCTCGAGCAGGCCCTGGCTGACCTTGTAGGCGCCCTGGTACTCCGCGACCTCCTCGCCCATCAGGAAGACGGTGGGGTCGCGGCGCATCTCCTCGGCCATGGCGTCGCGCAGCGCTTCGCGCACGGTCAGGCGCTTGGTGCTGGCGAAGAACTTGTCCTCGTCCGAGGCCGGTGCGGCCTTGTTGGCCGGCAGCGGCGCGGCCGCGGCGGCCGGCGCCTTGGCTTCAGGCTTCGAGGCCTCCTCGGCCGCTTCCGCCTTCGGCGCCGCGGCACCGTTCGGGGCGGCGTCCGACGCGCTCTCGCCGTCGCCGAGCAGGATGGCGATCGGGGTGTTCACGGCCACGGCCTCGGTGCCTTCCGGCACCAGGATCTTGCCGATGACGCCTTCGTCAACCGCCTCGACCTCCATGGTCGCCTTGTCGGTCTCGATCTCGGCGATGACGTCGCCCGACTTCACCGCATCACCCTCGCGCTTCAGCCATTTCGCGAGCGTGCCCTCGGTCATGGTCGGCGACAGGGCCGGCATCAGGATTTCGGTGGGCATTCGGATTCTCCGGCATCCGGCGGCGCCGCTCGTTCAGCGGCGGCGCCCCGGGTGATGATGGCTCAGGCTTCGATCAGGACGTCGGTGTAGAGCTCCGACGGATCGGGCTCCGGGCTCTGCTGGGCGAATTCCGCCGCGTCGTTGACGGTGCCCCGGATCTCCTTGTCGATCGCCTTGAAGTCGTCCTCGGTGAGGCCGCCGATCGCATCGATCTTCTTGCGCACCAGATCGATCGGATCGTGGGTCTCGCGCATCTTCGCCACCTCCTCCTTGCTCCGGTACTTCGCCGGATCGGACATGGAGTGGCCGCGATAGCGGTAGGTCATCATCTCCAGGATGGTCGGGCCGCCGCCCGAGCGGGCGCGCTCCAGCGCCTCGGATGCCGCGGCGCGGACCGCCAGCACGTCCATGCCGTCGACCTGGAACCCGGGGATGCCGTAGGCCTGGCCGCGCAGATGCAGGTCGGCATTGGCCGACGCCCGCTGCACCGAGGTGCCCATGCCGTATTTGTTGTTCTCGATGACATAGACCACCGGGAGCTTCCACAGGGCGGCCATATTGAAGCTCTCGTAGACCTGGCCCTGGTTGGACGCGCCGTCACCGAAATAGGTGATGGAGGCTCCCCCATCCTCCTTGTAGCGATGGGCGAAGCCGAGCCCGGTGCCGAGCGAGACCTGGGCGCCGACGATGCCGTGGCCGCCGAAGAACTTCTTCTCGCGGCTGAACATGTGCATCGAGCCGCCCTTGCCCTTGGAGTAGCCTCCACGGCGTCCGGTCAGCTCCGCCATCACGCCGCGCGGGTCCATGCCGCATGCCAGCATGTGGCCGTGGTCGCGATAGCCGGTGATGACGTCGTCAGCCGGGGTCTGCGCCGCCTGCATGCCGACCACCACGGCCTCCTGGCCGATGTAGAGGTGGCAGAAGCCGCCGATCAGGCCCATGCCGTAGAGCTGACCGGCCTTCTCTTCGAAGCGGCGGATCAGCAGCATGTCACGGTAATAGCCGAGGAGCTCGTCCTTGCCGGCGGGGGCGGGAGCCACGGCTCCCGACGCCTTATCCTGGGCAGGACGACGTTTCGTGGCGGCCAATGGATCCTCCCATAGAGAGCGGCATCGGGTTATTAGGCGCGCATAGGATCTTCGCCTTGCCCAGTGCTACCGCGCACGGACGGAATTTGCAAGGCATGGGTCAAGGGGACGCGGGGCGCGCCGGCGCGATTCGTCGCGAAAGCGCCTTACGGCGTCGTCGGCGCGGCCGCCTTGGGGTAGAAGATGACGACTTCGTCGGGCTTGGCGACATTCAGCATCGCCCGCGCCCGTTCGTCGAGCATGTCAAGGTCGACCTGCTTGGGGTCGATCAGCGCGGCGCGCTTCTCCATCTCGCTGCGCTGGGTCTGCAGCGTATCCAGGGTGGCCTGCGCCTGCGCCACCTCGTCCTTGAGGTTGTCGCGCGCGAAGATGCCGTGATCGCCCTGGATCGCGTGATACGCGAAATAGGCGATCAGGCTGGCGCCGACCACCGGCCCGATGACCGGCCGCAATTTCCGCCTGATATAGCGAAACATGCTCATGCGACTAAATCACCATAGGTCGGGGTCGGCGTCAATTCTTCCGCCTAACGGCGCCGGAACACGGCCCTTCCAGCATAGCTCGCGGCCCGGCCCAGCTGTTCTTCGATGCGGATCAGCTGGTTGTACTTCGCGAGTCGGTCGGAACGGCTGAGCGAACCGGTCTTGATCTGCCCGCAATTGGTGGCGACCGCGAGGTCGGCGATGGTCGCGTCCTCGGTCTCGCCCGAGCGGTGCGACATGACCGCGGTGTAGCCGGCCTTGTGCGCCATCTCGACCGCCTGCAGCGTCTCGGTCAGGGTGCCGATCTGGTTGACCTTGACCAGGATCGAATTGCCGATGCCGCGGGCGATGCCCTGGGACAGGCGCTCGGGATTGGTCACGAACAGGTCGTCGCCGACCAGCTGGGTGGTCTTGCCGAGTGCGGCGGTGATCGCGGCCCAGCCCTCCCAGTCGTCCTCGGCCATGCCGTCCTCGATCGAGACGATCGGGTAGCGCTTGGTCAGGTCCTCGTAATAGGCGACCAGGCCGGCGCTATCGAGGGTCTTGTTCTCCCCCGCCAGCACGTAGCGGCCGTCCTTGTAGAACTCCGACGACGCGGCATCGAGCGCCAGCACCACGTCCTCGCCGGGCTTGTAGCCGGCGGCCTCGATCGCCTTGACGATGAAGCCCAGCGCCTCGTCGGCCGACCCCAGATTGGGGGCGAATCCGCCCTCGTCGCCGACATTGGTGTTGTGGCCGGCGTCCTTCAGCTTCTTGCGCAGGGCATGGAACACCTCCGCCCCGGTGCGCACCGCCTCGGCCAGGGTCGGCGCACCGACCGGCAGGATCATGAACTCCTGGATGTCGATCGGGTTGTCGGCATGGGCGCCGCCGTTGATGATGTTCATCAGCGGCACCGGCAGCGTGGCGGCGTTGGCACCGCCGACATAGCGGTACAGCGGCAGGCCGGCATCCTCGGCCGCCGCCTTGGCGACCGCGAGGCTGATGCCGAGGATGGCGTTGGCGCCGAGCCGGCTCTTGTTCGGGGTGCCGTCGAGCTCGATCATGGTGCGGTCGAGCTCGATCTGGTCCTCGGCGTCGAGGCCGGTCAGCGCGTCGTAGAGCTCGCCATTGACCGCGTCGACCGCCTTGGTCACACCCTTTCCGCCATAGACGGATTTGTCGCCGTCGCGCAGCTCGACCGCCTCATGGGCGCCGGTGGATGCGCCGGACGGCACCGCGGCCCGGCCGAAGGCGCCCGAATCGAGGGTGACGTCGACCTCGACGGTCGGGTTGCCGCGGCTGTCGAGGATCTGGCGGGCGTGAATGTCGACGATCGCAGTCATTGTGTGAGAACCTCTCGCTTCGCTGCGCACGGGTGGGGTCGGGAATCGGGCGCGGCCAGACTGTGCTCCGGCCCGGAAAATGCAAGGAATTTTACCTCTGCGTTGCGGACAAGGCTCACATTTCCCAATTGTGGCGCTGGCATGTTGAAACTGCGTCATTTTGGGGAGTAGCCTCCGGCGAAAGTGCTAAAGCTGAAGGTGCCGAGATGCGGCTATTATCCCACATGCTGTCGCGCTTCGTTCAAGCCGGGCGTCTGCGCATCACCGATGCGGGCGGTGTGGTCCGCGACTTCGCCGGCAAGGCGCCGGGCCCGTTCGTGTCGGTGCGGTTCCACGACCCTGGCTTGCAGCGCAAGATGTTCCTGTCCCCCGGCCTGGCGGTCGGCGAGGCCTATATGGACGGGACCCTGACCTTCGAGGACGGCACGTCCCTGCGGGACCTGTTCACCCTCTACGGCCACAATTACCAGGCGCTCGACCGCTATCCGCTGCAGGCGCTGTTCCGGGCGATCGGACGCCGCCTGCGCTGGCTGCAGCAGTACAACCCGATCGGCAAGTCGCAGCAGCACGTCGCGCATCACTACGACCTGTCGCGCGAGCTGTTCGAGCTCTTCCTCGACGAGGACATGCAGTACTCCTGCGCCTACTTCGGCGACGGGGTGCGGAGCCTCGAGGAGGCGCAGGCCGCCAAGAAGCGGCATATCGCGGCCAAGCTGAGGCTCGACGGCGCCAAGCGCGTGCTCGACATCGGCAGCGGCTGGGGCGGCATGGCCATGACCCTGGCCGAGCTGGCGCCGGTCGAGGTGCTGGGCGTGACGCTGTCGACCGAGCAGCAGAAGCTGGCGGAGGAACGGGCGAGGCGGCGCGGCCTGTCGGATCGCGTGACGTTCGAGCTGCGCGACTATCGCCAGATCGAGCAGCGCTTCGACCGAATCGTCTCGGTCGGCATGTTCGAGCATGTCGGCGCCGCCTACTATGACGAGTTCTTCGGCAAGGTGCGCGAGCTCCTGACCGATGACGGCGTCATGGTGCTGCATTCGATCGGCCGGATGGAGCCGCCGGGCACCACCGCCGCCTGGCTGCGCAAATACATCTTCCCAGGCGGCTACTCGCCGGCCCTGTCGGAGGTGATGGCCGCGGTCGAGCGCCAGGGCCTCTGGGTCTCCGACATCGAGATCCTGCGTGTCCACTACGCCGAGACGCTGGCGGCGTGGCACGAGCGGTTCCAGGCCCAGCGCGAGCGCATCGCCAAGCTGTATGACGAGCGCTTCTGCCGGATGTGGGAGTTCTACCTGCTGGCCTGCGAGAACGAGTTCCGGCTGGGCAGTTGCATGGTGTTCCAGATGCAGCTCGGCCGGAAGCGTGACGCGGTGCCCTTCACCCGGGACTACATCACCGACACCGAACGCCGCTACGGCAACATGGCCACGGCGGCGGAGTAACCGGAGGTTTCCGGCTCCTTACCGCGTCATTCCCGCGAAAGCGGGGATCTCTTTCCGTTTCCCGTAAAGAGATCCCCGCTTTCGCGGGAATGACGGGCGCTGAGGATGTCAGATCCGGACCGGGTCGGCCTTGGCGATGCGGTCGAGGGCCAGCAGCGTGGTCAGCAGCGCCTCGAGCTTGCTGATCGGTACCATGTTGGGGCCGTCGCTGGGGGCGTGGTCGGGGTCCTGATGGGTCTCGATGAACACGGCGGCGACGCCGATCGAGACCGCGGCGCGGGCCAGCACCGGCACGAATTCGCGCTGGCCACCTGAGCTGGTCCCCTGCCCGCCCGGCTGCTGCACCGAATGGGTGGCGTCGAACACCACGGGATAGCCGGTCTGGGCCAGGATCGGCAGCGCCCGCATGTCGCTGACCAGGGTGTTGTAGCCGAAGCTGACGCCGCGTTCGGTCAGCAGGATCTTGTCGTTGCCGGTGCTGGCGATCTTGGACGCAACGTTCTTCATGTCCCAGGGAGCCAGGAACTGCCCCTTCTTGACGTTGATCGCCCGGCCGGTGGCGCCGGCGGCCAGCAGCAAGTCGGTCTGGCGGCATAGGAAGGCCGGGATCTGTAGGATGTCGACCGCCTCGGCCACCGGGGCGCATTGCGCCGCGTCGTGGATGTCGGTCAGCACCGGACAGCCGAACCTTTCCCGGATCTCGGCCATGATCGGCAGGCTCTTGTTCATGCCCAGGCCGCGTTCGGCCACGGCGGAGGTCCGGTTCGCCTTGTCGAAGGACGTCTTGTAGACGAGGCCGAGGCCGAGCTTCGAGGTGATCTCGACCAGCGCCTGGCTCATCTCCAGCGCGTGCGCACGGCTCTCCAGCTGGCACGGGCCGGCGATCACGGTCAGCGGGCGGTCGTTGGCGAAGGTGACGTTGCCGACGGAAACGGCGTGGGCGGCGGTCATGATCTCTGTTCCTCGAATGCTCAGACGAGCCGGCTCTGCTCGATCGCCGCGCGGATGAAATCGGTGAACAGCGGGTGCGGATCGAACGGCTTCGACTTCAGCTCCGGGTGGAACTGCACGCCGATGAACCAGGGATGGTCCGGCAGTTCGACGATCTCCGGCAGCACGCCGTCCGGCGACAGGCCGGAGAAGAACAACCCCGCCTGCTCCAACCGCTCTCGGTAGTTGATGTTGACCTCGTAGCGGTGGCGGTGGCGCTCGCTGATCTCGGTCACGCCGTAGATCTCCTGCACCCGGCTGCCGGGCACCAGCGCCGCCGGATAGGCGCCCAGGCGCATGGTGCCGCCGAGGTCGCCGTCGGTGCGGCGGACCTCCAGCGCGTTGCCGCGGGTCCATTCGGTCATCAGCCCGACCACCGGCTCGTTGGTCGGGCCGAATTCCGTGGAGTTCGCCGCCGGCATCCCGGCCATGTGGCGCGCAGCCTCGATCACCGCCATCTGCATGCCGAAGCAGATGCCGAAATACGGCACCTTGCGCTCACGCGCGAACTGGGCCGCGCGGATCTTGCCCTCGGCCCCGCGTTCGCCGAAGCCGCCCGGCACCAGGATGCCGTGGACATGCTCGAGATGGGAGACCGCATCCTCGGATTCGAAGATCTGCGAATCCATCCAGTCGAGCTTGACCTTGACGTTGTTGGCGATGCCGCCATGGGCCAGGGCCTCGGCCAGGCTCTTGTAGCTGTCGATCAGCGAGGTGTACTTGCCGACCACGCCGATCGTGACCTCGCCCTCCGGCGCGCGGACGCGGTGGACGATGTTCGACCAGCGCGACAGGTCGGGCGCCGTCGGCTGCTCCATGCCGAAATAGGCCAGGACCTGATCGTCGAAGCCTTCCTCGTGATACGAGATCGGCACGCTGTAGATGGTGTCGACGTCGAGGGCGGCGATCACCCGCTCCGGCCGGATGTTGCAGAACAGGGCGATCTTGCGCCGCTCATTGGCCGGGATCGGCCGGTCGGCGCGGCACAGCAGCATCGCCGGCTGGATCCCGACCGACAGCAGCTCCTTGACCGAATGCTGGGTCGGCTTGGTCTTCAGCTCGCCCGCCGCCGGAATGTAGGGCAGCAGCGTGACGTGCAGGAACAGCGCGTTCTCCGGCTCGACCTCGTTGCCGAACTGCCGGATCGCCTCGAGGAAGGGCAGGCTCTCGATGTCGCCGACCGTGCCGCCGATCTCGCAGATGATGAAGTCTTCGTCGGTGATGTCAGACCGGATGAAGTCCTTGATCGCATCGGTGACGTGCGGGATCACCTGGACGGTCGCGCCCAGATAGTCGCCGCGGCGTTCGCGCGCGATCACGTTGGAGTAGATCTTGCCGGTGGTGACGTTGTCGCTCTTGCGGGCGGAGACGCCGGTGAAGCGCTCGTAATGGCCGAGATCCAGGTCGGTCTCGGCCCCGTCATCGGTGACGAAGACCTCGCCGTGCTGGGTCGGGCTCATCGTGCCCGGATCGACGTTGAGATACGGGTCGAGCTTCCGGAGCCGGACTTTGAATCCCCGCGCCTGAAGCAGTGCCCCGAGTGCTGCGGCACCCAGTCCCTTGCCAAGCGAGGAGACCACGCCGCCGGTAATGAAGATGTACCGCGTCATGGAAGCTCACCCTATCCCAGATTCGTCCAGCCAAAAACAGCGAGGCGGCCCACTACCTATCAACGTGGTGGGCCGCCTCGACGCGAAAGATGTGGTGACGGGTTATTCCGTCGTGGGAACGGTCGGCGCCGTCGGTGCGGTGCTGGCCGGCGCCGACTGGGTCGAGGCCGGCTGCTCGGTGACAATCGCGGAGCCGGCACGATGGGTGCCCGCCATGATCGCCAGGACGATGCTGGTCACCATGAAGGCGCCCGCAAGGCCGGCCGTGGCGCGGGTCAGCAGGTTGGCCTGGCCGCGAATCGACACCAGCCCACCGCCACCGCCGCCGATGCCCAGGCCGCCGCCCTCGCTCCGCTGGATCAGGATGACCCCGATCAGGGATATGGCGATCAGAACGTGGATGACGAGCAAGACCTGCTGCACGGGGCACCTGTCGACAAACGAAAAAGGCCGGCTGCGCCCTGCAGCCGGCGATGGCGTCTATGTAGCGAAGACGTTCCCCCATTGCTAGCCCCGTCGCTGGTCCGCGCACCGCAGTGTTGCGTTTTGGCGCGGCTATTGTCCGACATGGCATTGACGCTCAGGGCGTCCGGGCCGATCCTAACCCGATTCACGCGCTCGGGAGGAGTAGATCGTGGCGACGAAGTTCGGCATCGGGCAGCCCATGCTCCGCAGCGAGGATCCCCGCCTTCTGAAGGGGGGCGGCCGCTACACCGATGACGTCTCGGCGCCGGGCCAGGCCCAGGGCGTGTTCCTGCGCTCCCCCTTCGCCCATGCTGAGATCCGCAGCCTCGACACCGCGGCCGCCGCGGCCATGCCGGGGGTGATCGGCATCGTCACCATCCGCGACCTCGACGCCGACGGCATCGGCGAGCTGAAATGCTATGCCTCGGTCAAGAACAGTGACGGCAGCGACCAGGCCTTGCCGCCACGCCCGATCCTGGCCCGCGGCCGGGTCCGCCATGTCGGCGAGCCGGTGGCCCTGATCGTCGCCGAGACGGTCGAGCAGGCCAAGGACGCCGCCGAGGCGATCGAGGTCGAGTACGATTCGCTGCCGGCCGCGGTCGACCCGGCCCGCACCCTGACCGGTCCCGCGATCTGGGACGAGGCGCCGAACAACCTGTGCTTCGACTGGGAGTTCGGCCAGAAGGACCAGGTCGAATCGCTGTTCGCCCAGGCCGACCGGGTGATCAAACTCGACCTGGTCAACAACCGCGTCGTCGCCTCGCCGATGGAGCCGCGCTGCTGCCACGCCGACTGGGACGCCACCGACGGCCGCTTCGTGCTCTACGTCGCCTGCCAGGGCGTGCATCTGCTGCGCGACATGCTGGCCGACGACATCTTCAAGCGGCCGAAGGAGGACTTCCTGATCCGCAGCCCCGATGTCGGCGGCGGCTTCGGCATGAAGATGTTCATGTATCCGGAATACCCGGCCACCCTCTACGCCGCCCGCAAATTCGGCCGCCCGGTGAAGTGGACCTCGGAGCGGACCGAGGCCTTCGTCAGTGACGACCATGGCCGCGACAACGTCACCACGGTCGAGCTGGCGGTCGACAAGGACGCGCGCTTCCTGGCGCTGCGCGTCGACATGATCGCCAACATGGGCGCCTATCTCTCGAACTTCGCGCCGTACATCCCGACCAATGCCGGCGGCGCCCAGATGCTGAACGGCCTGTACACCCTGCAGGGCGTCTACGAGCGGGTGCGCGGCGTGTTCACCAACACCCAGCCGGTCGATGCGTATCGCGGCGCCGGGCGGCCGGAGGCGGCCTACAATGTCGAGCGCATCGTCGACCATGCGGCGCGGGTGCTCGGCATCGACCCGATCGAGCTGCGCCGGCGCAACTACATCCCGCCCTCGGCGATGCCCTACGCCACCGTCACCGGCGTCACCTATGACAGCGGCGAGTTCACCCGCAACCTCGAGGAGGCGGCCGGGATCGCCGACCATGCCGGCTTCGAGCAGCGCCGGCGCGACTCCGCCGCCCGCGGCAAGTTCCGCGGCCTCGGCATCGCGACTTACGTCGAGGCCTGCGCCGGCGGTCCGGACGAGAGCGCCGACATCAAGGTCGGACGCGATGGCAGCGTGACGATCTACATCGGCACCCAGACCAACGGCCAGGGCCACGAGACCGCCTACAAGCAGGTGATCGGCGAGCATCTCGGGGTCGAGCCCGACCGCATCACCGTGATCCAGGGCGACAGCGACCTGGTGCGCACCGGCAACGGCACCGGCGGCTCGCGCTCGGTCCCGGTCGGCGGCGCCGCGGTGCAGGACGGGTCGATCAAGATCCGCGAGAAGGCCAAGCTGCGCGCGGCCGACCTGATGGAGACGGCGGCGGTCGACATCGCCTTCGCCGACGGGCGCTTCACCGTGGTCGGCACCGACCGGTCGATGACCCTGGCCGACATCGCCGCACAGACCGAAACCGACGGCGGGTCGGAGATCGCCTTCGAGGATCGCGGCAGCTTCACCCCGCCGGCCGCGACCTTCCCCAACGGCGCCCACATCATCGAGATCGAGATCGACGGCGACACCGGCGCGCTGGAGATCCTGCGCTACACCGTGGTCGACGATTTCGGCCGGGTGCTGAACCCGCTGATGGTTGCGGGCCAGGTCCATGGCGGCATCGCCCAGGGCCTCGGCCAGGCGCTGTTCGAGAGCACGGTGTTCGACAGCGACAGCGGCCAGCTGCTCTCCGGCTCGTTCATGGACTACGCCATGCCGCGGGCGGTGGACCTGCCCTTGATCGCTTTCAAGTACAACGAGATCCCCTGCACCACCAACGCGCTGGGGCTGAAGGGCGCGGGCGAGGCCGGGGCGATCGGGGCGCCGCCGGCGGTGATCAATGCCATCGTCGACGCGCTGTCGCCGCTGGGGGTCGAGCATGTCGACATGCCGGCGACGCCGCAGGTGCTGTGGCAGCTGATCCACAGCCGCGGCCAGCGCCAGGCGGCGGAGTAGGCTCAGCCGCGCCGGGTGCCGTCGAGGGCGCCGCGCTCGCGTCGGAACAGGCCGGCCAGCGCTTCGGCGACGGCGCGGACACCGGGGTCGCGGCGCAGCTCGGCGTGCAGCATCAGGTAGACCTCCTCGGCGAGCTCCGGCACCGGCTCGCCGAGGCGCAGCAGCCGGTCGTCGGCATCGCCGAGGAAGCAGGGCAGCAGCGACACGCCGAGACCGTCAGCCACCGCCCGGTGCCGCAGGAACACCTCGCCGAGCCGGCACAGGATGGTGCCCTGCCGGGCGACGCCGTCGAGCCAGGCGGATTGCGAGGGCGACCGCTCGGGCTTGGGCAGGCCGATGAAGGGCAGCCCGGCCAGGCTGCCATCCGGCGTCAGCCCGTGGTGCTGGGCGTAGCTGCGGGCGGCGTAGAGCGCGAAACCGATCCGCCCGATCCGGCGCGCCGCCAGATCCCCCTCCTCCGGCGTCCGGCGCATGCGCAGGGCGATGTCGGCCTCGCGCCGGGCAAGGTTGGCTTGGGCGCGCGAATTGCCCAGGGCGATGACGCGGCCGCTTTCGGCGAGCAGCCCCTGCAGATGGGTGGTGACGAACAGCGAGACCGAGCTGGTGGCGGTGACCTGCACCGGCTCCTGCCCCGTCGCCGCGGACTGGCGCAGCCGGCGGGCCAGGGCCCCCGCCCCCGCCTCCATGCTGCCGGCCGACTCGACCAGCGCCTGCCCCAGCGCCGTCAGTTGCAGGCGATTCGGCAGCCGGTCGAACAGCCGGGCGCCGGCCTGCCCCTCCAGCACCCGCAGGCGCCGGCCCACGGTGGGCTGGCTCAGCTGCAGGTGCCGCGCGGCCTCGGTCAGGCTGCCGGTCCGGGCGACGGCGAGGAAGATGCGGATGTCGTCCCAGTTCGGCTCGCCGGTGGTCACGTTCAGTCCAGCAATCGGTGCAGCTGGGCGTATTGCAGCAGGAGAATGGTCTTGCCGTCCATGATCTCGCCGCGCGCGACCATGGCCAGCGCCTCGGCCAGCGTCGGCTCCAGGATCTCGATGTCCTCGCCCTCCGCTGCCAGCCCGCCGCCCTCCGAGGTGCGGTCCGCCGGGCTGTATTCGGCGACGAAGAACACCAGCCGCTCGGTCACCGAGCCCGGACTCATGAAGGCCTCGAAGATCCGGCGCGGCGCCGCCACCCGGACTCCGGTCTCCTCCTCCGCCTCCTGGCGGATGCAGGTCTCGGGGTCGCGGTCGTCGAGCAGCCCGGCGCAGGCCTCGATCAGCGGCTCGGGGTGGCCATTGACATAGGCCGGGAAGCGGAACTGCCGGGTCAGCAGCACCCGCCCCCGCCGCGGGTCGTAGAGCAGGATGGTGGCGCCGTTGCCGCGGTCGTAGGTCTCGCGGTTCAGCGTCTGCCAGCTGCCGTCCTTGCGCCGGTAGTCGAAGGTGGTCTTCTTCAGCAGGTACCAGTCGTCGGACAGGGTCTCGACCGACTTGATCCGGATGCGGTCCTGCATCAGGCGCATCCCGGCACAGCTGCAGGGAGCACGAGGGAGAGAGATGCCAAGATACCTCCGCGAGGGCTGTGGGAGAGGGCGGCATCATCCTCGGCGGAGGTGGTCCCGGGAGCACCCTAGAGATGAATAGGCTCCATTCAAAACTGATGGGCTACCGCGCCTGGTTACCCCGCCGTCATTCCCGCGAAAGCGGGAATCTCATCGAAATCGTGAAGAGACCCCGTGTCTGCGCAGCATCACTGCGTGCTGCAGCGCGCACGGGATGACGGGCCTCGGTGGACTCCCTACCTCAGCTTCTCCCGGAGGAAGGCGTGGATCAGGGCCTGGTTGAAGGCGGTCTGCGCGTTGTTGGCGGCGGCGCCGTGACCGCCCTCGATGTTCTCGTGATAGAGCACGTCGGCACCCATCGCGATCATCTTCGCCGCCATCTTGCGGGCGTGGCCGGGATGGACCCGGTCGTCGCGGGTCGAGGTCAGGAACAGCACCGGCGGCGTGGCCGTGCCCTCGCGCAGGGCCTGGTAGGGCGAGAAGGTCTGCAGGAAGGCCCAGTCCTCCGGGACGTCGGGGTCGCCGTATTCCGCCACCCAGGAGGCGCCGGCCAGCAGCTTGGTGTAGCGCTTCATGTCGAGCAGCGGCACGGCGCAGACCACAGCGCCGAACAGCTCGGGATACATCGTCAGCATGTTGCCGACCAGCAGGCCGCCGTTGCTGCCGCCCTCGATCCCGAGATGCGGCACCGAGGTGATGCCGCGGGCGACGAGGTCCTTCGCCACCGCGGCGAAATCCTCATAGGCGCGCGGCCGATTCTCGCGCAGCGCCGCCTGGTGCCAGCGCGGTCCGTATTCGCCACCGCCGCGGATGTTGGCGACGACGTAGACGCCGCCGCGCTCTAGCCACAGCCGGCCCTCGCCCGGCACGTAATGCGGCAGCAGCGGGACTTCGAAGCCGCCATAGCCGGTCAGCAGCGTCAGGGCGCTGCCGTCGCGCTTGAGGTCCCTGGGCGCGACCACGAAATACGGCACCCGCGTGCCGTCGGCCGAGGCGGCGAAATGCTGCTCGACCGCGAAGCCCGAGGCATCGAAGAAAGACGGCGCCTGCTTCAGCGCCTCGAAGCCGGCGGCGCCGGCGACGCCGCGATAGAGCGTGTCGGGGTCAAGGAAGCCAGAGGCCAGCACCATGATCTCGTCGTCCTGGTGCGGCGTGGTGGCGACATGGGCGATGGTCGCCGCCTCGGGCAGCCCCTCCAACACCCGGCGCCGCCAGCCGCCCTCCTCCGGGGTCAGGATCTCCACCCGGCTCTTCACATCGTCGAGGATCTGCAGCACCAGATGGTTGCGGGTGCCGGAATAGCTCGACAGCGCCGTGGTCTCGCTCGGCTCGAACAGCACCGATAGGGCGCGGTCGCCGGCCAGCCAGTCGTCGAAGCGGGCGGCCAGCAGCGCGCCGCCGGGATAGGTCCTGCCGCCGACCTGCCACTCCGTGCGCGGGGTCACCAACAGCCACTCGCCATGGGCGCCGGCCTCGGCATGCTCCGGCACGTCGATCAGGGTCAGGGCGCCGTCGTCGCCGAGCAGGAACAGCTGGCTGGTGTAGAAGTCGATCCGCCGGGCGACGAAGTCGCGCTCGAAGCCGGGGAAAGCGTCGTGGAAGGCGTCGACCGCGAGATCGTCCTCCTGCCCCTCATAGACCGTGCGGGCCTCCTCCAGGGCCTGCCCCCGCCGCCAGCTCTTGACGATGCGGGGATAGCCGGAGCGGGTCAGCGACCCCGGGCCGAAATCGGTGCCGACATAGATGGTGTCGGCATCCTTCCAGCCGAACCGGCTCTTCGCCTCCGGCAGCGTGAAGCCGTCGGGCACGAAACTGCGGGTCTCGAGATTGAATTCGCGCACGACATGAGCGTCGGCACCGCCGCGCGACAGGGCGATCAGGCAGCGCCGGAAATCGGGTTCCAGGCAGTCGGCACCGTGCCAGACCCAGTTCTCGCCCTCCGTCTCGGCCAGGGCGTCGAGGTCCAGCAGAACCTCCCAGACCGGCGCGGGGGTGCGGAAGGAGGCCAGCGTCGTGCGCCGCCACAGGCCGCGCGGATGCGCCGCGTCGCGCCAGAAGTTGAAGTAGCGGTCGCCGCGGCGGACGACATGCGGGATCTTCGCCTCGGAATCGAGGATCTCCAGCATCTGCCTGCGCATGCGCTCGAAATCCGTCGTCTCGGCGAGGCGTGCCGCGGTCTCGGCGTTGCGCGCCCGCACCCAGTCGAGCGCCTTGGCGCCGTCGACGTCTTCGAGCCAGAGATAGGGATCGGTCTGGGTATCCATGTCGACCTTGCCGGATTGCGGGAGCACAGGTCGAGCAACATAGGGTGGGCTGCAAGCCGGGACCAGCATCGTCGCCGGCTCGATGCTCCAGTTTCCGATTATCCTCCAGTGTCATGCCACGGCTCGACCGTGGCATCCTGGGGCAGCCGGAGCGGCTCTTGGTGGCCCCTGGATTGCCCGGTCGAGCCGGGCAATGACAGAACGAGGAGAGCCTTCAGAGGCCCGGACGGTAGTTCGGGGCCTCTTGGGTCACGGTGATGTCGTGCACATGGCTTTCGCGCAGGCCGGCATTGGTGATGCGCACGAATTCGGCGCGCTGGTGCAGGTCGGCGATGGTGCGGCTGCCGGTGTAGCCCATTGCCGCCTTCAGCCCGCCCACCAGCTGGTGGATGACGTTGGCGGCCGGCCCCTTGTACGGCACCCGGCCCTCGACGCCCTCCGGCACCAGCTTCAGCGTGTCCGACACCTCCTGCTGGAAGTAGCGGTCGGCCGAGCCGCGGGCCATGGCACCGAGCGAGCCCATGCCGCGGTAGCTCTTGTAGGACCGGCCCTGGTACAGGATCACCTCGCCCGGCGCCTCGTCGGTGCCGGCGAACAGCGAGCCCAGCATCACCACATTGGCGCCGGCGGCGATCGCCTTGGCCAGGTCGCCGGAATACTTGATGCCGCCGTCGGAGATCACCGGGATGTCGAGCTTGCGGCAGACCTCGACCACATCGAGCACCGCGGTCAGCTGCGGCACGCCGACGCCGGCGACCATGCGGGTGGTGCAGATCGAGCCCGGCCCGATGCCGACCTTGACCGCATCCGCCCCGGCATCGACCAGCGCGCGGGCAGCGTCGGCCGTAGCCACGTTGCCGGCGATGATCTGGGTCGAATTCGACAGGCGCCGCGCCCGCTCCACGCTCTTCAGCACGCCTTCGGAATGGCCGTGCGCGGTGTCCAGCACCAGCACGTCGACCCCGGCGTCGAACAGCGCCTCGGCGCGGGAGATGCCCTTGTCGCCGGTGCCGGTGGCGGCGGCGGCGCGCAGCCGGCCCTGCTCGTCCTTGCAGGCGTTGGGGTGCAGCTGGGCGCGGACGATGTCCTTGACTGTGACCAGGCCGATGCAGCGGTAGTCCTGGTCGACGACCAGCAGCTTCTCGATCCGGTTCTGGTGCAGCAGGCGCTTGGCTTCTGCCTTGTCCACGCCCTCGCGCACCGTGACCAGGTTCTCCTTGGTCATCAGCTCGCGCACCGGCTGGTTCGGGTTGGTGGCGAAACGGACGTCGCGGTTGGTCAGGATGCCGACCAGCTTGCCGTTCTGCTCGACCACCGGGATGCCGGAGATGCCGTGGCGGTCCATCAGCGACAGCGCCTCGGCCAGGGTGGCGTCGGGGCCGATGGTGATCGGGTTGACCACCATGCCGCTCTCGAAGCGCTTGACCTTTCGCACTTCCTCGGCCTGGCGCTCGATGTCGAGATTGCGGTGGATGACGCCGATGCCGCCGGCCTGGGCCATGGCGATGGCGAGCGGCGCTTCGGTGACGGTGTCCATGGCGGCGGAGAGCAGCGGGATGCCCAGCTCGATCCGCTTGGTCAGCCGGGTCCGGGTGTCCGCGTCGGCGGGCAGGATCGACGAGGCCTGCGGGACCAGCAGGACATCATCGAAGGTCAGGGCGTCGCGGAACTGCATCTAGGGCTCCCAAAGGCTGGAAGCACCGCAATATAACCCTGGTCTCCCGCTTGTGAAGCGCAGATCTAGTGGGCCTGCGTTGCGTCGCGCGGATCGTGGGGCCGGCCGCGGAATTCCGTCGCGACGATGTAGACCTCGGCGCTGTCCTGGCGGCTGGCCGCCGGCTTGACGTGGCGCACCTTGGCGAAGTTGCGCTTGAGGATGTCGAGCAGCTCCTTCTCCGCGCCGCCCTGGAACAGCTTGGCGATGAAGGCGCCGCCCGGCGCCAGCACATCGACCGCGAATTCGACCGCGGTTTCGGCCAGCGCCATGATTCGCAGATGATCGGTCATCTGGTGCCCGACGGTCGGCGCGGCCATGTCGCTGAGCACGATGTCGGCCGGGCCGGCCAGCGCCTCCTTGAGACGGGCCGGCGCCTGCGGGTCGAGGAAGTCCATCTGCAGAATGATCGCGCCCGGCACCGGGCCCATGGCGAGATAGTCGATGCCGACCACCTTGCCCTGCGGCCCCACCCGCTCCAGCGCCACCTGGACCCAGCCGCCGGGGGCGCAGCCGAGGTCGACCACGCGCTGGCCGCGGCGCAGCAGCTTCAGCTTGTCGTCGAGCTGCAGCAGCTTGAACGCCGCGCGCGAGCGATAGCCCAGGCGCTTGGCCTCGGCGACATAGGGGTCGTTGAGCTGGCGCTCGAGCCAGAGGGTCGAGGACAGGGTGCGGGTCTTCGCCGTCTTCACGCGCACGCTGAGGCCACGGCTGCCGCGGCCGCTCGGCCCGCCGCTCTTGGCGCCGATGCCCGGCTTCTTCGGAGGTTTCATCTCACCCGGATGGTTTCGCGGCGTGGCGTCGCTGCGCCTCCGCCAGCAGGTCGAACAGGATGCCCTCGCGGACGCCGCGGTCGCCGACCCGCAACCGGCCGACCGGCCAGGTCTCGCAGATGGCTTCCAGGATGGCGCAGCCGGCCAGGACCAGGTCGGCGCGGTCGCGCCCGATGCAGGGATAGGCGGCCCGGGCGGCATAGTCGAGGCCCAGCAGCATCCGGCTGGCGCCCCGCGCCTCCTCGAAGGTCAGGGTGCAGCCGTCGACCTGGGACCGGATGTAGCGCGGCAGGCCGAGATGCACCCCGGCCAGCGTGGTCACGGTGCCGGAGGACCCGATCATCTGCACCCGGCCCTGGGCGATCAGGCCGCGCAAGTTGTTGCGGGCCTCGAATTCGGCCAGCGCGGCCATGGTGGCGGCGCTCATCGCCTCATATGTCTCGGCCGAGACCTCGTGGCCGCCATGCTGCTCCGCCAGCGAGACCACGCCGAACGGGATGCTGACGGCGTCGAGCGTCACCGCATGCCCGTCCGAATCGAATTCCAGCCAGGTCAGCTCGGTCGACCCGCCGCCGATGTCGAAGATGATCGCATGCGGCACCGCGGGGTCCAGCAACGGGGCGCAGCCGGCGGCGGCCAGCCGGGCTTCCTCCCCCGCGGGGATCATCTCCAGCTCGATGCCGGTCTCGCGCCGCACCCGGTCGCGGAAGGTCGGGAAGTTGCTGGCCTGGCGGCAGGCCTCGGTCGCCACCGCGCGCGACAGGATGACGTTCTGCCGCCGGATCTTGCCGGCGCAGATGCGCAGCGCGGCCATGGTCCGGTGGATCGCCGCGGGCTGCAGCCGGCCGGTCGCGCCCACGCCCTCGCCCAGCCGGACGATGCGGCTGAAGGCGTCCACCACCTCGAACCCGTCCGCGGTGCGGCGGGCGATCAGCAGGCGGCAGTTGTTGGTGCCGAGATCGACCGCGGCGTAGAGCGGTTCCGACCTCGCTGGCGTCCGACGTCGATCGCCGGCCGCGGTGGCCTCCGTGATTGCGATCGACTCCACCACTGACAATCCTTCCATGGCCCGTCCGTCTGGCTTCGAACGGCGCCTCCATCCCATTCATGGAACTGTAGCGCAGCCGTGACGAAAGAGGAAATGCCCGCGCCGTCGCATCCGTTTCGGATATGACAGCCAGCCGCGCACGGAACCCTTTACACGGGCGGATCGCTGGGGTAGACACCCTCCCGCCGGCTGCTGGGGGATCGTCTAGTGGTAGGACAGCGGACTCTGACTCCGCCAGCCTAGGTTCGAATCCTAGTCCCCCAGCCAAACACCCGGTCATTGGACCAGAGCCCCGCCCCCAGCGGGGCTTTCGCTTTTCCGGCCCATCCCATTCCAGAGCTTGACGCGCGCCCCGCCCGGTGGCGCTGTGGCGCAATGCGATTGCTCCTGGTCGAAGACAATGCCGAGCTGGCGGAATGGCTCGCCAAGCTGCTGCGGCGCGACAACTACACCATCGACTGCGTCGCCGACGGCGAGGACGCCGACCATGTCCTCAGCGTGCAGGACTACGACCTAGTCATCCTCGACCTGACCCTGCCCAAGCTGGACGGGCTGCAGGTGCTGCGGCGGATGCGCCGCCGCGGCAGCCGGACCCCGGTGATCATCCTGACCGCCAATGCCAGCCTGGATGGCCGCGTCACCGGGCTGGACGAGGGCGCCGACGACTATCTGGCCAAGCCGTTCGAGATCGCCGAGCTGGAGGCGCGGATCCGGGTCCAGCTGCGCCGGGCGCATGACCGGACCAGCCCGGTGATCAGCTGCGGCGACCTCTCGCTCGACACCAATCTGCGGCAGTTCCGCCTGGGCGAGCGCGCGCTGCTGCTGACCCCGCGCGAGCATGCGGTGCTGGAGCAGCTGCTGCTGAAATCCGGCCAGACCGTCAGCAAGACCAAGCTGTCGGAGAGCGTGTTCGGCTTCGACGACGACGCCGACCCGACCGCGATCGAGATCTATGTCCACCGCGTGCGCAAGAAGCTGGAGGGCGGCCGCGTCCGCATCGTGACCCTGCGCGGCCTGGGCTATCTGCTGCGGCACGAGGATCCATGAGGATCAAAAGCCTTCGTCTCGAACTGCTGCTGTGGCTGATCGTGCCCCTGGCCGGGGTGGTCGCGGTCAATGTCTGGACCACCTATCGCGGCGCGGCGGCGACGGCCGACCTGGTGACCGACCGCATGCTGCTGGCCTCGGCCCGCGCCATCGCCGAGCAGACCCGGGTCGACCGCGGCGTGATCGAGGCGCTGATCCCGCCGGTGGCGCTGGAGATGTTCGCCACCGGCAACCAGGACCGCGTCTATTACCGCGTCCAGACCGCCGAGGGCCGCCTGCTGACCGGCTACCCCGACCTGCCGCTGGCGACGATGACGGCCGAGGGCGAGGACCCCGCCGCCCTGGAGCAGCCCTATCGCGACGAGGCGCTGCGGCTGATCGCCATCAGCCATCCGGTGGTCGGCGCCGGGGCCGCCAGCCCGGTCGAGGTCGCGGTCGGCGTCACCCTGCACAGCCATGCGGCGCTGGCCCGGCAATTGTGGCTGCGGGCGCTGGGGCAGCAGAGCCTGCTGCTGCTGGTGGCCGGCATCCTGGCCCTGATCGGCCTGGCGCGCGGGCTGACGCCGCTGCTGCGGCTGCGCAACGCCGTGCAGCGCCGCCGCCCGGACGAGCTGACGCCCTTCGCCGTCGATTCGGTGCAGACCGAGCTGCGGCCCCTGGTCGGGGCGCTGAACCACCTGATGGAGCGGGTCGAACGGCAGATGGCGGCGCAGCGCCGCTTCGTCGCCAATGCCGCGCACCAGCTGCGCACGCCGCTGGCCCTGCTGAACACCCAGGCCAGCTATGCCCTGCGCGAGCCGGCGGAGCCGGCCCGGACCGAGGCCCTGACCGCCCTGCAGCGCAGCGCCGGCCAGCTGGCGCATCTGGCCAGCCAGCTGCTGACGCTGTCGCGCGCGGCCCCCGGCAGCCGGCGTCCGCGCCATGACCGGATCGACCTGCACGACCTGGCACGCCAGGCCCTGGAACCCCTGGCCGGGCTGGCGGTGGAGCGCGGCATCGATCTGGGCCTCGACGGCGATCCCGGCATCGCCGTGCGCGGCGACGAGACCATGCTGCGCGAGGCGGTGGTCAACCTGGTCGAGAACGCCCTGCGCTACGTCCCCGCCGGCGGGGTGGTGACGGTCGCCGTCGCGGCCGAAGGGGCCATGGCGCTGCTGCGGGTCGAGGACGATGGCCCGGGCATCCCGGCCGCCGAGCGCGACCAGGTGTTCGAGCGCTTCTATCGGATCCTGGGCACCGAGGGCGCCGGCAGCGGCCTGGGGCTTGCGATCGTCAAGGAAATCGTGGAGACCGCAGGGGGCACGGTGCGCCTGCGCGACCCTGCCAGCGGCCACGGCCTGGTCGCGGAGATCCGCCTGCCGGCGGCGGAAGACGGAAGGGATTGATCAGCGGATGGACGATATCTCGCAGCGGGCCCCGGCCAGCCCCGTGCCCTACTTCTCGCAATGGGAATCGCCCGACCGCGCCGAGGACATCCTGGCCGGCCGGCTGCCGCTGGCCGAGGATCCGAACTGGGCGAAGTCCGGCGCCACGGACGCGGCGGACTACGCGCGCTGGGCCGACCACATCTGCGGCATGGCCTGCCTGAAGATGGTGCTGGCCGCACGCACCGGCCGGGCGCCGCCACTGCTGGAGCTGGCCCGCGGCGCCACCGCCCATGGCGGCTACGTCGTCGAGGGCGAGGCGATCAAGGGCCTGATCTACGCCCCCTTCGTCGCCTTCGTGCGGGCGGAGTTCGGCCTGTCCGCCCAGATCGTCACCGGCATCACCGCCCGCGGCATTCCCGGCATCCTGCGCGGGGCGCAGTTCTTCATCGCCTCGGTGCACCCGTCGATCCGGCGGCCCGAAACCGAAGCGCCCGCCAAGGGCGGGCACCTGGTCCTGGTCCATGGCTTCGAAGACGGCCGGCTGGTGTTCCACAACCCGTCGGGCCACGACCGCGCCGCCCGCGAGGCCGTGGCCCTGCCGGTCGAGACCTTCGACCGCTTCTTCGCCGGCCGGGGCATCGCCATCCTGCCCTGAGGGAGATGGCACTGCCCCGGCGCGCTGCGACTTAGGCGTGCTCGTTGAAGGGCGCCGGGCGCCACTTCACCAGCCGGTTCTCGACGATGGTGATGAGGTACTCCACCCCCAGCGCCAGCACCGCGAGGATGATCATCGCCGCGAACACGCCGTTGGCGTTGAAGGCGCCCTGTGCGGTCGCGATCAGCAGGCCGACGCCGTGCCGCGCGCCCAGGAATTCGCCGACCACGGCGCCGACCAGGGCGAAGCCGAAGCTGACATGCAGGCTGGCCAGGATCCAGCTCATCGCCGAGGGGATCACCACCGAGCGGGTGATCTGGAACGAGGAGGCGCCGAGGATCTGGGCGTTGGCGATCATCGCCCGGTCGGCCTCGCGCACGCCCTGGAAGGCGTTGGCGAAGACGACGAAGAACACCATCACCACCGCCAGCGCCACCTTGGACGGCATGCCGAGGCCGAGCGCGATGATGAAGATCGACCCCAGCACCACGCGCGGCACCGAATTGGCGATCTTGATGTAGATGCTGAACACGTCGGCCAGCAGCTTGTTGCGGCCGAGCAGGATGCCGCAGGCGACGCCGCCGGCCACGCCGATGGCGAAGCCCATGGTCGTCTCCTCCAGCGTCACCAGGATCTCGTACCACAAGGGTCCCTGGGAGGTGCCTTCGGTGATCCAGGTCCAGATCTGGTCGGCGATGCCGGACGGCATGGCGAAGAAGAACGGGTCGACCCAGCCGGCCCGGGTGGAAATCTCCCACCCGCCCAGGGCGACGACCAGGATGGCGATGCGCAGCGTGATCACCAGCAGGCGGCGGCGGCGCATCCGGGCCTGGATGCCGGCTTCGATCTCGGCGGCGGTCGGCACGGCCGCACCGCCATGGGTCGCGGTGATGGTCATGGTCATGTCTCCTCCCCCTCCGCCCTAGTGGGCCTGGCCCATGGCGCGCTGCTGGCCGATCTGCACTTCCTCGCGCAGGTCGTCCCAGATGACGCGGGCGATCTCGATGAACTCCGGCTCGTAGCGGATCTCGCTCATCACCCGCGGCCGCGGCAGGGCGATGTCGTAGACCGCCTTCACCGTGGCCGGGCCCGCGGTCAGCACATAGACCTTGTCGGCCAGGGCCACCGCCTCCTCCAGGTCGTGGGTGACGAAGATCACCGAGGCGCCGGAGCCGGACCACAGCGCCAGCAGCTCGTCCTGCATCAGCGTGCGGGTCTGGATGTCGAGCGCGCTGAACGGCTCGTCCATCAGCAGGATCTTGGGTTCGTTGATGAAGGTCTGGGCCAGGGCCACGCGCTTACGCATGCCGCCCGACAGCTGGTGCGGATAGTGGCCCTCGAACTTGGACAGACCGACCCGGGCGATCCAGTCGCGGGCCCGTTCATAGGCGGCCTTCTTCTTCTCGCCGCGGAACAGCGGCCCGGCGGCGACGTTGTCCAGCACGCTGCGCCACGGGAACAGCGCATCGGCCTGGAACACGAAGCCGATGCTGGGGTCGATGCCGGTGATCGGCGCGCCCATCAGCCGGACCTCGCCGGCGCTGGGCCGGGCCAGGCCGGTGACCAGGTTCAGCGTGGTTGACTTGCCGCAGCCGGTCGGGCCGACGACGCAGGCGAATTCCCCCCGCCCGACAGTCATGTTGAAGTCGCGCAGCGCGGTCAGCATGCGGCCGTCGGGGGTGACGAAGCGGCGGCTGACATTGACCAGCTCGATCGCCGGCGCCAGGCCCGGGACAGGGGCCGGGCCGGTGGCGGCGGGAGAAACGGACAGGGACATGGCGGACTCCATGCGCAGCCTCATCCTGTCATCCCCGCGAAAGCGGGGATCTTCAAACGGTCAAGCCGTCGAAGAGATTCCCGCTTTCGCGGGAATGACGGGGAAGAGAATGGGCGGCGACTGAGACGTCGGTGGGAGAGCGGCCGGGCGGATCGCTCAGGCGATCACGCCCGGCCGGAACGGATCACTGGGCGGAGCCGAGGGTCTTGGCCGCCGCGTCGACGAATTCCGTCGTGTAGGTCTTGGACAGGTCGATCTCCTTGCCCTGGACGTTCTTGCTGAAGGCCTGCAGCACCTTCAGCACCGTCTGCGGGCCGCCATCCGGCATGCGGCCGTCCGGCGTGAACATCGCCTTGCCCTCGGCCAGGCCGCGGACATAGGAGTCCTTGTCGCCGACGTAGTAGTCCTTGGGGATCAGGGCCGCGATCTCCTCGGCGCTGTGGCTGGAGATGTAGCGCAGCGTCTTGACGAAGGCGTTGGCCAGCTTCTGGGCCTCTTCCTTGTGGCTCTCGGCCCAGCTGGACTGGACGTAGAAGGACGCGGCCGGGTACGGGCCGCCCAGGGCCGCCGCGGTCTTTTCCGGCGTCCGCATGTCGACCAGGATCTTGGCGTCACCGGTCTTCAGCAGCTGCCCGATGGTCGGCTCGGTGGTCATGCCGGCGGCGATCTGCTCCTGCTTCACCGCGGCGATGAAGGTGTTGCCGGCGCCGACCGGCAGCAGCGTGTAGTCGCCCGCCTTCAGCCCGCCGCGCACGGCGAGGTACTGGGTCAGGAAGTCGGTGGAGGAGCCGAGGCCGGTGACGCCGAGGGTCTGGCCCTTGAAGTCGGCCGGGGACTTGATCTGGTCCGCCAGCTTGGACGAGACCATCTCGACCTCGCCCGGGGCCTGGCTGAACTGGACGATGGTCTGGATATACTTGCCCTTGGCCTGCAGGTCGACGGTGTGGTCGTAGAACCCGACCACGCCCTGCACGGCGCCGGCGATCAGCTCGTTCTCGGCCTCGACGCCGGCGCGGCTGTTCAGCAGCTCGACGTCCAGCCCCTCGTCCTTGAAATAGCCCAGCTGCTGGGTCAGCACGGCCGGCAGGTAGATCTGTTTCTCCATGCCGCCGACGATGATGGTGATCTTGTCCTCGGCCAGGGCCGCACCGGACGATGCCAGCACGGCGCCGAAGGCGATCGCGCAGGCGAGGCTTCTCGAATGATGGCGCACCATCGTGTCTCCTCCCGATCTCTCTTGCGGCCCTGGACCACCCGGGGCCGGCGCTGCCCCGGGGTGGCAGCCGAAGCCGGCCCCGAGGCGCGATGGCGACACGATGACGGCGCGAAGCTTTCAGTCAGCTTTCATACGATCGGGATATCGGATCGGCAACGATCCACCCGATCCGGCAGGCGGATCGTTGCCGAAGCCCGGTCAGACGGGCGTCTCGCCCTTCAGCAGCGCCGCGATCTCGGGATGGCCGAAATGTTCGGCCCAGCCGAGCGGCGTGCTGTCATAGGTGCGGTCGCGCACCGCCGGGTCGGCGCCGCGCGCCAGCAGTAGCCGGGCGCCGCGCAGGTCGTTGGCCCAGCCGGCCGCCATGTGCAGCGGGGTGACGTCGGCGGTGTCGCCCCAGGCGACGCGGCGGTCGATATCGGCCCCCTGCCCGACCAGCCACTCCACCGTCTCCGCCCGATGGCTCAGCAGCGCCCAGTGCAGCGCGGCCCCATTGTGGGGCGCCGCGTCGATGTCGGCGCCGCGGGCCAGCAGCGCCGCCATCGCCTCGATCCGGCCGCTGCGCGCGGCCCAGGTCAGCGCCTCGTCCAGGATCTCCTGCGGCGCGTCGGTCATGTGCCATTCCGGAAAGCCACTGTGCGGCCGGTAGAAGCCGCGATGGTGCCCCGCCTCCGGCCGCAGCGCCCCGGTCCCGTCGAAGAACAGGTCGATCAGATCGATCCGGCCGAGCCCGGCGGCGATGCGCAGGTTCAGCGGCGCGACCACCTCCGTCGCCAGTCGTTCGGCCATCACCGTGTGCCCCCAGAACAGCGCCACGGCCAGCGACGTGCCGCCGCCGCCATAGGCCTCGGCCTCGACCGATCCGCCGGCCGCGATCAGCCGGTCGAGCAGCGCCAGCCGCGCCTCGCGGTCACCGCGGCCGCCGCCATAGGCGATGTCGTGCAGCGGCCCCCAGCCCTTGTCGTTGGCGAGATTGGGATCGGCGCCGGCATCGAGCAGGTCGTTGGCCTGATCCAGCCGGTTCATCGAGATGGCGAGCATCAGCAGCCGGTTGCCGTTGGTGCCGCGGGTGTTGACCAGATCGGGATGCGCCGCCAGCACTGCGGCCAGCGCCGCACGGTCGTCGCTGCGGATCGCCTCGAAGGCCGTGCGGAACGGTTCCTCCGCCCGCCCCGCCTTTATCGCCTCGATCCGGTTGGCGAAGCCGGCCCAGTCGGCAAAGCCATGGGCGCGGGCGACGATCAGCTCGGCATCGGCCTCGCTCAACTCCGCGGCCCGGATCTCCGCCTCCGACACTGCGGCGAAGCGGGGATGGAAGCGCTGCACCAGCCGCAGCGATCCGGCCTCGCCGGTGCGGTGGTTGCTGCGGATGCCGGCGGCGCGGTCGCGGTAGTATTGCAGCTCGGTCTCGAACGGCCGGGCGATCTCCGGCGGGCTTCCGGCCAGATGGGCCTGCAGCTTCGGCCAGCTGGCGAAGCCGTATTCGCGAGCGATCACCCATTGTGCATCGCTGAGCTTCGCGGCGGCGGTGATCTCGGCATCGCCGCGATGGGCCAGCCGGGGATGGCTGTAGCGGATGCGGGCCAGCGCCTCGGCGCTGCCGGCGCGCAGGGCCTTCAGCAGGTCCTTGGCGCGCTTCTTCTGTTGCTCCGGATCGGGCGAGGCGGGCAGGTCCTGGGCATAGGGATGGGGCATGACGCTCCTCCTTTCACACGCCCGGCATCCGCATCATCGGGCAGAAAGAAGGATCGACGCAGCTCTGCGTTCGTCTCTCACAAGGGGGCGCTGCCCTTCCCGCGGACCGGATGCGTCTTGCACGCGGGCCGAAGGCTATCCCGCCTGATAGCCCGTCGCAACTGGATGTTGCCCTGCGGCCGCGTCCTCGCCATGGTGCGCGGTCACCATGACAATCCGGTTCCGCCGTGCCCCTCATCCGCCCGTCCGTCCCCGCCGACCTGCCGGCGATCCAGGCGATCTACGCCCATCACGTGCTGACCGGCCTCGCCTCCTTCGAGGAGATCCCGCCGGACGTGGCGGAGCTGGCGCGCCGGCGGCTCGACGTCACCGGCCGCGGCCTGCCGCATCTGGTGGCGGAGGTCGACGGAACGGTGGCGGGCTTCGCCTATGCCGGGCCCTACCGCAGCCGGCCGGCCTATGGCTACAGCGTCGAGAACTCGATCTATGTCGCCGCCGACATGACCGGGCGCGGCATCGGCCGGGCCCTGCTGCAGCGGCTGATCGACCTGTGCGCCGAGGCCGGCGCGCGGCAGATGGTGGCGGTGATCGGCGACAGCGCGAACACCGCCTCGATCGGGCTGCACGAGGCGATGGGCTTCGCCTGCACCGGCCTGCTGCCCTCGATCGGCTTCAAGTTCGGCCGCTGGGTCGACAGCGTGCTGATGCAGCGGCCCCTCGGCGAGGGCGACAAGACCCTGCCGGAGAGCTGAGCCGCCGCGCTCAATGCGCGGCGACGAAGTCCCCGATCAGCCGGTTGACCTCGGCCGCGGCTTCCATATGCACCATGTGGCCCTTGCCATCGAAGCGGTGCACCGCGATCGCCGCCGGCAACCCGTCGGCATGGGCGGCCGGCAGGATGGCGTCCGCGGTGCCCCACACCACCTGGACCGGCACCTTGAGGGTCCCGAGCCGGTCGCGCAGCGACACCGCCTGGCGGCCGCCGGGGAAAACGCTGCCGGCGATCGCCTTCAGCGCCGCGTCGACCCCGTCCAGCCGCTTGTATTTGAGCACGTCCTCGACCAGGTCGCGGGTCACCAGCTCCGGGTCGGCGAACAGCGCCTCGAGATGCGGCTTCAGGTCCTTGCGCTTCTGCGCCGTGATGAAGCCGTCGATGTAGCCGCCATTGATCTCCGCCCCCAGCCCGGCCGGGGCGATCAGCGTCGCCGATGCCACCCGCTCGGGCGCGTCGAGCGCCAGGGACAGCGCTACCGCGCCGCCCAGGGAATGGCCGACCAGATGGGCCCTGGCGATGCCGGCGGCGTCCATATAGGCCAGCACCGCGCCGGACAGCGCCGCCAGATCCCCAGCACCAACATCCTTGCTCGATCCGCCATGGCCGGGCAGGTCGATGGAATTGACCGATCGACCGGTCAATGCTGGCTGGGTGAACAGCCAGTTGTTGAGGTCGCCGCCGAAGCCGTGGATCAGCACCACCGGCGTGCCGTCGCCCTCGCCCGTCACCAGCGCCCGGATCGCCCGGCCGCCGGCCTGGACGATCTTAGGTTCCGGCGGCGGGGCCGCGCTTTCGGCCGCTGCCGCGGCCTCGGCCTGGAACGCTGCGATGAAGCGGTCGAGCTCCGCCTCCGCCACCTCGCCCTCGACCACGACGCCGAGCAGGGCGCCGACCGGCAGGGTCTGCCCCTCCTCCGCCACCCGCCGGCGCAGCGTGCCGGCGACCTGGGATTCCAGGGCGTTGGTGATCTTGCTGGTCTCGATGTCGACGATCTCGGTGCCCGGCTCGATCCGCGCGCCTTCCGCCGCGGTCCAGGCGGCGAGCAGGCCCTCGGTCATCGCCAAGCCCCATTTCGGCATGGTGATGGGATGAATCGTCCCGCTCATTCCGCGGCCTCCCGCCGGCCCGGCGCGCCCATCACCGTGCGCACCGCCGCCGCCACCTTGTCGGCATTCGGCACGTAGAGGTCTTCCAGCGCGGCGGCGAACGGCACCGGCGTGTGCGGCGGCGACACCATCTTGATCGGCGCCTTCAGGCTGGCGAAAGCGTGGTCGGCCACCTGGGCGGAGATGTCGGTCGCCATGTTGCAGCGCGGGCTGGCCTCGTCCACCACCACCAGCCGCCCGGTCTCCTCGACGCTCTCCAGGATGGTGTCGAGGTCGAGCGGCGAGGTGGTGCGCGGGTCGATGATGGTGCAGTCGATGCCTTCCTTGGCCAGTGCGTCAGCCGCGGCCTTGGCCATCTGGACCATGCGGCCGATGGCGACAATGGTGACGTCCTCGCCCTCGCGCACCAGGTTGGCCTCGCCGAAGGGGATGGTGTAGGGCTCGTCCGGCACCTCCTCCTCCATGTCGTACAGCACCTTGTGCTCGAAGAAGATCACCGGGTCGTCGTCGCGGATCGCCTGGATCAGCAGGCCCTTGGCCTCATAGGGCGAGGACGGGATGACGCATTTCAGCCCGGGGATGTGGGTGAACAGCGGGTACAGGCACTGGCTGTGCTGGGCCGCGGCGCGGAAGCCGGCGCCGTACATGGTGCGGATGGTCAGCGGCGTCACCGCCTTGCCGCCGAACATGTAGCGGAACTTGGCGGCCTGGTTGAAGATCTGGTCGAAGCAGACGCCCATGAAGTCGACGAACATCAGCTCGGCCACGGGCCTGAGGCCACTGGCCGCCGCGCCGGCCGCGGCGCCGATGAAGGCGCTTTCGGTGATCGGGGTGTCGAGCACCCGGGTCGGGCCGAACTCCTTGTGCAGCCCCTTGGTGACGCCGAGCGGCCCGCCCCAGGCGTCCTGCTCGCCCGGCGCGCCGGAGCCGCCGGAGACGTCCTCGCCCATCAGGATCACGCGCGGGTCGCGCCGCATCTCCTGGGCCAGCGCCTCGTTGATCGCCTGGCGGAAGCTTTTCTTGGACATGGCCTGCCTCCCTCAATACGAGACGTAGACGTCGGTCAGCAGATCGGCCGGGCCGGGCACCGAAGCGGCCTTGGCGTCGACCACGGCGCGCTCGATCTGCTGCTTGATTTCCGCATCGATGGCGTCGAGCTGCGCGCCCTCCAGCAGACCGGCCTCCGTCACCCGGTTGCGGAACATGTCCAGGCTGTCGCGCTGGGCCCGGATGGCATCGACCTCGCCGGGCGCGCGATAGGTCTGGGCATCGCCTTCGAAGTGGCCGTAGTAGCGGTTCAGCTTGACCTCGATCAGGGTCGGGCCGCCGCCGGAGCGGGCGCGGTCGACCGCCTCTCGCGCGGCCTCCCACACCGCGAAGAAGTCGTGGCCGTCGACCTGGATGCCGGGCATGCCGAAGGCGTGGGCGCGGTCGACGATGTCCTGGCAGCTGACCGAGAACTTGCTCGACGTCGCCTCGGCATAGCCGTTGTTCTCGAACACGAAGATCGCCGGCAGCTTCCACACCGTGGCCAGGTTCAGCGCCTCGCAGGTGGTGCCCTGGTTCGAGCCGCCGTCGCCGGTGAAGGACACGGCGATGCCGCCGGTGCCCAGCGTCTTGGCCGCCAGCGCGGCACCGCAGATCAGCGGCGGGCCGCCGCCGACGATGCCATTGGCGCCCATCATGCCCTTCGACAGGTCGGCGATGTGCATCGACCCGCCCTTGCCGCCGCACAGCCCGTCCTTGCGGCCGTAGATCTCCTTCATCATCGCCGCCGGATCGCAGTCCTTGGCGATGCAATGGCCGTGGCCGCGATGGGTGCTGGCGATCGAATCCCGGTCGGTCAGGTGCAGGCAGACGCCGACGGCGCTGGCCTCCTCACCGGCATAGAGGTGGACGAAACCCGGAATGTCGCCGGTGGCGAATTCGAGATGGACCCGGTCCTCGAATTCGCGGATCAGGCGCATCTGTCGATAGGCACGCAAAAGGTCGTCGCGACTCAACTGCATGGCCGTTCCTCCCGTTGCGGATTCTGTATCCGTCAACCCGTTGCGGATCTTGTTGTCCGGCAAGAAGCCTAGCCTGTGCCCGTCCGGGTTGGGAACCCGTCGCGTTGCGGCCTACGCCTTTGGTCGAATGAATGCCCCTCCGGTCACTGCCCGTTGGGCCGGATCGTCAGCTCGACCCGGCGGTTGGCCTGGCGGCCGGACGCCGTGGCGTTGCTGGCCTTCGGCATGCTTTCGCCGCCGCCGCCGATGTTGATCCGGGGCGCGTAGACGCCGCGAGAGGACAGGTAGTCGGCCACCGACCGCGCCCGGGCCTCGGACAGCCGCTGATTGTACTCGGCCGAGCCGGTGTTGTCGGTGTAGCCGACCACGTTGACATAGGTCTGGGTGTATTGGTTCAGCGACGCCGCGACATTGTCCAGCGGGCCATAGAAGCCCGGCCGGATGGTGGCGGAATCGGTGGCGAAGGTGACATCGCCCGGGATCTCCAGCACCAGGTTGTCGCCGCGCCGGTTCACGCCGATGCCGCTGCCGGCCAGGTTGCGCCGCAGATCGGCCTGCTGCCGGTCCATGTAGTTGCCGATCGCGCCGCCGGCGAGCGCGCCGATGCCGGCGCCGATCAGGGCCCCCTCGCCGCGGTTGCCGCCGCTAACCAGGGCACCGATGCCGGCCCCGGCCAAGCCGCCGACGGCCGCCCCGCCGACGGTGTTCTGGTAGTTGGGGTTCTGGCAGGAAGCCACGGCCCCCGCCAGGCCGAAAACGAGCAGCGAACGACGGATGCGCATGATGCCCTCTCTCAGGAAGTCCGGTGCGACGGTCGCCGGCCTCGGGGGATACTCGGCCCCAAAGATGGTCGGAATGAGGATTGGTCCGCTGCCGCCGTCTTCAAGGGGCCGCGCGCGGCGTCGCAGCAGGTCGCCATGCCCGATCTATTCCCCGTCGGCAAACAGGCTGTCGCAATATCCGCCCTGAAGGCCGTATCGGACGATCGTGTTGGTCCGATCGGTCGTGAAGTAGAGAAGGCAGGACTCGCCGTCCTGCTCGTAATATCCGGTCGGGGCGGATTGATCCTGGTACAGCGGGGTCTCGGCCATCCCGCCGCCGGCCGGGATCACGCCGACCAGGGCCTGGCCCGTCGATGCGGTTCCGGTCTGAACGAACCGCTGGTGCTGGGTGCTGCCGTAGCGGCTCCAATTGTGGACATACAGCGGCTCGGCCTCGGTACCGATGTTGGGATGGGTGGCCGAGCCGCCCTCATGATCCTCCGGGCCGAATTCGGCAGTGGCCACATCGATCTTCTGCCCGACCAGCGCACTCGCCCGGGCGTCGATGTCGCTGCCGCCTCCGGCGGCGATGCATCCGCTCAGCGCCAGCAGGCTTCCGATGATCGGCAAGAAAGCGAGTTTCGTTTTCATTCGAATGACGGCGCCCCGAGTGGAAGTCGATGTCTCGTTTAAGAAGCGATGATGGTGGAACCGAGGCGGCCGCGGTCAGTTCCGCAGCACGATGCAGGCGCCGCCGACCCGGCGCAGGCGGCTGCAGAACTGGTTGCCCTCCGCCCGGCTCTGCGCCGGGACGCTGACCCGGTAGAAGCGGCGCGTGCCCATGCTGAGCATGCGGGTGCCGACGATCATCGGCTGGATGTCGGCCATCAGCTGCGGGTAGCGCTTGCGGACCCGGCCATAGGCGGCCAGCGCCCGGCCCTTGGAGAAGTTGCCGGCGATCTGGACATGCCAGGGCGCGGTCGGCGACAGCAGCTCGCTGTCGTCACCCTCGGTCTTCAGCGACGCCAGCAGCTCGAGGCAGGGCTTGGGGCTGCCGTCGAAGCTGGGGACGCTGCCGTCCGGCTTCGGCACCCATTCGTCGGCCGACCGCTTGGTGACGAACTGGACGTAGTCCTCGGTCTCCAGCGGCAGGTAGCCGTGGCCGCCGATCCAGCTCGCGACCCGATTCGGCCCGGCGTTGTAGCCGGCGGCGGCGAGGCCGAGATTGCCGAACTGGTCGCGCAACTCGGCCAGGAAGGCGGCCGAGGCCGGCAATGCCGTCTCGGGGTCGAAGGGGTCGGCCAGGTCGCGCATCTTCGCGGTGCCGGGCATGAACTGGGCCACGCCCCGCGCGCCCTTCGGGCTGACCGCATGCGGCCGGAACCGGCTTTCCTTCCAGATCAGCCGGGTGAAGAACTCCAGCGGCAGGTTCTGCGCCGTCGCGGAGTCCTCGATCAGCCGGCACACCGCCTGCTCGACCGTCTCGTCCTTGCCCGGCGCCGCGGCCGCCATGCCGCAGCACAGCAGCGTCCAGGCGATCGCGATCGGGGCCCATCCACGCATCCGCATCCAGATCCTCGCCGACCGCGCCGGCGGCCATGGTAGTGCGATTTCCCTCCGTTGCGAACCGACCACAACGGGTGATGGGCGGCAGGCGCGACGCCGGCGCGATCACCGCGGCAGATCGGGCGTCGCACCGGATGTCGCCCTTGCAGCCGGCAGACGCCGGAAATGGATCTTGTCCGACGGTCGCAGGTCCCGGCCGCTTCGCCGGGCAGGCGGTACGGCGGCCGTCCGCGGCCGCGCCGCCGCGGCTCTGATGCGCTCCGGCGGGTAGGCCTCGCGCAGCACGTCCGAAACAAAGGTGTTGGCGAAATCTGCCGAGGCCTCCGGATGGGCACGCCGGACGACCTCCAGCGCCGCCTCGCAGGCGCTCCACTCATCATGTCCTGCCTTGCGGCTGGAGCGGTACGCCGCCAGCACGCGCATTCCGAGGGATGATGTCATGAACGATGTCGAACCGATCATTCCCGTTCTCCTCCTCGTTCGTTCACGAGCTTCCGGCGGGTGCGACCTGGACGGCAACAGTCTGCGTCCCGCCGTTGCGCTCGATGGTGAGATTCAGTTGCCGCCGCGGACGACGAGAGGCGGGCGGCCTCTCGTCTCCCCGCGGCCGGACGTTGCCTCAGTAGTCCATGCCCGCGCCGTGGGCCGGCGCCTCGGCGGCCGGCTTCTTCGGCAGTTCGGCCACCATCGCCTCGGTGGTGACCAGGAGGCCGGCGACGGAGGCCGCGTCCTGCAGCGCCGCGCGGACGACCTTGGCAGGGTCGATGATGCCCTTGGCGTACATGTCGCCATACTCGCCGGTCTGGGCGTCGAAGCCGAAAGCGTAGTCCGGCGTCTCCAGCACCTTGCCGACGATCAGCGAGCCGTCCTCGCCGGCATTCACCGCGATCTGCCGCGCCGGCGCCTGCAGCGCACGGCGGACGATGTCGATGCCGGTCCGCTGGTCGTCATTCTCCGGCTTGAGCTCGTTGAGGGCCTTCAGCGCGCGCAGCAGCGCCACGCCCCCGCCGGGCAGGATACCCTCCTCCACCGCCGCCTTGGTCGCGTGCATCGCGTCGTCGACGCGATCCTTGCGCTCCTTCACCTCGACCTCGGTGGCGCCGCCGACGCGGATCACCGCGACGCCGCCCGCCAGCTTGGCCAGACGCTCCAGCAGCTTCTCGCGGTCGTAGTCCGAGGTGGTCTCCTCGATCTGCGCCCGGATCTGCCGGATGCGGGCCTCGATCTCGGCCTTCGAACCGGCGCCGTCGACGACGGTGGTGGCCTCCTTCTCGATCACCACCTTCTTGGCGCGGCCGAGCATGTCGAGCGTGACGGTCTCGAGCTTGATGCCGAGATCCTCGGAGATGGCGGTGCCGCCGGTCAGCACCGCGATGTCCTCGAGCATCGCCTTGCGCCGGTCGCCGAAGCCCGGCGCCTTGACCGCCGCGACCTTCAGGCCGCCGCGCAGCCGGTTGACCACGAGGGTGGCCAGGGCCTCGCCCTCGACGTCCTCGGCGATGACCAGGAGCGGCCGGCCCGACTGCACCACCGCCTCGAGCAGCGGCACCAGCGCCTGCAGCGAGGACAGCTTCTTCTCATGGATCAGGACGTACGGATCCTCGAGCTCGACCCGCATCTTCTCGGCATTGGTGACGAAATAGGGCGAGATGTAGCCGCGGTCGAACTGCATGCCCTCGACCACCTCGAGCTCGGTGTCGAGGCTCTTGGCCTCCTCCACCGTGATCACGCCCTCGTTGCCGACCTTCTCCATCGCCTCGGCCAGGAACCTGCCGATCTCGGCATCGCCATTGGCCGAGATCGTGCCGACCTGCGCGATCTCGTCGTTGCGGGTGATCTTGCGCGCATTGGCCTTGAGGTCGGCGACCACCGCCTCGACGGCGGTGTCGATGCCGCGCTTCAGGTCCATCGGGTTCAGGCCGGCGGCCACCGCCTTGGTCCCTTCCTTGACGATGGACGATGCCAGAATGGTCGCGGTGGTGGTGCCGTCGCCGGCCAGGTCGTTGGTCTTCGACGCGACCTCGCGCACCATCTGCGCGCCCATGTTCTCGAACTTGTCGGCGAGCTCGATCTCCTTGGCGACGGTGACGCCGTCCTTGGTGATCCGCGGCGCGCCGAACGACTTGTCGATCACGACGTTGCGGCCCTTCGGGCCCAGCGTGACCTTGACCGCATCGGCGAGGATGTCGACGCCGCGCAGCATCTTCTCGCGCGCCTCGACGGAGAACTTCACATCCTTCGCAGCCATTTCATCACTCCCTCAAAAACGATCCGACGGCTCCGATCAGGCCGCCGCCTTCTGCGCGGCGGCCCCTTCGAGGATGCCCAGGATGTCGGATTCCTTCATGATCAGCAGATCCTGGCCGTCGATCTTCACCTCGGTCCCCGACCATTTGCCGAACAGCACCCGGTCGCCGGCCTGCACGTCGAGCGGCACCAGCTTGCCGGTCTCGTCCCGCAGCCCCGGGCCGACGGCGACGACCTCGCCCTCCTGCGGCTTCTCCTTGGCGGTGTCGGGAATGATGATGCCGCCCCGGGTCTTCTCCTCGCCGTCGAGGCGGCGGACGGCCACGCGATCGTGCAGCGGACAGAACGTCATTGCGGACTCCTATCTTGCCAATCTCTCGTCATGTGATCGCGAGCGGCAGCCTCGAGAATGCGGGCTCGCCGGTTCGCTCGGGCGACATGGGGAGCGCGAAAATAGCCGTCAAGAGCCCGCCGACAAATTTTCAGCACTCTTGCCGTGAGAGTGCCAATCCGCTGATAAGGCTCCTGAATTCCCGATCGAGACTCCTTTAGCGCGGGCGTGCGGCGCTACGGAGTTCCGGTTGACGCGAGGCGGCTCCTCCCGTAGATGTGGTCGGGATGTCAGACCAATTCTGAAGGTCGACCCTACCGATGTCCCTGCGTCCCCGATCCTCATCGCTGCTGCCGGTCCGCACGCCGACGCGTGACGAGGCCGTGCTGGTGGCGGTGACGGAGCATGTCGAGCGGACGGGCATCAAGCCGGGCGACCGGCTGCCGCCGGAGCGCGAGCTGGCGGAGCAGCTGCAGGTCAGCCGCTCGACCATCCGCGAGGCGCTGAAGCGCTGGGAAGGCCTCGGCATCGTCGAGATGCGCAAGGGCAGCGGCACCTATCTGCGCGTCGCGGTCTCGACCGCCAGCATCCACATGCCGCTGACCATCGACCGCGCCTCCGACGTCGACACCCTGCTGCACACGCTGGAGGTGCGCCGGGCGCTGGAGGGCGAGGCCGCGGCGATCTGCGCCCGCCGCGCGACCCCCGTGCAGGTCGCCGAGATCGGCCGCCGGCTCGACATCATGGAAGCGCACCACCTGAAATACGGCGACGCGCCGGAGCAGGACTGGGAGTTCCACCAGTCGATCTTCCGTGCCACCGAGAACCCGATCTTCGAGCAGATCCTGGCCAGCATGCGGGACGCCTTCCACCGCTTCTGGGAAAACCCGCTCGACATGCCGGATTTCGCCGGCCGCACCTTCCCCTATCACCGCGTGATGTACGACGCGATCGTCCGGCGCGACCCGGACGGGGCGCGCGACGCCGCGCTGACCATCATCGACATGGTCGACGAAGACATCCGCAACGCCGACCGGAACCGCGGGCCAGACCATGACTGACGACTACGCCGCCGACGACTACGCCGCCGCCACCCAGCTGGCGCATGACGATGCCTTCCCGTCCGGCGCGGTGGTGCCGCCGATCTACCAGACCTCGCTGTTCACCTTCGCCAATTATGCGGAGATGGAGGCGGCGTTCTCGGGCCAGATCCAGCGGCCGATCTATTCCCGCGGCAACAACCCGACGGTGCAGGAGTTCGAGCGCAAGATCGCGGCGCTGGAAGGCGCCGAGGCGGCGCGCGGCACCGCCAGCGGCATGGCGGCGATCAGCTCCGCCGTGCTCAGCATCGCCGGCGCCGGCGACCGCATCCTGTGCACCCGCCACGTCTATGGCGACGCCTACCGCTTCTTCGAGAAGCTGCTGCCGCGGGTCGGCGTCACCGTCGACTATGTCGACGCCGGCGACCTCGCGGCGGTCGAGGCGGCGCTGCCGGGGGCGAAGCTGCTGTATCTCGAGAACCCGACCTCGATGGTGTTCGACCTGCAGGAGATCGGCCGGCTGGCGGCGCTGGCCAAGGCGCATGGCGCGGCCACCATCATCGACAATTCCTGGGCGACGCCGCTGTTCCAGCAGCCGCTGAAGCACGGGGTCGACCTGGTCGTCCACTCGGCCTCGAAATACCTCAGCGGCCACAGCGACACGGTGGCGGGGGTGATCGCCGGCTCGGCCGAGCGCATCGCCCGGGTCAACGACCTGACCTACCCGTATCTCGGCGGCAAGCTGTCGCCGTTCGAGGCCTGGCTGCTGATCCGCGGCATGCGCACCCTGCCGCTGCGGATGCGGCAGCACCAGGAGAGCGGGCTGGCGATCGCCCGGCGCCTGGCCGATCATTCGCTGGTCACCCGGGTGCTGCATCCGGTGTTCTCCAACCACCCGGGCGGCGCCACGCTGACCGGCCACAGCGGCCTGTTCTCCTTCGAGGTCGACGCGCGGGTCGACGTGCCGCGCTTCGTCGACGGGCTGCGGCTGTTCAAGCTCGGCGTCAGCTGGGGCGGGCATGAAAGCCTGGTGATCCCGGCCCAGGCGTCGCTGCGCCAGGCCCAGGGGCCGAACGCGATGTCGGCCTTCGGGGTGACGCCGCGCATCGTCCGCATCGCGGTCGGGCTCGAAGACACCGAGGATCTGTGGGGCGACCTCGATCGCGCCCTCGGAGCCTCGGCCGGCTGATCCACGTTTTCCATCGTTCAACAGGGAGGCAAAAATGAAACGGATGTTGCTTTTGGCCGGTCTGGCCGCGATCGCCTTCACCGGCCCGGCGCTGGCCGACACCAACCTCAAGCTGGTCGAGGTCATCACCAGCCCGCAGCGGACCGAGTTCCTGAAGGGCCAGATCGACAAGTTCGAGGCCGCCAATCCGGGCATCAAGGTCGAGATCGTGTCGCTGCCCTGGGGCGAGGCGTTCGAGAAGTTCCTGACCATGGTCCAGGCCGGCGAGACCCCCGACATCGCCGAGATGCCGGAACGCTGGATGTCGCTCTACGCCAACAACGGCCAGCTCGAGAACCTCGACCCCTACATCGCCAAATGGGACGAGGCCCCGACCCTGGGCGAGCGTGCGGTGCAGTTCTCCAAGACCGTGAAGGACACCGCCTACATGGTGCCCTACGGCTTCTATCTGCGCGGCCTGTACTGGAACAAGAAGCTGTTCAAGGAGGCCGGCATCGCCGCGCCGCCGAAGACGCTCGACGAGTTCATGGACGTGTCGAAGAAGATCGGCGCGCTGGGCGGCGGCAAGGCCGGCTACTGCCTGCGCGGCGGCAAGGGCGGCACCGGCGGCACCGCCTTCTTCATGCTGACCATGGACGGCAAGGGCAAGTTCTTCAACGACGACGGCACCTCGACCCTCGGCGACGCCGACGCGGCCAAGGGCATGCAGTTCCTGGTCGACCTGTACAAGGCCGGCGGAGCGCCCAAGGACAGCCTGAACTGGGGCTTCAACGAGACCGTCACCGGCTTCTATTCCGGCGCCTGCGCCATGCTGGACAACGATCCGGACGCCATGATCGGCATCCTCGACCACATGAAGCCCGAGGACTTCGCGGTGGCGCCGATGCCGGTCGGCCCCGGCGGCCACGCCTACCCCTCGATCGGCTATGCCGGCTGGTCGATGTTCGCCAACAGCGAGCACAAGGAGGAGAGCTGGAAGCTGATGTCCTACCTGCTCGACAGCCAGCAGAACATCGAATGGGCCAAGTTCGTCGGCGTCCTGCCGATCCACAAGGGCGCCGAGAAGGACGCGCATTTCTCCGGCGACCTCTACGCCGGCTGGTTCAAGGAGCTGAACGACCCGCAGTGGCAGCCGATCCCCTGGCCGGCCCATCTCGAGGAGTTCGGCTACTTCTTCGACGTGATGTCGGTGCAGAGCTTCCAGGAGGCCCTGCTGGGCCAGAAGCAGACCGCCGACGTGGCCAAGGAGTGGTCCGACTACCTCACCGCCGCGCAGCAGAAGTTCCTGGCCGGCAAGAAGTGACGATAACGGTGAAATTCAGTGCCTGACCTCTCTCCATTGTCATGCCACGGCTCGACCGTGGCATCCAGGGGCCGTGAGAGCCGTTCTTGGCGGCCCCTGGATTGCCCGGTCAAGCCGGGCAATGACGGTGAAAGGGCCATCGACCGATGAATACAGCCACCCACGCGATCCCGGGCGCCCGCCCGGGATCCTTCCGCCGCACGCTCGGAAACGCGCTGGAGCCCTGGCTGTATCTCAGCCCGGCGCTGATCCTGCTGACGGTCAGCCTGCTGGTGCCGCTGATCGTCGGGCTGTCCTATGCCTTCCAGGATTTCGGGCCGTTCAAGAGCTCCTGGGTCGGGCTGAAGAACTTCCAGACGCTGCTGCACGACGCCAATTTCTGGCGGGCGCTGAAGAACACGGCGTGGTGGACGGTCGGCAGCCTGTTCTTCCAGTTCTTCGGCGGGCTGGGGCTGGCGATGCTGCTGAACCGGCCGTTCCGCGGCAAGCGCCTGGTGCAGGCGCTGGTGTTCCTGCCCTGGGCGGTGCCGACCTTCCTGTCCGGCCTGGTCTTCGCCTGGCTGTTCAACCCGGTGGTCGGGCCCCTGCCCTATTGGCTGGCCGGCCTGGGCATCCTGCCCGAGCCGTTCAACATCCTGTCCGACCCGGACCTGGCGATGTGGGGGCCGATCCTGGCCAATGTCTGGTTCGGCATCCCGTTCTTCGCCATCACCCTGCTGGCGGCGCTGCAGGCGATTCCGTCCGACTTCTACGAGGCGGCGGCGATCGACGGCGCCACGGCGTGGCAGCGCTTCACCAAGATCACCATCCCGTTCCTGGCGCCGACCATCGCCATCACCGTGCTGCTGCGCACCATCTGGATCGCCACCTTCGCCGACCTGATCTGGGTGATGACCAATGGCGGCCCCGCCAACTCCACCAGCATCCTGTCGACCTACATCTTCGCCCAGGCCTTCACCCGGCTCGACTTCGGCTACGCCTCGGCCATCGCGACCGTGCTGCTGCTTCTCCTCCTGCTCTATGCCGGCATCCTGATCCGGATGCGCAAGAGCCTGCTCGCGGGGCAATGAGACCATGAACGTCGTCGGACGCTCGCCCTTCGGCCGCCTCGCCACCGGCACCGGCTTCTATCTCGGCATCGGTGCCTACCTGCTGTTCGCGCTGTTCCCGCTGTACTGGCTGATCAAGATCTCGGTCACGCCGACCCAGCTCTTGTTCTCCGAAGGTATCACCTATTGGCCGTCGGAATGGACCCTGGGCAATTTCGGGTCGGTGCTGACCAGCAGCAACTTCCCGCGCTACTTCATCAACAGCGTCATCGTCTCGATCGCCACGGCGGCGGTGGTGACGGTCTGCGCCTCGGCCTCCGGCTACGCCTTCTCGCGCTTCCGCTTCAAGGCCAAGCCGGCGGTGATGTTCGTGCTGCTGCTGACCCAGACCTTCCCGCTGGTGATGATCATCCCGCCGGTCTACCGCCTGATGGCGCCGCTGGGCCTGACCAACAACCTGATGGGGCTGATCGTCATCTACAGCGCCTTCAACGTCGCCTTCGCCACCTTCCTGATGCAGTCCTTCTTCGATTCGATCCCGAAGGAGCTGGAAGAGGCGGCGATGATCGACGGTTGCAACCGCTTCCAGGCGCTGCGCCGGGTGATCCTGCCGCTGACCCTGCCGGGCATGGGCGCGACGCTGGGCTTCGTCTTCACCGCGGCCTGGAGCGAGCTCTTGTTCGCGCTGATGCTGATCAACTCCGACAGCCAGAAGACCTTCGCCGTCGGCCTGCTGACCTTCGTCGCCAAGTTCGGCGTCGACTGGGGCCAGATGACCGCGGCCTCGGTGCTGGCGCTGATCCCGGTCTGCATCTTCTTCGCGGTGATCCAGCGCTATCTCGTGCAAGGACTGACCGCCGGCGCGGTGAAGGGCTAAGTCTGTCTCCTCAGGGATTGAATCCGGCGCGAAAAAGACCGAGCGTGGGATCATCATCCCAGGGGGAATCGACCATGCCGCAGCACCACCTGCCTGCCTCGCCCGAGACCTGCGCCTGGGGCTATTTCGACGCCGCGCGGGAGCCGGTGCTGACCGTCGACAGCGGCGACACCGTGGTGATCGATTCGGTGTCGGGCCCGCCTGAGGTGCTGCCGGGCGGCGACTTCCACGTCCCCCCCGAGCTGTACCAGATCCATGAACGCTGCGACCGGTCGACCCCCGGCCATATCCTGACCGGGCCGGTCGCCGTCCGCGGCGCCCGGCCGGGCCAGGTGCTGGAGGTGAGGATCCTCGACGTCGCGCTGCGCCAGGACTGGGGCTACAACGTCATCCGGCCGCTGGCCGGCACCCTGCCCTACGACTTCGAGGAAGCGCGGCTGCTCAACATCCCGCTGGATGCCAAGGCGGGCACGGCCCGGCTGCCCTGGGGCCTGGACCTGCCCTTGCGCCCCTTCTTCGGGGTCATGGGCGTGGCGCCGCCGAAGGGCTGGGGCAGGATCAGCTCGATCCAGCCGCGCGCCCATGCCGGCAACATCGACAACAAGGAGCTGGTGGCCGGCACCACCCTCTATTTGCCCGTGTTCAACGACGGCGCCCTGTTCTCCTGCGGCGACGGTCATGGCGCGCAGGGCGACGGCGAGGTCTGCATCACCGCGATCGAGACGGCGCTGCGAGGCACCTTCCAGCTGATCGTCCGCGACGACCTGTCCTTCGCCTATCCGCGGGCGGAGACCCCGACCCACCATATCACCATGGGCATGGATCCGGACCTGGACCAATGCGCGGTCATGGCGCTGCGCGACATGATCGTGCTGCTGGGCGAGACCGTCGGGCTGTCGCGCCACGACGCCTACACCCTGTGCAGCCTGGCCGGCGACCTGCGCATCACCCAGACCGTCAATGGCTGCAAGGGCGTGCACATGATGATGGCGAAAGACCTGCTGCGCCGATGATGCGCCGGCGCGAGGCGATCGGGCTGGCGGGCACCGCCCTGCTGGCTCTGTCGGCGGGCCGGGCCGCCGGGGCGACGTTCGGCGACTGGCTGGACGGCGCCGACATCGCCGCCCGCTTCGCCGCCGCCGGCATCCCGGTCAAGAGCTACGCGATGGGCAGTTCGTCGATGATGCCGACGCTGGGAGAAAAGGACGTCCTGCTGGCCGATCTGCGTGCTGCGGGAACCATGCCCGGCCGTGGCGAGATCATCGTCTTTCGGCCGCCAAGCCCGGATACGGTCTTTGTCAAACGGGTCATCGGCTCGCCGGGGGACCGGGTGGCCGTGAAGGCGGGACGGCTGGTCCTGAACGGCAAGGTCGTGGAGCGGCGCCCGAAGGGCCGCGTGGAGTTGGACCTGTCCCTCGGTCCGACGCCGGTGTCCGTCTACGAAGAGGCGTTGAGCGGCGTCCGGCCCTACGAGATCGCCGAGATGTCGGATGCCGGGATGCTGGACGACGTTTCCGAAAGCGTGGTGCCACCAGGCGCCGTGTTCGTGCTGGGCGACAACCGGGACAACTCGATGGACAGCCGTGTTGCCGAGATGGGCCCGATCTCGATCGGCAACATCGTCGGCCGCGTCGTCTACCGGCTGCGGCCGAACTCCGGCTGGCTGGTGCCGCCGGAGACGGTTCCCGGGCTCGACTGAGCCCGGGACCTAGTCGAGCTGTCAGTCTTGCGGCTGGGCAACAGTGCGGAGATAAGGCTTCAGCGTCTTGAAGCCGGCCGGGTACTTCTGCCGGGCTTCCTCGTCGGTGACGGAGGTGACGATGATGACGTCCTCCCCATTCTTCCAGTCCGCCGGCGTCGCGACCTTGTGCTTCGCGGTCAGCTGCAGCGAATCAATCACCCGCAGCACCTCGTCGAAGTTGCGGCCGGTGGTCATCGGGTAGGAGATCAGCAGCTTGATCTTCTTGTCCGGCCCGACGACGTAGACGTTGCGCACGGTCTGGTTGTTGACCGCGGTGCGGCCTTCCGAGGTGGTCCCGGCATCGGCCGGCAGCATGCCGTACAGCTTCGACACCACCAGCTCGGAATCCGCGATCACCGGGAAGTTCGGGGCGTGGCCCTGGGTCTCCTCGATGTCGGCCGCCCAGCCGGCATGGCGGTCGACCGGGTCGGCGCTGAGGCCGATGACCTTGACCCCGCGCTTGTCGAATTCCGGCTTGATCCGGGCGACGGCGCCGAGCTCGGTGGTGCACACCGGGGTGAAGTCCTTCGGGTGCGAGAACAGCACGCCCCAGGACGAACCGAGCCACTCGTGGAAGCGGATCCGCCCCTCCGTGGTCTCGACTTCGAAATCGGGCGCGTCCTCACCAATCGCGAGCGGTCCGGCCATTTTTACCTCCAATTAACGTTAATTTTGTAATTTTACCGCGTCGTAAGGCCGGTGTCATCAGGGGCGTCACCCTCGGCCACAGCCGATCCCTCTCCGACGAGCCAATTCTCCACCTTCAGACCGCGGATCCGCCTGAACTCGCCGATGTTGGCGGTCACGATGGTCGCACCGGTCGCACAGGCATGGGCGGCGATCAGCAGGTCGTTGCCACCGATAGGTTTTCCGGCGGCTTCCAACTCGGAGCGAATTCCACCGTAGTCCGTATCGGCGGGAACGTCGAACGGCAGCACCTTGATCTCGCCAAGCACATCCTCAACAGCCTTGAGCAGCCGTTGCGAACCGCTCTTGGCGCAGCCGTAGCGCAACTCCGCAGCCACGATGATGCTGGTGCAAACGTTGTCTTCACCGACGATGGCTATCCGCTTCGCGGCCTTGCCCTGCGGGTTCCGGACCAGATCCGAGATGATGTTCGTGTCCAACATGTAGTGGGTCAAAGCACGTCCTCGGGCGTCGGCACCGGATCGCTGATCTCCGGGAAGTCCTCACCGAGAGGCTTCATCGTCTTGAGGAGGGCCAAGAGTCCGCGTTTGCGGACGGGCTCGATCACGAGACGATCGCCGTCGCGATGCATGATCGCTTCATCGCCCGGGAGTTCGAACTCCACCGGAATGCGAACCGCCTGGTTGCGGCCATTGCGAAACAGTCTGACGTGCCTCTGTTCCCGCATTCGGTCGCGGCCCCTGCTCTCCTCCTCGACGATGATTTTGGTCAGCACCGAGCGGGTGAGATCCTCGCCCGTCGCCGCGTCGTAGACCGCGAATTCGCCGCCGTCCTTGACCATCTGGGCCAAGTTCTCAAGCGTCACATAGCTCGACGTCGCCGTGTTGTAGAGGCGGCGTTGGGCGTACCTCTTGATGGTAATAGGAGCGATCTTCGGCTTTTCAGCCGACGGTGGAGTCCCGGAGGCGGCCTGAGTGGTCGGCATGGTGTTCCTTACCAAGCATATGTCAAAGACATATGCTTCAATCTCATTCGCGACAAGCTCGTCGATCGCACTTTCCGCGCCTGTCACCTCGTTGACACACGCGAGGCGCACCCCGATGATGCGCGCGTCTTGCCGGGGCGCCCGATCGGGGGCTGAGAGGCGCGCCAGCGCCAACCCGACGAACCTGATCCGGGTCATGCCGGCGGAGGGAGAACGAGACGCTGCCTCAGGCATCGACACGGTTCATTTCTCCACCCCGGCAGCGGCCCCCGCGTGGAGGAACCATGTTGCGCCTGCTTGCCGCCACCCTGCTGACGGCGATCGCCCTCGCCCCGGCCCTGCCCGCCTCGGCCGAGACCCCGGTGCTGAAGGTCTACACCTATGAATCCTTCACCGCCGAATGGGGGCCGGGCCCGCAGATCAAGAAGGCGTTCGAGGCCGAATGCGGCTGCACCGTCGAGTTCACCTCGGTCGAGGACGGCGTCGCCCTGCTATCGCGGCTGAAGCTGGAGGGCAAGGCCAGCCAGGCGGATGTGGTGCTGGGCCTCGACACCAACCTGACCGCCGAGGCCGCGGCGACCGGGCTGTTCGCGCCGCATGCCGGCAAGCTGGACAACCTCTCGCTGCCGATCGCCTGGGCCGACCCGATCTTCGTGCCCTATGACTGGAGCTACTTCGCCTTCGTCTACGACAAGACCAAGGTGCCGAACCCGCCGAAGAGCCTGCGCGACCTGGTGGAGAACAGCGACCTGGAGCTGACCATCCAGGACCCGCGCACCAGCACGCCGGGCCTCGGCCTGCTGCTGTGGGTGAAGCAGGTCTACGGTGACAAGGCGCCGGAAGCCTGGGCCAAGCTGAAGCCGCGCATCCTCACCGTCACCCCGGGCTGGAGCGAGAGCTACGGCCTGTTCCGCAAGGGCGAGGTGCCGATGACGCTGAGCTATCTGACCTCGCCGCCCTACCATGTGATGGAGGAGCACGACGACAATGTCGGCGCCGCGGTGTTCGAGGAGGGCAACTACCTGCAGGTCGAGGTCGCGGGCAAGCTGGCCTCGGCCAAGCACCCCGAGCTGGCCGACCGGTTCCTGGCCTTCATGCTGACCGCCGCCTTCCAGGACACGCTGCCGACGACGCAGTGGATGTACCCGGCGGTGAAGACCGCGGCCGGCCTGCCCGACGCCTACAAGGCGCTGCCGACCCCGCCCAAGGCCCTGCTGTACCCGTCCGAGGAGGTCGCGGCCAAGCGCGCCGGCTGGATCACCGAATGGCTGCAGGCGATGAGCAAGTAAGTTGAATTCGAGTGCGCATGGGTTGGGTTCGCGGATCGCGAACCCAACATCCGGCCGCCCTCGCCGCCCCATCCCCTCCCTCCCCGGCCTGATCGCCCTCCTTGCCATCCTGGCGGTGATCGGCGCGGCGACCACCGGGCTGGTCCGGGCCGCGACCGATCTCGACCTGCTGGCGGCCTGGACCGACCCCTATCTATGGTCGGTGCTGCGCTTCACCGTGCTGCAGGCCGGGCTGTCCACCCTGATCAGCATCGCGGTGGCGATCCCGGTCGCCCGCGCCCTGTCGCGCCGCCGCTTCCCGGGCCGGACGCTGCTGCTGCGCCTGTTCGGCCTGCCGATGGTGGTGCCGGCGGTGGCCGGCGCCTTCGGCATCCTGACCCTGTTCGGCCGCTCCGGCCTGCTGGCCGAGCTGACGGCGGCACTGGGCTGGCCGCTGCGGCCGAACATCTACGGGCTGACCGGCATCCTGATGGCCCATGTGTTCTTCAACATGCCCTTCGCCGTGCGCGTGCTGCTGGCCGCCTGGGCCACCATCCCGGCCGAAAGCTGGCGCCTGGCCGCCATGCTGGGCCTGCGCGGCAGCGACCTGTTCCGGCTGGTCGAATGGCCGGTGCTGCGGCGCCAGCTGCCCGGCCTCGCCGCCCTGATCTTCCTGCTGTGCTTCACCAGCTTCGCCGTGGTGCTGACGCTGGGCAGCGGCCCGGCCTCGGCGACCATCGAGATCGCCATCTACCAGGCGCTGCGCTTCGACTTCGACCCCGGCCGCGCCGTCGCCCTGTCGCTGCTGCAGGTCGCGCTGTGCGCCCTGATGGTGCTGGCGGCGATGCGGTTGACCGGGCGGGTCGCCGACGAGGGCGGCATCGGCCGGCCGGTGCTGCGCACCGATGGCGGCACCCGGACGGCCAGGGCGATCGACACCACCGCGCTGGCGCTGGCCGCCGGCTTCGTGGTGATGCCGCTGCTGGCCATCCTGGTCGAGGGGCTGGGCGGCCTCGGCAAGCCGATCCTGGCCAGCGCCATGCTGTGGCGCGCCGCCGGCCGCAGCCTGGCCGTGGCGCTCGGCGCCGGCCTCATCGCCCTGGCGCTCGGCTGGGCCCTGGCCCACAGCATCGCGGCGCTGCGCATCGGCCCGGGGGTTGGACAAGGGCGGCGCCGAAGGCTGGCGCGACTGTTCGAACTCAGCGGCACCGTGGTGCTGGTGGTGCCGCCGCTGGCGATCGGCGCCGGGCTGTTCGTCACCCTGCTCGGCACCACCGACCTGCGGCGCTGGGCGCTGGTCATCGTCGCCCTGGTCAACGCGCTGATGGCCCTGCCCTTCGTGCTGCGGCTGCTGGTCGGCGCCGCCGAGCTGGCGCAGCACCGCCATGGCCGGCTGGCCGACAGCCTGGGCCTGTCCGGCTGGGCCCGGCTGCGGCTGGTGGAATGGCCGCTGCTGCGCCGGCCGGCGGGCTTCGCCCTGGCGCTGGCCACCGGCCTGGCCTTCGGCGACCTCGGTGTCGCCGCGCTGTTCGGCAGCGACGGCAACGAGACCCTGCCGGTGCTGGTGGCACAGCTGCTCGGCGCCTACCGGCTGCAGGAGGCGTCGACCGTGGTGCTGCTGCTGGTGCTGTTCGGGCTGCTGCTGTTCGCCCTGATCGAAAGGAGTCTCGGTGGCCGTGAACGGGGTTGAGCGGGCGATCGACATCGACGACCTGGTCTATCGCTACGAGACGATGGAGATGCGGTTCAGCCTGGCGGTGGCGGCGGGCGCCTTCATCATCCTGTTCGGGCCCAGCGGCGCCGGCAAAAGCACGCTCTTGAACCTGATCGCCGGCTTCGAGGCGCCGGTGTCCGGACGTTTGAGCCTGCTCGGCCGTGACGTGCTCGGCACCGCCCCAGCCGCCCGGCCGGTGACGACGCTGTTCCAGGACCACAACCTGTTCCCGCATCTGACCGCGGCGCAGAACGTCGCCCTCGGCCTGCATCCGGGTCGCCTGAACCCGGCCGAGAGAGCACAGGTGGCGGAGGCGCTGGCCCATGTCGGCCTGGCCGGGCTGGAGGCGCGCCGGCCGGCGCAGCTGTCCGGCGGCGAGCGCCAGCGCGTCGCCCTGGCCCGCAGCCTGGTGCGCGACCGCCCGATCCTGCTGCTGGACGAACCCTTCGCGGCACTCGGCCCGGCGCAGCGGCGCGAGATGGTCGGGCTGGTCGACCGCCTGAGGCAGGAGCGCGGGCTGACGGTGCTGATGGTCAGCCACCAGCTCGACGCCCTGCCCGGCATCGCGGCCCAGGCCGCCTTCGTCGCGGATGGCCGCATCGCCGCCACCGGCACGGCGACGGAGCTGCTGATCCATCCGCCGCTGCCGGAGATCGCGGACTACCTCGGCTATGCCGGGCCTGCGGCCTAACCGCGTCGGCCGCAGACCAGCGTGGCGTGGTCCCACCACGGGTTGACGGCAACCGAGCGGTCTTTCACCGCGAAGCCCGCAGCCGACAGCTCGAGTTCGATCTCCGCCAGCGGCTTCAGGGTCCGATAGGGCTCACCATTGTCGATCAGGCAGCCGGTCCGCGGGTCGAACCGGGCCTGGGCGTCGTCGGATTTGGGCAGCCCGCACATGCTGCTGACGACGAACACGCCATCGCGCCGCAGGATACGCCGGACCTCCGCCAGGCACCAGGCCCGGTCGTCGCCGATCAGGCAGTGCAGGCAGCTTCCGTCGATCACGATGTCGAAACGGCCGTCGCCGAAGAACGGCATCGCGCAGACGCTGCCCTGGCGCAGCACAGCGGAAAGGCCGGCGGCGGCAAACCGCTCCCGGGCCCACGCGATCGCGGTTTCCGAAATGTCGACGCCATGGGCCTCGTATCCCTTCCGCGCCATCAGGAAGGACGAGCTGCCGTTGCCGCAGCCGAGCTCGAGCATGCGGGCCGGCAGCAGCGGGAATGCGCCCTCGCGCTCCAGCCGGTCGAGCGCTTCCGTCAGCCGGGCCTGCCCCCGCTGATACTGATCGCCCGCCCATCCCGGGGATCCCGCGTCGCGCAGGCGGCGGTACTGTGCGTCATAGTCGTACATCGGAACCCCTGGTCATCGGGCCCAGATCGCCCCTTTCCAGCGTCGCCCGCCGCACGATCTCGGCGACGAAGGGGCCTTTGCCGCCGGTGTAGTGATCCCAGTCATCCCAGGTCTCGGTCGCCAGCTTCCGCTTCAGCGCGGCATAGGCCGCGGCCGCCTCGGGATGGCGGCGGAGATGGTCGCGGAACAGCAGCCGGTGCAGATGCGTCTGCGTGTCCGGGGCGCACAGATAGAGCCGCTGCCCGCGCGAGCCTCGGCCGGTGGTGAAGGCCCACATGCCGTCCTGGTACCTATTCCCGTGATAGAGGTAGTCGCCCGTCGCCTGCATCCGCTCGATCGCCTCGGGGACCGCCGCGGCTGAGTGCAGCACGATGTCAACATCGATCTTTGGCTTGGCGCAGAGGCCGGGCACGGCGGTGCTGCCGATGTGGTGGATCTCCAGCACCAGCCCCGCGAGCAGGCCCTCCAACCCGGCCCGGATCGCCTCGAACGCAGCCGGCCAGGACGGGTCGTAGTCGACGACTTCGATGGACCGGGGCCGAGGAATCCTGTCACCACCCATGCCGTCACGCCCCGGCGTAGAAGATCAGCGACACCAGCGCGAACAGCGGCAGCAGGATGCCGCAGGACCAGGCCATGTAGCCGAAGAAGCTGGGCATGGCGACGCCGCGCTCCTGCGCGATCGACCGCACCATGAAGTTCGGGGCGTTGCCGATATAGGTGTTGGCGCCCATGAACACCGCGCCGGCCGAGATGGCGCCGAGCGTCACCGCCCATTCGCCCATCAGGTGCTGCGGGTCGGCGCCGGCCATGTTGAAGAAGACGAGGTAGGTCGGTGCGTTGTCGAGAAAGCTCGACAGCCCGCCGGTCAGCCAGAAATAGGCCAGGTTGTTGGGCGCGCCGGCGCCGCCGACCAGGTCGACCAGCCCGGCCAGCGCCCCGTCGCGGCCGGCGCGCAGGATGGCGATCGCCGGCACGATGGTGAGGAAGATCGCGGCGAACAGCTTGCCGACCTCGACGATCGGGAACCAGTTGAAGTCGTTCAGCCTGCGGCTGTCCCGGCTGGTCAGCCCCCAGGACAGGCCGATGATGGCCAGAAGCAGCAGGTCGCGCACCAGATTCTCCAGCGCCACCGGCACATGATAGACGGCCAGTTCGACGCCCGGACGCCAGACCCCGCTCATCAGCACCGCGGCGATCACGCCGGCCAGCAGCAGCAGGTTGATGCCGCCCTCCAGGCCGAACGGCACCCGCGCCTCCGGCGGCACCTCGCGCAACCGGTGCTCGCGCCGAAACAGCACGGTGTCGATCGCGAAGTACAGCGCCAGCAGCACCGCGGAGCAGAACAGCATCGGCAGGAACAGGTGCTGCGTCGGCCAGAAGAAGGACACGCCCTGCAGGAAGCCGAGGAACAGCGGCGGGTCGCCCAGCGGCGACAGGGCGCCGCCGATGTTGCCGGCCAGGAAGATGAAGAACACCACGGTGTGGACCCGGAAGCGCCGGTTCTCATTGGCGCGCAGCAGCGGCCGGATCAGCAGCATGCAGGCGCCGGTGGTGCCCATCCAGCTGGCGATGATGGTGCCGGTCAGCAGGATGCCGAGATTGACGGCGGGCGTGCCGACCAGCGTGCCCTTGAGACGGACGCCGCCGGCGACGACGAACAGCGCCGCCAGCAGGATGATGAAGGGCAAATACTCGGTCAGCGCCACGGCCAGCACCTCGTACAGCGCGAGGTCGAGGCCGCGGAAGGCGGCGAAGGGCAGCAGGAAGGCCAGGCCCCAGAAGGCCGCGACCTTGCCGAAGTGATGGTGCCAGAACTGCGGCCGGACCAGCGGAAGCAGCGCGATCGACAGCAGGATGCCGACGAAGGGAATCAGCCAGGCCAGGCCGAGCGTCGCGCCGTCGAGATGCGGGGCACCCTCCGCCGCGGCCCGGGCCGGAAAGCTGGCCCCGGAGGCGACGAGCCCGGCCGCGGTCAAGGCGAGGGAGCGGCGGGCATGTCGGAGCACCGGCATGAAGATCCTTCTCGGTCCGGTTTCGGGCGGCGGGAGTATGGCGGCGCGAAACCGGGCGGCCAACCTTTTCCGGCCTGTCGGATCCATCCGACCGAAGGTAGGGTTGTCGCGACGCACGGCCCGCACTAGCTTCGAGAGAATCGAGCCAATCCGCGCAGGACAAGGGAGCCGGACCATGGAGATGACAGGCGAGCATCGGATCGCGGCGCCGCGGTCGGTGGTCTGGGACGGCCTCAACGACCCGGAGGTGCTGCGCCAGTCGATTCCCGGCTGCGACACCCTGGAAAAGACGTCGCCGACCGAGATGACGGCGACCGTCACCGCCAAGGTCGGGCCGGTCAAGGCCAGCTTCGGCGGCCAGGTCACCCTGTCCAACCTGAACCCGCCCGAGAGCTACACCATCTCCGGCGAGGGCAAGGGCGGCGCCGCCGGATTCGCCAAGGGTGGCGCCGACGTCAAGCTGGTCGAGGATGGCGACGGCACCCTGCTGCAATATGCGGTGAAGGCCAATATCGGCGGCAAGCTGGCGCAGCTCGGCGCCCGGCTGATCGACGGCACCGCCAAGAAGATGGCCGACGACTTCTTCGCCCGCTTCGCAGCCCTGATGGAGCAGCGCGCCCGTGCGGTTCCGGCCGCCGCGGCAGCGGTCGCGGTCGAGCCGATCAGCGCCGCACCGATTCTGCCGGAAGCGGCGGCGGCGATCGCCGATGTCCCGCCGCCGGTCCCGGCCGAGGCCGTGGTGAACCCGCCCAGCCCGGCCGAGGCACCGGCCGCGGCCTCCGCCCAGCCGATCCCGGCGCCGCGACCGGTGCCCGAGCCGGCTCCGCAAACCGCCGTGCCGCGGCCTTTGCCGGCCGCGGCACCGGTCGCCGAGGACCGCCGCGGAGGCCTGAGCCCGGCGATCTGGATCTCCGCCCTGATCGTGATCGTCCTGCTGCTGCTGTATCTTTATCTGTGACATCGTCGCGACCGACCTTCGGCCGGCTTGACCGAAGGTCGGACGAAACCTAGCCTTCCCCCCGGGTGGCCTGATCGATCGCCTGCAAGCGGCACGAACAACAGCCGTGGCCGGGGTCGATCAGCCGGATGGATGCCAGCTTGGGAGGAATTGATGACCACCACCGTGACCCTGACGGTGAACGGGAGGTCGGTGACGCGGCAGGTTGAACCGCGCACACTGCTCGTCCAGCTTCTGCGCGAACAACTGCTTCTGACCGGAACGCATGTCGGCTGCGACACCAGCCAGTGTGGCGCCTGCGTCGTCCATGTCGACGGCCGGTCGGTCAAGTCCTGCACCATGCTGGCCGTCCAGGCCGAGGGCAGTTCGGTCACCACGATCGAGGGCTTGGCCGCCGATGACGGCACCCTGCACCCGATGCAGGAGGCCTTCCGCGAGAATCACGCCCTGCAATGCGGCTTCTGCACGCCCGGCATGGTGATGAGCGCGGTCGACCTGCTGCAGAACAACCCCAAGCCGACCGAGCACGAGGTCCGCGAGTGGCTGGAAGGCAACATCTGCCGCTGCACCGGCTATCACAACATCGTCAAGGCCGTCCTCGACTGCGCCGCCAAATCCGGCGGCCAGCGCATCGCAGCAGAATGAGGGGGGCGGCACCATGGCACATGACGGCATCGGCGCCCCGCTGCGCCGCAAGGAGGATTTCCGCTTCCTGACCGGCAACGGTCACTACACCGACGACATCAACCGTCCCGGCCAGGCCTTCGCCTATTTCCTGCGCTCGCCGGTGGCGCATGCCCGGATTCGCAGCATCGACACCAGCGCGGCCGCGGCTGCGCCTGGCGTGGTCGCGATCTTCACCGGCGACGACCTGGCCAAGGACAAGATCGGCGGCCTGATCTGCGGCTGGATGGTCAAGTCGAAGAACGGCGAGCCGATGAAGGCCGGGCCGCACCCGGCGCTGGCCCAGGGCAAGGTTCGCTATGTCGGCGACCATGTCGCGGTGGTGATCGCCGAGACCAAGGACCAGGCCAAGGACGCGGCCGAGAAGATCGAGGTCGACTACGAGGAGCTGCCGGCCGTCGTCGCCACCAATTCGGCCCGCAAGGCCGGCGCCGCGCTGGTGCATGACGATATCCCCGCCAACACGGTCTATGAGTGGGAGCTGGGCAACAAGGCCGATGTCGAGGCCGCCTTCGCCCGCGCCTCCCACGTCACCAAGCTGGACCTGGAGAACAACCGGCTGATCCCGAACGCGATGGAACCGCGCGCGGCGATCGGCGAATACGACCGCGGCTCGGACAGCTTCACCCTGCACACCACCAGCCAGAACCCGCATGTGGCGCGGCTGGTGCTGTCCGCCTTCATCGGCATCGCGCCGGAGCACAAGCTGCGGGTGATCGCGCCCGATGTCGGCGGCGGCTTCGGATCGAAGATCTTCATCTATGCCGAGGAGACGGTCTGCGTCTGGGCGGCCAAGAAGGTCGGCCGGCCGGTGAAGTGGACCGGTGAGCGCAGCGAGAGCTTCCTGGCCGATGCGCATGGCCGCGACCATGTCACCCATGCCGAGCTGGCGATGGACCAGGACGGCAAGTTCCTGGCCCTGCGCGTCCACACCACGGCCAATCTCGGCGCCTATCTCTCCACCTTCGCCAGCTGCGTGCCGACCTATCTCTACGCGCCGCTGCTGTCGGGCCAATACGCGATCCCGGCGATCTATGCCGAGGTCGACGGCGTCTACACCAACACCGCACCGGTCGACGCCTATCGTGGCGCCGGGCGGCCGGAGGCGACCTACGTCATCGAGCACATCGTCGAGCTGGCGGCGCGCGAGATGAAGCTGGACCCGGCGGAGATCCGCCGCCGCAACTTCGTGCAGCCGACCCAGTACCCGTACCAGACGCCCGTGATCATGACCTATGATTGCGGCGACTATCCCCAGGCGATGACGGCGGCGCTGAAGCTGGCCGATTATGACGGCTTCCCGGCCCGCAAGGCCGAGAGCGCCGGCCGCGGCAAGCTGCGCGGCATCGGCTTCTCCAGCTACATCGAGGCCTGCGGCATCGCGCCCTCGGCCGCGGTCGGGTCGCTCGGCGCCGGCGTCGGCCTGTGGGAATCGGCCAAGATCCGCTTCAACCCGACCGGCAACGTCACGGTCCACACCGGCAGCCACAGCCACGGCCAGGGTCACGAGACGACCTTCGCCCAGCTGATGTCGAGCTATCTCGGCGTGCCGGCCGACCAGGTCGAGGTCGTGCATGGCGACACCGACAAGACGCCGTTCGGCATGGGCACCTACGGTTCGCGCTCGCTCGCCGTCGGCGGCTCCGCCATCGTCAAGGCGGCGGAGAAGATCATCGCCAAGGGCAAGAAGATCGCGGCCCACCAGCTCGAGGCGGCCGAGGCCGACATCGAGTTCAAGGACGGCAAGTTCACCGTCGCCGGCACCGACCGGGCCAAGACGATCCAGGAGGTCGCCTTCGCCGCCTATGTCCCGCACAACTATCCCGCGGGGGTGGAACCGGGGCTGGAGGAAAGCGCCTTCTACGACCCGATCAACTTCACCTTCCCGGCCGGCACCCAGATCTGCGAGGTCGAGGTCGACCCCGACACCGGCATCGTCACCATCGCCAACTACTCGGCGGTCGACGATTTCGGGCGGGTGATCAACCCGATGATCGTCGAAGGCCAGGTCCATGGCGGCCTCGCCCAGGGCCTGGGCCAGGCGATGATGGAGAACTGCGCCTACGACCTGGAGACCGGGCAGCTCTTGACCGGATCCTTCATGGATTACTGCATGCCGCGGGCCGACGACCTGCCGAGCTTCAATGTCGGCATGATCGAGACCGTCAACCCCTCCAACCCGCTCGGGGTGAAGGGCTGCGGCGAGGCCGGGGCGATCGCGGCGCCGCCGGCGCTGATGAACGCGATCACCGATGCCATCGGCCGCGACATGAACATGCCGGCGACGCCGGAACGGGTGTGGCGGGCGATCCACAGCGCCCCCGCCCTGGCGGCCGAGTAAGGAGAGAAAGCCATGTATGCGTTCAACTATCACAAGGCGTCCTCCGCGGCCGATGCGGTGGCCAAGCTGGGCGCCGCATCCGACGGCAAGTTCCTGGCCGGCGGCATGACCCTGATCCCGACCCTGAAGCAGCGCCTGGCCTCGCCCTCGGACGTGGTCGACCTCGGCGGTGCGGCGGAGCTGAAGGGGATCAAGGAGGAGAATGGCGGCCTGACCATCGGCGCCATGACCACCCATGCCACGGTCGCGAACTCCGAAGTGGCGCAGCGGGTGATCCCCGCCCTCGCCGTCCTGGCCGGAGACATCGGCGACGCCCAGGTGCGCAACCGCGGCACCATCGGCGGGTCGGTCGCCAACAACGACCCCAGCGCCGACTACCCCTCGGCGGTGCTGGCGCTGGGCGCCACCATCCGCACCACCAAGCGCGAGATCGCGGCGGACGGCTACTTCCAGGGCCTGTTCACCACCGACCTGGCCGAGGACGAGCTGATCACCGCGATCCACTTCCCGAAGCCGGAGAAGGCCGCCTACATCAAGTTCGACAACCCCGCCAGCCGCTACGCCATGGTCGGGGTGTTCGTCGCCAAGACCGCCGGCGGCATCCGCGTCGCGGTGACCGGCGCCGGATCCGACGGCGTCTTCCGCTGGGCCGAGGCCGAGCAGGCCCTGGCCGGCAATTTCGCGCCGGCGGCGCTGGACGGGCTGTCGGTGTCGCCTGATGACATGAACGGCGACATCCATGCCTCGGCCGAATACCGGGCGCATCTGGTCAAGGTCATGGCCAAGCGCGCGGTGCAAGCCGCCGGCTGACACAGTCCTCAAGGAGACGGCCCGCTGCGGGAGACCGCGCGGGCCGTTTCCACGACCGGGTTTCGGCCGCATGGTCCGGGTGGCGGCACGCGGGAATCGCCCCCATCCTCTTCCCGAAACCGCAACGAAACCCCATTCTGGAATGATGTCCGATCCCGCCGAGATCATCGACTGGCTGCTCGGGCCGGCCCGCACCCTGCCCTCGCCGGCTCCCATGCTGCAGGAGCTGGCCGGGCGCCTGGTCCGGGCCGGGCTGCCGCTGTGGCGGCTGACCTTCCACCTGCCGCAGTTCCATCCGCTGATCGGCGCCGCCACCTATGAGTGGCGGCCGAAAGCGGCGGCGGTGCGCGAGATCCGGTTCGATCGCGAACTAGCCGAAGGGCCGGGATACCGCAGCAGCCCGATCGCGGTGATGCACCAGACCGCCGGCATGGTACGACGCCGCCTGACTGGCCCTGGAGCGCTGGTCGACTTCCCGGTGCTGGAGGAGCTGCGTGACGAAGGTGCCGTGGATTACGTGCTGCTGCCGATGGTGTTCGGCACCGGCCGCAGGACCTCGGGCTTCGGCATGGTCTCCGACCAGCCGGCCGGCTTCGACGACGCCCAGATCGCCTTCGTCGAGCGGATCCTGCCGGCGCTGAGCGCGGTCTGCGAGATCATGGTCGACCGCCAGAAGACCGAACACCTGCTCGACACCTATGTCGGGCACGAGGCCGCGCGCCGGATCCTGGATGGCGAGATCGTCCGCGGCGGCGCCCAATCGCTGGAGGCGGTGATCCTGTTCTGCGACATGCGCGGCTTCACCGCCCGGGCCGAGGCGACGCCGCGCGACGCGCTGCTGCAGCTGATGAACGAGTACTTCACCATCATCGTCGGCGCGATCCAGACCGCGGGCGGCGAGGTGCTGAAGTTCATGGGCGACGGCATCCTGGCGATCTTCCGCATCGGCGACGGCGAGGACACGGCCGAGGCCTGCGCCCGGGCGCTGATCGGCGCGCTCGACGCCTTCGCCGGCCTCGACGCCATGAATGTGCGGCGCCGGGCCGAGGGGCTGGACGAGATCCGCGCCGGCATCGCCCTGCATTTCGGCGAGGTCATCTTCGGCAATATCGGCGCGCCGGACCGGCTGGACTTCACCGTGGTCGGGCCCGAGGTGAACCGGGCGGCGCGGATCGAGCAGATGACCAAGCTGGTCGGCCAGCGCATCCTGACCTCGGCCCGCTTCGCCGAGCTGTGCCCGGTGCGCCTGATCTCCGTCGGCACCCGCCGGCTGCGCGGCGTGCCCCGGCCGCAGGAGCTGTTCACCCCGGCCGCGGAGCTGCGCGGCGAGAAGATCCCGGATGCGGCGTAGCGCCTGGCCGGATCACTTTGCGCCCCCGTCCACCTCACCCTCGTCATTGCGAGCGCAGCCAATCCATCCATCGGGCAGCCCGCACCGGCGCCATGGATTGCTTCGTCGGCTTCGCCTCCTCGCAATGACGGTGAAGGCGAATGAGAGGCGGCGCGACAAGGCCGAAGCTGGTTCCCCGCCGCCCATCGCTCTATCCTGCCCGAAACTGGGATTCGTCTGATGAACGCTGTCGCCCTGCCCACCTCCGTCGAGGACACCCTCGCGCTCCTCTCCCGCGGCGACTATGTCGCCGACCGGCCGCTGGCGACCGCGCTGTTCCTCGCCCTGCGCCTGAAGCGGCCGCTGTTCCTGGAGGGCGAGGCCGGGGTCGGCAAGACCGAGATCGCCAAGGTGCTGTCGGCCACGCTGGGCCGGCGACTGGTGCGGCTGCAATGCTACGAGGGCCTCGACATCTCCTCGGCGGTCTACGAGTGGAACTACCAGCGCCAGATGCTGGAGATCCGCCTGGCCGAGGCCGGCGGCGCGCAGGACCGCGACCAGCTGGCCCGCGACATCTTCGACGAGCGCTTCCTGATCCGCCGGCCGTTGCTGCAGGCACTGGAGCCCGACATCACCGGGCCGGCGGTGCTGCTGATCGACGAGCTGGACCGCACCGACGAGCCCTTCGAGGCCTTCCTGCTGGAGGTGCTGTCCGACTTCCAGGTGACCATCCCGGAGCTCGGCACCATCAAGGCGGCCGAACCGCCGATCGTCATCGTCACCTCGAATCGCACCCGCGAGATCCATGACGCGCTGAAGCGCCGCTGCTTCTACCATTGGGTCGACTACCCCAATGCCGAGCGCGAGCGCGCCATCCTGCACGCCAAGGCGCCCGGCACGCCGGCGGCGCTGAGCGCCCAGATCGTCGCCTTCGTGCAGAAGCTGCGGCGGTTGGACCTGTTCAAGCAGCCGGGCGTGGCCGAGACCCTGGACTGGGCGCAGGCGCTGACCGAGCTGGACGTGCTGGAGCTCGACCCCGACGTGGTGCGCGACACGCTCGGCACCATCCTGAAGTACCAGGACGACATCGAACGGATCCAGGGCGCCGAGGCGGCGAGCCTGCTGTCCGAGATGCGGGCGGAGATGACCGCGGCGGCGGCGGCCGGCACCGTGTCCCTGCCGGTATGAGCGACGGCGGTTTCGCCCCGATCCAGACCGAACGGCTGGTCCTGCGGCGCTTCGCGGCGCGGGATGCCGCGGCGTTCCGGGCCTATCGCGACGACCCCGAGGTCGCGCGCTGGCAGGGCTGGAGCGGCTGCAGCGAGGCCGAGGCCGAAGCCTTCGTCGCCGACATGGCCGTGGCCGCCTGGGACCGGCCCGGCCAATGGTTCCAGGTCGCCATCGCCGACCGGGCGACGGATGGGCTGGTCGGCGACATCGGCGTCCATGTCCTGGCCGATGACGCGCGGCTGGTCGAACTCGGCGCCACCCTTGCCGCCGCGGCCCAGGGCCATGGCTATGCCACCGAGGCGCTGGACGCGCTGATCCGCCACCTGTTCGTGGACCTGGGCAAGCATCGCCTGCAGGCCAGCCTCGACCCGCGCAACCGGTCCTCCGCCGCCCTGTTCGAGCGGCTGGGCTTCCGCCGCGAGGCGCAGTTCCGGCGCTCCGTCTGGATCAAGGGCGAATGGTGCGACGACGACGTCTACGCCCTGCTCGCCGAAGACCGGGGCGGCCGCGATGCCGCCTGATCCCGCCCCCGGCGAACAGGGCCGGCTGGCCCTCAACGTCATGCAGTTCTGCCGGGCGCTGCGCGCCGCCGGCCTGCCGGTGGGCCCCGGCCGCACGCTGGCGGCGCTGGAGGCGCTGGAGACGATCGGCATCGCCAACCGGCAGGACGTCTACTGGGCGCTGCACGCCACCCTGGTGAACCGGCGCGACCAGCGCGACATCTTCGATCAGGCCTTCCACCTGTTCTGGCGCAATCCGGACATGCTGAAGCGCGCCATGACGCTGATGCTGCCGCAGATCCGCACCGGCAAGGAGGAGGAGCGCGCGGTCAACCGCCGGGTCGCCGAAGCCTTCGCCGACCGCAACCAGCCCGGACGCGGCGAGGCGCCGGACGACGCCAAGGACCCGCCGGAGATCGAGATCGACGCCAGCCTGACCTTCTCGGAGCGGGAGCGGCTGCAGCACAAGGATTTCGAGCAGATGAGCGCCGACGAGCTGGCCCGCGCCCGGGCCGCGATCGCGCGCTTCCGCCTGCCGGTGCGCGACGTCGCCACCCGGCGCTATGCCCCGCACCATTCGGCGCCCATCGTGGACATGCGCCAGACGCTGCGGCGGTCGCTGCGCGCTGGCGGCCATTCGATCGACCTGGCCCGGCGCATCCGCCGCACCCGGCCGCCGCCGCTGGTGGTGCTGTGCGACATCTCCGGCTCGATGAGCCAGTATTCGCGGATGCTGCTGCATTTCCTGCATGCGGTGACCACCGAGCGCGACCGGGTGCACAGCTTCGTGTTCGGCACCCAGCTGACCAACATCACCCGCCAGCTGCGCCGCCGCGACGTCGACGACGCGCTCGACCGGGTCGGCCGGGCGGCGCAGGATTGGGGCGGCGGCACCCGGATTGGCGCCTGCATCGCCGAGTTCAACCGGGTCTGGGGCCGCCGCGTGCTGGGCCAGGGCGCGGTGGTGATCCTGATCACCGACGGGCTCGACCGCGACGCGGGGGACCGGCTGGAGGCGGAGATCGACCGGCTGCATCGCAGCAGCCGCCGGCTGATCTGGCTGAACCCCCTGTTGCGCTGGGACGGCTATGCGCCAAGATCTATGGGGGCGCGTGCCCTGATGCCGCATGTCGACGAGTTCCGCCCGGTGCACAGCCTGGCCAGCCTGGCGGCGCTGGTGGATGTGCTGGGCGAGGATCAGGCGCGCGGCGACCGACGCATGGCCAGGTGGCGCCATTTGGCAGCCGCCCAGCAGGAGATGGTGCGATGAGCGATCGTGACGATGTGCTGGCCCAGGCCGCGACCTGGGCCGCCGAAGGACGCAAGGTCGCGCTGGCGACCGTGGTCTCCACCTGGGGGTCCTCGCCGCGCCCGGCCGGCAGCCAGCTGGTGATCGATGGCGACGGCCGGATGCAGGGCTCGGTCTCGGGCGGCTGCATCGAGGGCGCCGTGGTGCGCGAGGCGCTGGAGGTGATGGACGAGGGCAAGCCGCGGCTGCTCGATTTCGGCGTCAGCGACGAACAGGCCTGGGAGGTCGGGCTGGCCTGCGGCGGCAAGGTCCAGGTCTTCGTCGAGCGGCTGTCGTGAAGCGCGAGATCCTCGACGCCCTGCAGGCGGCGCGGGCGGAGCATCGCGCCGCGGCGCTGGTGACCGATCTGGCCGGCGGCGCCCAGGCGCTGGTGATCGGCGACGCGGTGACCGGCGACCTCGCCGTCGACGATGCCGTGCGGGCGGCAGTGCGGGAGGCGATCAGGCACAACCGCAGCCGCGCCACGCCGGACGGCCGGCTGTTCGTCCAGGCCTTCGTGCCGCCGCTGCGGCTGGCCATCGTCGGCGCCGTCCACATCGCCCAGTCGCTGGCGCCGATCGCGGCGCTGGCCGGCTACGACGTCACCGTGATCGACCCGCGCCGGGCCTTCGCCTCGGACGAACGCTTCCCCGGCGTGGCGGTCAGCACGGAATGGCCGGATGACGGCCTCGCGGCATTGAAGCCCGACGCCCGCACCGCGGTCGTCACCCTGACCCATGACCCGAAGCTGGACGACCCGGCGCTGGATCTGGCGCTGCGGTCGCAGGCCTTCTACATCGCCGCCCTGGGCAGCCGGAAGACCCATGCCGGACGGCTGGAGCGGCTGACGGCACGGGGCCATGGGCCGGAGACGCTGGCCCGCATCCACGGCCCGGCCGGCCTCGCGCTCGGCGCCGTCTCGCCGGCCGAGATCGCGATCTCGGTGATGGCGCAGATGACGGCGGTGCTGCACGGGGCGGAGCCGCTGGGGCCGCAGCTGCATGGTCAGGAACCGCATGGGAAGAGGCCGGCGTGATCTTCGGGACCCTGTCCACCACCGAGGCTGCCGGCGCGATCCTGGCCCACACCGTCGCCGCCGGCGACGTGGTGTTCCGCAAGGGACGGCGGCTGAGCGAGGCCGACGCCGCGACCTTGCGCGCCGCCGGGGTGCAGGAGATCCAGGCGGCGCGGCTGGAGCGCGGCGACATCCATGAGGACCAGGCGGCGGAGCGGGTGGCGACGGTGCTGCAGGGCCCCGGCCTGACCGCCAGCGCCGCCTTCACCGGCCGGGTCAACCTGTTCGCCGAGGCCGCGGGCGTGGTCGTCATCGACCGCGAGCGGATCGACCGGCTGAACCGGCTCGACGAATCGATCACCATCGCCACCCTGCCGGAATGGGCCGAGGTGGCGCCGAAGCAGATGGTGGCGACGATCAAGATCATCCCCTTCGCAGCACCAACCGATGCGGTGGCGCTGGTCGAGGTGATGTCGGCGCTGCCGGAGCGCGGGCCGGCGCTGCGCCTCGCCCGCTACCGCCCGCTCAAGGTCGGGCTGATCCAGACCCGGCTGCCGACCACCAAGCCCAGCGTGCTGGACAAGACCGCCCAGATCACCACGGACCGGCTGGCCCGGTTGGGCGGCACGCTGGTGCGCGAGCGGCGGTCCGAGCACAAGGCCCCGGCGCTGACCAGCGAGATCCGCATGGTGCAGAATCTCGGGCTCGACCTGCTGCTGATCATCGGCGCCTCGGCCATCACCGACCGGCGCGACGTGCTGCCGGCGGCGATCGAGGCCTCGGGCGGCATCGTCGAGCATTTCGGCATGCCGGTCGATCCCGGCAACCTGCTGCTGATGGGCCGCATCGGCGCCATGCCGGTGCTCGGCCTGCCCGGCTGCGCCCGGTCCCCTAAGCTGAACGGCTTCGACTGGGTGCTGCAGCGCCTCGCCGCCGGACTCAACGTCACCCGCCTCGACGTCATGGCGATGGGCGTCGGTGGCCTGCTGGCGGAGATCCCGACCCGCCCCCTGCCCCGCGACCGCGCCACCGAGGCCAACGCCATGCCGCACGCCCCCCATGTCGGCGTCGTCGTGCTCGCGGCCGGCCAGTCGCGCCGCATGGGCGAGTTGAACAAGCTGCTGGCCCCGGTCGAGGGCAAGCCGATGGTCGCCCACGCCGTCGACGCCGCGCTGGGCGCCCGGGGCATCGGCCCGGTGGTCGTGGTCACCGGCCATGAGCGCGGGCAGGTCGAGGCCGCCCTGCCCGGCCGCGCCGTCATCTTCACCGAGAATCCGCGCTATGCCGAAGGGCTCAGCACCTCGCTGGCCGCCGGCCTGGCGGCGCTGCCGCAGGGCATCGATGCCGCGCTGGTCTGCCTCGGCGACATGCCGCGGATCGCGCCGCGGCTGATCGAGCGGCTGATCGCCGCCTATGCGCCGACGGAGGGCCGTTCGATCGTGGTGCCGACCCATCAGGGCAAGCGCGGCAACCCGGTGCTGTGGGACCGCCGCTTCTTCCCGGCGATGGCGGCGGTGGCCGGCGATGTCGGCGCCCGCCACCTGATCGGCGAGCACAGCGACGAGGTGGTCGAGATCGAGGCCGGCGACCCGACCGTGCTGTTCGATGTCGACACGCCGGAGACACTGTCGACCCTGAGCCCGACGAAGGTGCGGACGTCATGATGGACGCGCTCTACGACCAGGCGATCCTGCAGCGCGCCCGGGCCGCTTTCGGCGCGGGACGGCTGGCGGCGCCGGACGGGTCGGCGATGATCGACAACCCGCTGTGCGGCGACCGCGTCACCATCGACCTGACGCTGGCGGACGGCGCCGTGGCCACGCTCGGCCATCTCGTGCGCGGCTGCGTGCTGTGCGAGGCGGCGGCGGCGCTGATCGCCGAGAAGGCGATCGGCCAGGCGCCGGCGGCGCTGCGGGACATCGCGGCCGGCATCCGGCCGATGCTGCGCGAAGGCGCCGCGCCGCCCTGGCCGGAGCTGGAAGTCTTCACCCCGGTCCGCGCCGTGCGCAGCCGGCACGATTGCGTCGAGCTGCCGTTCCGCGCCCTGACGGCGGCGCTGGACGCCGCCGGGACTTGACCCCCGCCGACCCCGGGCATACCTCGTCCCTGTCGCCCCGAAGCCGCATCAGGTCCCCATGAAATCCGCGGACGCATCCATCCTCATGGTCCCGGGCCTGTCGAGCCCGGACGAAAGCCACTGGCAGTCGCGCTGGCACTCGCGCCTGAAGACCGCGCGCTGGGTCGGTTCGGCGGATGATCCGGCGGACCGCAGCAGCCGGGTCGAGGCCCTGGTCGCCGCGGCGGCGGAGGGCGACCGGCCGATAGTGCTGATCGCCCATGGTCTGGGCGTGCTGGCCGTCGCCTTCGCCGCCCCGCGCCTGAACGGCCGCGTCGCCGGCGCGCTGCTGGTGGCGCCACCGGATCCGGCCAAGGCCGGCGCCCCCGGCTACGAGGACGTGCCGCGCGACCCGCTGCCCTTCCCCTCGCAGCTGGTGGCCAGCGCCAACGACCCGCATTGCGCCCTGGCGGTGGCCGAAGACCTGGCCGCGGCCTGGGGCAGTGGCTTCGTCGACGCCGGCGAGGCCGGGCATCTCGACAGCACCAGCGGCCACGGCCCCTGGCCGGAGGGCCTGACCCGCTTCGCCACGCTGATGGCGCGGATCTGACACCACGCGGCTGCGTCGAATTGACCTGCGGGGCAAACCGCCGGCTGCGGTCCGGCGAACCGTGAAGGCGGGCAGAGAACCCGCGCCCCCGACAATTCAACCACGAGCATCGAATGACGATCCAGCCGGCCGCCATGACCGCGGCCCCGACCGACCCATCCGCACGCCGGTATGACCGGGTGACGATCGTCCTGCACTGGCTGACGGCGGTGCTGGTGGTGACGCTGTTCCTGCTGGCCGAGACCTGGGGTTTCTTCCCGCGCGAGATCCGCAAGTTCGATCAGTCGCTGCACATCTCCCTCGGCCTGCTGCTGGCGGCGGTGCTGATCGCCCGCCTGGCCTGGCGTGGCAGCCGGGGCCGCCGCCTGCCGCCCGCTGCCTCCGGCCTGCAGCGCCTGGCGGCCAAGGCGGCGCATCACGCGCTGTACCTGCTGCTGGCGGCGCAGGTGACGCTGGGCTTCCTGTTCCGCTGGGCGGAGGGCGAACCCTTCCAGTTCTTTGGCCTGTTCTCGGTGCCCGCGGCCTTCGCCCCCAACCCCGACCTGGGGCGGACCTTCGCCGGGCTGCACAACGACGTCGCCTGGATCATCATCGTCCTGGCCGGGCTGCACGCGGCCATGGCGCTGATCCACCACTACGCCCTGCGCGACGGCGTGCTGCGCCGGATGCTGCCGGGCTGATCAGCCCTTCGCCGCATCGAAGTCCTTCACCAGCCGCTTCGGCGCCACCGCGCGCCAGCGGCGCAGCAGCAAGGCCTCGACCGCGCCGGGATCGGCCTTGGGCAAACGCATCAGCACCATCGGCCAGTCGCGGTAGTGCGGGGTGATGTGGAAGACCTCGGGCTCGGCCTCCATCAGCATCTCGCGCTCGTCGAAGCCGACGCCGACGACCAGGGTCTCGCCATCCTCGCGCAGCCGGGTCAGGAGCTTGCCCTTCACCTTCAACGCCGGGGTGCCGTAGGAGGTCGACCGTTCAACGCCGGGCCAGGCCAGGGCGATGGCGCAGACATCGTCGAAGGTCATGACATCCTCCCCGGCCGCCCGCCCGGCGATTTGCATTGACGTTGTCTACACATTATCATCGCGCATCACGGCATCGTCAGGTGATCTCCTGCCCCGGACCAGCAGCCATCCGAAGGAAGAGAACTTCAACTTCCGCGTGTCGGCGGACCTCAAGGCTGCCTTCAAGGCGGCCACCGAGGCGGCCGACCGGCCGGCCGCGCAGGTCATCCGCGACTTCATGCGGGCCTATGTTGAGGAACGGCAGAAGCCCGAGCCCGGCTATGACGCCTGGTTCAGGGCGCAGGTGCAAGCGGCGATCGACGATCCGCGTCCCAGCATTCCCCATGACCGGGTCATGGCCGATGTGAAGGCGCGCCTGCAGGCGCGGATCGCCAAGGCCGCCGGGCGTGCGCGTTGACTGGCGCCCAGCCGCCCGGGAGGATCTTCTCGATATCGCCGACCACATCGACATCGACAATCCTGTCGCGGCGGTCGCCATTCTTGATGTGATCGAGCTGCAGGTTGCGATGCTGGCCGAGCATCCGCGGATGGGCGGGCCCGGTCGCCTGCGGAACACGCGGGAACTGGTGGTCAACCACACGCCCTATGTCGTCGCCTATCGTATCGACGAAAGCGCGGTCACGATTCTGCGCGTCATGCATGGCGCGCGAAAATGGCCGCGGCGCTTGTAGCGTCGCCCCGTCAGGCCGCCTGGCGGCTCTCCGCGTGGGCCGCGCGTACCATCTCCATCCAGCGCAGCCCGACCTGCCGGCCGAAGGCGGCGGCGCCGGGATGGTCGTTCATCAGCTGATCGCGATAGGTGGCGTAGAACTCCGGGAACCGGTCCTGCGTCCAGGCCTGGAAGGCGTCGACCCAGCCCTGCACGATCCCGGCCGTGACTTCGAGGTGGAACTGCAGCCCGTACAGCCCCGGCCCGGCGCTGAAGGCCTGGTTCGAGCAGACCGGGTTGGTGGCCAGCAGCGTCGCGCCCTCCGGCAGGTCGAAGGTGTCGTAGTGCCAGTGCATCAGCCGCGGCAGCGGCACCAGGCCCTGCAGCAGCGGATCGGCCTCCGCCGCCGCGGTCGGCTGGATCGCGGTGAACCCGACCTCCGGCGTGTGGTGGCGCCGGACGGTGCCGCCGAGCGCACGGGCCAGCAGCTGGCTGCCGAGGCAGATGCCCAGCACCGGCTTGCCGGCGGCGGCGAAGGCGCGGATCGCCTCGATCTGCGCCGGCAGATGCGGATGGGCGATATCGTCGGCCGCGTGCTGGGTGCCGCCCAGCACCAGCAGCCCGTCATGTCCTGTCGCGTCGGCCGGCAGCGCGTCGCCGTGCTCCGGGAAGCGCACATCCTCGGTGCCGCCGGCCTCGGCGATGGCGGCACCGATCACGCCGGAGGGCGAGATGTCGTTGTTCTGCAGCGTCAGGATCTTCATGGCGTCACGTCTCCGGCCAGCCCGTCCCGAAGGCTACGGTCGGGCTGCCCAGCGGCCAAATGCGCAGAATGCGGGGCGGCCCCGGCGTCAGAGCCGGGGCTCCTAAAGAAGGTCCTGCACCATGAACTTGAGATACGCCGCCTTCAGCAGCCAGCGCCGCCAGCGGCCGAGCGGGAAGCGGGTCGGCGGCGTCGCCATCAGCGCCGGGATGCCGACGCCCGGCACCGGGCCGCCGGTCATGGCATGGGCGATGGCGCGGCCGGCCCAGCCGGCGCTGGCCACGCCGTTGCCGTGATAGGCCAGCGCGTACCAGACGCCGGGATCGTCCGGCACCTGGCCCAGCATCGGCGTCAGATTGGCCGACAGGCAGACCAGGCCGGACCAGAAATGGGTGGTCTCGACATCGCGCCAGGCGGGATAGGCGATGCCGATCCGGCCCTCCAGCCAGCGGCGGTAGCGCGCCGACGCCTCCGGGCTGCCCCAGGTGCCGCCGCGGGCGCCGAGCAGCAGCCGGCCATCCGCCAGCAGCCGGAAGTAGAACAGCAGGTTGCGGCTGTCCGACAGCGGCGTCCCGGTGGTCCAGCCCTGGGCCGCCTGCTCCGCCGCGGTCAGCGGCCTGGTCGTGACGATGTTGGACAGGGCCGGCAGGAAGGTGCCGGCGAGGTAGGGATGCAGCGCGTCGGTGGTGTAGCCGTTGGTGGCGATCAGCACCCGCTTGGCCCGCAGCGACCCGCCTGACGTGACCAGCCGGTGGCCGCCGCCCTCCCGCACCCAGCCGGTGACGCGGCTGCGGTCGTGGATCCTGACGCCCCGCGCCAGGGCGGCGCGGGTCAGGCCGCGATGGTATTTCAGGGGGTGCAGGCCGAAGCCGGCGGCGTGGTGCAGCGCACCATGCGCCTCCGGCCCGGCATGGCCGCGCTCGCGCAGCTCGTCCCGGCTCCACAGCGTCGAGGTCAGGCCGGTGACCTCGCGGTCCCAGCGCGCCTCCTCCTCCAGCTCGCGCACCCGGCTGGGCTTGTGGGCGACGCTGATGACGCCGTCGCCCTGGCGATCGAAATCGATGCCCTCGTCCCGGCTCAGCTGCGCCACCAGCTCCGTCGCCTCGACCTGGGCGGCGTAGTAGCGGCGGACCTCGTCGCGACCGACCCGCTTCAGCATCGCGGCACCCGACAGTTTGGCGGCGCCGACGCAGTTGAAGCCGCCGTTGCGGCCGGAGGCGCCCCAGCCGATCCGGCCGGCCTCCAGCACCCGGACGTCGACGCCGAGGTCGCGCGCCAGATGCAGCGCCGCCGACAGGCCGGTATAGCCGCCGCCGATGACCGCGATGTCGCAGGTTTCGTCGCCGGCCAGGGGAGCACAGCCCTCCGGTGGCGGTCCGGCGGTGGCCTCCCAATAGCTCGGGACGGTGTGGGCGGTGTCGGCGGTGGCCGGATGGTAGAGACTGCCCTGGGTCATCCGATCCGCTCGCTTGTCACCGGTCTGAAACGCCGGCGAGGATGACATCCGGCCGTGGCCCGGTCCATGCTGGCACCGCCATCCGGAGGGAGATTCCAGCCATGCAGGGCCCGTCGCGCCGCCAGGTCATGCTCGCCACGCTGTTTGCCGCCGCCCCGCTGCCGGGCTGGGCCGCCGCCGCGCCGCTGCGCCTGGCCTTCCTGCACGTCAACGACGTCTACGAGATCGGCCCGGTGCGCGGCCAGGGCGGCTTCGGCCAGCTGGCGACGCTGCTGAAGCAGGCCCGCGCCGCGAATCCGCACAGCATCACCACCTTCGGCGGCGACACGCTGTCGCCCTCGGTGATGTCGGGCCTGACCAAGGGCTCGCAGATGATCGACCTGTTCAACGCCGTCGGGGTCGACTATGCGGTCTGGGGCAACCACGAGTTCGACTACGGGCCGGATCTGGCGGCCCAGCGCGTCGGCGAATCGAAGTTCCCCTGGCTCGGCGCCAATGTCCTGGGCAAGGACGGCAAGCCGTTCGGCGGCGGCATCGCCACCGCCACCCGCCAGGTCGGCGACTACACCATCGGCTTCCTCGGCATCCTGACGCCGGACACCGCGACGCTGTCCAGCCCCGGCCCCGACATCAGCTTCCCCGACATCATCGCCACGGCGAAGCAGGCGGTGGAGGCGCTGAAGGCCCAGGGCGCCAACATCCTGGTGGCGCTGACCCATCTCGGCTTCGCCCAGGACCGGCAGCTGGCGCAGTCGGTCAAGGGGCTGCACCTGGTACTGGGCGGGCACGACCACGACCCGATCATGTTCTACGAGAACAACGTCCTGGTCTTCAAAGCCGGCTACGACTCGCACTATCTCGGCGTGGTCGAGCTGGAGATCTCGACCCGCGACACCAAGGACGGCCCGATCATCGCGGTGCTGCCGAGCTGGGAGGTGCGGCCGACCGCGGGGGTCGAGCCGGATGCCGAGATTCAGGCCAAGGTCGACAGCTACAACAAGGCGCTGGATGATGCTTTGGGCGTGGTCATCGGCAAGACCGCGGTCGAGCTGGACAGCCAGCGCGGCAGCGTCCGCACCCGGGAGACGACGATGGGCGACCTGATCGCCGACGGGGTGCGCTGGGGCACGCCGGGCGCCCAGATCGCCATCATCAACGGCGGCGGCGTCCGCGGCGACCGGCTGATCGCCGCCGGCACCGAGCTGACGCGCAAGGACATCCTGGCCGAGCTGCCCTTCGGCAATGTCGCGGTGCTGCTCGAGCTGAAAGGCGCCGACATCCGCGCGGCACTGGAGAGCGGCGTGTCCCAGGTCGAGGCCGTCGCCGGGCGCTTCCCCCAGGTCTCGGGCCTGGCCTTCACCTGGGATCCGGCCAAGCCGCCCGGCAGCCGCATCGTCTCGGTCACGGTCGACGGCAAACCGCTGGACGATGCCGCGACCTACCGCGTCGCCACCAACGACTACATGGCCGGCGGCGGCGACGGCTATGCCGCGATGACCAGGGGCAAGATGCTGGTCGACGCCTCGGCCGGCCGGCTGATGGCGACGGTGGTGATGGACTACGTCACCTCGGTCGGCACCGTGGCGCCGAAGGTCGACGGCCGGATCACGCGGGTCTAGCGATGACGATGGATGCCGACGCCGAGGCCCCTCCGGTCCTCGGCCTGACGCTCGGCGGCGGTATCGCCCGCGGCTGGGCCCATATCGGCGTGCTGCGCGCGCTGGACGCCGCCGGCATCCGGCCGCAGGTGGTTTGCGGCACCTCGGTCGGCGCCCTGGCCGGCGCCGCCCATCTCTCCGGCCGGCTGGACGTGCTGGAGGCCTGGGCCCTCGGGCTGAACCGGCAGCGGATGATCGCCTATCTCGATTTCGGCTTGGGCCAGCCCAGCCTGATCAGCGGGCGCAAGCTGGGCCGGCTGCTGGACCAGAGCTTCGGCGACCTCAGGATCGAGGATCTCGGCGTGCCGTTCGGCGCCCTCTGCGTCGACCTGTTCACCGGCCACGAGGTCTGCCTGACCAAAGGCCGGGTGTCCGAGGTGATCCAGGCGTCCTACGCCCTGCCGGGAGTGTTCCCGCCGCGGCGGGTCGGGCGGCACATGCTGGTCGACGGCGCCCTGGTCAATCCGGTGCCGGTCTCGGTCTGCCGCGCGCTCGGCGCCGAGGTGGTGATCGCGGTCAACCTGAACGGCGACATCATGGGCAAGACCCGCGTGCCCGGCGGCGGCTATGCCCATATCGCCGGATTCGACGTCCTGGAGCTGATGCCGGGCGGCGGCCTGCTGAGCGGCATCAACGGCATCGCCCGCAAGCTGTTCCGCCGCGACCCGAACGCGCCCAGCCTGTTCGGGGTGATGATGGCGTCGCTCAACATCGTGCTCGACCGCACCGGGCGCAGCCGCCTCGCCGCCGAACCGCCTGATGTGCTGATCGCACCGAAGCTGGGCCATATCGGCAGCGCCGAATTCGATCGGGCGGCGGAGATGATCGACCTCGGCTACGAGGCGGCGGAGGCGGCGATCCCCGACATCCGCGAGGCGCTGCGCGTCACCTCCTACGGCCTGGAACCCGGGGCGCCGCCGCCGGAGGCCGCACCGAAGTAGCGGCTGGGCGGGACGCCCAGCAGGCGCTTGAACATGGTGGTGAAGGCGGCTGCACTGTCATATCCGAGGTCGAGGGCGACCACCGTCACCGGCTCGCCCGCGGCCAGCCGCGGCAGGGCGTGGAACAGGCAGGCCTGCTGCCGCCAGGCGGACAGGCTGAGGCCGGTCTCCTGCCGGAACAGGCGGGTGAAGGCCCGGCGGCTCATCGCCAGGGCATCGCACCAATCGTCGATCGTGTCGTGCGGCGTCGGCCCGTCCAGGAAGTGGCGGCAGCGGGCGGCCAGCGCCGCATGGCCCGGCAGCGGCAGGTTCAGCGGCAGCACCGGCATCCGCCCGATTTCCTCCAGGATCAGCGCCATGATCAGCCCTGCCCGGCTGTCCCGATCATATTCCAGCGGCAGGTCGACGGCCTCGATCAGCAGGCTGCGCATCAGGGCGGAGACGCCGACCACCTGGCATTCCGCCGGCAGGCCGGGAACCGCATCGGGCTCGACATAGACGCTGCGGACCTTGACCGCGCCGATCGACTGCACTTCATGGGTGATGCCGCCGGGAAGCCAGACGCCGCGCTCCGGCGGCACCACCCAGCGCCCCTGCTCGGTCCGGACCAGCAGCACGCCGTCGCTGCCGTACAGCAGCTGCGATCGCCGGTGCCGGTGCGGCAGGATCGTGAAATTCACCGGATAGTCGTTGCCGAGGGCGACGATCGGGCGAGGCGTGTCCTCGTAATCGAAAATGGCGGCGTTTCGGACCATGGCCCACTCTCAAAACTAATAGACCAAAGCACGAAAGCAGGTCGGGCGGAAAGGCGTATTGTGGGCCGAACCGACGGCATCCCCGCCGCCGGGTGCCTCAATGATGCACCGCTCAGCGGGCATCGGGAACATTGGGAATGACGAGCGGAACAGCGATAGCGGGCAGCGCGCCCGATCTGACCCAGACGACAGGCCGGCCCGACGCCGAGAAGACGGTTTTCGTCATCCTGGCCGCGATCAGCTTCAGCCATCTGCTGAACGACATGATGCAGTCGCTGCTCCCGGCGCTGTATCCGATGCTCGCGACCAACTACGGCCTCGATTTCGGCCAGGTCGGGCTGATCACCTTCGTGTTCCAGCTCACCGCCTCGATCCTGCAGCCGGCGATCGGCCTCTACACCGACCGCAAGCCGCAGCCCTTCTCGCTGCCGATCGGCATGGCCTTCACCCTGGTCGGGCTGATCGTCCTGTCGGTCGCCACCAGCTTCCCGATGCTGCTGCTGGGCGCCGCCTTCGTCGGCATGGGATCGGCGGTGTTCCATCCGGAATCCTCCCGCATAGCCCGGATGGCCTCGGGCGGCCGGCACGGGCTGGCGCAGTCGCTGTTCCAGGTCGGCGGCAACATCGGCTCCGCCATCGGCCCGCTGCTGGCCGCCTTCATCGTGCTGCCGCGCGGCCAGTCCAGCATCGGCTGGTTCTCCGCCGCCGCCCTGCTGGCCATCCTGGTGCTGTCGAGCGTCGGCGCCTGGTACCGGCGGCAGCGCCGGACCATCCGGGCCAAGCCGCGCCAAGCCGCCAGCCAGATCGTGCTGCCGCGCCGCACGGTCGGCATCGCCCTGGGCGTCCTCGGCATGCTGGTGTTCTCGAAGTACATCTACCTGGCCAGCCTCACGAGCTACTACACCTTCTACCTGATCGAGACCTTCCACGTGTCGGTGCAGCAGGCGCAGATCCACCTGTTCATCTTCCTCGGCGCGGTGGCGGTGGGGACGGTGGCGGGCGGCCCGATCGGCGACCGCTTCGGCCGCAAATACGTGATCTGGGGGTCGATCCTGGGGGTGCTGCCCTTCACCCTGGCCCTGCCCTATGTCGGGCTGACCGGGACGGTGATCCTCAGCATCATCATCGGCCTGATCCTGGCCTCGGCCTTCTCCGCCATCGTCGTCTATGCGCAGGAGCTGGTGCCGGGCAAGACCGGCACCATCGCCGGGCTGTTCTTCGGCTTCGCCTTCGGCATGGGCGGCATCGGCGCCGCGGTGTTGGGCGAGGTCGCGGACCTCACCAGCATCGGCTTCGTCTACCGCCTCTGCGCCTTCCTGCCGCTGATCGGCATCCTGACCGTCTTCCTGCCCGATCTGGAGCGGCCGCGGCGGGCGATCGCGGCGGTGCCGGCGGAATAGCCGCGCCGTTGGACCGGCGGCCGCATCGGTCTATCCTGCCTGCTTCGGCATGCAGTCGACCGGCGCGGGAGGTCGCGGATGGACACGATGCAGCGGATCCGGTCCGGCGCGGCTGTTCTGCCGGTCCTCCTTGCCTTCGGCCACGGTCCGGCCGCGGCGCATGACATCTGGATCAACCGCGGCGGCTATGTCGAATACGGCACCACCAACCATTGCTGCGGCGAGCGCGACTGCACCCCCTGGCCGCGCTCGGACATCGAGGAGAGCCACGACGGATTCACCATCCGGTCGACCGGCGAATTCGTGCCGCGCTTCAAGACCCTGAGCAGCGAGGACGGCGACTACTGGATCTGCCGCAAATCCACCCACGCCGTCCGTTGCTTCTTCACGCCCTCGCCCGGATCCTAGTCGGCCCCTCCGCGCATCGATCGGACGCAGCGGCGCGAACCTGTCATGATCGGGCCCAACCGCCGAATCTCCGGCGCCGCGGGGACCGCGGGCGCCGGATGGATCCGCCGCCCTAACCCCTGCCCAGGAACAGGAGTCGGCCATGGCGATCAACGGCGACAAGGAGCGGCGCCAGGAAGCGAGCCGGATCCTCCGCGGCTACCTCAACCGCTGGGAGACCGGCACCACCCCCAGCGAGCTGGAGCGCGGCACCCTGTATCGGGCGATGAAGAGCACCCGCAACCGCGCGCCGTTCCAGGTCATCTGGTCCTGGCTGGCCCTGCTCGACCCGGCGAACACGCCCGACCTCGACCGGCAGCGGCCCGACGCGGACGGCGCCCGCTATCCGCTGGCGGATTACCGGCGCTTCGTGTCCGAAAGCGGGACCTTCCGCCTGAACGGCTAGGGCCCCGACGCCCCTGGCGCTTTACGCAGCAGTAAGGTGAGCGGCCGCTGCGCCGCCGCTATACCCGTATCGGAAACCCGATCGGGAGCGGTACATGCGCGGATCCGTCCAGGACCCCGGAGGACGGGCCCGTCGGGCCATCGCCGACATGCGCGACATCCTGGTCCGGATCCTGAGCGGCGCGATGGCCCCGAGCTGGTGGCAGCAGCGCCAGCTGCGCCGGTGGCGGGACGTCATCATCCATCTCGGCCGTCCCGACGACCCGGCCTGGGGCCGCATCGCGCAGGTCACGGTGATCGCCTTCTGGCTGGATGCGGCCGAGGCCGTCGACGAACGGGCCGCTGAAGGGCCGCTGGCCCCGGCCGACCTCGCCGCGATGATCCGCGACCTCGATCGGGCCGCGCTGCTGCACCAGCCCTCGTCCCAGGTCCCGGATCGCCCGCTCCTCCCCCTGCCCGGCGTCCGACGTCGCGAGCCGGTCCAGCGCACCGCGTCGCATGGCCGCGATCACCACACCACGGCGCGTCTTCGCGGCGTCGACGTCCAGGACCGCTGACGGCGCAGCCGCTTGGCGTCATGATGGCGGCCGGCCCGGGGATCCGGGATGCACCGAGCTGGGGTGATGCCGTGCGGCTGTGTTCGCTTCTTCTGATCTGCGCCGCGCTGGCCGCCTGTGGCAGCGAGCCGCCCAAGCCGCCCCCGCCCAAGCAGCCCAGCGTGCTGGACAAGGCGGTCGCCCCCGCCGCCGGCCTGCTCGGCGTCAAGGTCGGGCCACAAGGCGGCCTGATGCTGCCGACCAAGCCGAAGCCTTGATCGCGCGCGCGTCGCAACCGACCCAGAGGCCCGTCGGTTGCGCCATTCTCTTGGGAAGGGGAATGGTGCCCAGGGACGGAGTCGAACCGCCGACACGGGGATTTTCAATCCCCTGCTCTACCAACTGAGCTACCTGGGCGCCGTTGTCTCCGCGGTGCGGAGGCCGTGCTTATAGGAAACCGAAGGCCGCCTGTCTAGCGGTCATCTTCATCTCGCTGCAATGTTTCGTCTTCGTCGGTCTCGGGCTTCACCGGAACGGCGTAAGCCTCTGAAAACCAACGGCCGAGATCGATGTCGGCGCAGCGGCGCGAGCAGAAGGGGCGGAACTTCTGCTCCGTCGGCTTGCGGCAGATGGGGCAATGCCCCCTGGTTTCGGTGATCGTGGTCATGGCTCTCAGAATCGGATCGGGGCGGCTTAGCTTCAAGTCTCAATGATCGCGGCCAGCGCCTGGCCGCGCCGCTCGCGCGCCAGCTCGGCCAGGCCCAGCGGCGACAGCGCCTCGCCGAGCTGGACCTTCAGCGGGTCGTCGGCCAGCGCGGCGCGGAAGGCGTTGAGAATCGCGGCCTTGTCGCCGCCGCGGCGCATCGAGATGAAATCCACCACCACGGTGCCGCCGATGTTGCGCAGCCGCAGCTGGCGGGCGATCTCCGCCGCCGCCTCGCGGTTGGTGCGGAGATGGTCGGGCGACCGGCCGCCATCGACGTCGATCGCGGTCAGCGCCCGCGTGGCCTCGATGGTGATGCTGCCGCCGGAGGGCAGTGCCACGGTCGGGGCCAGCAGCGCGTCCAGGGCGTCGCCCAGCGGCGTCGGGCCGCCGGCGATGCGGGAGGCCAGCTCGGGCACCGCGGCCGCTGCCCAGCGCTGCAGCGGCGGCAGCAGGGCGGCGCCGTCGACCACGACGCGGGCGACGTCGGGATGGTCCAGGATCAGCCGCCTGGCGGCGCCGGGCGCCGGCTCCAGCAGCGCCGGGGCGCGGGTGGTCTCGGCCCGGTCGGCCACCGCCTCCCAGCGCCGGCCCAGCCGCTGGGCCTCGGCCAGCACCTGGTCGGGTGGGACGGCGGCAGCGGCGGCGCGGACGATCCAGCCGCCGGCCAGGCGCTGTTGCCAGTCGCGCTTCGCCGCGGGGCCGAGCCGGTGCGACACCGCGACATTGGCCGAGAACGGCAGGTGGATCACGGTGGCGCCGGGCAGCGCGATGTCGCGGGTGGCCTCGGCCCCCTTTTCGCCCCCCCCTTTATCGCCTCGGGGATCGGCGATGATCTGGACGATCACCGGCGCGCCGGCGCGCAAGGCATCGGCCTCGGGCCCGCGCAACGGCAGGAAGGCGCTGCGGCCGGTGCCGATGTCGAGGAAGGCGGCGGCGGAGACGCGGTCGACCCGCTCGACCCGGGCCAGGAACACGGCGCCGGACAGGCCGGGCCGCGCCGGGCGCTCGGCCGCGAGGTCGGTCAGGCGGCCGTCGACCACCAGGCCGGCCAGCAGGATGCCGTCCGACTCGGTGATCTCGATGGTTCTCACCAGCGGTAGCCCGCCCCTCGCAGCAGCTGCGAGGTGTCGAACAGCGGCAGGCCGACGATGTTGGAGTAGGAGCCCTCGATGGCGCGGATCAGCATCGCCGCCCGCCCCTGGATGGCATAGCCGCCGGCCTTGCCGCGGCCTTCGCCCGAGGCGACGTAGTCGTCGATCTCGGCCCGGCTGAGCTGCTTGAAGATGACGCTGCTCTGCGCCAGCCGCAGCCGCATGGTGCCGTCCGGCGCGATCAGGCAGACCCCGCCATGGACGCGGTGCCGCCGGCCGGACAGGAGCTCGAGGCAGAGCCGCAGCTCCTCATCGGTCTCCGCCTTGGGCAGGATGCGCCGGCCGCAGCCGACCACGGTGTCGGCCGCCAGCACGAAGGCGCCGGGCACCTGCGCCCGAATCGCTTCGGCCTTGGCCTGGGCGAGGCGCCGGGCATGGGGGCCCGGCAGCTCGCGCTTCAGCGGCGTTTCATCGAGATCGGCGGGCCGGACCTGGTCCGGGACGATGCCGATCTGGCGCAACAAATCGAGACGCCTCGGCGAAGCCGAGGCGAGAACAAGCACGTCGGTCGTGCCCGTCCGGTCTGGAGCGGGCACGGGTGTTACTTGAATCGGAAGGTGATGCGACCCTTGGACAGGTCGTAGGGGGTCATTTCGACATTGACCCGATCACCCGCGAGCACCCGGATGCGGTTCTTGCGCATCTTGCCGGATGTGTGCGCGAGAACTTCGTGATCGTTGTCGAGCTTCACCCGAAACATCGCGTTGGGGAGCAGCTCGGTCACGGTGCCCGAGAACTCGATCAAATCTTCCTTGGCCATCCATACTCGCCATGTTGAGAAACCGCCCAAGAAGTGGGCGACTGCCATTCTTGGGTCAAGCTGTTTGTTCGGGCCGGAGCCTGTCTCGGCCACTATTCCAGTATCTGCGGTCCTCGTCCGGACCTCGGGCGTCACGCCGGCCCGGCGCGATCGCTCCACGGATTGAACACCGGAACGTCGGCGCGCCGAAAATCCTCGACGTTCCGGGTGGCGACGCCGAGGTCGTGGACGATCGCGGCCGCGGCGATGAGGCCGTCCGGCTGCGCGTAGGTGTAGTTGGCCTTCTGCCCCTCATACACGAGGCGTCGCCAGGCCAGGACGACATCCTCGTCGACATCGAGGATGCGATCCCCGAACCACAGCCTGACACCGTCCCGCAGCCAGGTTTCCAGCTCGGCGCGGAACCCGGGGTCCGAGACCTGCTCGATCCCGAGGCGGATCTCGGCGACGGTCACGCGGCTGAGATAGCAGGAGGCAGGAGGCACGCCTTCAGCCCAGGCCCGAACGGCCCGATCGCACCGCGCCGCCTTGCGCAGCTCCGACACGACATTGGTGTCCAGCAGCCAGCCGCGCGGCATGATCAAAAGGACGGCATGTCGCGCATCGGCGCCGACTCGCGCACGCCTTGGCCGTCGAAATCATCCAGCGCCGCGAACGGTCCGCTGCCGAAGAGCGCGGCGAGGCTCACATTGGTGGCCGGGGCCAGACGGGCATAGTCCGAAGCCGACAGGATCACCACGGCATCCTGCCCGTGCACGGTGACGCGCTGCGGCCCCTTCTCCCGGGCGAGTCGCACGACCTCGCTGAGACGCGCCTTGGCGTCCTCCAGCTTCCACGCCGGCAAGGCGGACGGGGATGCATCCTTCTTGCGTCCGCTCATGACATATCTCCTGACCAGATTAGTCAGAATATGGGCGCATCGCGGCGGACCGCAAGGGCCATCCTCACGCCCCGCCCCGCGCCGCGTCGCCGAAGCGTTCACGGATGCGGGCCAGCAGCCAGTCGCGGACCTGGCGGAAGGCGGCCATCCGGGTGTCGCGGTTGCCCTCGATCGCGGTGGGGTCGAAGGTGTTCCAGAACTCCAGCTCGCAGGCCGTGGTGCGGGTCATCTCAACGGCGCGGTGCTGCGCCTCCGGCGACAGCGAGATCACCATGTCGAAATTGTCGTCCTCGAGGTCGTCGAAGCCCTTCGGCCGGTGGCGCGCCAGATCGATGCCGATCTCCTTCATCACCGCCACGGCGAAGGGGTCCAGCTCACCCGGCCGGACGCCGACGCTGTCGACGAAGATGCGCGACCCCGCGACGTGCTTCAGGATCGATTCGGCCATCGGCGACCGGATCGAGTTCTGGGTGCAGGCGAAGAGGACGCTGGTCGGCCCCGCCATCGCTCACCCGCGGATCTGCAGGACGCAGAGCAGCGTGAACAGCCGCCGCGCAGTCGCGTGGTCGATGGCGATGCGCTCCGCCAGCCCTTCGCCGAGCATCACCGAGCCTTCGTCGTGCAGCCCCCGCCGCCCCATGTCGATCGCCTCGATCTTCGACGGCGGCGCGGTCTGGATCGCGGCGTAGTAGGTTTCGCAGACCATGAAGTAGTCCTTGATGATCCGCCGGAACGGCTGGATCGGCAGGGCCACGCGCTCGGGCTCGCCCTCGGGCCCATCCCCGGCCGCTATCTCGAAGATCAGCCGGCTCTCCTCCATGCGCAGGCGCAGGCGGTAGGGCCCGGCCGGGCCGTCGACCAGGCGGAAGCTGTTCTGTTCGATCAGGTCGTGGATCGCGACCCGGCGCTCATGCGCCACCTCGGGCGACCGGCGGACGGACGCGGCCTCGTCGATGACGACCTCGACGAGCTTTGCCTGCTCCCCGTCGCCATCGCCCCCGCTCATCCCTCGGCCTTCAGCCGCTGGGCGATCGACAAGGCGTGCGCCTCCAGCCCCTCGGCGCGGGCCAGCCGCACCGCGGCCGGGCCGATCCGGGCCAGGCCGGCGGCGTCGCAGCGCACCAGGGTGGTGCGCTTGACGAAGTCGAACACGCTGAGGCCGCTGGCGAAGCGGGCGCTGCGTGCGGTCGGCAGCACATGGTTGGGCCCGGCGACATAGTCGCCAACGGCCTCCGGCGCATGGCGGCCGAGGAAGATCGCGCCGGCATGGCGCACCCGGTCGGCCAGCCGGTCGGGATCGGCGACCGCGAGCTCGAGATGCTCGGGCGCCAGCCGGTCGATCAGCGGCACCGCGTCGTCGAGCGACCCGACCACGATCACGCCGCCGCGGTCGCGCCAGCTCGGCCCGGCGATCGCGGCCTTGGGCAGCGTCTCCAGCGCCCGGTCGACCGCCGCCGCCACCGCATCGGCGAAAGCCGCATCGTCGGTGATCAGCACCGACTGGGAATGGATGTCGTGCTCGGCCTGGGCCAGCAGGTCGATCGCGATCCAGTCCGGGTCGTTGTCACCGTCGGCCACCACCAGGATCTCGGACGGGCCGGCGATCATGTCGATGCCGACGGTGCCGAACACCTGGCGCTTGGCCTCGGCGACATAGGCGTTGCCTGGGCCGGTGATCTTGTCCACGGCGCGGATGCTGGCGGTGCCGTAGGCCAGCGCCGCCACGGCCTGGGCGCCGCCGATGCGCCAGATCTCGGTGACGCCGGCGCGCTCGGCCGCGGCCAGCACCAGCGGGTTCAGCACCCCGTCCGGCGTCGGCACCGCCATGGCGATGCGCCCGACCCCGGCGACCCGGGCCGGGATGGCGTTCATCAGGACGGAGCTGGGATAGTTGGCGAGGCCGCCGGGGACGTAGATCCCGACCGCGTCGATCGGGGTCCAGCGCGCGGCCAGGCCGATGCCGTCCTCGTCGACATAGGACAGGGCCGGCAGCACGGTCTTGGCGTGGAACGCCTCAATCCGCCGCGCCGCGAGGTCCAGCGCCGCCAGGGTCTCGGCGTCGACCTGGGCCCGCGCCGCGGCGATCTCGCCGGCCGAGACGCGCAGGGTCTCCGGCGTCAGCCGGATGCGGTCGAAGCGCTCGGTGTAGTCGACCAGCGCTTCATCGCCACGGGCGCGGACATCGGCGACGATCGCGGCGACCGCGCCGGCGACGTCGGCATGGGCGCCGCGGCGGGCCGAGACGAAGGCCTCGAAGGCTTCGGCGAAACCGGGCGAGCGGGCATCAAGACGCAGCGGCATGGACGGCATTCCGGAAACGGTCGATCCATCCGGCGATCTCCTCCGGACGGGTCTTGAAGGCGGCGCGGTTGACGATCAGCCGCGAGGTGACGTCGGCGATGTGCTCGATCTCGCGCAGGCCGTTGGCCTCCAGCGTCGCGCCGGAGGAGACCAGGTCGACGATGCGGCGGCACAGGCCCAGCGAGGGCGCCAGCTCCATGGCGCCGTTCAGCTTGATGCATTCGGCCTGCACCCCGCGGGCGGCGAAGTGGCGGCGGGTGACGGTCGGGTATTTGGTGGCGACGCGGACATGGCTCCAGCGCCTGGGGTCGTCGGTCTCGGCCAGGTCCACCGGCTCGGCCACGGCCAGGCGGCAGGCGCCGATACCGAGGTCGAGCGGGGCGTAGAGTTCGGGGTAGTCGAACTCCATCAGCACGTCGTTGCCGGCGATGCCCAGCTGGGCGGCGCCGAAGGCCACGAAGGTGGCGACGTCGAACGACCGCACCCGGATCAGCCGGATGTGCGGATGGTTGGTGGCGAAGGACAGGCCGCGATGGCGCGGATCGTCGAAGGCGGGCTCCGGCTCCAGCCCGGCATGCGCCATCAGCGGGCGCAGCTCGTCCAGGATGCGGCCCTTGGGCAGGGCGATGGTCAGGGGATCGGGGACGGTCGAGGACATGATGCCCGATGGTTGGGACGGGAGCGCTTCCGCGGGAACGGGCGGCACCATAGCCGAAAGCGCAGCCGCGAGACCAGAAGAGCCCGCGACTCGCCCATGCGCGGATGGGCGGTCGGTGTGGCCGCGGCGCCTCCCTCCCGTGTCGCCCCTCATCGTCATTGCGAGCGCAGCGAAGCAATCCATCGGGCCGCCATTGTCGGTGAGGTCGATCGCGACCGTGGCCACGCGTTCGACCAGGCGGCGGAAAGCCGGCTGCCCCCTATTCCACCGTCACGCTCTTGGCCAGGTTGCGTGGCTGGTCGACGTCGGTGCCCTTGGCCACGGCGGTGTGATAGGCCAAGAGCTGCACCGGCACGGCGTAGAGGATCGGCGCCACGAAGGGGTCGACGCTGGGCAGGTCGATCGCCGCCACC